>DASTIW010000018.1:0-87822 GCA_035717205.1 Propionibacteriaceae bacterium | reverse complement strand
CGGCATGGTCCTGCCGACCTGGCAGGAGGCGCTGGACCAGGTCGAGAAGGACCCCGACGCGAAACCGGCGCATGTGATGCGGTTCGGGCGGCAGACCGACCTGGCTGGCATCATCGCCCCCTCACCGGACGCCGACCGGGCCGTCCGCTACCTCACCAAGTACCTCACCAAATCCGTCGCCGACACCTATGCCGGCGACGACGTCGACCCGGCTTATGAGGCCCATATCGACCGGCTGCATGCCGAGCTGCGCTGGCTGCCGTGCTCGCCGGCGTGTGCGAACTGGCTCCGCTACGGCATCCAGCCCGACAATGCCGGCCCCGGCCTGCAGCCCGGCCGGTGCCCGTCGAAGGCGCATGACCGTGAGCATCTCGGCCTCGGTGGCCGCCGTGTCCTGGTCTCCCGGCAGTGGTCGGGCAAGACGCTGACCGAGCACAAGGCAGACCGTGCCACCGTCGTCCGCGAAGCCCTCCTCGCCGCCGGCATCATCGCACCCGAAACCGAACGCCTCGCCGCGACAGTCACCCTGCCTGATGGGACGCCGCGGTTCGTCTGGACAGACACGCGACCCGATCCTGCGACGTACGCGCGGGTGCTGCTCGCCTCGATCGCCGAGCGGCACCGCTGGCGCGCCCAGTACGAAGCCGTCAAACACACCAAAGCGCTTGTGGACAACGCTTCGGCAACCGGACCGCCCTGAGCTCACCACCGACCAAGCGGCTTGAGCCGACCAATCCTCGGCCTCCCCCGATAACCAGCCCGCCTTGGTCGGAGAACCGGTGGTCAAGGGTGAGCGCAGCGCATCCGCCAGGACTGAGCGCAGCGAGGCCCTTGACGAGCGGTTCGCAGACCACAACATCCCATATCGGGGAGGCCGAGACCCCAACCACCGCGGAAAGGAAGACCGTCATGACTTTGGCCCCGGCACCGGTCGCCTCGTGTCGCTATCTCAACATTGATCAGGCGGCCGTCTATCTCAATGTCAGTGTGCGTTTCATGCGCCGGCTGGTGGCTGACCGGAAAATTCGGTACTACAAGTTCGGCAAGTTCCTTCGGTTCGATCCCGCAGACTTGGACGCGTTCGCTGCTGCAGGTGAGGTTGCCTCTGGCGATGATTCCGAAGCTGTAACTGAGGCTTGGGCACAGTTTCGGCGGTTGGGCGCATGACTAGCAAGCGCTACTTCGGCTCGATCCGTCAACGCGAGTCGGGTCGGTGGCAGATCCGCTATCGCACCAGGGATGGTCAGCGCGTCTCGCATCCAGTGACCTACGCCCGTCGCGCTGACGCGGCTCGGATGCTCGCCGAGCTTGAGCGCCAGGCTCAGACCGGCGGGCCGCTGATCGACACCCGGGGAAGCAGGATCGCATTCAAGGACTACGCCCTCCGATGGATCGATCAGCATCCCGGCCTGCGGCCGCGCACAGTCGAGGTGTACCGGTCGCAGCTGAACCGCCACCTCCTGCCGTTGCTCGGGGAGGTGCCGCTGAGGCGGATTGACACCGCGATGGTGAGGGAGTGGCGCGCAAGACTCAGCTCGCAGGGGGTGTCCAGGACGATGGTGGCGAAGAGTTATCGCCTGCTTCGCGCGATCTTGAATACAGCCGTCGTCGAGGACGAGCTGATCGCGTCGAACCCGTGCAAGATCAAGGGGGCGGGCGAGGAACGTGCCGACGAGCGGCCGGCCCTCAATCTGGACCAGGTCTACGAGCTGGTGGGTCTTGTTCCGGAGCGATGGCGGGCGTTCATGCTGTTGAAGACCTTCGCCTCCCTGCGCTGGGGTGAGATCACCGCGCTCACTCGCGAGGACGTCGACCTGGACAAGAGGACGGTACGGGTCCGACGGCAGTTCGTGACAGTACCTGGAGGGCTGCAGGTGGGGCCTCCGAAGTCGCGAGCCGGGATACGAATCGTGTCCTTTCCGGCCGCCATCCTTCCCGAGCTGCGGCGGCATCTGAGGGATTTCGCAGCCGATGGCCCAGCCGGTCTGGTCTTCCCGAACGAGCACGGTCAGCCGCTTCGACGAGGGAACTTCAACAAGGCGGTTGGCTGGGTTGCGATCCGCGACCAGCTCGGCGTTCCCGGCCTGCATCTTCACGATCTGCGCCATACCGGCAACACGTTGGCCGCTCAGTCGGGCGCAAGCCTGAGGGACCTGATGACGCGGATGGGACACGACTCGCCGGCCGCGGCGCTCATCTACCAGCACAGCAGTCGGGCGTCTGACGAAGCGATTGCAGCTGCGCTTGATGCGCAGCTGAGTGCCCGGCTTCAAGCCGCTGAGAATGAATTACGTGACGGCCTTGGGGCCCAGGTGGGGCCCGAATCCGAAAGGGCGCACCGTGCCGAGACTCGCTAACTACGTCTGGCTAGGAACTATGCGTGGAGCGGACGACGGGAATCGAACCCGCATTCTCAGCTTGGGAAGCTGATGTTCTGCCATTGAACTACACCCGCGTGGCTGGGCTGACGCCCATCCTGACTCACAGTCGGCCCCTCTGGAACTTGGACATACCGCAGCCTCAATGTGACCTGGGTAAGGTTAGCGCATCCTTTCGAGCCCGGCTCAAACGCTGTCAGTCTCCGGGTGTGCCCGCCCACCCACTCCACCGCTGGACATCCACCGCCAGCACCTCCCCGCTTGGGGGGCTGGTGCGGTACTGGGGATACTTCGTCTGCAGCAGTTCGAGCGCGCGCCGCGACTCGGCGTCGGCCGGGTTCAGCACCCGACCGGTGCCGTCGGCTCGCACCCACCAGAGTGCGTCCCAGTCGCTGTCGTCGTAGTGGTCAACTAGCAAACTGACGCGGGGATTTTCGCGTACGTTGGACATCCGCCGCAAAGACGTAGATCGCTTGGGTTTGGCGTCCACCGCACTGTAGACGGTGTCACCGGCCACCGCGAACACCAGCGGCACGGCATGCGGGCACCCTGAGGCGTCGGCCGTGGCGAGACGGGCGACACGGGCAGCGATGAATCGGTCCCGCGCCTGCTCAGGCGTCACTGTTTCTGCGCCTTGACGAGTGCGGGCACGCGGTCACCCGATGTCCACTGCACGCGGCTGCAGAGTGGCACACGCGGCCCGCGGCTGACGCGACGACGCTCACTCCGGCCAACCATGATCACCAAGGTACGCGCCCACTGCGGCGCCGCATCACCACCGAACCCTACGCGAGACCGACGCTCGTCGCGGCCAGGCAGAACTCCATCAGCCCCGCGCCGACGTCCACAACATTGTTGTGAAACTCGGGGAGAGTCGGGTAGAAGTTCGTCGGATAGCCGAACTCCATCGTGAAGCCGAACACCTTGTTGAGGCTTGGATCGGCCTGGAACCGGCTGAACGCGTAGTCGTCGCTAGCGCCGGAGGTGGGATAGAGCCCGACCGCCTGCAGCGGGGTGAAGAAGCGACCCCCGACGTTGCGCATCGCGGCAGCCACGCGCCGGGCCACGCCGCGTGCCGCCGCCCCGTCCGACTCGCTGATCCACTCGCGATAGTCGTCGATGGTCACCACGCCGCGCTTGCCATCCCACCGAGGATCGAGGAAGGTCATGCCGGGGTCTGAGCTTTGATTGTTGTCGTCACCCCAGGGGTAGAGGATGTCGCCCACCGCGGAGTGGATGTCCATATACCACCGGAGCCGCGGGAACTGGTCGAAGACCCAGGCGACGTTGCGTGCCTCGGGTTCGGAGAACGGTGATCGCCCGTGGTAGGTCTCTGCGTTGGGGTTGTCAGAGGCGAGGCTGCCAGATCCTGTGACGGTCGGGTCGAAATGGGTCCGGAAGTCCCAAAGAAAGTCGTAGTTGCGGTTGATGTCGACGCCGATCGACTGCGGAGTCCCGGTTGCATCCGCGGGGTTGCGGTTCTTGCGCCACAGGCTGTCAGTGTCCTGATCCCAGCGCACCCCGTCGGGATTCACCAGTGGGAAGAAGACGATCCCCGTGTTGAGAGCCTGACTCACCTGCGCGTTGGTGTAGGACTTCGCGCCGTAGACGAGTCCGGTGCCCGCCCGTTTGGCGTGCAGCAGGTCGGCGATGAAGTAGATCAGGCAGTCGGGCCCTCCGCGCTCACGGGCATGCACGCCAGCGGTGAAGTAGACGTGGTACAGCTCAGGATCGACGTCGCCGATCTGCCCGCCGGTCGGTATCTGCCCTTCAGCGGTGCCGTTGGGCAATGGGAATGTGGGGATGCCGAACTCGTTCACCAGACCGCTGATCGCCGACCCGATTTCGTCGACGTTCATGATCGGGCCGATCTCTTGGGCGCCACCCTCGCCGCGAGATCCGGCACCCTGGGGTGGGCGGGCACCGCCCTCGAAGCGATCACCCTGGCCGATCGTCTCAGCGGCCGTGGTGTCATCGGCCAGAATCTCGGTGCGTACGGTGACCCGTACTCCCTCATCGCGCAGCTCGGCAAGCTCACGCTGCAAGAGCAGAGCAGGCGTGTAGAGCCGCCCGGATTCGTCCACCTGCGCGGAGGGCCGGCAGCCGTAGTCGAATGAGTGCCGAGTGATCAACTCAAACAAGGCGCCTCGGTCCTCGGCATAGATCCGTGCCTGGATCGTCCGTGCGTCGTCAGCTTCCTGGTTCGGCGTACTCATCAAGTCCCCCTGTGCCTTCTGTCCGTCCCACCAGGATGCATCCGATGGCTGACAGTCACGAGGAGGGCTCAAAGCCAAGGCAGATACGAGGCTGCGCCCGGCTTGACGCGTGGCGACGGTCGCGCGGGTCGCCCTGCCGTACCGGGCGCCGCGCACGATCCCCCGCGGCGCGCACGATATAGGTGCCGCACCGCGGTGGAAGTGGCGCGCGGCGAGTCACCCCAACACCGAGCCAGAGATCGTGATCGCAACGGCCCCGTCGGATCAGTGTGGTCTGGTCTCCAGCCGGGCACGAGCCGACCCAGCGTCGTAGTGCAGGTGAGTGACGTGCGCGGGTACCGCAACTTCGATGGCATTGGACTGGGCCTCGAACTCGACCGGAGTGACCGCGGCGAGTTCGCCATCGACGTTGACCACTTGCGGTTCGTCGGTGGTCAGCACGACCGAGCGGGTGATCAGATGCTGTACGCGCTCATGCTCGATCAGCGTGCCGTCACGCAGCAGTCTTGCCAGGCTCAGGTGATCTCTCAGCCGGCCGGCCCGGATGGCGTACACGTCCAAGGTGGAGTCGTCGATTCCGGCATCCGGCGCGACCGTGTTGCCACCGCCGTAATGCCGCCCGTTGGCGACGGCCACCTGCAGCAGGTCACCGAGATCGAGCGGCGCGAAGTCGCCGTCAGGGAACTCAAGGCGCGCCCGGAACGGCCGATGACGCCGGTACGCGGCCAGCACGGACAGCGGGTAGGCCGCCGGACCGAGCCAGCGCTTCAGACGAGGCCGCAGTGCACGCGTAGCCTCAACGGACAAGCCGATCGAGGCGACATTGAGCATGGGCCGCCCGTTGGCTCGCCCGAGGTCGATGTCCACGACTTTGCCGGTGGCAAGAGCCGTCACGGCGGAGGCCAGGTCTGGTGCCAGATCCAGGGTGCGGGCGAAGTCATTGGCGGTACCCAGGGGCAGCGCTCCCAGGACGGGCCGGCTCCCCGGCGGAAGATCTGCCAGCAGACCAGCGACTCCTCCGATGGTGCCATCGCCACCGCCGACAACCAGCAGTTGGCAGCCAGCCGCCACGGCCTTGCCCACCTCGGCGGCGATCTGGCCCGGATCGGAGACCAACACCGAGTGCCGCAGCTGGATGCCTGCCTCGCGGAGGGCCCGCCGCGCCGGTTCGTACGCTCGGGCTCCACGGCGGGCGAAACCGTTGACGATCAACGCGACGTCTTCTCGGGGAACCAGACCAGTCATTTGACCACGGTAGACGGGGACTTTGTGACCAGCCTAAGAACGCCCTGTGGCACTGGCGACCACTCTGCACCCGCGGTGACCAAAGATCCGAGAGCCACCGTGGCCATTAACCCAGCGCTCACCAGATGCGGCGCGTCGGAAGAGGACTGGTCCGGTTCATCCGTGCGGGCGTGCGCTGACGGCATACCAAACGGCAAGGCTCGTTGCCAGGCTCATCCAGATTGCGTACGGGACAAGCAAAAGACCGGCCCAGTGGATCACCCGATAGGTGAGGATCAGCACCGACCACGTCAGCAGGGCCGCTACCGCCAGCGACGCCGCGGACGCGGCCAGCGCGTGCGGAACGTAGAAAAGGTACGCCCATCCGAGCGCGAAGATCACCGACACCGCCAGCACAACCAGGACCGGGCGGGCCCGGGCCGGGTCCACCCGCGCCATCGAGATCCCCGCCGTCGCGAGGGCGAGGAAGTTCAGTGGCCAGATCACCCCGAACACCCAGTCCGGTGGTTGCCATGGCGCCTTTGGAAGCTTCTCGTACCAACCGGGGTCCGCTCCGACCCACAGGCCGGAGAGGGCAGCGTAAATCACCACCACGGTCACAAAGCCGACGCCAACGATCATGCCGCGAGTCACGAACCGGTCGTGGGTGGCGACATCACGTTCTTGACCGTAGCGCGGCGGACCAGGGCTGACCCCACGGGAGTCGGGTCAGCCCTGGTTCGGACCTGTCTACAGTGCCCGCGTACGAGACCTCGCGGTTGCCATGGAGGCGATCATGACGAGTACGGCGGCGACCACGATGGCGACGATCCATCGCACCCAGTCGATCCCCGGACTGCCGTTGCCGCCGAAGGCGGTGTAGATGAACCAGCCGATGAGAACGCCGCCAACTCCGCACAGAATGGTCAGCCAGATCGGGATGTTGTCTCGGCTGCCGGGGGCGACGAACTTGCCCAACAAGCCGATGATGACCCCTGCGATGAGAACACCGATGATCTCCACTGCTCCTCCTCCTCCTCCGAACACCCCGACCTACGGCGTAGACCGGACCTTGCGGGTTGCATAACCCCTGTTCACACCACTACTCAACCACCCGGAGGGTTGGTGCAGTACACCCCTGAGTAGGTAATGTGAGGGCATGACCGGTGCGAACCGAACGCCCATCACAGTCGCACTCGTGGACGACTACGACGTCGTTGTGGTCGGTCTGGCCAATATGCTGCGTCCGTACCGCGACCGTGTGGTCGTGGCGGAGCTTGACACCAACAGTCCGTTGCGGGACACGGTCGATGTGGTCTTGTACGACTCCTTCGCCCAGCCGGAGTCCGACCACAACGACATCAGCGTTCTGGTGAAGAACCCGCACGCGCATCGAGTCGTGGTCTACACCTGGAACTTCCATCCGGACCTGATCAAGAGCGCTCGGGAACAGGGCGTCCATGGCTACCTGTCCAAGGCTCTGCCTGCGCGCGACCTAGTGACCGCGTTGGAAGCGGTGCACGCGGGTGAGATCGTCGTCAGCGATCCGCCGGGGCGCGCACGCAGCGCGAGCGGACTAAACTGGCCCGGCCGAGGTGAGGGACTGACTGACCGCGAGGCAGAGATTCTCGCGCTGATCACCCAGGGTAAGAGCAACGCCGAGGTGGCGGCGCTCACCTTTCTGAGCCCCAACACCATAAAGTCTTATATTCGGACGATCTATCGCAAGATCAACGTCGCGAGCCGCACGCAGGCCGTCCTGTGGGGCGTCGACAAAGGTTTCACGCCCGACCACAATCGAATCGAGCACTGGCGTGGCGGTCCCTGACGCCTTTGACCTTCCCACTTCTCGGCGTAACCTCTCGTTAACATTCCGCTGTCACCATGGTCGCAACCGGCGAACGCTGCTGCGATAACCGATACCCGGTGCAGCATGAGGTGTTCCCGGGATTGCCCAGCCACGCGGCGTGGGTGAGGACGCGCCTCGCGTCGGAGATGTTGGTCCACTGACGGATCACCCAGTTCTTGATCTCGGTCGGCGTCGATGAGATTTCACTCCAGCCTCAAGGATGCATGATCATGATCACACGTCGATCGCTCCTCGGCGGTGCCGCAGCCGCGGCCACCGTTCCCCTCTGGACAAGCATGACCAGCCCATCCGCGGCCGCTGGTCGACTGCCGCTGGACCTGGTCAACCGTCGCATCGGCCATCGCGCTTACGCGGTCGTGTCGGGTCGCGACCCGGTCTCCGGACGGTGGTTCTTCCTCGCTGCGGACGGAAAAACCAAGACGTACCCCCGAGCCGGTAGAACGTCGCGGACACCGCTGAACGTCGACACCGCCATCCCGCTGTCAGCATCGGGCGCCACCCGCCGGCTCATGCTGCCACCGATCGAGAGCGGTCGGGTGTACCTGTCGCTTGATCGGAAGCTGCGTTTCTTCGTCAATCCCGATGGCGGCATTGCCACGCCGTCGGTCACCGATCCGCACGATCCCAACGCTGCAACGGAATGGACGTTCTTCGAACTCACGCACGATACCAACGGTGTCTACGCCAACATCAGCTTCGTCGACTTCGTGGGCGTTCCCCTGAGCTTGGGGCTGAAGACGGCCTCCGGCGCGCAACGGGTGGGCGGACTGGAGCGCGCCGGGCTATCACGGATCGCCGCTGGGCTGCGTACCCAGTCCGCCCGCGACGGCTCTGGCTGGCGAAAGCTGATCGTCTCCCAGGGAGGGCGCGATCTTCGGATCCTCAGCCCCAACCTAGCCGCCCATGCGGCGGGCAGAAACCCGGTCAGCGGCTATCTGGATCCCTACATCCGCCAGGTTTGGCAGAAGTATCGCTCAGTCGATCTGATCATCGACACTCAGTCTCGATGGGGAACCGTCGCGGGACGGGTTCGGCCGAACGGCCGGCTCACCTTCCCCCGTATTGGGAGCTTCGCGCAGCCGTCCACCTATGCGGTCTTCAACTGCAGCGTGGCTCCCTTCGTCACAGCCAACAACGTCATGGGCAACCTCAGTGCACGGCTGGCCGCGGCGCTCAACCGGACCACCTTGCTGGAGAACTCCCATCAGCCCGACACGACCCAGGGCAGCTTTTACCGAGCCGCACGGACCAACCACTATGCGCGGCTGATCCACGCGCACACCGCGGGCGGCGCAGGCTACGCCTTCCCGTACGACGATGTGCACACCGCCCGGTTCAACACCGAAGGCCGGGTGGTGCACCCCCATCCGCAGCTGTTGAGCGTCGAGGTCGGCTGAGCCAGCAGATGTCCGCGCGTTCGAGGGAGGGGCTGGCTACGGCGTCCGCCTCCGCAGCGTCGCCGCCCCGAGGGTGACCCCAGCCGCCACGAACGCAAGCACGACCGCCAGGTCGCCCTGCACATCACCGAAGGCATCCGCGGAGTTCGCAATGGTGCGCATCGCATCCACTGCGTAGCTCAGCGGCAATGCATTCGAGATGATGTGCAGGGCCTCCGGCAGTTGATCACGAGGCACCAGCAGTCCACAGAGCAGGAACTGGGGCAGGACGAAGGCTGGCATGAACTGGACCGCTTGAAACTCACTTCGAGCGAAGGCGCTTCCGAAGAGCCCAAGCGAGGTGCCCAGTAAAGCGTCGGCGACGGCGACCACCACCAGCAGCCAGACCGAGCCCTCGACGTCCAGGCCCAGCACCAAGATCGCGAACGCGGCTGCGACCAACGCTTGAAGCGCAGCCAATACACCGAAAGCAAGGGCATAGCCCCCCACCAGGTCCCCCTTGCCGAGGGGCAAAGTCAGCAGTCTTTCCAGGGTTCCCGACTGGCGCTCGCGGAGGGTGGCAACGCTGGTGACCAAGAACATCACGACGAACGGGAAGACGCCCAACAGCGGAGCTCCGATCCGATCGAAAACCGGCGTCTCCTTGAAGGTCCACGCCAGCAGGCCGAGCAGCAGACACGGCACCACCACCAGCAGGGCGATAGTGCGCGGATCATGTCTGAGTTGGCGCAACACCCGGAGTGCGGTCGCGACGGTGATTCGCAGACTCATGGCCGCCTCGCTGCAGAAGTTATGGAAGCGTCCGGCTGCACGGCATCGACGCTTTCGGCGCTCTGGTCCACCAGAGCCAGGAATGCCGACTCCACGTCCGGAGTGCCAGTGAGCCTCAGCAGACCGTCGAGGCTGTCGTCAGCCAACAGTTCCCCGTCTCGCATCAGCAGCAACCGATCACATCTGCTGGCCTCGTCCATCACGTGGCTGGAGACAAGGAGGGTCACGCCGTCCGCGGCGAGGCGGCGGAAGATGGCCCACAAATCGCGGCGCAGCACTGGATCGAGTCCGACCGTAGGCTCGTCGAGCACCAACAGGTCAGGCGCCCCGAGTAGTGCGGCGGCAAGCGAGACCCGGCAGATCTCGCCTCCAGACAGTCCCGACACCCGTGAGTCGGCGTGGCGCGACAGCGCGACAAGGTCCACGACTCGCGCCACCTCCCTCTCGACGCTCTCCCGCGGAATGCCAACCACGGCAGCGAAGTAGCGAAGGTTCTCCCAGACGTTGAGGTCGAAGTAGACGCTCGGGCTTTGTGTCAGGTATCCCACCCGATGCCGCAGTGCCCGATGGCCTGCCGGCAGACCCAGCACGTCGACCTCGCCGCCGGAGATGATTTGAACCCCGACAATGGTCCGCATCAGCGTCGTCTTCCCGCACCCGCTGGGACCCAGCAGCCCTACGACCTGACCGCGCGGCACCGCAACGCTGAGACCTGGAATGACGACTCTCCCGCCGCGAACCACTCGAAGATCCGAGACTCGAACGGCCACGTTGGTTCGAGTCTCCACCCGTTCGCGCCTAGGACGAATCTCTCCCCTGCCCATGGCATGAAACATACGCCGGATTTGGCGCCCAGCGACCTCGATCGCTCCACCCGATCACACCGGGTCCGGAGTGGTCACTCCGAACTGCCAAGTGGTGAGTAGCGTGGGAACAGCCTCGCATGGGGTGCTGCGCCGCCGTGGCGCGGGCAGTCCAGCCACGAGCTGTAGGAGGGTCATGTCAGGGTCGATACGCACGTTGCTGCTTCTGGGTGCCAGCGGTGATCTGGCGGGGAGGCTGCTGCTCCCGGCATTCGGCCAGCTGCTTGAACAGGAAGCGGATCGCCGCGACATCGTCCTCGTCGGTGCCGGTTCTGAGGACTGGGATGAGCAGACCTGGAAGGACCGAATCCGGACATCGTTCGACTCGGCGAAGGTCTCACCATCAACTCTCGACGCCGTCCTCGCCGACACGGAGTATCGGAAGGCCGATGTCACGAATGCCGACGACCTGCGGCGTCTCATCGCCGACTGTCCACCAGCTCCGGCGCTCTACTTCGCACTGCCTCCAGCGGTGACTGTGCGGTCCTGCACCGCCCTGCAGGAGGTATCGCTTCCTCGGGGCACCACCCTGGTCCTGGAGAAGCCGTTCGGAACCAACGAAGAGAGCGCAGCCGGTCTCAACGAGCTGCTGAGCAAGCTGGTTCCGGAGACGCAGATCCATCGAATCGACCACTTCTTGGGCCGCTCAACGGTGCTCAACCTGCTCGGTGTGCGCTTCGCGAACAGACTGTTCGAGCCACTGTGGAGCAACCTCCACATCGATCGGGTGGACATCGTCTTCGATGAGAAGTTGACGCTGGAGAATCGGGCCCGCTACTACGACAACGCTGGCGCCCTGACGGACATGATCCAAAGCCATCTGCTGCAGATCCTCGCTCTGGTGGCGATGGATGCGCCAGCGTCGGTGAACGAGATCGACCTGCGCGACGCCAAGGCGCAGGCCCTGCGTGCCTGTCGACTGTGGCAGGACGACCCAGTGGCCTCGGGAAGGAGAGCGCGCTACAGCAGTGGCTCGATCGATGGTCGAGCGGTGCCCGACTACACCGCTGAGCCGGGCGTCGACCCGGCCCGAAACACCGAGACGCTGGCCGAGCTGACCGTGGAGATCCAGAACGGGCGGTGGTCCGGGGTGCCCTTCCGGCTTCGGTCCGGAAAGGCTCTGCGGGACCTACGAAAAGAGGTGCTGATCACCTTCAAGCCGTTGGCGCATCTGCCTACCGGGCTGCGCGGAGCCGCCCTTCCCGACCAGCTCCGGCTGACGATGTCACCGGACCGGATGGCCCTGGAGATGAACGTCAACGGTCCGGACGACCCGCTGGAGCTCGACCGGGTCGCGCTCGACACCGACCTCACACCCGGCCGCCTGCCCCCGTACGGCGAGGTGCTCGCTGGGGTACTGGACGCCGATCCGCTGCTGTCGGTCCGGGGTGACACCGCGGTGGAGTGCTGGCGGCTCGTCGATCCGGTCCTGCAGGCGTGGCGGGAGCAGCGAACCACCATGGACACGTATCCGGCGGGATCCTCGGGTCCGGACTCCTGGACCTGACAGTCCTCTGAACGCAGGCACACCCCGGCCGCCTCTCCAGTTACGTTGCCAGGTTTGCGGGTGCTTCACAGACGTAGACTGCGCAGTGTTCGGTGACGTCCCACATCCATGCGACGAATCCCGGGGAAGGTGACACGTGCTGCTGATGCGAGTGCAGCTGCCGAATCGGCCAGGCGCGCTGGGCGCGGTCGCCACGGCGCTGGGCATGATCGGCGCTGACATCAATCTTGTGGAGATCGTCGCTAAGCAGGGCGAGATCGAGATCGACGAGTTCATCCTCGATCTGCCGTCGTCTGAGACGGTGGAGTCGATGGTGGCGGCGTGTGACGATCTCCACGAGGTCCAGGTGCAGTGGGTGCGCAACTACCCGCGAGGGGGCGGTATCGACACCGACCTCGAGTTGCTGCGCCGCATGAGCGCCGACAGCTCCCGAGCCGGGGAGATCCTGGTCGCCGCCGCTCCGCTTGTCTTCCGGGCGCAGTGGGGGTTGCTGCTCGAGGTGTCCTCCGCCCCGCGCGTCAGCTTCAGCACACCGGCGGCTCCTGCGCTGCACGCCACAGTGCTCCGGCGGTTCCAGCCCTTCGACCGTACGCACCGCGTGAAGTTGGAGCGCGGGTGGTTGCCCGGGTGGGCTGAGCATCATGCAGTCGTCGCACCGATTGCTGACTCGCTAGCCGTCGTAGTCGGCAGGCAGGGTGAGCCAGTCTTCTTCCGCTCCGAGCTCGCCCGGCTGGAGTACCTGGTCGGGGCGTCCGGCGGGACGGCGCACCTCGATGACCAGCCGCCAGCCGCGGCTTCGAACTCCCCTCACCGAACTCCCATTGCGACTCCGCTCTACATTCGGGACAACGTCGTTTCTTGAGATCCGCGACGCCCTGACCGGCGCTTTCTTGCGGCAGCCTGTCGGCGGGGCATCCGTGACGGGGAGCGGTTCGTCGAGAGGATGAACCTACGGTCTCAACGCGAGGCGCACTGCGCGTGAGCAGCACGGCCGGGTGTTGGAGCCTGATCTCGGGGCCTGCGTCTCGGGCGGCGGCGCGCTGAAGGAGTACAGATGGATAGTTGGAACCACAGCCCTGATCGGCGGACCTTCCTCGCCGGCAGCTTGGGAATGCTGGGGGTGCTGGCCGCCGGGTGCGGCACGTCAACGAGCAGCGACGCCTCATCGCCGGGCTCGACTGCCTCGTCAACCACCGTCCCGGAGCGCGCGGACCCGACATCAGCTGAGCGCGCAGGTACCCCCGGATCACCCGAGCCGCGTGCGTCCGCGACAACGGCGGAGCCCCGGTCAGACCCCTCCACGACCTCGGAGCCACCGACTGCGGCCATGATCATCGAGCGCGCGACGGTGCCGGTCTTGTGCTACCACCAGCTGCGGGACTGGCGCAGCGGTGACAGCACGTACGACCGGGCCAATCTGATCTGTCCACCCAGGTACTTCCGGGCGCAGCTCGACGCATTGGTTGACGGGGGCTGGAACACGATCACACCCGACCAGTACCTGGTCCACCTCACCACCGGAGCAGTGCTGCCAGCCAAACCGGTGATGCTCAGCTTCGACGACGCCAGCGCCAGCCAGGCCACAGAAGGCCTTCCACAGCTCCACAAGCGCGGCATGACCGGCACGTTCTTCGTCATGACCGTGGTGCTCGGAAAACCCAGGTGGATGAGCATCCGAGACGTCAAGAGGGTAGCCGACGCCGGTATGACGATCGGATGCCACACCTGGGACCACCACGCCGTCACCGATCTGTCCGGCGAGGACTGGAAGGTCCAGCTTGACCAGACGCGGGACACCCTCCGTCAAGCCAGCGGCCAGCCCGTTGACCACTTCGCCTACCCCTACGGAGTCGTCGGCAAGAAAGCGTTCCGCCACCTGAAGGAAGCCGGATACCGGACAGCATTCCAGCTCGAAGCCAACAAGATCAGTCAGCAGGCACCGTTGTACACCCTGCGACGATCCCTGGTGGTCTCCACCTGGAGCGGCGCGACACTGATCAAGCACCTGACGAGGCACAGGCCCTAACAAACCTACGGGCCAGGGCGACAGCGCGGCCGGCGGCTTGCTTGGATGGGCGGATGGGGACCCGAGGCCAGGACGTGCTGGAGCTGATGGCCCAGCTCGAGGACGTGCAGCGGATCGACGGCGCCCGGTACTCGACATTCAAGGTGCACGGCCACACCTTCGGTTATCTGTGGGAACCCACCCAGACGGTCGGTCTGAAGCAGCAGCTGTCCGAACAGCTTGCGCTCGTGAACGAACGCCCCGAGACCTTCGAGGTCCAGTTCACTGCAGGTCAGTTCGGCTGGGTGGTGATTCACCTAGCGGGGGTCGACCGGAGCGAGCTGGCGGAGCTGACGTATGAGGCGTGGAGGTTGACTGCGCCGCTCACGTTGGTGGAGGCCAGGGGCGATCGGCTTCCCCACTGAGTCGCAGGGTCAAGACTGTCGGCGGCTGGTGTTAGGACTGACCCAACCCCAAGGAGGTGGGACGTGAAGTTCGGGATGAACGTGCCGATTTTCGGCGAGTACGCGGACGTCCGGCTGCTGGCAGAGCTGGCAACCGAGGCAGAGGCTTCGGGCTGGGACGGCTTCTGGGTGTGGGACCACATCCAGTGGAGCGGCGAGGACGACGGCGAACCGCGACAGCCTTCGGTCGATCCGATCGTGGCCCTCACGATGATTGCGGCTGCGACGTCACGGGTTCGGTTGGGCCCGATGGTGATGCCGCTGGCCAGGCGCCGCCCGTGGAAGGTCGCTCGTGAGCTGGCGACGCTTGACCACCTGTCAGCCGGGCGGCTGACGCTCGGCGTCGGGCTCGGCGCACCGTCGGGGTTGGAGTTCGGCGACTTCGGCGAGGAAACGGCCGCGAGCGTCCGAGCGGCAAAGCTTGATGAGGGACTGGACGTGCTCGCGGGGCTGTGGACCGCCAAGCCCTTCGACTACACCGGCCAGCACTACCGGTTGCGGCACGCCACGCTGATTCCGGGACCAGCACAGCACCAGGTGCCCATCTGGGTTGGTGGCGAGTGGCCGAGCCACCGGGCACCCTTCCGCCGAGCCGCCCGGTTCGACGGCGTGCATCCCGTGCTGATCGACGTTGCGCCGTCGGATCAGCCTGAGGCGATACGTGACCTCGTCGGTTATCTCCAGCGGTTCAGGCAGGATGACGATCCCTTTGACGTGGCCTTCGGCGCGGAGACTGCCGGCGACGGCACCGGCGAGGACAGCGACCTGGTACGCCGGTTCGCCGAAGCAGGCGTCACTTGGTGGATGGAGCCGATCTCGCACTGGCGTGGATCGCTGTCTGAGATGCGCGAGCGCATCCGTCGCGGTCCTCCCCAGCTGTGATGGTGTGCCGCTGCCGGCTGCGTGCTGCTCCGGCTGTGTGCTGCTCCGGCTCTGGGCTGCTCCTTTGTGGTCGGATGTCTAGCCGGAACGGTCGGGCATCGCCTGGCTGGGCGCTGTCTGTGCGATCCAGAAGATCGCCCCAGCGGGATCCGCCACGCCGGCCATCCGCCCAAACGGCGTGTCGAACGGGCCGGCGATGACCTGTCCGCCATGGCTCGCCACAGCCGCGGTCGCCTCGTCGGCGTCGGACACACTGAAGTACACCAACCAATGCGACGGCGTACCGTCGGCTGCGCCGAACATCCCACCCATGCCGCCGAGCGGAGCGGGATCGCCCTGAAGATGAAAGGTCGTGTAGTCAGTCCCCGCCGCCGTCAGGGCCTGGAAGTCGAAGTTGAACAGGGCGCCGTAGAACTCGCGGGCGGCGTCCGGGTCAGTCGACCGGAGATCCTCCCAGGTGATGCCGCCCGGCTCGTTGACCAGCGAAGCGCCAATGGCGGCCCCGGCCTGCCAGATCCCGAAGACCGCTCCGGTCGGGTCGCTGGCGATGAACATGCGCCCCATGTCGCCAACATCCCCGGGTGGCAGGAGCAGGCTGCCACCGTGGGCGGTGACATCGCCGGCGGTCCGGTCGGCGTCATCACTGGCGAAATAGAGAGTCCATGACGGCCGTTGCTGGCCGGGTTGGAGGGGTCCGATACCTGCCGTGGTTCCGCCGACCCGCTCAGCAATCACGTACCCGCCGTAGCCCTCGCCGGCGGCCTGAAACGTCCAACCCAGCACTTCACCGAAGAACTTCCGCGCAGCCTCGACATCGGGAGTCGCAAGATCGGTCCAGCACGGCGCTCCGGTCGGCCAAGGTGATGTACGAGTGGTCATCTGAGCATCCCACCATCACCGATGCCACCTGTAAAGCACGGGCCGGCGCAGCAGCGTTGCCGATCCAGCGGGTCCACCCGTAGGAAGCTGGTCGGGCCCTCGAAGGCCGGAATAGCCCGTTGGGCGTTCAGGTTGAGCCCGTATGGCAACCATCGCGGTGACGGGTTCGACAGGGCAGCTCGGCGGAAGGGTCGCTCGTAGGCTCGAGCGGGCTGGTGTGCCGCAAAAGCTGCTCGTCCGTGACCTCAGTCGCGCGCCGCAGCTTTATGGGAGCGAGGCCGTGCAGGCGTCCTACGGCGACAGCGACGCAGCCGCCGCGGCCCTGGCAGCAGTTCCCACCGTGCTGATGGTGTCCGGCTCGGAGACACTTGACCGGGTGGATCAGCACCGATCTTTCGTGGACGCCGCCGTCGCGGCCGGGGTCGAACATCTGGTGTACACCTCTTTCGTCGGCGCAAGCCCCACGGCGACCTTCACCCTGGTCCGCGACCACTGGGCCACCGAGGAGTACATCCGGGCGAGCGGGCTGGCGTACACGTTCCTACGGGACAACATCTATGCCGACTTCCTGCCCGGAATGGTCGGAGCCGACGGCGTCCTGAGGGGGCCCGCCGGCAACGGCCGACTTGCGGCGGTCGCCCAGGACGACATTGCCGACGTTGCCGCTGCCGTGCTACAAGACCCGGCGGCACACCGGGGCGCAACCTACAACTTGACCGGACCGGCAGCCCTCACGCTGGCCGAGGTCGCTGCGGTCATCAGTGAGGTGACGGGCCGTACTGTGTCATACCATCCTGAGACGCTGGCGGAGGCCTACGCGTCCAGGGAGTCGTACGGTGCACCCGACTGGCAGGTGGAGGCGTGGGTGTCGACGTACACCGCGATCGCGGCCGGCGAGCTTCAGACGGTGACCACAGACGTCCAAAGCGTCACCGGCCATCCGGCGACCAGCCTCGATGAGCTCCTGCGTCGTGGGTCGGAGAACCGGTAGCCGCCGGCCATCGTCCACGTGAGCGCAGCTCAGAGCGCCTCGGCAAGGCTGTCGGGCAGCGCGCGCCCGTTCGCCTTCTGCGCCTGCGCGATCAACTTCGTCAGGGCGCCGTGCAGGGCGTCGAGCTCACCGCGTTCCATATCGAGGCGCTCGATTATGGCCGGCGGCACCTTCAAGGCTTCGGCGCGAAGATCCCGCCCCCGCTCGGTGAGCGTCAGCCGAAGCGTCCGCTCGTCGTCTGGGTCGCGCTGTCGCCTCAGCAGGCCGGCCGACTCCAAACGCTTGAGCAGCGGCGAGATCGTGGCTGGCTCCAGCTGCAACAGATCGCTCACGCTTCTCACGGTGAGCGGCTCGTGTTGCCACAGCGCAAGCATCACGAGGTACTGCGGATGCGTCAGGCCCATCGGTTCCAGCAAGGGCCGGTAGACCGATATCACACTTCGGGAGGCCACGGCGAGCGCGAAGCAGACCTGTCTCTCCAGGACCAGGTCGTCTTCCCTGGATTCGCCCGCGACCTTTGCTCGATCCATGGGCCTAGGGTACTGTTGTACTAAGGATTAGTCCACTAAGAGTTAGGAAGTGCCGTGAGCCGCGTACCTCGAGGTGAAGGATTCTCGCTGCTGTGGCGAGTGGGCTGGCGGATCGAGTACATGTTGTTGCACCTCTATGGTCCGGCGACCATGGATGAGGATCGCGATCCGAAAGTGGAGATGCGGCGGGAGCGCGCACGGCGGAAGGCGCTGTACGAGGAGCGCAAGGCCGCCCGATCCCGGTAGTCCAGGTCACGCACGCGCTGCTGATTGGCGGCAGGCCCTAACCTGAGTGCTGTCATGGATGAGCTATTTGCGCCACCCGCATACGAGTGGAGCCGCCTGTCCCCGCAGTACCGCTCGTTGCGACGCCTGACCACCCTGCTTGTGATTCCGATGCTCTTCAGCGTCCCCGCCATCCTGGTCGGTGCGCTCACGGGTCGTTGGGAGATTTCCGCTCTCATGTGGGGAATCGCGGCCGTCCTGGTCGTGCTGCGGCTTCTGCTGGTGGAGCGGAACTGGCGGTCGTGGGGTTACGTAGAGCGCGAGGACGACCTGTACATCACCCACGGGGTCTTGTTCCGCACGCTGGTCGCGGTTCCCTACGGGCGGATGCAGCTGGTGGAGGTGGAGTCGGGCCCGTTGGAGCGGGCTTTCGGTCTGGCGTCGGTCAGCCTGCACACCGCCAGCGCCAGCACCGACGCCACCATTCCGGGACTCAATCCGCAGGAAGCCGCGCGACTGCGGGACCGGCTGACCGACCTCGGTGAGGCGCGGGCCTCCGGTCTATGAGCCAGCGCGGTTCATCTCAGCAGAGTCGACCCGAAGGTTCTGCGGTTGCGGCCGAGGCGTCCCCGGGCGACCTGGCACCAGCCGTTGCCGGTGCGCCCCCGATCAAGCAGACCGAGCGTCCACACCCGCTGACACCGTTCATCCGTGGCTGGCTGGTGCTGGTGGCCATCGTGGTCGGACTCGGTCGCGAGCTGGTCCCAGACGGCGCCCGCGACTCCCCGTTCACGGTCTCCGACCTCAGATGGGTGCTTCCGCTGATCTTGGTTGTCCTGCTGGGCGCCGGGCTGGTCGGCTTCGTCTCGTGGTACTTCACCCGCTTCGTGATCGATGACGACGAGCTGCGGATCGAGACCGGTGCCTTGTTCAAGAACTCCAAGCGGATCGCCTTCGAGCGGTTGCAGTCGATCGACCTGATCCAGCCTTTTGCGGCGCGGATCTTCGGGTTGGCCGAGCTCCGGCTCGAGGTCGGCGCCGGGGACAGCACGGTCAAGCTGCGCTATCTTTCCCGAACGAACGCGAGCCAGCTCCGGGACTACCTGTTGGCTCGAGCGCACGGCGAACGAACGAGTCGGTCCGTCACCGATCTCGGGCCTGCCTCCAGCCTGCTCACGGATCTGGCCGCGACCGATCGCCCGCTCGTCACCGTGTCTCCGCAGCGGCTTGTAGCTGGCTTCGTGCTGTCCAGCGAGTGGCTTTTCACGGTGGCGACTGCTGCCGTGGCGCTTGCGGTCAGCGCCGGCTTCGGCGTCATCACGTACGCGCTGCCGGGGCTGCTCCCACTCGTCATCGGCGGGATCTCGATGATCGGACGCCGGGTGGTCTCGATGTTCAACTTCACTCTGGCGCAGTCGAGCCGCGGGCTGCGGGTGACCCGTGGGCTGACGAACCTCACCAGCCAATCGGTGCCGGTCGATCGGATTCAGGGTGTGAAGATCTCCCAGCCGCTGCTGTGGAGGTGGGTCGACTGGTACCGGGTGGACGTCGACATCCTCGGGTACGGCGCCTCTGCCGGAGAGAACAACGAGTCCGATGCCACCAGCGTGCTCCTGCCCGTGGCCAGCACGGACCAGGTTCGACTGGCGCTGGCGGAGGTGCTCCCAGACGTCGATCTCGACACGATCGCCCTGCAGCGGTCACCGGGGCGGGCGCGCTGGCTGCACTGGTTCACCGCGCACACCCTGCGGTACGGCTGGAACGAGTCCGTGCTGCTCACTGAGCACGGCCTGCTCACCCGGGTCCGCAATGTCGTACCGCACGCCAAAACCCAGTCAGTCAGGATCCGGCAGGGTCCGCTGCAGCGAGGACTGCGGCTGGCGGACGTGCATGTGGACACGCCGAGAGGGCCGGTGAACGCTGTCGCCCGCGAGCTGGCTGAGGTGACCGCACGCGAGCTGGCGATGAGCCAGCTCGACCGGGCCCGAGCCGCCCGACGGCGCGCGCGCGACCAGCAGTCGGCTCGACCGGCACCGCTTCCGATCCCAGCCGAGCGAGCCGTTGGCGGCGAGCCTCCTGGTCCTGACGAGGCCGATCAAGCCGTGCTGGCCCGGTTCGGTATCGACGGCCGCGCGCTGCTCGGCCGCGGCGGCGAATGCACCGTTTTCGCGATCGACGACGCGCATGTGCTGCGGCTGTATCGGCCGAGCCACGAGTCACCTGCCCGGGTGATCCCTCAGCTTCGCGCTCTGTACAACTTCTGGGCACAGGCCGACGTGGGGTTTGAAACCCCGCGAATCGTGGACTCCGGACAGCTGAGTGGTCGGCACTACACCGTCGACCGACGGATGTCGGGACGCGTCTTCTCCGAGTGGCTGGCACAGGCGCCCCAGGAGGAGCGCCGCGACGCCCTGCGCAGTTATCTGCGGATCGCCTCGTCCTTGTCACGGCTCCCGGCCCCGGTGCTCGGATTCGCCCGCCTGGTCGGCCCCGACGCCCCTCAGCAGTTCGCCAGCCTGGCGGAGTTGCTCAGCGCGCAACTCCAGCGAGTGATCGGCGCCAGCCGCGACCGACTCACTGCAGATGTGCCCGAGATCTCCCGGGTCTGGGCGAACTGGCACGCGAACATCGCGCGGCGGCGCTGCCAGCCCGCCCTCGTGCACGGCGATCTCTGCCCGAGCAACGTCTTCTGCAGCCGCGCCCCTGACGGCACGGCAGTTGTCACGGGGGTTCTGGACTTCAGCCCGCACACACTGGCCGCGGACCCACTGATGGACATCACTGGCGCGATCTGCTTTCTCGAGCTCGAATCGTACGCCGGCGCGAGCGACGATGCTGCGTGGCTGGCCGACTACGCCGCCGCAGAGCTGGGTGCGGACATTCTGCCGTGGGTCCAGGCGTACCGGCAGTTCTACGGCTTCTACTTCTCCTCCGCCCATGCCGTCGACGAGCGACTGTATGCGTGGTGTGTGAACCAGCTCAGAACCAGCCCGGCTGGCTGATCAGGCGGCCGACGAGCAGCGGCCCTACCTTGGCTGGGTGTCCCTGGCCCAGCGCTCGATGCGGGACAGCGTCTCCTCGATCGAGGCCCGGTTGCGTTGCCCGGCTCGTATGAGACGTAGGAGAAGCGGCGACTTCGCGCCTGCCGGGTCGAACTGCTCGGTGACCTGGGTGCTCCTCTCACCCACGGGCTCCAGGATGTAGCGCCAGACGTGGCCGCCGAAATGTCGCCAGGCGATCCTGCGGCCCTCCTCGAACTCCACCACCTCGTTGAGGATCTTGTACCGGCGTCCCCACTGCATCTGCATCCCGAACCTTGCTCCGGCAGACAACCGCAACGGGGTTCTTTCCTGGACGCCCTTGACAGTTCCCGAACCGTCGATGAGCGCATGCTGGGCGGGGTGCGCCAACAACTCGAAGATCTCGGCGGCGGATGCGGAAATGAGACGACTGGCTTCGACCAGATCTGCGCGGGGCATTCAGCCAGTGTGGCCGACCGGCACAAGCCAGGGCGCGGGTAGTCGCCCATGGAGCCAGGCCGCCTCGCGGGACCTCAGTTCCCCCTCGCTACCGTTCTGGATAGGCTCAGGCCCATGACCGATCGAGCTGTGCTTGGCATTGACATTGGCGGAAGCGGCATCAAGGGTGCCCCGGTGAATCTGGACACCGGAGAGCTGGTGACCAAGAGGCTGCGGATCGAGACGCCGAAGAAGTCGACCCCGGATAACGTCGCGAAGGTGGTCGGTGAGATCGTCAGCAACTTCGCCGACCAGATTGGCGATGGCCCTATCGGCATTACGATCCCGGCCGTCGTGACGCACGGGCAGACCCGGTCCGCCGCCAACATCGACAAGTCCTGGATCGACGCCCCGGCCGAGAAGATCTTCGAGGATCACCTGGGCCGCGACATCTACCTCGTCAACGACGCCGACGCGGCCGGCGCAGCCGAAGTGCACTACGGCGCGGCCAAGGATCACCCCGGTCTGGTCATCGTCACGACCCTAGGTACCGGCATCGGCAGCGCGATCATCCATCGGGGCGTCCTGGTGCCCAACTCCGAGCTGGGCCACCTGGAGATTGACGGCCATGACGCCGAGACCCAGGCCGCCGCGAGCGTGAAGGACAAGCTCGGCATCTCCTACGAGAAGTATGCGAAGCGGCTCCAGCGCTACTACGAAGTGCTCGAAAGCCTGTTCTGGCCCGACCTGATCGTCGTTGGCGGCGGCGTCAGCAAGGACTCCCAGAAGTTCTTGCCGCTGTTGAAACTCAAGGCCGAGATCGTGCCCGCACAGTTGCTCAACACCGCCGGCATTGTGGGTGCGGCATGGCTCGCGGTCGACCGGTTCGAGCACCCAGACCTGCTGCTGGAGTCGACTCCGTAGCTCGGCTCGCTTGGTTCGCGGGTCACCCCAAACGATCGCGCCGACCGGCTCTCCGGTTACGCCCCTCGGGCTCAGAGCCGGCCAGTTCACATCCGGTCCAGGGCCTCGATGCCCAGCATGGTGAGCCCGGACGCGAGTACTCGCTTGGTTCCCAGGCACAGTGCCAGCCTTGAGGTCCGTACCTCACCCTCGGACTTGAGGACCGGGCACTGCTCGTAGAAGATCGACAGCGCCCCCGCGAGCTCGTAAAGGTAGGCACACAGCTTGTGTGGCTGCAGCGTCTCCGAAACCTCGGCGACGATCTCACCGAACCGGCACAGCAGCAGCGCCAGTGTCTGCTCCGCCGGCTCCGGCAACACGGTGACGGTGTCCTGGCTGGTCAAGCCGTCGGCCTCGGCCTTACGTAGGACCTGCGTGACGCGGGCGTGCGCGTACTGCAGATACGGACCGGTGTTGCCGATGGTCGCGACCATTCGGTCGACGTCGAACACATAGTCCTTGTTGAGACCGTTGGACAGGTCGGCGTACTTGATGGCAGCCAGCGCGATGGCCGGCGCGGCCTTCTCCTCGGCCGCGTCCAGCAGGCTGTCCAGGGTTACGGCCGTACCTTCACGGGTGGAGAATTTCCTGCCGTCGGCACCCAGCACCTGACCGAACGCCACATGCTCTGCGGACACGTTGTCTGGCAGGAAACCCACCTTGCGGGCCACGGCAAAGACCTGGTCGAAGTGGAAGGACTGCGGCGCACCGACGACGTAGATCAGCCGGGTGGCGCCAAACTCGCGAACCCGGCGGCGGATCGCGGCCAGGTCCGTGGCCGAGTAGCCGAAGCCGCCGTCCCGCTTCCGCACGATCATCGGGGAGTTGAAGCCCTCGACGAACACGCAGAGGGCGCCGTCGTCGGTCACCGCCGTGCCGTTGGCCTCGAGGTCGGCAACGACGGCCTCCAGGTCGTCGTTGTAGGTCGACTCCCCCGCCAGGTGGTCGTCGGTGAGCAGCACGCCGAGCCGCTGGTACGCCTGGTTGAAGCCGGCCAGCGAGACGTCGATCAACTGCTGCCAGATCTTCCGGGTCTCGGGGTCACCTGACTGCAGCGAGACCACGCGCTGCCGAGCCCGGGTCGCGAAGTCCTCGTCGGCCTTGAAGTGCGCGTTGGCCTTGGTGTAAAGCGCCTCCGCATCGGCCAGCGTCAGGCTGGAGACGTCGGTGCCGTCGGTGACGATCTGCTCGACCAACATGCCGAACTGGGTACCCCAGTCGCCGACGTGGTTCTGCGGAATGACGTGGTGGCCGACGGCCGTCAACACCCGGGTGAGGCAGTCGCCGATGATCGACGAGCGCAAGTGTCCGACATGCATCTGCTTGGCCACGTTGGGCGCCGAATAGTCGACGACCACCACCTCGGGACGGGCCGTCTGGCTGACGCCGACGGCCGGATCGGCGAGCTGCTCGGTAACCGACCGGGCCAAGACCTCCGACTTGAGCCGGAGGTTGATGAAGCCCGGGCCGGCGATGTCGATGGGCTCGCAGAGATCCTCCAGATCGAGGTCGTCGACGATGCGCGCGGCGACCTGACGCGGCGGCTTGCCCTCGGTCTTCGCCAGACGCAGAGCGACGTTGGACTGGAAGTGACCGAACTGCGGCTTGGTGGCTGGCCGGAGCTCAGGGTCGACGCCGGTGACGGCCTCGATCCGCGAACTCAACAGCGATGGAAGTGACAACACAAGAGAGAAGTATCCCATCTCGGCCGCGTCTCGCTGGACGAGTCAGCGTGGACCGATGCCGGAGGAAGTCCCACCATTCGGACCCGGGTGGAATAGCGCGGACGCCGTGCGGCTTCTCCTTCCAACAACGTTGAACCCATTCAGTCTTCGTCAACTCCCGAGGAGTTTCCCGCATGGCCCACGTGCCTACAGTTACGTTGAACGACCAGACCGCGATCCCTCAGCTCGGCTTCGGAGTGTGGCAGGTGTCGACCGACGAGATCGTTCCGGCGGTCAGCAAGGCGCTCGAGGTCGGCTACCGCCACATCGACACCGCCGCCATCTACGGCAACGAAGAGGGCGTCGGCAAGGCGATCGCCGACTCCGGCATCGCTCGGGACGAGCTGTACGTGACCACAAAGCTGTGGAACGCCCATCACCGGCATGACGCCGCCCTTTCGGCTGCTCAGGAGAGCCTGGACCGGCTTGGCCTCGACTACGTCGACCTCTACCTGATCCACTGGCCGACACCGGCGAACGACAACTACGTCGAGGCATGGCTGGCGCTGGAGGAAATCCAGGCGAAGGGCTGGGCCCGCAGCATCGGGGTCTCCAACTTCCAGGAGAGCCATCTGCGGCGGGTACTGGCTGAGGGATCGGTGGTGCCGGCGGTGAACCAGATCGAGCTGCACCCGACCTTCAACCAGGCCGACCTGGTACGGGTCAACGACGAGCTCGGCATCAAGACGGAGGCATGGAGCCCGCTTGGCCAGTCGGAGGATCTGAACAACGAGACCATCGGCCGCCTGGCGAAGACCTACGACCGTACGCCGGCTCAGGTGATCATTCGCTGGCACCTGCAGAAGGGGTTCATCGTGTTCCCCAAGTCCGTCACTGAGTCACGAATCTCGGAGAACTTCGACGTCTTCGGTTTCGAGTTGAGCCGCGACGACGTGGCGGCGATCGACGCACTCGACCGTGGAAACCGAATTGGCGGGCATCCCGACGAACTGAACTGACGCTTGGCGCCTGCCCCGACGTGACACGATGTGGCCACGCCACCCACGTCACCCTCCGGGAGAGTTTGATGCCACTGCATCTGCAGCCGTTCCTGCACGACCTCGTCACCACCTTCGCCGCGCCGACACAGGTCCTGTCGGATCGCACGGGGGACATCGGTGCGGGGAATGTCGGGGCGGGGAACCATGTCGGGGGCGAGGGTGGCGTGCGGCATGTCGGCACCGAGGATCAGGGTCCGTCGGCACAGGGAGTGTTGCACGCAGACATCCGGGTGCTGTCTGCGGTGCTGGTCACCGTGGATGGCCGGAAGGCGGAGCACATCGCGACCGACTTCACCTCAACCAGCGCGGTCTTCAGCGGCCTGCTGCGTCACCTCGGCGCCGACATGGTGCAGTTCCCGGATCCACAGGTACGGCTTGACCGGCGCCGCGAGGTGTCGCCGGGTTTGGTGAGCGAGGCGCTGACCATCTCCTCAGTCCTACCCGCCGACGTCGCCGCGACGGTGCGGGTGGAGCTCGCCAGCGACTTCGAGTCGATCGAGGAGATCAAGGTCGGCTTGCGCTCAAGGCCAGTCACCATCGTGGCCAGGGAGTCCGACAGCGCGGTCAGCTGGTCGTCTGGGACAGTCTCGCTGACCCTCCACGCGCTTGACGCGCAGATCGGTTTCTCCGCGGACCGCCGAGCCTTGCTGCTGGAGTGGCCCGTCCTGGTGCCGTCCCGAGGCGAGGTGTCGGTCGGGTGGACGCTGGAGATCATCGACACCGGCGGGGCAGTCGTGTCCGCCGCCACCCCTGGCATGCCCAGCTCGGAGATCAGCGAACGGGTCGTATGGAATCTGGAGCAGGCGGGGGTGGTGGATCGGCGGCTGCAGCCATGGCTGGAGCAGTCTTTGTCGGACCTCAATAGCCTGCGGATGGCCGCTCCCAGTATGCCGACCGACGCGTTCTTTGCGGCTGGGGCACCCTGGTATCTGACCCTGTTCGGTCGGGACAGCCTGTGGGCCGCGCGGATGCTGCTGCCCGTGGATCTGGAGCATGCGGCCGGCACCCTGCGTACCTTGGCTCGGCTGGCCGGTACGCAGGTCAACGTGGACAACGCCGAAGCGCCCGGAAAGATCATGCACGAGCTCCGGCGAGGTGAGTTCTCCTTCAACGAGACCTCCCTGCCGCCGCTCTACTACGGCACCATCGACGCAACCCCGTTGTGGATCTGTCTGCTGCACGACGCCTGGCGGGCTGGACTCGCTCCTGAGGTCGTGCGCGAGCTGATCCCGACCGCGCAGGCCGCGCTGGCCTGGATCACCGACTTCGGGGACCCCGACGGCGATGGCTTCCTGGAGTACATCGACGAGAGCGGCCATGGGCTCACCAACCAGGGGTGGAAGGACTCCGGTGACTCCGTCCGATTCCTTGATGGTCGAATCGCCGAGGGAGCCGTCGCACTCTGCGAGGTCCAGGGATACGCCTACGAGGCCGCGGGCTCAGGTGCCGCGCTCCTCGACGCGTACGGCGTCGAGGGTGCGGACCGCTATCGCAGTTGGGCAGACGCGTTGGCCGTGAGGTTCCGGTCGGCGTTCTGGTGTGGAACGGGCGAGCAGAGCTATCCGGCGCTGGCGTTGGACGGGGCAAAACAGAAGGTGGACTCCGTCACCAGCAACATCGGTCATCTCATCGGAACCGGGATTCTGACTGCCGAGGAGGAACTGCGGGTGGCTCGACGGCTGGCGGCGACCGATATGGACTCGGGCCTCGGGTTGCGGACCATGTCCTCGCAGGCCGGCGGATACTCCCCGCTGAGCTATCACTGTGGATCTGTCTGGCCGCATGACACCGCTATCGCGATTGCCGGGATGACGAAAGCCGGTCTGACCGAGCACTCACGAGGGCTGGTCGAGGGCCTCCTCCGAGCGTCGGTGGCGTTCGAGCAACGGTTCCCCGAACTGTGGTCCGGCGAGGGACGGCCGGTGCCCTACCCGGCATCGTGTCGTCCACAGGCGTGGTCGGCTGCCTCGGCTGTCGTGGTGGCAGCCGCCCTGGCGGCCGACGCTGGGGCGCGTTCGACGTCGGCATGACTGCTCGCTTCGGGAGTCGGGTCTGCGCCTAAGCCGAGGGGTCACTCAGTCCTCCAGCAGTGGCTGACAGCGCGGACACCAGTAACTACGACGCTCCTGACCCAGCGGACCGAACTCTTCGGTGAGGATTGGCGTCCCGCATCGACGACACGGCTGACGCGTCCGCTCGAAAACCCAGGCACGCTTGGTGGGCCGTAGATCTCCGGTGGTTGACTGCTCCGGACGCCAGCGGTTGGCGTACAGCAACTGCTGGGACCGCCGGAGCAGTCGCTCGAGTCTGGTCGCCTTCCCCACCGGCGTCCGGGGGTGAAGTCCCTGCAGGAAGAGAACCTCCGCACGATAGAAGGTACCGATGCCTGCAAGGTTCCGCTGGTCTAGCAGGGCCTCCCCGATGCTGCGCTCGGGCTGGCGGGCGAGGCGTCGCAGGACCTCGTCCACGTCCCAGTCAGATCCCAGCAGATCGGGACCAAGGTGACCGACGACCGTCTCCTCGGCCGTCGATTCCACGAGTTCCAGCACGGGCAGTCGGTAGCCGATGACGTCGTGGCTGTTCGTGCTGAGGATCGCGCGGATCTGGAACGGCTCACCGCCGGTCCAGGTCTGGCCCTTGCCGAAAATGCGCCAGGTGCCGTCCATCCGAAAGTGGGAGTGCAGCGTCATGCCGTTGCAGAGTCGGAACAGCTGATGCTTACCCCGGGACGCGACCTCCACCACCTTGACCCCGGTGAGATCGGCAGTCGCCAACTGCGGAACGCGTAACTCGGCTCTTCTCAGCCGCTGGCCGGCCAGCACCGCGTCCAGCCGGCGGCAGGCACGCCACACAGTGTCACCTTCGGGCACTCACCCATTCGAGCACATCGGGGATCCGGACTCCGTTCGCGTGACCCGTGGGCCTGGCGGCACCGGCGGCGAGCGGGGGTCGTGGACGCATATGGGTGTAGTGGAGGCCCACCTGGGCCGTTGCCTGCGACCTGATCGCCGTTCCATGAACCTATTGTAATCGAACACAGGTTCGATTACAATAGGTTCATGGAAGCAACCGCACAGCAGGAGGTCACAGCGGTCGACCAGGCTATGGATCAGTTGGCAACCGCAGTGGACCACCTGGTGAAGGTGGTCGATGACGGCGGGCTCGACCATTACGAGTTCAGTGAGCTGGTCGGGTTCATGCAGTCGTTCGAGCAGGTTCGAAATCGTCTTCCTTTGGTGGACCACCGAGTTATCGCCGACGGTGAACGCCGCGGGCTGGCGGATGCGCTGAGCCAGCCGTCGATGCGCCGGGTTCTCGTTCATCTGTTACGGCTGGCGCCCGGCGAGGCGTCCCGTCGGGTCGCGGCGGCAGAGGCCTGCGGCACTCGCGTCAGCATGCTCGGCGAAGTTCTGGCTCCCCGGCGATCCCCGTCTGGCCGCCGCCCAGCGCCCGGGTCGGTCACCCAGACCAGGTCCACCTCACCGAGCAGGCGCTGCGGAAGGTGGACAGACCCGGCTTCGATCCCACGGAGATCGACGCAGCGGAGGCGCTCCTGACCGACTTCGCCACCGTTTCGGGGCCAAGGACCTGAAGCTGCTGGCTGCCAAGACGGTGGAGGCGATGGACCCGGACGGCACGCTACCCGACGAGCAACTGGCAACCGACCGGCGCCACTTCACCCTGCACCCGTGTCGAGATGGCACATATTCCGGGGAGTTTCGACTGACCGGCCCACTGGGCGCCAAGCTGACCGCGCTCCTCGGACCGCTTGCCCGTCCCCGCATTGACAGTCTCGGCGACCCCGGCTGCGACACAGTCGCCGACCAGGCCGCCGTGAGCGGTGCTCGGGTGGCAAGGGAGGTGGATGAGCGGACCTTCGGCCAGCGGATGCACGACGCACTGGACGAGCTATGCGACCGCGTCCTGCAGTCCGGGACGGTGACGGGGATCGGCGGCACGCCTGCGACCGTGATCATCACGATGACGGCCGAGAACCTGCTGGACGGCACGGCTACGGCACCACCACCGACGGCACGTTGATCCCGACAAAGACCGTGCTGCAGCTGGCCAACGAGGCCGAAATCATCCCCACCGTGCTGAATCGGACCGGAGCGGTGCTGGAGCTCGGGCGGGGCCGTCGGATTGCGGGCAACACTCAGACGTACGCGCTGATCGCGTGATCACGGATGCTCGTTTCCGGGTTGCGACCGGCCACCGGAGTGGTGCGAACGACACCACATCGTCGAATGGGCCGACGGCGGCGCCACGGATCTGGACGATCTGACATTGCTGTGCCGCTATCACCACCACAACTTCGCCGGTCACGGCTGGACCTGCCGCATCAACGAGGGCGGACTACCCGAGTGGACGCCGCCCCGCTGGCTGGACCGCAGTCAGAAACCCTTGATCAACAGCCGGATCCTTGCCCACCGCGACCCATCGCAGGCCAGCACGCAGTCAGTGACCGTCGGCGTGCGAACTGCTGCTCAGAGCGGGAGTCCATCCGGTTGACGGCAGACGGAAGACCTGGGTGGTGCCCTTAGTCTTGGCTGATGCTGCGACCCAATGGAGTTCGGATGCCCGTGCGACTTGAGTGGGCCATCTGCGCTGCGGCAACCTGCGGCACCTTGGCGATAGCGGCCGTGACGCTGTCATCGGCTTTCGTCCGCAGCAAGTCGGCCGGCCACATTTTCGCCGCCAGCGACGTGCCACCTGCGCCGGTCGCGCTGGTGCTTGGCGCTCAGGTTTACCCAGATGGCACGCCGTCCCCCTTCCTCGCTGCCCGCCTGGAGATGACCCGGCGGCTCTTCGAGGCCGGCACAGTAACCATGATCATCGTCTCGGGCGCCCACGACGCGAAGGAGTACAACGAGCCGGAGGCCATGCAGAACTATCTCGTTGCTGGGGGAGTGCCTGCTGACCGGATCGTGCTCGACTATGCGGGTTTCGACACGTACGACTCCTGCTATCGGGCCCGGTCGGTCTTCGGCGTGCAGCAGATGATCATCGTCACACAGGGCTACCACCTACCCAGGGCGGTCGGGACCGCGCGGATGCTCGGCATCGATGCATGTGGCGTCGGGGACGATACCGTGCGTGAGTCGAGCCGAGCATGGCGGAAGGGCTGGGTCCGCGACCAGGTTGCTTGTGTGAAGACGATCAAAGATCTCCTGACCAGACGCACGCCCGTGCTCAGCCGAGACGCGGACTCGGCTGCGCCGGCGTCGCTGCCAAGGGTGCCCTAGCTACGGCTTGGGGTGAAACTACGATGGCGTCCCTCAGGCGATGCCCGTGTCCTGGCCCCAGCCAATGTGGAGGACTCGGAACAGGCCGACAGTTGACTGTGGCCTGCGCCCAACGCCGACTGCGATAGAACAGAGCCATGCCCACGTCTCGGGATCGCGACCCCTCCGGACGAGCGAGGAACGCTCGTCCCCGTGACGGCCTGGGAAGACCGCTTCCTCACGGCTCAGAAGGCGTGGCGCGAGTCCCCGATGATCTCGTGCTACCGCCGGCGCCTGCCTTGGCGGAGGCTCAGCGACTTCTCGACGCTGGACTGCCGTTCCATGCACACGAGGTGCTGGAGGGCACCTGGAAGGCCGCCCCCGCAGCGGAGCGTGACCTGTGGCAGGGGCTGGCTCAGCTTGCGGTGGGACTGACCCACCTGCTGAGGGGAAACGCGGCCGGAGCCGCGACCTTGCTGCAGCGGGGGCGGCAAAGGATCGCCGGGTATGCGGCGGACCCGCCGTACACCATCGATGTTCGGGGGCTGATCGAGTGGGCCGATGGGCTCCTGAACGACCTGTCCCGGGGTGCGACCGGCCAACCCCGAGTGCCGCGGCTGTGCTACCCCAGCGGGCCCGCAGAATAGTGTCACGGCCCGGCCTTCCGTGCGCCCAAGCTATCTCGGACGATCGGCCAGGGTGATGCGGATGTCACGGCTGGCCTGGCCGGGGGATTCCACCGCGAACGTGATCTGATCCCCTGGGTCGTGTCCGCGCAGGATCGCCAGGAACTCCTCCGGCGTCGGCGTCTTCTTTCCGTCGACGGCACGGATGACATCGCCACGCTGCAGGCCGGCGTCGTCCGCCGGCCCCCCCGGTACCGTGTCCGCCACAATGACCCCGTCCGTGCCGGACATCCCCAGTTGTGCGGCGATCTCGGGCGTGATCGCCGCCGGCACCAGACCGGCAAACGCGTGCCGAGCGCGTCCGGTGGTCTCCAACTGCTTCGCGATGTCGACCGCAGTGGCGGCGGGGATGGCGAAGCCGAGAGAGACCGCACCGGCCTGCGGGGGGATGTAAGCCTCGCTGATTCCGATCACCCGACCGTCGGCGTCGAGAACTGCACCGCCACTGTTGCCGGGACTGATGGGTGCGTCGGTCTGGATCAGGTCGACCAGCGACTGCCCCTGCGAGGCGCTGCCGGGTATCTCGCGGTGAAGGCCCGAGATGATCCCGGCAGTGACGGTGTTCTGGAATCCCAGCGGGGCACCGATCACCACCGCCAGGCTGCCGACCTCGGGGAGCCGGGTCTCGAACTCAGCGGCCGGGAGATTGCGCCGGTCGGCCTGAACCAGGGCCAGGTCGGTCACCGCATCGACCGCCTTCACCCTGGCGCCGACCTGCTGCCCGTCGGCGAAGGAAATTCGCACCGTCGTCGACCCGCGTACCACATGCTCGTTGGTCAGGATCAGACCGTCTTCGCTGTAGATCACGCCGCTGCCGTTTCCGCCGTCGACCAGAACCGTGACCACGCTCGGCTGGACCCTGGCAGCCACCTCGGGTACCTCCGCGAGGGTGCCCGCCTCGGCGGCACCACCGGCTGTCGGCGCGGAGGTGGTGCCGTCCGAGGAGCCACTCGGCGATGGCGAAGGCGACGCGGTGGCCGCGGACTCCTGAGGGGACGGCTCGGTGTCTGGCGACGGGGTCACCGTACAGCCGGTGGCCATCAGCCCGGCCGCGAGAGCGGCGGCCAACCACCTGCCTAGCGGTGCTGACCGTCCACGTCGTTCAGCGGAGAGCGCCAACGCCTTCATCCTGCCGTCCTGTCCTGAGCTCAGCTGCTGAGCGGAAGCCTGGAATTGGTGAGAGGGCCAGTCTGCCGTAGCCAACCTCGCCGTCGGACGTGCGTCGCCACTCAATCCCGACAAGTGATGCCACGCTTGAAGCGCGCGTTACAGTGTAATCATGTAATCACCGTAGGAAGGGAAGAGGAACATGAGACACGCACACGGAGACCACCCGTTCGAAGGTCGCGGCCGCTCCGCCGACGAAGGACCCGGACGAGGACGAGGACCTCGCGGCTTCGGCCGACCTGGCGGTTGGCAGAACGTGGACCTGCCGCCCGCAGACGACGCTCAGTCGTGGTTCGAGGGCAGACTGCCCGATGACTGGTTCAGCCAAGTTGAGGTAAGCGTCGACCGTGAGGAAATCGTCGTCGTCGGCACACTCTCGGATGAGAATGTGAGCGACGCAGCCGCTGCTGAGGGGCGGATCGGCAGGTTCCGCGCCGAAACCCGGCCGACGCGGATGGAGATCGCTGAGGAAGCTCAGTCCCGGTACGGCCGGAAGGTGTCGTGGGGAGCGCAACTGGGTGACAACCGGACGCTGTTCACCCACATCGCGGTACCGGTGATGACGCGCCTGCGTCAGCCCGAGCGACAGGTGTTGGACACGCTGGTGGACGCGGGCGTCGCGCGCTCACGCTCTGAGGCGCTCGCCTGGGCGGTCAAGCTCGTCGGCGAGCATGCCGACAGCTGGCTGGCCGACCTCCGCAACGCCATGACGGAGGTCGACAAACTACGGTCAGAGGGCCCGCGCTTCTGACCCCACCGAGGAAGTCCGGCCCTAGCTGCGGTGCTTGCGGTAGTAGCTGATCAGGGACTGCGTGGACGGGTCCTGGGCTCCCAGCGCCGCTGTGTCGCCGGCGACCGCCGGGGTCAACTGCTTGGCGAGCTGCTTGCCCAGCTCGACCCCCCACTGGTCGAAGCTGTCGATGCCCCAGACCACGCCCTGGGTGAAGGTGATGTGCTCGTACAACGCGATCAGCTGACCCACCACCGAGGGCGTGAGCGCCGGCGCCATGATCGACGTGGTGGGCCGGTTGCCTGGGAAGACCCGGGCAGGCACGATCGCCTCATCCGTACCCTCGGCCCGGACCTCCTCGGCGGTCTTGCCGAACGCCAGCGCGGCGGTCTGGGCGAAGAAGTTCGCCAGGAACAGCTCGTGGACGTCCGCGTCGCCGTCAGTCAGCGGATGGGCCGGGTTGGCGACTGCGATGAAGTCAGCCGGCACGAGCCGGGTTCCCTGGTGGATGAGCTGGTAGAAGGCGTGTTGGCCGTTGGTGCCGGGCTCACCCCAGAAGACCTCGCCGGTGTCGGTGGTAACCGGGCTGCCGTCGTAGCGCACGCTCTTGCCGTTGGACTCCATCGTCAACTGCTGGAGGTACGCCGGGAACCTGTGCAGGTACTGCGCGTACGGCAGCACGGCATGGGTGGCGGCATTGTGGAAGTTCACGTACCAGACGTTCAACAGACCCATCAGCGCAGGCACGTTCTTGCTGAGCTCGGTCTCCTTGAAGTGGACGTCGATCGTGTGGAACCCGGCAAGGAAGTCAGCGAAGTTGTCCGGCCCGATCGCCACCACCAAAGCGGTGCCGATGGCCGAGTCCACCGAGTAGCGGCCGCCGACCCAGTCCCAGAAGCCGAAGGCGTTCTCCGGGTCGATGCCGAACTCCGCGACCTTGTCGAGCGCGGTGGACACGGCCACGAAGTGCTTCGCGACAGCGTCCCGGGCAGCCTCGTCCGAGCCGTCGATGGCGCCGGAGTCCTGGAGTGCCTTCAGCAGCCAGGAGCGCGCCAACCGGGCGTTGGTCAGCGTCTCGAGCGTGGTGAACGTCTTCGATGCGACGATGAACAAGGTGGTGGTCGGGTCCAGGTTCTTGGTCTTCTCCGCCACGTCGGTGGGGTCGATGTTGGAGACGAACCGAGCCTCGATGCCGTCCTGGACGTACGGCAGCAACGCCTCGTACACCATTACCGGACCAAGATCAGAACCACCGATGCCGATGTTCACGATGGTGCGGATCGGCTCCCCCGTGACGCCGGTCCACTTCCCCGCCCGAACCTGGTCTGCGAAGCCGTAGACCTTCGCGAGCGTCTGATGCACCTCGGGAATGACATCGACGCCATCTACCTCAAGCGACATGTCGGCCGGGTCGCGCAGCGCGGTGTGGAGCACGGCGCGGTCCTCGGTCACGTTGATGTGCTCGCCGGCGAACATCGCCTCGGTTCGCTCGGAGAGGCCGACTTGGTCGGCGAGCTCGACCAATGCGGCCAGCACGTCGGCGTCGACCAGGTTCTTGGAGAGGTCCACATGCAGGTCCCCGGCCGGATAGGTGAACTTCCTCGCCCGGTCAGGGTCGGCTGCGAACCAACCCCGCAGATCCGGCTTGAGGGCCGACCGCAGGTCGGTCAGCCTTGCCCAGGCGGACGTCGTGGTGGGATCTACCGGACTAGTCATGGAAACCTCACTTGCCTCGGGTGGTCAACGCTGTGCAGCCTACTGAGGCTTGCTCGGGCGCCTTAACCGCTCCCCTGGTTCCCCACTGCCGCCATGGCGAAACGGTGTGTAGGTTGCCGCTATGAATCCGCGACTGACCCGGGCGCGCCCGGAGAAGGCGCCATCAGAGAAGCACGCCGGGGTCGAGTCGGACTTTCGTACCGACCTTGAGCGGATCCGGTTCGCACCGTCATTCTCCCGCCTGGCGGAGGTGACCCAGGTGGTGACCGCGGGAGCCACCGGTGGGGTGGTGCACAACCGCCTGACGCACAGCATCAAGGTGACCGCCGTGGCGCGGGCGATCGCGGTCCGGTTGCTGCGAACGGAAGATCCCCGGCTGTTGGAGCGCCTCGGCGGACTCGACCATGTGGTCGTTCAGGCAGCCGCGGTTGCGCACGATCTGGGCCATCCGCCGTTCGGTCATCTTGGGGAGCGAGCCCTGGACCGGCTCGCCCGTGAACGGTTCGGGCTGGCGGACGGGTTCGAGGGCAACGCTCAGACCTTCCGGATCCTGACCGAGCTTGAGGTACGAGGACCAGGCGACGAAGGGCTCAACCTCACCGCCGCCGTGCTTGCCGGCGTACTGAAGTACCCGTGGGGGCGGTTCCACCAACCAGACCCGCACCCGACTGGCTGGGAGCAGCCGCCGCGTGGGGCCGGGCATGGGATGGAGGGACACGGCGCCGGCAAGTTCTCCGCCTACTCCCTCGACCTGCCCGAGATGGTCACCGTGCTAGGTGCATTTCCGAACCTGGGACCTGGACGTCAGACCTTGGAGTGCTCGGTGATGGATCTCGCCGACGACATCGCGTACTCCCTTCATGACGTGGAGGACTTCCACCGTTCGGGTGTCCTGCAGTTCTCCCCCGTGTCCGGAGAGTTCCGGTCATGGGCCAATGACCGCAGACGGCTTGCCAACAAGGACGACCGGGCACTGCGTGGGCTGGGGCAGACACCGGGTGCCGGCCTGGAGAGGTTGCGGCGCCGGCTGGCCGACAAGGACGGCTGGGTCTACGACGAGGAGTCGTTCGCGGCCGCGGTGGTTACCATCGGCGACCAGTTCGTCGACGGGGTGCTCGCCGCTCCGTACGACGGCTCCATGGCCGCAGACCGCGCCATCTCAGGTTTCACCGGTCGCTGGATCGACCACCTGATCTCGTCGGTGGTTCTCGATCCCGACCCTCCGGTCCGGTCCAGTTTCGTGTCGTTGCAGCGAGACGCCTGGCACCAGGTGTCGGTGCTCAAGTTCGTCCACCAGTACTTCATCCTCGATCGCCCCGATCTCGCTATGTTCCAGCGTGGCCAGGCGGAGACCATCGACCGGTTGGTGGCCGGCTTTGACGAGTGGCTCTCGGACCGGACAGACGGTGGTCGGGCACCCCGCCGGCTGATCGACCTCGTCAACGCCGCAACCTACGGGTACGAGCGGACCGCCAACGAGCATCCGGAGTGGCTGAACGGGAACGCGTCCGAAACCGAGGTGGCCCGGATGGGACGGGGCCGCGGCATCATCGACTTCGTCGGCGGGCTGACCGACGAGCAGGCGGTGGCGTTCGCCTCCCGACTCGGCGGGGCCGGCGGGCTGCTCTGGACCACCGGCGCACTCTGAGAGCCGCGTCGTGGCCGGCGCTTCGCGGGTTCGGGTCGGGCTCGAAGCCTTCCGGGTGTGTCCAGGTGCGATCCCGTCCGGTCGGTTGGCGGCCCCCCACCTTTAGGGGGTTTACGCCATACGCTGCCTACCTGGATCCTTCGATGCGGGGGGATAGGCGCGATTGTCGCGCGTTGTCCATGGTGTCTGTGGCCATGTCGACTATACAAACGCAGTGGTGAGTTGTCCCCTCGTTCGCTAGGCAGCTTGTATCTCTGGGGGGAGATTCATGATCATCAGCCGACGGGATGCGCTCAAATTCGGGGGATTGGCCGCTTTGGGCGCGGCAGGTCTCACCGTTCCGGCAGGGGAGTCGGTCAGCGCAAAGAGCGCGAGCACGCTCAATAGAAGCAAGATGCCAGTTCCGTTCCGGGTGCCGTTCAAGCGGCTGAACGTGCTGGCGCCGGCCAAGGGCAAGACGGTCGGAACCGACTACTACGATCTGATCGCCAAGCGCGGATCGGTGGAAATCGCGCCGGGCATGCAAACCCCGGTGCTGGGTTACAACGGGCAGGTGCCGGCCGCGCAGATCAAGGTGAACCAGGGCACGCCGATTGTGATGACGATGCACAACCAGCTTCCGGCGACGCACCCGACCTTCGGCACACCGATGCACATTTCGACCCACCTGCACGGGTCCGCATCGCTGCCGCAGTACGACGGCTACGCCTCCGACATCACCTCACCGGGGCAGAAGAAGTACTACCACTACCCGAACTTTCAGCCGGCGCGCACGCTGTGGTACCACGACCACGGCGTGCACTACACCGCTCAGAACGCCTACTCCGGCTTGGCGTCGCAGTACCACCTGCACGACAAGCAGGAACGCAACCTGCTGCCCCAGGGCGAGTTCGACGTGGGCGTCACCATCTCCGACGTCGCCTTGCAGGCCAACGGATCGCAGCTCTACGACGACCGCAGCGGCTCCGGGCTGTGGGGCGACATCATCTTGGTCAACGGTCGCCCGTGGCCGGTGATGAAGGTCAAACGGCGGGTTTACCGCTTTCGCTTCCTGGTGGCCTCGATCTCCCGGTCGTACCGGCTGACCACGGTGCCCGCGGCCCCGAGCTACGTGGTCGCCACCGACGGCGGGTTGATGCCGCGGTCCCAACGGGTCACCCAGTGGCGCCAAGGCAGCGCGGAACGGTACGAGGTGCTGATCGACTTCCGCGGCTTCAAGGCGGGACAGCGAATCGAGCTGCGCAACCTCAGCAACGACAACAACCGCGACTACGACAGCACCAACAAGGTGATGGCCTTCGACGTGGTCGATGACGCGTTTACCACCAAGGACCCGTCAGCGCTGTCCATCCCGACCGTGCTGGACCGGCTCTACACCAAAGACACCATGGATCTGGTCGAGAAGCCCGGCATGAAGGTCCGCAGGATCGCAGTTCAACACGACCAGGGCATCTGGAACCTCAGCGGCAAAGTCTGGCACGACGTCATTGCGTCCGGCTACAAAGAGGTGCTGGCCAATCCCGACCTTGGCGACACCGAGATCTGGGAGATCGAGAACAGGTCGGGCGGCTGGTTCCACCCGGTTCACATCCACCTGGTCGACTTCAAGATTCTCAGCCGCAACGGCCAGGCTCCCTTCGCGTGGGAGAAAGGACCCAAAGACGTCGTCTACGTTGGTGAGAACGAAAAGGTCCGGCTGATCATGAAGTTCGAGCACCACCGCGGCCGCTACATGGTCCACTGCCACAACCTTGTCCACGAGGACACCGACATGATGCACCAGTTCAGCGTCGGCTTGAACCACGGCGAAGAAGACGTCGACGACCCGATCACCGCCGACCCAGCCTGCCCCGAGTCGGAGGTGCGGGAAGACTGAGCCTCCCCCTCTCCCCCTAGAGGCCATGACGGGCGTTCCGGAGCCTGGTGCACCGGACACCCGTCATGGCCGGGGATGCCGGCAGTCGGCCGACCGGATCTGGCCTCAGGCCGCTGTCTTGTCCAAGGCTCACTCCGGCTCAGCGCTGACGGGCGTCCTCCACTGGCTTTTTGGCCATCGGTACCTGGAGCTGCCAGTGGGTCCCCGCACCAGGAGCGGAGGAGACCCGAAGCAGCGCATTGCCGTGAGCGGCCGCGTCGGCCATCAGCCGTAGGCCGAAGTGGCCGTCGGGCGGCTCCTGGAAGAACGCCTGAGCGTCGAAGCCGATGCCGTTGTCGATCACGTCCAACACCATGGCGCCGCTGTCAGCCGCCAGCCTGACGTCGACGGCGCTGGCCTGCGAATGCCGCGCTGCATTCCGTAGGCACTCCTGCGCCACTCGGAAGATCAGCCGCGCGCCCTCCTTGCTCAAGCCTCCGACGCACGGGTCATCGGTGTCGAGTCGGACAGCGACGTGCCGATTCCGCAGGCTCGCCACCAGGTCGGCGAGGGCAGCCTGGATCCCCGTCGCGGCGAGACTCGGTGGGTAGATGTCGACAAGGAGCGTACGAAGCCCGCCGATGCTCGTACGCACTGTGGTGGCCGCCCCGCGGAGGTCCTCGGCCGCCAACTGCCTGCCTTCTGCTTCGGCTCGAGCCGCGGCCCCGGACACCACGAACGAGGCACCCGCAAGCTCTTGGACCACGCCGTCGTGCAGCGTGGCGGCGATCCGGTGGCGTTCCTCCTCGGAGGCATTCACCGCACGCTCCAGCAGCGCCTCGCGCTGGACCTGGGAACGGTGCAGCCGCTGGATGAGCCGCCACAGGACGGGAAGGAGCAGCATCACCAGCACCAGCAGGCTCGAGATTGTGATCATGGCAAAGTCACGCCAGACGTGGCCCGCCCGCTCATCAACGGCGCGGTACGGGGCATAGGTCTCCATGACCAGCATGTGCCCGCCCGGGGTCCACACCGGACGGTAGACCTCGAGCAGCTTTCCCTCCGCGCGTTCGAACGTGTTCTCCGGCTCGCTGAGGTCGGTAACCTCCGCTCGTAGCTGCGGCTTAGCCAGAACCCTCCGAAGCTCTTTGCTGATGGGGAACCTCTTACCCGAAACCCTCGCGTCGTTGGAGTAGACGATGAGACCCTGATCGGTCCAGAACTTCACTCGGCTGATCCAGTTCCCGATAACGTGCGCCTTCACGGCCTGTTCCAGCTGCGCCACGGCGCGCGGATCCTGGTCGACGATGCCGTCGAGCAGCGCGGGCTCGATCACCGCAACGGCGAGGGTGTCCGTTCGCTGCGCGGCAGCCAGTACGGCCTGCTGCTCGGCCTCCTGTCGCACTGCGAAGACGCCGGACACGGCCACCATCAGAACCACCAGCAGCGTCACCGCAGCCACTTGGGCATATACCGTCCGGGGGTGCAGCGGAGGATCCGACAGCGCCCGCTCCGAAGCCGCCGTGACCGTCAACCATCGGGAGGAATTCTCGTCGGCTGCATCATCCGCCTCATCAGAGCCGATGAGCGCATCGTCCGGCTCACAGTCAGGGCGCCGTGGATCTTGACCATGCCGAGAATCTTCAGCCGGCAGTTGATCGCTTCCATCCCGCCGGGCCTGCCCAGGCCTCTTCGCTGGGGCTTCGACTCCTCTTGCCATACGCATCCTCCACCGGTCCCGATCCTCCCCCACCGCGGAGAAGAGGCCCAGCGCGATCGCCGCCCAGTCGAGCCTTCGCAGTGGCTAGGTGGACCTAGCTGCCGTCGGCCACGGGGATCGCCTCTGAACGACCAGCCTAACTCTGGCGGGCCCCGTCGGCAGCGAGTCCGCCGACCCGCTGATATTCCCGCCCGACCGCGGCTCCCAGCCCTCTGATCCGGGCGCGTTGGCTCGGTCGGTTGGGTATCTCAGCGCATGCTGGTCCGGTGGAGGTTGTGGAGGAGGTCTGGCGGCGCGCCGTGTCGGTCCAGCCGGTTCCGCCGGCTGGGACCGTGGTCCTGATCGCGCTGACTGCGCTGGCCGGCGTAGTGCTGCCGAGACTGTGGCCGATCACCCGGCTGATGGTCACCGTGACGCATGAGGGGGCGCACGCGTTTGCTGCGGTGCTGACCGGCCGTCGGCTCCAGGGCATCCGGCTGCACACCGACACTTCCGGCCTCACCGTGTCGCAAGGTAGTCCGAGCGGGCCCGGAATGGTGCTGATGCTTGCCGCCGGATATCTGGGCCCGGCGCTCGTCGGACTCGGTGCTGCGCTGCTGCTCGCCGCCGGCCGAAGCATTGCCTTGCTCTGGCTGCTGCTCGCCGTGCTGTCGGTGATGCTGCTGCAGATCCGCAACGCCTACGGGCTGGTGGTGATCCTGGCAGGCGGGAGCGGCGTGTTTGCCGCCACCTGGTTCCTGTCGGCCACCACCCAGTCCACGCTGGCCTATCTGATCACCTGGCTGCTGCTGGTCGCCGCGCCGAAACCCGTCCTCGAACTGATGGCGCAGCGGCGCCGTGGTCGCGGATCCCACTCCGACGCCGACCAGCTGTCGCGGCTGACCGGAGTGCCGGGCGTGCTGTGGACCTGGCTGTTTCTGCTCGCCAACCTGGCCGGTCTGGTCGTCGGCAGCTTGCTGCTGCTTCCCGATGTGGCGGAGGTGGTCCGCGCCGCCGCTGGACGGTTCGCAGGCTGACTTGCTCAGATTCCGAACCTGGTGGATGCCGCCCTGAGCCCTCAGATTCCCTGTCGCCAGGTCCACCGCCCACCCAGGAGGGTGCCCACGACCAAAGCGTCGCGCAGACTGCAGGCATCGGAGGTCGCCAGGTCGGTCTCCGTCACGGCCAGGTCTGCCACATCGCCGACCTGCGGATGCGGCCGCCCGACTGCGGTGCTGGCGGCCAGCGCGGTCGCCAGGTCAAGTTCCTGCTCGGGATGCCACGAATCCGACCCGTCGCGGGATCGGCAGGTGGCGGCAGCCAGCGTCACCCACGGATCGAGTGGTGCCACCGGAGCATCCGAGCCGAGCGCGAGCCGGGCACCGGCCCGATCAAGATCCCGGTAGGCAAACGATCGGTCGGTACGCCCCGGCCAGTAGCGGTCGGCTACGTCGCGGTCGTCCAGCGCGTGCTCGGGTTGGATGCTGGCCACCACCCCCAACTGGGCGAACCGAGGGATATCGGCTCGTCGTAGCAGTTGTGCATGTTCCACCGATCCTGCCGCGCCGACCTCCTCGAAGGCGTCGAGGACCAGCGAGTTCGCACGGTCGCCGATGGCGTGGATGGCGCTGTCGATGCCGTTGGCCCACGCCCTGCGCATCAGCGGCACCAGCTCTTCCGGTGGCACGCTCAGTACGCCGTACGCCGCCGAAGGGTCCGCCACTTCCGGATATGGGTCGTAGCAGTATGCGGTCCGGGTGTTCAGCGAGCCGTCGGTGATGACCTTCAGCGGTCCCATCGTCACCAGCCCGCCGGTGCCCGGTATCGGGTCGCGGCTGCGGAGCCCTCGGCGCACTGCGGCCTCGAGATGATCCGGCCAGACAGCCGCCCGCACCCGCAGCGGGCCGGGTTCAGCTGCATATCGCCGGGACCAGGCCTGCAGATTGTCGGCGCTTTCGAAGTCGACAACCCCAACGACGCCCCGGGCGGCCGCTGCCGCGCTGGCCTCCGCGACCCAACTGTCGAGCACGTCGTCGGGAGCGGACCGGATGTCGGTCATCACCGGATACCAGGCGGTCTCGGCTACGATCCCGTCTGAGTCGGGAGGGATTCCGTACCGGCTCAGCGCTGCCGAGTTCAGCCAGGCATGGTGTAAGTCGCCACTGACCATGACCAGCGGGACAGTGCTGGAGACCTGATCCAGCAGCCGACGGTGCGGCGACTCGCGCCACAGCCCGGCCCGGTATCCGAGTCCGACCAGCGGGAGGCCCTGCTTCGGCGGATCGGTTCGGAGCCGTTCTCGGACCAGGGCCGCAACCACGTCCGGTCCCTTCGCGCCGGTGAGATCAAGCCATTCCGATCGAAGGCTCCACTGGTCGACGTGCACATGGTGATCCCACAGGCCCGGAATCACGGTACGGCCGTCGAGCCGGACAATCTCTGTGGTTCGGTCGGCCGGCGGATCGAGACCCGGACCGATCCTGGTGATCACGCCGCCCTCCACCAACAGGTCGGACCGGGCGGTGTCTAGTCCCAACCTGGCTTCGCGCAGCAGAATGGGATGCGACGCAGTGTCAACTCGGGCCCACCCTGAAGCGACGGCTGTGTCCGCCGCGCTCAAGCCGCCTGACCGTACCCGGGGGTCGAGAGGACAACGCCGGCCCTCTCCAGCTCTGCCTCGATCCGGAAGCGCTCGATATCGCGCTCCATTCCGGAGGAATCCGAGCCGAGGTCGTGCTCGATCCCCAACATCTCACAGGCCTGAATCAGCACCCGGTCGTAGGCCAACCGGTTGCCCAGCTGATGGGCTGCAGATCGGCTCGCGTCGACGGCAATCATGGCTCGGAGCCGGCGGAGGTCGGCCGCGATACGTTCAATGGGTACGCCGTGCTGGTTGCGCAGCGCTCGGACCTGCCGCCGGTGTTCGGACGCTTCCGCCCGCTGCTCTCGGAACCGCTCCACGCGACCATCCCAGCGTCCGGCGGCGAGATCGTAGAGGAAGACGCACAGGATCGGCACGCAGATCATCACACCCACGGCGACAGCACCGAGGACCAGCTGATGCGAGTCAACCATGCGTAAACCCTAGGCCTGGCTACCAGGGTTAACAAGGGTGGGACCAGCGGAACTCGCAACCGTCAGGCGGTGCCTGAGCTGCCATAGACGGTGATGTGCACGTGGTCGTAGTGATTCGCCGAAGCAGAGCCCCGGTCGGACATGGAGCGCCACCCTTCGCTTCCGCGCTGCACGGTCCAGATCTTCTGTGAGTACAAGACCTCACTGACGCCAAGCTGACGACGGTTGTCTTGGATGTAGTTGGCGATCTGCCAGCCGAGCGAGGAGTCCGACACCATGGCGTCGAGTGCACGGCCGGAGGGGTGTTCCGGCAGCGAGTCGGCCCGAACCCCACCGAAGGAAGTGATCTGGGGGAACCGAGCGCAGATGGCCCGGTGAACGCGGATGGCGTCCGGGGTCAAGCCCGATTCCACTGCGGAGCCTGAGCCACAGGCCTCGTTCGACACACCGGCGGCGGTCTTCCGAGCGGGGGCGGGCTTCTTTGCCGACAGGTAATCCGCGCGGACCCATCCCGCTTTGCCATTGCGCAGGATCTGCTGCCACTGGCCGTCCGCGGACGCGGTGATCGCGACCTTGCTGCCGGTCTCCAGCACAGCCGTCACGGCAGCGCCAGCGGCAGCCCGGGTGCGGACGTTCAGGGTGGCTGTGGTGAAGCGCGTTCCGACCGCGCGTGGCACGATCGCCTCTCGACGGTCCGCGGCTGCGGCGGCGGCGGTCCGCCTGGCTGCTGCAGCCTCACGCCGCTCCGCGGCAGCCTTGCGTGCTGCGGCAGCGTCGCGGTTGGCGACGGCGGCCGCCTGGAGCGCAGCCCTCTTCCTCGCAGCGGCTGCCACCCGCGCCTTCGCGACTGCGGCAGCCTTCGCCGCAGCCGCCGCCCTCGCCTCGGCAGCGGCGGCGGTCGTCAGCGAGGGCCGGGCGGCCTGTGCCCGGCTCGCTCGATCGGCTTGGCGCGCAGCGAGGTTCGCCTCGTTCGTGCTGATGGTGGTCGGCGCTGCGGGCTCTGCGGTGACAGTCTGCTGAGCGGCCGGCGACACCGCGATGGCGATGCCTGCCGTCACCAGCAGCGCTGCGGCGGCCGGCGCACCAACGCGAGCCAGACCCACCCCCCGGGAGAAACGCTGCACGCGTCGTGGGCGAACGATCGCCACGGCGAACCACCATCCTGAACATCGAAACCAAACCGTTATGTGTCCCGGAGAGTTTAGGCAGCCGTCGCGGGCATCCGCGAACTGAAAGGCCCCTTTGACGGCCGATCGTGCCGAATGTCACACATCGGCATAGGTTGTCGAACATGACAAGTTACGACGCCATAGTCGTCGGCGCCGGACAAGCGGGGCCGGGGGTGGCAGCGGCCCTGGCGGCCTCCGGGCGAGTCGCGCTGATCGAGATGGAGCGGGTCGGCGGCACCTGTCTGAACCACGGTTGTCGGCCGACGAAGGCGCTCCGCGCCAGCGCGGTGGTCGCCCATCAGGTGCGACGGGCCGGCGAGTTCGGCGTCCGTACCAAAGACGTCACGGTCGACTTCGCTGTAGCGATCGAGCGGGTGCACGGCATGATCGACCTGATGCGGTCTTCGCTTGCCGATTGGCTCGCCGGGGTGCCGAACCTTGACCTGCTGCACAGCGGTGCGACGGTTGAGACCACCCCGGCGGGGCAGCCACATCGGGTCCACCTTGCCGACCAGACGCTGGAGACCGACGCGATCTACCTCGACATCGGCGCACGAGCACTGATCCCGCCGATCCCGGGACTGGGCGGCGTCAGCTACCTCACCGAGGTGGAGCTCCTGCAGCTGACCGAGCTGCCGAAACACTTGATCATCGCTGGCGGCAGCTACATCGGTCTCGAGTTCGGGCAGATGTTCCGCCGCTTCGGGTCCGAGGTCACGATTCTGGCCGGCGGGGGTATCGCGCCGCGAGAGGACCCCGACATCTCAGCCCTGGTGGCTGAGCTGTTGACCGGTGAGGGTGTCTCCATCGTGAACTCCCGGCTGCAGCAGGTCGCGCCGGATGGGGTCGGCGTCCGAGCAACGCTGGCCGACGGGTCGGAGGTGACCGGCAGCCACCTGCTGCTCGCAACCGGTCGGCGGTCCAACATCGACCTGATCGGCGACCGGCATGGGCTTGAGCTCGACGAGCGCGGTTTTATCGTGATCGACTCCAGATTTCAGACGTCGGTGGACGGCGTCTGGGCTCTCGGTGACATCAACGGGCACGGCGCGTTCACCCACACCGCGTACCAGGACAGCCAGATCCTGCTCGACCCGGAGCGCACCGTCGACGGCCGCATTACGAGCTATGCGATGTTCACCGACCCACCGCTCGGACGGGTCGGCATGACCGAGCGGGAAGCCCGGCAGTCCGGCCGGAACGTGCTCAAGGCAGACCTGCCGATGTCGTCGGTGAGCAGGGCTGTGATTGACAGCGAGACCTTCGGCCTGATGCGGATCCTCGTGGATGCCGACTCCGAGGAGCTGTTGGGAGCCACATTCCTCGGGATGCATGGCGATGACCTGGCGCAGCTCGTCGGAGTGGCGATGCAGAACGGCATCAGCTACCCGGGCGTGCGTGACTCGCTGCCAATCCATCCGACGGTGGCCGAGCAGATCCCTTCGATGCTGCGATCCCTACATCCACTGGAGCAACCGGAGCCGCTGGAGCCGCCGCAGTAGTAGCCCGAGGACTGCGGCGGTAGTCGGATACGTAGCGGTCATCAGTGATCCAGAACCGCCACGGCCGGTCGGCTTCGACCGAGATACCGACCCGCGGCCCACGGCTGACGCCCGGTACGGGTGCCGCCGGTGGCTCGAGCACGACATCGCCACCGCCGAAGAGGTGAGCGCCGCGCTGGTCCCCGCTGAGGTTCAGCGCTTGGCAGAGTCGCCCCGGACCTCGGGCCAGATCACGGTCACGGGCGTTGCCGCGACGACCGCGTGCCACTTCGATGCCCTCGACCACCTCGCCCGACCGCAGCAGCGCGCCGCAGGCCTGGCCATCCGCGCCGCACACCACATTGGCGGCCCAGTGCATCCCGTAGGTGAAGTAGAGATACAGGTGCCCCGCCGGCCCGAACATCACCGAGTTCCGGGAGGTGCGTCCTCGGTACGCGTGGGAGGCCGGGTCGTTGGGGCCGTCGTACGCCTCCACCTCCGTTATCCGAACCGCTACACCACCATGGCGAAGGGTCGCGCCCAACAAGGTGGGGGCCATTTCCACGACAGGTCCGGAAAGGTCCCAGATGCCGGGCGGACCACCGGAGTCGGGGAGGCTCATGGGTACGAGTGTGCCAAACGCCTCATCCGGCCGATTCGCGCCGACGTCTCCTCAGTGCACCGAACCCGCCCGCTAGCGGATCCGGTGAGATGCCGACCAGGTCGGATCACCGGAGTCCGACGCTGTCCAGGCGAGACCGGACGCAGCCACGAGTCACGAAATCAGGGCGTGAGTCAGTCAGGCGTGAGTCAGTTCGACGTGGCGCGGGAGGCGGGACGCCCGCAGCCGCGCCAGTCAGACGGTGACCCACTGCCTGCCAGCCGCGGAGCGCAGCATGGCGTCACAGATGGCGGCGGCTCGAGCGCCGTCGGCGAAGGTCGGCAGGCCCTCGGGGACGGCTCCCCGGCCTGCCGACGCGTCGACTGCGGCATAGGAGTCTGCAACGAAGCTCTCGAAGCACTGCGCGTACCCCTGGGCATGCCCGGCGGGCAGGGTGGCGAGTCGGCGCTGTTCAGGCGACCCGTGGTTCGGGTCCCGCACCACAGTGGTGGCGCCTTCGTCGGCACCGATCCAGAGCTGCTCGGGCAGTTCCTGGTCGAACACGGCGCTCTGCTGGCCGCCGTCGATCTCGACCCAGAGTCGGTTTTTCCGCCCGGCACTCAACTGCGAGATGACCGCGGAACCCGCAACATCGGCGTCGGTGCGAAACAGGATCAACGCACTGTCCTCGGTGGTCACATCCACCAGGGGAGCATCACTGCGGGCGGCGCTGAAACTGGCCGCGGTGGACGCGGGCCGCTGAGGGATGCTGATGGAGGTAGTGGCGACCAGCTCGACGATGCGCTGTCCGGTCACCCATTCGGCCAGGTCGCACCAGTGCGAGCCGATGTCGCCGAAGGCCCGCGACGGACCACCCGCTTGGGGGTCGACGCGCCAGCTGGTGGCGAGCGGGCTGAGCAGCCAGTCCTGCAGGTAACTGCCGTGGATCAGGTTCACCGTCCCGAAGTCGTGACTTTGCACCCGCGCGCGCAACTCGCGTGCCATCGGATGGAACCGGTAGGTGAACGGCATGGTGTTCACCACGCCCGTTCGCTCGGCGACGGCGGCGGCCCGCTCCGCGTCGGCCAGGCTGACCCCGAGCGGCTTCTCGCAGATGACGTGCTTCCCAGCCTCCATCAACGTCACCGCGTACGGAACGTGGGAGGCGTTGGGTGTGCAGACGTGCACGATGTCGACGTCGGAGGCAGCAACCTCGTCGACGCTGCCAAAGGCCCGCTCGACCTTCCAGTCGGCGGCAACCTGCTGCGATCGTTCAGGCGTCGACGCCATCACGCCGACGAGCTCAGCACCGGCCAGCCGGACCGCCCGCCGATGGACTTCGCCGATCATCCCGGCACCAAGGATCGCTACTCGCCGTCGGGCTGCGTCAACCATGACGGTCAGCCTAACGACGAGCCTTGGTTTGCACCTCGCACCTCGTTCCACCGGCCTCGCACTGCCGCGACACGCCTGGAATGGGGCACGTTTCGCGCCTCCACCCGTTGGCGGCTAGCGTGGCTGAACCCGCGCGTCGCCTCCCAGTTCATCCGCGCCGCGCGAGTAGAGCCCCCCACGAGGTGTTGGACAGCGCCCACACGGTCCCCCGAACGTCGTCGCGACCGTCCAACACATGAAGTCTAGCTAGTGCAGTACGATGGTCAAGTAATTCAAGAAACTGATTACAAGGCGGCCGACTGACATGGACGAAAGCCCGACAGCCAACGCGGTACGTGCTCTGCGCGCGGTGATCCTGGCGGGCGAGCAGTATCGCAAGGTGCTTTCCGAGCGAATGCAGCTCGGAATTACGGAGACGCAGGCGATCAGCTACCTCACGGTTAATGGCGATCGCGGGCAGACTGACCTGGCAACCGACCTCGGCATCACCACAAGTGCGGCTACCGCCCTGATCGACCGGCTGGAGGCGACCGGGATCGCCACCCGCTACCCACACCCCCACGACCGTCGGCGGACGCTGGTACGGCTGACGCCGAAGGGAAAGGATGTCGTCAAACAGAGCCAGCTGTGGCTGGCGGCAGCCTTGAACCGGATCCCGGAGGACAGGCATGGCGAGACTGGAGAGTTGTTGATGACCCTGGCCGAGGATCTCCGCAAGCGATCTGAGGAGGTCGCCGCGGGAGGGCTCCCGCAGATATAGCGGCGCTTGGGCACGGACAGGCCTCAAGGACGAACCGCCGCAGCTCTGCGAGGGACTTCCACAGCGATGCCACTGTTTGGCCCACTGACAGTCCTACTAGCGACCACTCACCCGCCCGAACCGCAGAGGGGGCTCGGCGGTCCCTCGACGCCGAGAACTGCACCGGTTCGCCGGAGATCGGCCGGCGCCGGACGCTGCGCCGGATGGCGTTCTAGCGATCAGGCGCAAAATGGTTGCCCGCATGATGGCCAGCGGCATATTGTCGAACGGCAGGCAACCGGAGGAGGGCCGGGCGATGAGTGCGTTGGTGGTGCCGCAGGAGTGGGTCGGTAACTTCAACGGGGTCCTGGTCAGGCCTGACGACGTCGCGTTTGACGAGGCGCGGGCTGTCCACAATGGCCTCATCGACCGTCGACCAAGCTTGATTGCTCGGTGCCGCAATGTCGCGGACGTCAGGGACGCGGTGGCATTCGGTCGAGATGCGGGCCTGGAGTTGTCGGTCCGCGGCGGCGGGCACAACGTGGCCGGCCGGGCCGTTACCGATGGCGGCCTAATGATCGACCTGTCGTTAATGCGAGGCATCGACGTCGACCCGGATCGCCGCCGCGCGCGGGCACAAGGTGGCCTCACCTGGAATGAGTACAACCGCGTCACCAACGCCTATGGGCAGGCCACGACCGGTGGCGCGGTCTCAACGACAGGGGTAGCCGGGCTGACGCTCGGCGGGGGTCTGGGGTGGTTGATGGGCAAGTACGGCATGTCCATCGACAACCTCACGGCAGTCGAGCTCGTCACGGCCGACGGGGCTGTGCGCGTGGTGGACGACCAGCATGATCCGGACCTGTTCTGGGCGCTGCGTGGCGGCGGGGGGAACTTCGGCGTCGCCGCCTCGCTGGAGTTCGTCACCCATCCCTTGGACATCATCCTCGGCGGCCTCCTCGCACATCCGCTCGAGGCTGCGGGCGACGTGATGGGGATGTATCGACAGTTCGTGTCGAAGATGTCAGACGACGCATCAGTGTTCTGCGCCCTGACTCACGCACCTGATGGCAGCGGAATGAAGCTGTGCGCCCTTCCGCTATGCCATGCCGGCACGATCGCCGAAGCCGAGGCCGAGTTGGCGCCGCTGCGCGAGTTCGGTCCGCCGGTCCTCGACATGGTAGCTGCCATGCCGTACCCGGCCGTCAACACGATGCTGGACGCAGGGTTCCCCCGAGGCGCGCTCAACTATTGGCGTTCGGCGTTCTTCACCGACCTCAGCGACGCAGCCGTACAGACACTCGTCGTGGCATACGACGCGGTGCCGTCCCCGATGACGGCGATCGTGATCGAGCACTTCCACGGTGCCGCCTGCCGGGTCGACCCCACTGCCACTGCCTTCCCGCACCGTGAACCTGGCTTCAACCTGGTGGTGGCCGGTCAGTGGGCGGATCCGGCCGACACCGAGATCAACCTGCGGTGGGTGCGAAACACCATGGCCGCCCTGGAGCCGTACACACAGTCGCGGACCTACATGAACTATGCGGCCGACGACGAAGCCGACCGGCTCGACGCCTCGTACGGGCCCAACCTCGCGCGGTTGCGCGATGTCAAGCGTCGCTACGACCCCGACAACGTGTTTCGCCTGAACCAGAACATCCCACCGTCGTAGAACCCCAAACCGAGGGCGGCAACTACGCTGTGTCGGTGAGCGGTTCCATCGGCCAGTCCCAGCCAGGCACCGCTGCCGCGGTCGACCGGGTCCTCTCAGGTCCGGCGTCAAAGGCAGCCGGCACGTCCGGATGCCCGGTGCGAAAGCTCTCCCGGCCCGACGACCGCCTGCACCCGCAGGTGGAGTGCACCGGCGACGGTTCCAGCGAACGCTGGGTGGTCCGCAGCTTCGAGACCGCACGCGAAGTACTGCGGAGCTCCACGGCGGTCAAGCAGGCCGGATTTGCCGCGGAGCGCATCGACGACGCCACGTCGGGGATGCGCCCACCGATTCTCTATCTGGAGGCTGAGGCGCACCAGACACAGCGCAAGGCGGCCGCCAGGCTGTTCGCCCCCAAGGTCACCGAGGCGTACCGGCCGATGATCGAACAGCTCAGCAAGCAGCTGGTCGATCAGGTCGGTGTCAACACCGCCGTAGATCTCAGCCAGCTGTCGCTGCGGCTGGCTGTGCAGGTAGCCGCCCGTGTTGTTGGGTTGACCAACTCCTCGGTAGCGGGATTGAGCCGCCGGCTGGACCGCTTCTTCGACGGCGATCCCACCCTGTCCAGCCGAAGCGTCAGATCCGTGCTGCGGTCGTTGAGAAGCAGCTCCGCTGTGCTGCGCTTCTACTACCTGGATGTGAAGCCGGCCATCCGGGAACGGCGCCGCGAGCGGCGGACCGATGTCATCAGCCAGCTACTCGACGCCGGGTTCCCAGACGTTGACATCCTGACCGAGTGCGTCACGTACGCGGCGGCCGGAATGGCCACTACCCGCGAGTTCATCACGGTCGCCGTCTGGCACCTGCTCGACGACGCCGACCTTCTGCGCCACTATCGCCAAGCCAGCACGGGTGAACGGGGAACGATTCTGTCCGAGATCCTGAGGGTGGAGCCGGTGATCGGACACCTTTACCGGCGCACCATCCGGCCACTCACCCTGGCCACCGCCGACGGACCCGTCGACATCTCGGAGGGCTCGCTGATTGACATCGACATCCGGGCTGTGAACGCCGACAGTCGGGATGTCACGGGCGCGCCCCTGACCGTACGTCCAGGGCGCGAGCTGCCACGGTCGGTGCCGTCCAGCGGCATGAGCTTCGGTGACGGGAACCACCGCTGCCCGGGTGCGCCGATCGCGATCCTGGAGACGGAGATCTTCGTCAGCACCTTGCTCGAGCATGACGTGATGGCCGAGAGTGCACCTCAGGTGAAGTGGAACGACCTGACTCAGGGCTACGATCTCGACCGGTTCCTGATCCGGCGACGCGGCCGACGAGGTAACCGAAATGAGAATCTTGTCAGGCCGCTGGAAAAAGCACACTTTATCGGTCAACAATGAGTGATGGGCACCACACCACACCTTCGACGACGCACGGTCTTGAAGACAGCGGCGGCCACCAGCGCCTTGCTGGCTGCTCCAGGTGCGGCCGATATCGCACAGGCCTCCGGCGGCCGCGACCGAGCGCGCGCGGGTATCCCGGAGATCATCGAGCTCCCGGTGGGCCTTCGTCCTGAGGGCATCACCTCGGGCCCGCGGACGACCTACTACGTCGGATCACTGGCTGACGGCAGAATCGTCACGGGCGACCTGCTGGACGGCACAGGTGATCTGCTGCTGCCCGGTGAAGAAGGCCGCAGCATCCGCGGGCTGCACTTCGACCACAGGACCGGGCTGGTCTGGGCAGTCGGCGGTCTCGGCACTGCCAACGCCGTCGCCCATGTCTGGGCGGTGAACTCCCGGAACGGGGACATCGTGTCCGACACGGTCGTTCCGGCTGGCGTGTTCTTCAATGACCTGGTGGTCACCCGCCGATCGGTCTGGGTCACCGACTCCAAGGTCAACCGGCTAACCCGGATCGAACTGGGCCGGGGAGGACAACCGACGATGGCGGCCGCCTCGTTCGTGGACCTCACCGGGGACTTTCCGGCGCTCGATGTCAATGCCAACAATGCCAACGGCATTCGCGCCTTGCCGGACGGAAACTTGGTGATGAACAATACCCGGGCCGGGGGGCTGTGGCAGGTCGACGTCTCCAGTGGCAACGTCACGGAGATCGTGCTGGAGGGTACGCCGGCCGTGACGGGCGGCGACGGGCTGGAGATCTGGGGGGATCTACTGTTCGTGGTCCGCGGCAGTGGTCCGAACGAGGTGACGGTCGTTCGGTTGAAGTCCAGCGGGAAGGGGTCCGACGGCCAGCGGGTCTGGACCGGGAAGGTTCTGGGCATCCTCACCGACGAGACGCTCGACATTCCCTCCACGGCCACCGTCGCCGCCGGTGCCCTGTGGGCGGTCAATGCCCGCTTCGGGGTATCTCCGCCGGCTACCGCGAGTGCTCGGTACTGGATCACCCAGCTGCCCATTCGACGCGTACGGTGACCACCTGTGAGACCGTCAGCTGGCTGAGGCGCGCAGCAGACCGAGCCGGTTGAGCAGGTTCTCCAAGGAGTCCTCGAACTCCTCGTCGAACGAGCTCTCCGCCAGCTGGGGGGCCAGCCGCTGCACCGCCGGGAAGCGGCTGAGGTCAACCGCCCTGGACTCGCTGGCATGGTCGATGGCGGCACCCACGTCGCCACCGCGACTGGACACCTCGAGCAGCAGATGCCCGAGCAGGAAGGTGGAGAAACCGCGATAGACGGCCACCGTGCCGGTGTCGTTGAACCCGTAGTCCCTCAGTCTGGCGAGGAAGGCCTCCACCCAGGCAAGGCTGCGCAGCGGTGGACGAAGCCAGGGCGCCTCGGGCGGACGGGTGGCGACCAGCGGGAAGATCTTCGGGTGGGACACTGCGGCGGTCCGAACACCATGCGCGACCCGCTGCAGGAAATGCTGCCACGACGGCGCCGTGAGCTCGGTCGGGTCGACGTATTCGTCCAGTACGGCGTCCACGACGCCGTCGAGCAACTCGTCGCGACTGGGCACGTACCGGTAGAGCGCCATGGCCTCCACGCCCAGCTCCTTGCCGAGCGCCCGCATGGTGAGCTGGTTCAGTCCGTGTGCATCGAGCAGCCGCACGGCTTCGGCGATGATCAGCTGTCGGTCCAGCGATCCGCGAGCGGTCGGGCCGCCGTCGGCCCGAGTGCTGCGCTGGCTCGAGGGGCTGTCTGCATTCATCGTCGGCGCCCGATTTCTGCTACGCGCCGGACAGCCACCCCTCGGCGAGATAGTCGTTCGCGACCCATGGAAAGTCCTCTGGCGTCTGAGTGAGACGTACGCGTGCCGTTGCTCCTTTGGATCATAGATCAGACGGGCCGCCAACAGCTGCCAGTCGGAGGAACCGGCGCGCAGTGCCGAAGGCAGCACCGCAGGTAACGGATAGGGTGAGCCAAACAGCGGAGAACGAGGACGGGGCATCAATGGCAGACACCACGGTGATCACCTTCGGAACGTTCGACGTCTTGCACGTGGGTCATGTTCGCGTGCTGAACCGGGCCGCGGAGTTCGGCGACCGGCTTATCGTCGGCGTGTCCTCCGACGCGCTGAACCTTGCGAAGAAGGGCCGAACACCGATCTTCACTCAGGACGAGCGGCTGGAGATCGTCGCGAACCTGAAGGTGGTCGATGCCGTCTTCGTCGAGGAGAGCCTTGAGCTCAAGCGGGAGTACGTCATCGAGCACCGAGCCGACATCTTGGTGATGGGCGACGACTGGGAGGGGAAGTTCGACTTCCTCAACGACATCTGCAAGGTGGTCTACCTGCCACGGACCCCGTCGGTGTCGACGACCGGCATCATCGAACACATCTCCACCTCGGCAAGTTGAGTACCAGCACACCGACCCCGGAGTGGGTCGACCACGCGATCTGGTGGCAGGTCTATCCGCTCGGCTTCGTCGGCGCCGAGAAGCAGGCTGAGGAACCGCCGACGGTCCACCACCGACTCCCCGGGCCCTCCTGGCTGGACTACGCCGTCAACCTCGGCTGCAACGGGCTGGCGCTCGGACCGGTCTTCGCCTCCCAGACCCACGGGTACGACACCGTGGACTTCTTCACCATCGACCCACGGCTGGGTGACGACCGCGACTTCGACCGGCTGGTGGAGGCGGCCCGAGAGCGCGGCATCCGCATCCTGCTGGACGGCGTCTTCAACCATGTGGGTCGGGCCCATCCGCGCTTCGTCGACGCGATGGAGCAGGGTCCGGGCTCCGACGCCGCCGCGTGGTTCCACCTTCGCGAGGAGCACGGCACCGTGACCGCTCGCAACTTCGAGGGCCACGACCAGCTGGTCACGCTGAACCACTCCCATCCGGCGGTCAGGGATCACGTCGTGGAAGTGATGTGCCACTGGCTCGAACGGGGAGCGGACGGCTGGCGCCTGGACGCCGCGTACGCGGTTCCGCCCGACTTCTGGCGGGCCGTGCTGCCCCGGGTCCGCGAGCGGTATCCAGACGCCTGGTTCGTCGGTGAGGTCATCCACGGCGACTACGTCTCGTACCTGCAGGAGTCCACGCTGAACTCCGTCACCCAGTACGAGCTGTGGAAGGCGATCTGGAGCAGCCTCAACGACCGCAATCTGTACGAGCTGGACTGGACCCTGCGGCGGCACAGCGACTTCCTCAGGCAGTTCCTGCCGATGACGTTCGTCGGCAACCACGACGTCACGCGGCTCGCCAGTACGCTGAAGGATCCCGGGCACCTGCCGCATGCGTACGCACTGCTGTTCTTCCTCGGCGGCACGCCGAGCGTCTACTACGGCGACGAGCAGGCATTCACCGGCGTCAAGGAGGAGCGGTTCGGTGGCGACGATGCCATCCGCCCGGCGTTCCCCGAAGGCCCGGAGAACCTCGCGGTGGAGGGCTGGCCGACGTACCACCTGCATCAGCGGCTGATCGCGCTGCGGCGCAGGCACTCCTGGCTTGCGCGGGCGACTACGGAGGTGGTGCACCTCGCCAACGAGCAGCTGGCGCTGGCCTCGAGCTCGCCGGACGGCTCGACGAGGCTGGTGCTGCTGCTCAACCTGGCGTCGGAGGAGGCCACGCTGCCGATCGAGGTCGCTGAGGTGCTGGAGCAGTCCGACGGCGGCCGGGCCGAGCATGGTGTGGTCGCACCGTACGGCTGGGCTGTAGGGTCGATGGACCCTTCCGCCCGGTCCTAGACTCCCCGGGTGCAACTCCCGCACGACGACAGGTCGGCTCCTTCCTGATGGCTTTGCTGCTCGACCTGACCCCGGTGCGTGCCAGTGCTCCCTTCCGCAGGCTGCTGTGGGGCATCGGCATCTCCAACCTCGGCACGCAGCTCACCGTGGTGGCCGTCGGTCTGCAGGTGTACGACATCACCGGATCCAGCCTGGCCGTCGGCACGCTGGGCATCTGCGCGCTGGTGCCGCTGATGGTTCTCGGCCTCTACGGCGGCGCACTCGTCGACCTGCACGACCGACGTCAGGTCGCGCTGCTCTCATCGTGTGCCTTGTGGCTGGTGGCCATCGCCCTGGCGGTCCAAGCGTGGCTGAGTGTGGACTCGGTTCTGCTGCTCTACGGCCTGGTCGCGCTGCAGTCAGCCGGCTTCGCCGTCAACAACCCGGCTCGGTCGGCGATCATCCCCCGCCTCATCGACCCGGGACTGTTGCCGGCGGCCAACGTCTTGCAGACCATCATCGGGAACGTCGCCTTGACAGTGGGACCAGTGGTCGGAGCCTTTTTGGTGGCCACCTGGGGCTACGGCGAGGCCTACACCGTCGACGCGGTGCTGTTTACCGCCGGCATCTGGGCCCTCTGGCGGCTGCCGCGGCTGCCTCCGCTGATGCTGGACCGCGCCGCACCCTCGAGCCGGAGCGGACTGCGCTCGGTCCTGGAGGGGCTGCGGTATCTGACCACCCGGCCTAACGTCGCGATGACGTTCGTGGTCGATCTGATCGCGATGGTGCTGGCCATGCCACGCGCGCTGCTGCCCGCTGTTGGGGTGCTCTTCCTCGGCGGCGGTGCGACGACCACGGGGGCCTTGACCGCGGCCTTTGCGGCGGGCGCCGTGATGGCTGGGCTGCTGTCCGGCGGGCTGGTCCGTCGACGCTACCAAGGACGTCTGATCGCCGTGGCCATCGCCTGCTTCGGTCTCTCGGTCGCGGGGTTCGGCCTGGTGCTGGTCTGGGTGGGAAGCTCCGCCCCTTCACGCGTGCTCGTCGGCGCCCTGCTGCTGGCGGCGGTGTGTCTTGCCCTGGCAGGCGCCGCGGATGCGGTCAGCGCGGTGTTCCGTCAGACCATCCTGCAGTCAGCCACCCCCGACGGCATGCGAGGACGACTACAGGGAGTGTTCATCGTGGTGGTCGCCGGAGGGCCGCGACTGGGCGACCTGGTGATGGGTGGCGGCGCATCCTGGCTGGGCGAAGGCTGGGCCGCGCTGGTCGGCGGACTGGCCTGTACCGTGCTGGTGCTGGTCGTGCTGGCCCGCCAGCGACGGTTCCTTGCCTATGACAGCCTCCATCCGCAGCCCTGAGTCCCCGGCCATGGCCCTGAGTCCCCTGCCAGGACCGGCACACTCAGCGGGCACGCCGCAGGATCGCCGCGATGTCGGCATGGTTGCGGGCGCGAGCGTGCGCCAGCGCGGTGACGCCGTTGCTATCCGGGATGGAGGCGTCCGCGCCGGCGTCCAGCAGCAGTCGGACGATCTCGGCGTACCGCTTGGACCCGTCGCCAAGAATCACCGCCTCGAGGAGCGCGGTCCAGCCGAGGTCGTTGACGTGGTTCACGTCGATGTCGGTCTGGAGGACCCGGCGTACGTAATCCACATGCCCGCGCTCGCTCGCCGGGATCAGCGACGTGCCCCCAAACCTGTTGCGGATGGTGAGGTCGGGGCGGGCCGGCAGCAGGATCTCCACCATCGGCACGCTGCCGGTGACCCCGGTCACCAGCCATGGAGTGTCGTGCCGGCCGTCGAGGGCATCCGGGTCAGCGCCGAGCTGCACCAGCAGCCGGGCGACGGCAAGACGGTTCCCGCTTGCCGCCAGCAGGAGTGCTGTTCGATCCTGGCCGTCACGGGTCTCGAGCCGGGCTGCTGCGCGCAGCGCGAGAGCGACCTGGTCTGCGTCTCCGTTCGCCGCTGCCCGCAACAGCTGCCGGTCGGGATTCGCCATCGGCCGGGCCGAGATCGCCTGCTGCACCGTGGCAGCGATTGTGTCGTAGCCCAACCGATGGGCGTGGTTCAGCGGGGTCACGCCGTCTCGCTGCGAACGCAGCTGCGGGTCTGCCCCACCGGCGATCAGCAGCCGGACGGTGTCGACGTACCGCTGACTGCCGTTCCCGAGCAGGATCGCCTCATGCAGCGCGGTCCAGCCGAGATTGTTGACGTGGTTGACCTTGATGTCGGTTCGCAGCAGCCGTCCGACGATGTCGGCGTGACCACGGTCGGCGGCCCGAATGAGGCCCGTCCCCTGGTAGCTGTCCAGCGACCGCACGTCTGCCCCGGCCCGCAGCGTCAGCTCCAACAGCTCCAGATAGCCCTCGCTGGTGGCGATCAGGTACGCGCTTTGCTCGGTCTCGTCCTTGGCGTTAACTTCCGCACCGGCGCGAATCAGCTTGGCGGCGGTCGCGCGATCGTTCTTCCACGCAGCCTCGATCAGCCGCCGGTTCAACTCGGCCTGCTTTGCTGCCGAGCGCACCGTCGGCGCCGTCTCGCGCGTGGGCGCCGGCTGGCGTGTCCGTGTCGGCGTGGCACTCGGCGAGGCCGAGGGCGAGGTCGGCGCGCTCGCCGTGGGCGTAGCGGCTGGCGACCGATTCGCTGTCGACTCGGGCTCGGGGCCTTGAGCTGAGCAGCCTAGGGCCAGCGCTCCGACCAGCAGGACCACAGCCGCTCGGCTGATCTGACGGCGATTCGGGACTGTCCCGACGATCATCGCCTGCTTCCCCGACCGAACGGGATCGAGACAACCTGATACGGCGGCTGCCCGATCGGCTCCTCGAAGTGGCTGTCAACCAGGAGCAGACGGCCCTGCAGAACCTTTCCTGTGGTGAAGACCCGCTCCGGGTCGGTTGCCACCTCGCGTAGCAGCTCGGCGCTGTCGGCGTCGGAGTCCAGCCGAAGCGTTGTCAGCACCCGCGGGAAGTTGCGGATCACCGTCAGCCGGTTGCCTCGGAGCACCAGGCCGTCGGCCGAGGTCAGATTCGCTCCGCCGGTCTCGATCCGGGTGACAGCGTCGGTGGCCAGGTCGAACCGCCACAGGTCGCCGGTGTTGCCCTGGGCGACGACCAGGGACCGTCGGTCCGGTGCCACCACGATGCCACCGAGGTTGAACCCGGCCCCCCGGGTGATGTTGGCCGCGGTCCGCCACAGCTCTGCCGTCCACGCACCGCGTTCGAAGGCGACCCGGAAGATCTGCGGGTCGTTGGAGTCGGTGAAGTAGGCGGCCCCGTCCGGGCCGATCGCAACGTCATTGAGAAAAGCGTCCCGATCGCCGAGGTCGAACGTGGCCAGCAGGTTGCCGTCGCGGTCATACACCCACAGGTCCGGCATACCGGGGTGGTCGATCCCGTTGGGTCCACCGGCGATGTACACCCGGCCCTGCCGGTCGACGGTGATCCCGCGTGCCGTGAACCGCCCGTCGGTGCCGTCGCCCTGCAGCCAGACCTGCGTCTGCTGCTCGTCGAGGTGGCCCCGATGCACCTCACCGCCGGTGGTCTCGCTGACGTAGAAGACCTCGCGCCGCTCATCCACACCGATACCTTCGAACTTCGAGCCGGCCGCGTCCCCGGGGTCACCGCTCAGCGTGTACGTGGCTGGTGTGCCGCCAGTCGAGCCGGCATCTCGTCCGGGCTCCGCCGAGGCTGCCGGCATGCCCATGGCGGCGCTGAGCAGGGCCAGCGCGGCGGCTGTGACGGTCGCGGCGGTGGGGGCGGTGGCGGTGCGCGTGGTCGCGGTGCGGGAAGTCATCTGGTCTCCTGGAGTTGCGGTGGTCTGGTTTTCGAGGCTGCCCTCAGCGCGGCAGCGGTAGCTCCCAGCATGCCGACTCCCGCCCCACTCCCGATAGGCCCAACCGGGGGGCGTTGGATAGCCATTTGGCTATTGGAATGTGAGCCGGAGAGGTGATCGGATGAGTCCGATCCACGCCGTAGAATCGAGTCGCATGACCTCAGTACTGGAGCCGACGGCGACTGACCGCGGGATCCTGGCTGACGCCAGCCGGATTGAGCCGTGGCTGCACATCACTGTCGTGCTGCTGACCGCCGCGTCCGCGGTCCGGTACGTCAGCGGTCACGGATTCGGCGACAACGCCGGCTGGGTGCTGTCGGGTGCGGCGGTCCTGCTGGGTATCTATGCGTTCCCGCGGCTGGTCCGCACCGGTTCCGCGCGTTGGGCGTCTGGCTGGTGCCTGGCTCTGGTGGTGACCTGGTTCGCCCTGGTTCTGCTGGCACCGTCCTTCTCCTGGATGGCGGTGCCGTTGAGTTTCGTCGCGCTGCGAGTGCTGCCGTTTGTGGCGGCCTGCGCGGTTATCGCGGCCATGGTGGCGACGGTCGTGACCGCGTGGGTCCGGATGGCTGGGACGCTGGACCCGACGATCGTGGCCGGACCGGTGTGCATCGCGCTGCTCGCCGTCGTCGCCTATCGCGCGCTCGAGCGCGCCGGATCGGTCCGGCAGGAACTGGTCGAGGAGCTGTCGGACGTCCACAGTGATCTCGCGGACGCGCAGCACCGGGCCGGCGCGCTGTCGGAGCGGGCACGGCTTTCCCGTGACATCCACGACAGCGTCGCGCAGGGATTCACCAGCATCAACCTGCTGCTGCAGGCGGCTGACCAGAGCTGGAGCTCTCGTCCGGATGCCGCGCGGGAGTCGGTGGCCCAGGCGGCGCTGACGGCGCGGGAGGGGCTGGACGAGATCCGCCGGGTCATCGGCGACCTCGCTCCGGCGGAGGTCATGAGCGATCAGACGGCCACCGCCTTGTTTGCCGCCCTGCGCCGCAGCGCGGAGCAGGCGGTACGAGATACCGGCATCTCGATCGAGGTGCTGCTGCATGGCGATCCGACGCCGGTTGCGCCGGAGGTTGCCGCCGCTGTGCTGCGTACGGCCCGCGGCGCACTGGCCAACGTGGTCGAGCACTCGGGCGCCACCCGGGCGGTCGTCTCCCTCACCTACCAGGCGGACTGCCTGACGCTCGACGTGTACGACGACGGCACGGGCTTCGCACCGTCTCAGCCACCGCGCGCCCGCGGTCGAGGGCGAGGACGAGGCCTGGCCGGGATCCAGAACCGAGTCCACCAGCTCGGTGGTGAGCTGGTCGTCGAGTCGGCTCCCGGCGAGGGGACGACCATCGCCGTGTCGGTGCCGCTGCAGCCGGCGAAGCGGCGGGACGCCCGGTGATCCGAGTCGTGCTGGTCGACGACCACCCGGTCGTTCGCGCCGGTGTTCGCGCCCTGATCGAGGGCCAGGACGACATCACCGTGGTCGGCGAGGCCGCCGACGCCGCCAGCGCTCGGGAGGTCGTCAAGGCGAGCAAGCCTGCCGTGGTGCTGATGGATCTCAACCTGGGTGAAGGGCACAGCGGCGCGGACGCCACCCGGGAGCTCCGGTCACTGCCGGATGCGCCGTACGTTCTGGTGTTGACCACGTATGACACCGAGGCGGACATCCTGGCCGCCATCAACGCCGGCGCATCCGGATACCTGCTGAAGGACGCGGACCCGGACGCGCTGTATAGGGCGATTCGTGGCACCGCATCGGGGGAGACGATGCTGGCGCCCGCGATCGCGTCCCGCCTGGTACGGCGGGCCAGCGCGCCCAGTCCCGTGCTTAGCCCGCGCGAGCTCCAGATCTTGGAGCTGTTGGCGGACGGACTGACCAACAAGGAGATGGCACGTCGGTTGTTCGTCAGCGAGGCCACCGTGAAATCGCACCTGTCGCACATCTACGCCAGCCTGGGCGTCGACACCCGTGCCGGTGCTGTCGCGAAGGCCATCGAGCTGAGGATCATCCGCAGCTGATCCGGGAGGGCTCCCGGCTTTGAACCGGCCGCAGACGGCCGAGAAGTCTGTCAACCGCGTCGCAGGTCCGCCAGCACTCGGCCGAGCTGCTGAACTCCGTGGCGCAGCTGGTCCTCCTCGATCACCAGCGGCGGCGACAGCCGCAGGGTGGACCCGTGGGCGTCCTTGGCCAGCACCCCGTACCTCGCCAGCCGGGCACACACCTCCGCTCCGCTGGCCAGCTGCGGATCGATGTCGATCCCGGCCCACAGGCCGCGGCTGCGGATCCCGACCAGGCCGCGACCGAGAAGTGCATCGAGCTGCGAGCGGAGCTGATGTCCCAGCCGCTCCGCCCGGGACTGGTACTTCCCCGTCCGTAGCAGCCGGACCACCGCACGGCCGACGGCACAGGCCAGCGCATTGCCGCCGAAGGTGCTGCCGTGCTGGCCCGGGCGGAGAACCCCCAGCACATCGCGGTCGGCGACCACCGCGGATACCGGCACTATGCCGCCGCCGAGGGCCTTTCCGAGCAGGTACATGTCAGCGACGACGTTGTCGTGCTGACACGCCAGCGTCTTGCCGGTCCGACCGAGTCCGGACTGGATCTCGTCGGCGATGAAGAGCACGCGATGGCGACGCGTCAACTCCCGAACATCGGTCAGATAGCCGTCGGGCGGGATGATCACGCCTGCCTCGCCCTGGATCGGCTCGAGCAGCACTGCCACCGTATCCGAAGTGATGGCTCGCTCCAGGCCGTCCAGGTCGCCGTAGCCGACGGTGACGAACCCCGGCGTGTACGGGCCGAATCCGGCTCGGGCCGTGTCGTCGTCGGAGAAGCTGATGATGGTCGTGGTGCGTCCATGGAAGTTGCCCGCCGCGACGATGATCTCCGCTCGGCCGTCCGGCACCTGCTTGACCTCGTACCCCCACTTGCGCGCGACCTTGATTGCGGACTCCACCGCCTCGGCACCGGTGTTCATCGGAAGCACCATCTCCTTGCCGACGAGCGCAGCGAGTTCGGCGGCGAACGGCTCCAGCTGGTCGTGCTGGAATGCGCGGCTGGTCAGGGTGACGCGGCCCAGCTGCTCCTCGGCTGCCGCAACCAGCGCCGGATGCCGGTGGCCGAAGCTCGTGGCCGAATAGCCGGCCAGGAAGTCGAGGTAGCGCGCGCCGTGGATGTCGGTCACGGTGGCGCCACTGCCTTCGGCGATAACGACGTCCAGCGGCGCATAGTTGTGCGCGAGGTGGTCGCCGGACAAGGCGGCGTTCGCCTCGGGGTGAGCGGGGCGGGCTTCAACGCTGGTCACGATCGCCTCGATCCGGTGCTCGGGCGCGCCTCCCGCGCTGTGATCGCAGTTTCTGGTCGGCCGCCGGACTTCACTCCCCATCGTAGGTGTGGGCGGAGCGGACCCGACCCATCAACGACTGCGCGGTTCGAGGCACGGGCGTTTGAGGCACACGCGTTTCAGGGACACGCGTTTCAGGGACACGCGTTGCGACACACGCGTTTGAGGGACGATGGGCAGATGGACCTGGAGTCGGTGGCCGGAGAGGTGTACGGGGTGGCCCCGGAGGAGTTCCTGCCGCTCCGATCCGAGCGGGCCAGCCAGGCGAAGGAAGCAGGTGATCGTGCCCTGGCCAAGCAGATCACCCAGCTTCGGAAGCCGACGCGGGCGGCGTGGCTGGTGAACCTGCTCGCTCGCGAGGCCGGCGACGAGCTCCGCAGTCTGCTCGACCTCGGTGCGGCGCTCCGCGAGGCCCACCAGAACCTTTCGGGCCCCGAGCTCCGCCGACTCTCCTCCGAGCGTTACCGAGCGGTCGACGCGTTGGCGCGCAGGGCGGCCGCGATCGGCTCCGACCGTGGTCACCAGCCCACCGACTCCGTGCGGCAGGAGGTGGCCCAGACCCTGCAGGCAGCGCTGGCCGATCCGAGCGCAGCCGAGCTGGTCAGCGCCGGCCGCGTGGTGCAGAGTCTCAGCTACGGCGGCTTCGGCACGGGTGATCCCCGCGCGGACGCCACCCCAGCGGCCAACCGGACACCCGACGAGACACCGGCCAAGTCGGTAAGGCGCACCCGCGACACGGTGGCGGGGACGAAAGGCTCCGAGCACCCCGATAACGAGCCGGGTCCTACCGGCCCCGACGATGCCGCGACCACGGTGGCTGACGCACGCGCGGCGCAGCAAGCGGAGCGTCGGCGCGCCGCCGAGGAAGCGGTGGCGCTGGCCCGACAGCGGGCCGACGCCGCGGTCGCCGAGCGAGATACAGCCACCTCAGCCGTGGCAGCGGCGGAGGCGGAGGTAGCGCAGGCCCGCGAGCGCGTTGAGGCTCTTCGGCTCGACCTGGCGAATGCCGAATCGGCCGCATCGGACGCTGCCGAGCAGGCGAAACGGGCGCGGGACGCGTTTACCCAGGCCAGTGCCCGGGCCGCGGCGGCACAGCAGACGCTCAGCGACGTCGAGGGCGACCTCGCCGCCGTATCCGATCGCTAGGCTGGCCCGGATCTACCGCCTAACGCAGCAACCCGTCAGTTCCACTCGCTCTCGGTTCGGGTGACGATCCGAAGAATTCGCGCCGACGGGCTGGCGGTGGCCATCTCCACTGTGAGCAGCGCTGTTGCCGGGTCCCAGTCGCTGGCCCAGCTCGGCGCTGCGGCGGGAAACAGTGTCTCCACCTGGACGACCTCACCGGCATGCGAGGGCAGCGAGAGGCTGACCGTCGCCACCGTATCGGATCGTCGCCACAGCGTCAGATAGGTCGCGGACTCGCTGTTCAGCGCCAACGCCACCACCGGGTCATCCCACCCCGGCAGATCCAGCGGCCAGGAGGGGTAGGCGCTGGAGAGTTCCGGCCGAACTCGCTTGTGCACCGCAACTGCCTGCGCCACCAGACGCAGCTGATCGGAGTCGAGCCGGTTCAGATAGCCGGACAGGTACAACCTGCCGAGGATGCCGTTGGCCAGCGTGAACGCAGTCGTCTCGGCATCCATCTCCGCACTCGGGTAGGCCCAGTTGCCGGCCTGTTCGGGGAGGATGGACAGCGGCGCGGCGGCGGCGATCGTGGCGTACCGGACGGGGTTCTGTTGGTCGGATGTCGACTGGAGCTGCAGTCGCGACATCAGCGCCGGGTCCATCCGCATCGCGCCGGAGGAGCAGTTCTCGATGATCAGGCTCGGGTGCCGGTCGAGCACCGAGTCTAACCAAGCCAGCTGAGCCCGATTGTGCCGCAGCAGCCCTGCACCGGGGCTGACGCCGTCTCGATCGCTGCCTGCCCCGGGGTTGATGTTGTAGTCCATCTTGAAATAGCCGACCCCGAACTCACCGACGAGCCGGTCCACCACCTCGTCGAGATGACCGCGGGCGGCCGGATGGCTCAGATCGAGATGGAACCGCTGCGCCTCGCGGATGCGTACACCGTTGCGAGTCAGGAACGCCTCCGCAGGCAGCGTGTCGGCCACCGGGCTGTCGACCCCGACCACCTCGGGTTCCAGCCACAGGCCCGCCACCATGCCGGCATCGCCGATGTGCTGGATCACCTCACCGAGCCCACCGGGAAAACGGACAGTGGAGGGCTGCCAGGCGCCCACGCTGGGCCACCAGTTGCCGCCGTCGTCGTACCAGCCGGCGTCGATACAGAAGACCTCCGCACCGACGGCAGCCGCGCTGGTGATCAGCGGCAGCAGTTTCTCGGTGGTCGGGTCGCCCATCAGCGTGTTCATGTAGTCGTTGAAGACCAGCGTGGATGCGGCGTTGTCGGGATGGGGCCGGCGTGCCCTGCGGCGGTGGTCGGTCAGCTCCCCGAGTGCGCTGTCGAGATCGGTACCCACCCCCAGGGTCGCGGTCACGGTCTGGAACGACTCTCCGGGTTTCAGGGTCTGAGTCCAGGAATGGTCAAGATCAGTGGGGCCCGTCAGTCCGACCGTGCAGCCGTGCTGCCCCTGGCCCACCTCCCATCGCCAACCTCCGTTGTGCTCGATCTGCCACAGCACCGCGAAGTCGCCGTGGGTGTGCATCAGCCCGCCGACGGGAAGGTCGCCGCCGGTGGACCACGTGCCGAGCGAGCGGGCCGACGCGGCCCAGCGAGGGTCGGCGGCATGCGTTCGGCGATCAAGGTCGCGCAGCATCTCGCGGGCGGGACGGCGGGACCACCGACTCTCGCTGAGCCATTCGCTGGTACCGCTGAGCAGGTCGACATCCTCCAGCCGAACGGGACTGCTCTCGGCTCCCAGGCCGAGCGTCAGTGAGGTCACTGTCTGCAGCGTCCGGGGTGCGGCGCCAGCATTGGTGACGTGTGCGGCCATCGTCACGGCGGCCACCCCATCCCAGCTGCTGAGCTGAATGGTCACCGCAAGCTGGGAGACCGGGTCGCTCAGCTGCACGTCCAGCAGCCGGCGCCCGCCGTCGATGTTCGCGGAGTGCCCGACGTACCGCAGCCGCTCGCCGACGGCCGTGGCCAGCAGGCGCTCGGAGGGGAAGGTATGGCCGTCTTCGACGGTCAGCACCTCGACCAGCGACTGGCCGGGGTTCAGCGCGATCTCGATCCCGTCGGCGGACAACCGGGTGTACCCGACAGAGCGGTCGTCGCGAACCGTCAGCTCCAGCGACAGCCGTTCATGGCCAAGAGTGAGAGTTTGGGTCATGGCGTCCTCCTCGCTCAATCCTCAGGCCACCGCAGGGTGGCCGGCAGCATCCTCAGACTGTCACAGCCCTCGCCTTCGAGCTCGGTCGGCTGCGCAGCCTCGGCGTCAGGTACCGATCTGCCGATGAGGGTCCCACTAGGCTGGGCCGGACAGCAGGTACGCATCCCAGCGGAGACCCCGAGCCCATGAAACCAGCCAATCTGCATGACGTGGCTCGCCGCGCGGGTGTCTCGCACCAGACCGTGTCACGGGTCATCAACGGCCATCCCAGCCTGCGGCCGGAGACCAGGGAACGGGTACTGGCCGCCGTTGCCGAACTCGGTTACCGGCCGAACAAGACCGCGCGCACGCTAGCCACCCGCACCAGCATGACACTGGGCCTCGTCTCCAGCGGCGACCCCAACTACGGGCCGTCCAGCACCATGACGGGCTTCACCACCGCCTGCCGCGACTTCGGCTACGCGGTGCAGGTGGCGACAGTGCCGCAGATCGACGCCAGCTCGCTGCCCAATGCGGTCGGCGACCTGGTGGGTCGTGGGGTCGACGGAGTTGTCGTGGTCGCGGCGCGGGCCAGCGAGCTGGCGTCGTCTCGGGAGGTGGCGATCGCCCAGCCATTGGTGGTGGTCACCAGCGGCGAAGCGCAGTCACTGGCCACCGTGTCGGTGGACCAGGCCGTCGGGGCGGCCCTCGCAGCCCGCCACCTGGTCGACCACGGTCACCGCTCCATCGTTCACCTCGCCGGTGCCGACGACTTCATCGACGCCGCGGCCCGTCGGCAGGGCTGGGAGTCAGCGCTCAGCTTGGCCGGTCTGGAGGTACGTACGCCGCTCGTGGGCGACTGGTCCGCTCGGTCGGGTTATCAGCTCGGCTGCCGGCTTGTCCAGGACTTGGCGTTCACGGCAGTGTTCAGCGGCAACGACCAGATGGCCCTCGGCCTGATCCACGCGTTCTCCGACGCCGGGATCGCTGTCCCGGGCGACGTCAGCGTGGTGGGCTTCGACGACATCCCCGAGGCCGAGCACTTCCTGCCCCCGCTCACCACCATCCGCCAGGACTTTGCCGAGGTGGGACGGCAGACCATGAGCCTGATGTTGAGCCTGCTGTCGGGAGAGGCGCCGCGGGCGGTGTCCATCCCGCCGCAGCTGGTGAGTCGGCAGTCGGTGGCACCGGCACCCCTTGGGGTGCGAGGCTGACCCGCACATCGGTATGCGGGCTCGAAAGGGCGCCCGATCGAGGAGCTCAGCGGCCGATGATGTGCCTGCAGACGGCCATCACCGCCGGCCACTCCTGCCGCGCCCGGGCTGCCCCCGCGCGCAGGTCAGCACTCGTGCGCACTCCGCAGAGATCCTCAGCCGCTGCGGCATACGCCTGCTCGAAGGTCTCCTCGGCGTCAGGGGCGTCGGCGGTGAGGATCTGGCGGCAACGAGCGAAGGTCGCCATGATCCAGAACACCGCCTCCCGGTGGTTGCCGGAGTCGATCAGCTGTTGGGAGCCGTCGATAGCGATCGGACGTGCCTCTGCGGTGATGTCGGAGGAGAAGAAGAACGGTGTCCGGGCCACTTCCGCGGCCAGGTCGAAGGAGCGGGCCAGTTCGTCGAGATGGTGCTGGGTCGCGGCCGCTGTCGTACCGGCGCAGCCGTTCAGACTCAGCAGCCTCGGATAGAAGTCGTCGAGCCGATGCGCGGTCAGCACTTGGCGAGCGGCCAGGAACCTGAGCCGGACGGTCGGGTTGCGTAGCCCGGCCACCAGCACGGCATGGGTGGCCAGGCTGCTGCTGAAGAGCCAGGCGTTCACCTGCTCATGCCACGGGGAGGAGGAGCCGAGACCGACCAGCCCGCTGAGCGACTTCGCGCGGACGCCGTCGACTCGTCGCTGCACCAGCTCCGGATCGGCGAAGCGGGCCGATACTCGCTGATGCACGCGCCGAAGGAGACCGGTGGGGTCGTAGATGATGGTGTCTCGCGCGAAGCTTGGCGCGAGCACGTACGTCTCGGCGACGACCTGGGGGTCCGCCAGGTCGTCTCGCGACAGGTAGGTCACTTCGATCAGCACGCCGCCGTGTCGGAGCTTCCCGGGCTTGGCCGGAATCTGAGACGCCTCCAGCACCAGTACCACGTCGACGTCGGAGGCCACCGGAAGCGAGTCCGACGGCTTCATCTCCACGGTCGAGCCGCTGAAGAAGGCGCCGACGACGTCTCGCCGGGCCGACACTGTGCCGCGTACCCACGCCGCGGCGAGCTCGCGTGCTAGCTGCACCTGCACTGCCCTGACACTAGGGCGATACCTCAAACTCAACCTCGACCGGGGTGCGGCAGACTGGGCCAAGACCGCCTCGCGAAGCCTGGCTGGCACGCTGGGGTCGGTCGACGCAGCCGCTGAGTGAGGAGTCCTGGATGTCGTTGGATGCTGGAGCCGGTGCCGGGCCCGCGAGCAGGATTGTCATCGTGGGGGCCTCGCTGGCCGGGGCCTCCGCGGCGCGTGCTCTGCGCGAGCAGGGCTACGACAAAGAGCTGATGTTGATCGGAGCTGAGCGGCACCTGCCGTACGAGCGTCCTCCGCTGTCGAAGGCGATCATGATCGGGGAGGCAGATGAGCCCGACTGGGTCGCCGACTCCGGCTTCTACGCCGACCAGGACATCACCTTGCTGACCGGCACAACCGTGACGCAGGTCCGCGCGGGGGATCGCGTCGTGGTGGCCGATGGCACCGAGTACGCCTACGACAAGCTGCTGCTGGCGACCGGATCGACACCTCGCCGGCTCCAGATCCCGGGTGTAGACCTCGAGGGCGTCTGCACGCTGCGTACCCTCGACGATGCGCTCGCTCTGCGGGCCAGGTTCACCGAGAATGCACAGGTCGTCATCGTCGGCGCCGGCTGGATCGGCTGCGAGGTGGCTGCGGCAGCGCGCTCTCATGGCGCCAACGTGACCATGGTCGACCCGGCCGCCCAGCCGTTGATCCGAGTGCTTGGTCAGCAGGTCGGGGCAGCATTCGCGGCGCTGCATCGCGATCACGGCGTCGACCTTCGCCTCGGGACGGGTGTGGCGGGCTTCGGTGGCGACGAACAGGTCGCGTCCGTGACGCTCACTCCCGGCGAGTCGGTTCCGGCGGACACTGTCGTGGTCGGTGTGGGCGTGGCCACCAACATCGGGCTGGCGGTGGACGCCGGGCTGGCAACCGCAGACGGTGGTGTCGCCGTGGATGCGACATTGCGCACCTCAGATCCCGACATCTACGCGGTCGGGGACATCGCCGCCCACGACCATCCCGCGTACCCGGGGCGCGTCCGGGTTGAGCATTGGGCGAACGCCAAGGACCAGGGAGCTCATGTCGCGGCGAACCTCCTCGGCGGCAGCGTGCCCTTCGAGGCTCGCCCGTTCTTCTTCTCCGACCAGTACGACCTCGGCTGTGAATACCGTGGCCTGGCCGACCCCGATGCCGACGAGCTGGTGATCCGCGGCAGCTTGGAGAGCCTCGAGTTCACCGCGTTCTGGCTTCGGGACAACGCCGTCGCTGCGGCAATGAACGTCAACCAGTGGGACGACGGCGACGCCCTGCAGCGGCTGGTGGACACCCGCGCTCGGGTCGACCCGGAGGATCTGCGCGCCGGTCGTTTCTGAGCCGTCGCGAAGACTCGGGCGCGATCCGCGCGTGGGGCAGGTCAGGAGTGGTCGACGGCGGCCCGCTGGACTGGCAGCGCGGCGACGTAGCGCTCCATGAAGGCCTCGAATCCGCCGACGTCGGCAGGGTCTGGCTGCACGGTGACCAGCTCGGCGCCCGCGAAGACCTGGTTGGTCAGGTAGTCGACCAGGTCCTGTTCCGGCTCCCGACGGGCAACGAAGGCGGCGAGGACGGCGATGCCCCAGGCGCCGCCCTCGGAGGCGGTGTCGCCGACGCTGACGGGGGTGTCGATCGCGGCCGCCAGAAAGCGTTGGGCGACGCCCTTGGTGGTGAACAGGCCGCCGTGGGCGAACATCGTGTCCAGTCGGACACCCTCATCCCTCTGCAGCACGTCCATGCCGATGCGGAGGGTGGCGAGCGCGGCGTACAGCTGGACGCGCACGAAGGTGGCCAGGTCGAACGTGCTGTCGGGTGATCGCAGGAAGAGCGGGCGGCCCTCGTGCAGCCCGGTGATGGGCTCACCGGACAGGTAGTTGTAGGCCAGCAGGCCACCGCCATCGGGCGCGCCGTCCAGGCTGGCGCGGACCAGCGCCTCGAATACCGTCGCCGGACTGGCATCGGCGCCGATGGCGGCGGCGAACTCGGCGAACAAGCCAACCCAGGCGCTCAGCTCGCTGGCACCGTTGTTGCAGTGCACCATCGCGACCAGTTCGCCGGCGGGGGTCGTGACCAGGTCGAGCTCGTGGTGGACGCTGCTGAGCGGCTTCTCGAGGACGACCATGGCAAAGATGCTGGTGCCGGCGCTGACGTTGCCAGTGCGCGGCGCCACCGAATTGGTCGCCACCATGCCGGTGCCGGCGTCGCCTTCGGGCGGACACACCAGGGCGCCCGGTTCCAGTTGGCCGCTCGGATCGAGCAGCCGTGCGCCGGCTTCGGTCAACCGGCCGGCCGGCTCCCCGGCGGTGCGGATGGCCGGCAGTAGCTCGGTGAGGTGCAGGTCGAGCCCGTGCTCACTTGCGACCAGGTCGTCGAAGCCGGCGACCATGGCCGCGTCGTAGCCGCCGGTGGCCACGTCGATGGGAAACATGCCGCTGGCGTCGCCGACCCCGAGCACCTGCTCGCCGGTCAGCTGCCAGTGAACGTAGCCGGCGAGGGTGGTCAGGTGCGCGATCTGCCGAACGTGGGGCTCCTCGTCGAGGACGGCCTGGTAGAGGTGCGCGACGCTCCAGCGGTGTGGAATGTTGTGGCCGAAGAGGGCACTCAGCCGCTCGACCGCGGCGCCGGTGTGGGTGTTGCGCCAGGTCCGGAACGGGGTGAGCAGCTCGCCGTCGGCGTCGAAGGCGAGGTAGCCGTGCATCATCGCCGACACCCCGATCGCCCCGACGGTGGTCAAGTTCACGCCGTGCCGCTGCCGGGCGTCGGCAGACAGGGCGGCGTAGCAGGCCTGTACGCCCGCCCAGACGGACTCCAAGGAGTACGTCCACATCCGATCGACGAACTGGTTCTCCCAGCTGTGGCTGCCCACGGCGATCGGGGCATGGTCGGGCCCGATCAGGACGGCCTTGATCCGGGTCGATCCGAGCTCGATTCCCAGTGCGGTCTGACCGGACAGGATGGCTTGCCGGGTGTCGGTCTGCGTCGTCGCTTCCATGGTCCGACCTTCTCAGAAGCCTCTGGGTGAGGCGGCAGTAGGCCTTCCTTCTCACTGGGTCGGGTCGGTGATATCGGCGACGACTGGTCCGCAACCATCGCGCAGATCCACGTCGCTGTTCCCTGGGTGCTTGTCGTCAGCGGCGGGCGGGATGCTTTGTCACGGCGTGGGTGAGCAGCCACATGAATTGCGGATGATCAGATCCATCGCGAACATCTGATGCTGCTGGTCGGGTCCGCCTTCGTGCAGGACGGTCGCGACGGCCGCCTCAGCCATTTGGTGAATGGGCTGCTGGACAACGGTGAGTGGAGGCCAGCCAAAACCGCTCCCGATGGTGCCGTCGAAGGAGATGACGGCGACATCGTCTGGCACCCTGAGACCGCGCTCACCGATCGCTCGCAGCAGGCCGAACGCTTGCAGGTCTGACGTCGCCAGAACGGCGGTGGGACGCTGTCGTAGTCCGAGCAGATACTGACCGCACTTATAGCCGTCGTCATAGTTGAATGCGCCTCGCGCGATCGGCCCGGTGGGCAGGCCGGAGTCTTCATGGGCGAGTCGCCAGCCACGCTCCCGGTTCTCCGGCTCGGGGCCGGACTCACCCAGGACCAGCGCTACCGAGGAGTGTCGGTGTGCCGCCAGCAGGTGCTGGACGGCGGCACGGGTACCGGACTCAGACGCTGGTCCGATGGTGGCGTAGCCGGGCACCGGAGCCGGGCAGTCGATGAGGACTGTCGGCGGACCGGGGTGGCGGGCTTCGGCCAGATGGTGGATCGCCCATCCGGAGGCGATCAGGAAGTGGTCTGCGCCGCGGCTTACCAGGTCTTCGACGAGGCGGTTCTCTACGGCGCCGTTGCTGCCGTGGTTGGCCATCACCACGACGTGGCCCCTGCGCTCGGATGACTCCTCGATGGCATGCGCGAGCTCGGCGAAGTACGGGTTGGTGCTGTCGGGAATCACCAGGGCCAGCAGCTCGGTCTTGCCTCTTTTCAGTGCCCGGGCGCTGAGGTTGGGCCGGTACCCAAGAACATCGATCGCGCGCCGGACACGGTCCGCCGTCGCGGGCTTGACGTTCCTCGGCCCGCCGTTGATCACATAGCTCACCACCGCGGAGCTGACGCCAGCCAGGCGCGCCACATCGCCGCGGGTGACCGTGGCGCTACGGCTGGCACCGTCCATTGCTGAGTCCTGGTGAGAATGGTTGACCGGGGCAATCTACACGACGCAACTATCGAAGCCAAGTGTAAGGACTACTTGCTAGTCAACCTGTTGTTGAGTTAATCTACTCGTGTAGATCCTCGAAGCGTTCGACGGTTCCTGACCGGCAAATAACCTCGCCGGACCTCTGCATCTGCCCGGCCCAACCATCAGTAAGGAACGATCATGGTGAAGACCACGTCCGACTCGACTGCAGCGGGACCCTCGGATCGAGAAGGCAGGGTCGTTCATCTTCGAGCGGCAGGCGCCAGCCTTGTGCTGGATACCAGGGGCGGCCGCCTTCCCGTCGTTAGGCACTGGGGTGCCGACCTGGGCGACCTGGATGACAGTGACCTCGCCGCCGTGGTGCTAGCGGCCGAGCCCTCGCGTGGGGACACCCCTTTCGATGTAACGAACCAGCCGAGTGTGCTGCCTGAGCATGCGTCCGCCTGGATTGGTCGTCCCGGGCTGGAGGGTTCACGAAGCGGCCGGGACTGGTCGACGGCCTTCCGTACCACGAATGAGGCGCTGGAGACGACCGCCGAGGGTGCTCAGCGGCTGACAGCCCAGGCAGCCGACCCGGTGGCCGAACTGGAGATCGAGGTTGTGGTCGAACTGACCGCAGCAGGGCTGGTACGGGTGCGGGCCACCGTCACGAACACCGCGACCGAGTCCTACATGGTGGGCGGCCTGAGGCTGGTGCTGCCGGTGCCGGCCCAGGCCGATGAGCTGTTGGACTTCACCGGTCGGCACACGATGGAACGGGTCCCCCAGCGACGCGCCTTCACAGCCGGGCTGCATTCCCGCGAGGTGCGAACCGGTCGGACCGGACTCGACGCCGCCCACGTGCTGGTTGCCGGTCGCCAAGGTTTCGGCTTCGGCTCCGGCGAGGCATGGGGCCTCCACCTCGGCTGGAGCGGCAACCAGGTGATCTATGCCGAGCGGCTCTACAACGGAGCACGGCTGCTGGGGGCCGGAGAGCTCCTCAACCACGGCGAAGTCATCCTTGGGCACGAGGAGAGCTACACCAGCCCCTGGCTGTACGCCAGCTACGGGGGTGGCCTCGACGCGATCGCCGGTCGGTTCCACCGTCACTTGCGGGCCCGCGCCAGCCACCCGACCACATCCAGACCGGTGATCCTCAACACGTGGGAGGCGGTCTACTTCCAGCACAGCCTGGACAAGCTGAAGGCGCTGGCCGATAAGGGCGCCGCGGTCGGTGCGGAGCGGTTCGTACTGGACGACGGATGGTTCGCTGGTCGCCGGAACGATCGGAGCAGCCTTGGCGACTGGACCGTCTCGGCCGAGGTCTGGCCGGACGGTCTAGGCCCACTGATTGACCACGTTCGCTCACTGGGAATGGAGTTCGGGCTGTGGGTCGAGCCCGAGATGATCAACCTCGACTCCGACCTGGCTCGAGCCCACCCGGAATGGATCTTCAGTGCCGGAGGCCGCACCGGGCTGGCGTCGCGCTACCAGCACGTGCTGGATCTTGGCCACCAGGGCGCCTACGACCACGTCTACGGCCAGCTGAACGCGCTGCTGACCGAGTACGACATCGCCTACCTGAAGTGGGACCACAACCGGTACCTCAACGATGCAGGGCACGCTCCTCATGGCGAAGCCGGTGTCCACAACCACACGCTGGCCGCGTACCGGATGATGGAAGAGCTGCGCGCCGCACACCCCGGGCTGGAGATCGAAGCCTGCGCTGCCGGTGGTGGGCGGGTCGATCTCGGGGTGATCGAGCGAACCGACCGGGTCTGGGCCAGCGACTGCATCGACCCGTTGGAACGGCAGCAGATTGTGCGCTACACCCAGCTGATGCTTCCCCCTGAGCTGATCGGTACCCACGTCGGCTCGCCGCACTCGCACACCACCCTTCGGCACCACGACCTCTCCTTCCGTGCCGCTACGGCGATCTGGGGCCACATGGGCATCGAATGGGACCTCACCACGCTGTCGGACCAGGAGCTCGCCGAGCTGACCAGCTGGGTGGATCTGCACAAGGATCTCCGCGGACTGCTGCACAGCGGCACCGTGGTCAACGCCGACCACCCCGACCCCGCGCTATGGATCAGTGGAGTCGTCGCAGCCGACCAGCGCGAAGCCATCTACGGCGTTACCGCCCTTCAGCGCAGCGTCACCTGGCCGCCCGGCCGGATGCGCCTGCCTGGGCTCGATCCCGACACCCGCTACACCGTACGGGTTGAGCCGATCAGCACCGGAGGTCTCTCCCATCTCGATCCGCCCGCCTGGGTTGAAGCCGGGGTGACCCTCACCGGACGCGCGCTCGCCACGGCTGGAATCGAGATCCTCCCGCTCCACCCCGAGCACAGCTACCTGCTGCGCGCCGTTGCAGCCTGAACACCCGCCGACCTGTCCCACAGCGCCAGGAGTGAGACCGTGACCACATCTACAGATGAGCTGGCCCGCGCGTTCCGTGAGGTTACCGGCCGCCGGGCCGAGGGGGGGTGGGCGGCGCCGGGTCGGGTGAACCTGATTGGTGAGCACACCGACTACAACGAGGGTTTCGTGTTGCCGTTCGCGCTGCCGCAGCGTGTCCAGGTGGCGGCAGCGCCGCGTGTGGACCGCCGGTGGAGGGTGACCTCGCTCAACCTGGGTGAGACCGCCACCTTCGACGGTGCCGACCTTGAGCCGGGCATGTCGGGCTGGCAGGGGTATGTGGCCGGTGTTGTCTGGGCGTTGCAGGAGTGGGGTGGTTCGGACGTCGCCGGGGCGGACCTGGTGCTGACCTCCAACGTGCCGACCGGCGCCGGTCTGTCGTCGTCGGCGGCGCTGGAGTGCGCGGTTCTGTGCGCGCTGGTCGACCTGAACGATCTGACGGTTCCGTTGCTGGACCGGGCCAAGCTGGCTCGCCGATGCGAGAACGAGTTCGTCGGGGCACCGACCGGCCTGATGGACCAGGCAGCATCGACGCTGTGCACCGAGGAACACGCCCTGCTGCTGGACTGCCGGAGTCTGGAGTTCCACCAGGTCCGGCTGGACCTGGCCTCAGCCGGGCTGGACCTCCTCGTCGTCGACACCAGGACACCCCATGCCCTGGTCGACAGCGAATACGCCGATCGTCGTGTCAGCTGTGAGACTGCCAGCCGCCGTCTCGGTGTGCCGGCGCTGCGGGACATCACCGACCTGGATGCGGCGCTGTCCCAGCTGCCGGACCCGGTGATGCGACGCCGGGTCCGGCACGTGGTCACCGAGAACACCCGGGTCCAGCAGGCCGCCGCGGTGTTGATGGACAACCGACTCGGCGACCTCGGGGCCCTGCTGGACGCCTCGCAGGAGTCCATGCGGCTCGACTTCGAGATCACCGTGCCCACGGTGGACCTGGCCGTCGCCACCGCCCGGCGGGCAGGCGCCGTGGGAGCGCGGATGACCGGTGGCGGGTTCGGCGGCTGCATCATCGCCTTGTGCCCACGCGATCTGAGCGCCCAGATCGCCGAGGAGATCTACCACGCATTCGATCACGCCGGCTACCGGCCACCGGCCCACTTCCTCCCACACCCGGCCGCCGGCGCAACGCGCATCGCCTGACACCCCCGTCCATCCGCCCACGCCCAACTCAAGGAGACAGCCATGGCCTGGCTCGTGACCGGCGGCGCCGGCTACATCGGCGCCCACATCGTCCGAACCTTCACCGACGCCGGGATCCAGCCCGTCGTCGTCGATGACCTCTCCAGCGGTCACCGCGGCTTCGTCGCCGACGACGTGCCGTTCTACCTCGGCAGCATCCTCCAGCGCGACCTGCTCGACCGCATCTTCGAGGAGCAACAGATCTCCGGGGTGGTCCATCTCGCCGGGTTCAAGTACGCCGGGGTATCGGTGACCAAGCCGCTGCACACCTACACCCAAAACGTCACCGGCATGATCAACGTGCTGGAGTCGATGGCCGCCCACAACACGGCCAACATCGTGTTCTCCTCCAGCGCCGCCGTCTACGGCACTCCACAGGCGAGTGTGGTCACCGAAGCCGAACCAACCCGACCGGAGTCGCCCTACGGGGAGTCCAAACTGGTCGGCGAGTGGCTGCTGAGCGACCAGGCCCGCGCCGGGCAGCTGCAGCACACCTCGCTGCGGTACTTCAACGTCGTCGGATCCGGCCACCCCGACATCCGCGACACCAGCCCGCACAACCTCTTCCCGCTGATCTTCCGCGCGCTGGCCGCAGGCGACACGCCAGCCATCTACGGCGACGACTACCCCACCCCCGACCGGACATGCGTCCGCGACTACGTCCACGTGGCCGACCTCGCCATCTCCCACGTCGCAGCAGCCCAGGCCCTCGACGCAAACACCCCCCTGGCACCGGTCTACAACCTCGGCAGCGGTACAGGACTATCGGTCCGCCAGATCATGGACGCGGTCACCCGCGCCACCGGTATCAACTTCACCCCAACCATCAAGGCCAGACGGCCCGGAGACCCAGCCCGAATCGTCGCCTCCGGCCAACTCGCAAAACGCGACCTGAACTGGCAGATGCGACACACCGTCGACGACATGGTCGCATCCGCATGGGCAGCACACACCACCACCACCTGACCCACAGCCCAGCCGTCGCCGAGCCGACGCACTTGACCAAAGACCCCCGAATCAGCCACCACCCACGCCGCAGACCACATCCCCCGCAAACCCAGGACGAACCCGCAAAACCCAAGAAAACGGAAGGAAGGCCATGGCGACAACCATGACCAGCAGTGTGCCGGTCGCGCTGATCCGCGGACTAGCCGAGCTGGACGCCCACAGCGACAACGACTGGGACACCATCATGGCCGACATCCACGACGACATCACCAGCTCCGGGCCCACAAAGGACACCCTCCGACAGGTAGTAGAGACCAGCATCATCATCCAACAGTTCCTGCTGGAAGTGGCTTGCCAGCCCAGGAGCGGCTACACCAGAGAACTCGTCGTCGGCGCGGCCGCCTCCCTGCTGTTGGACATGATCATCGCCGAAGACTCCCCCGGCGCCCGCCGCGACATCTTGCGTGACACACTCGACAGCTTCTCCCCCGGCCACTACACCTTCGGCACCTGCTCGGTCGACCCCAACCGACGGAAGCTGTCCGTCAACCGACAGCCGGTACAGCTCAGCCACACACTCTGGGAGATTCTGCTGCTGCTCCTGACCCAACGGAACCGGGTCATCACCAACACCGAGCTGCAAACAGCCGTGTGGGGAGACATCCCCGTACCCACCACCCTCACCAGCTCCGCCATCAGGCTGCTCCGCCAAAAACTAGGCGACGACGGCCGCTCCCAAACCATCATCCGCACCGTCTGGGGACAGGGCTACCGATTCGTCGCCGAGCTCAACACCGCGCCAGACCTCCCTCGGGGTGAGCACGTGTCGTTATGAGGGCGTTCGTTCGCGAGGGTGAACCGCGAATCGTCGTCCTCCAACCGTGGAACACTCCGTCGGGATACGGCTGGTCATGGTCTGACGGTGCGAAATTAGCGTTCAGGTCACGGGTCGGTTGCGGTATCGACCTACCAGCTCCGGGGCTGCCAGTTGCATCCGCGCAGGTGGCAGTCCTCGAAGGATCTGGGTGAGGTCGTCGACGACCATGTCGCCGATCTGCTGGAACGCGGCCGGGATTCCGCCGGCGCGGTGGCCGGAGAACACCAGCCCCTCCAGGGTGCGCGCTGGATGGTCGGCGGGTACCGGTTCCTCGGGCCAGACGTCGATCCCCGCCAGCAGTCGGCCGGCCGCGACTCGGGGCAGTAGGGCGTCGTAGTCCACCACCGCGGCCCGGCTCACCAGGACCAGCCGAGCTCGGGAGGGCAGCAGGTCGAGCTCGGCGGCACCCAGCAGGTGGGTGCTCTCCGGAGTCACGGTGGCCAGCACGAACAGGAACTGGCTGGTGCGCAGCGTCTCCTCCAGCGACGCCGGGATGACGTACTGCTCGCGCAGCACGCTGTCGGGCAGCCAGGGATCAAAGACCCGGATCTCGGCATGGAACGGCTGCAGCAGCCGATGCAGGGCACGGCCGAGGTTGCCGAAGCCGAGGAACCCCACGCGCGACCCGCCGAGCAGGATGGCGTCGTCGTTGCCGGCCGCGACGTAGGACTCCCGGCCGATCCGGAACGCGCGGTCTTCTCGACTGATCCCGCGCGCCACGTCGAGTGCCAGCCCGAGAGCGTGCTCAGCAACCGCCGGTGCGTAGGCCGGGCCGCACCCCAACACGTAGATGCCCCGCTGGTAACAAGCCTCGTAGTCCACATTGGGGAAGAAGTTGCCTTCGACGTTGAGGATGGCGCGAAGCCCGGGGGCTTTCGCCAGCCTCTCCCGGTCCAGATCGGGCTGCCCGATGATGGCGAACGCGTCCGGCAGCACGTCGTTCAGCGCATCCGGCCGTTGATCATCTTCGAGGTCCACCACCGTGAAGAGCTCGGAGAGCGCGGCGAGGCTTCGAGGGGTGAAGATCCGGTCCCTACGTTGAGGTGCAGGCACCAACACGACGGTGGCCTTGGCCGACTCGCTGCTCATCTGCCGAAACCTCCTCGCATACCGATGCCTCGCCTCAGAACAGCATCGCCAGGCCGGGGTCACGCAGCACGGAGGCCACGTCGGCCAGGAAGACCGACCCGTGCTCACCGTCCACGATCCGGTGGTCGAAGGACAGCGATAGCGTCGTTAGCCACCGAGGCTCGATGCGCTCCTGAGCGCCCTCCCCGACCACCCACGGTCGCCGGTCGATGGCGCCGAGGCACAGGATCCCAGCCTCAGGTGGGTTCAGGATCGGCGTACCGGCGTCCACGCCGAAAACGCCGACGTTGGTGATCGTGAAGGTGCCGTTCGCGGTGTCCGCCGGTTGCGTCCTGCCTTCCTTGGCGACGGTCACGAGCTCGGAGATGGCGCGCGCCAGGTCGAGGAGGCCGAGCGTGCCGGCATCCTTGATGTTGGGCACCAGCAGGCCGCGCGGGGTGGCGGCGGCGATACCGAGGTTGACGCGGTGCTTGATCACGATCTCGTTCACTGCGCCGTCCCAGCTGGCGTTCAGCTCCGGCGTCCGGCCCAGCGCCAGGCACACCGCCTTTGCGACCAGCAACAGCGGCGACACCCGAACGCCGGCGAATTCAGGACGCGCCTTCAGCCGCCCGATGAGCTCCATCGTTGCGGTGACGTCGACCGTGAGCCATTCGGTGACGTGCGGGGCGGTGAACGCGCTGGCCACCATCGCTTCGGCCGTCAGCTTCCGCACCCCCTTGATCGGGATGCGGGTCTCCAGCGCCCCAGCCTGCGGTGTTGCCTCCACCTGCGGCTGAACCACACCGCTGGGCTGGGCCGCTGCCTCAACGTCCTCGCGGGTGATCACCCCGCCCGGGCCGGTGCCGGCAACGGATTCAAGATCAACCCCGAGATCCTTGGCCAGCTTGCGCACGGGCGGCTTGGCCAGCACAGCGCCGCCGTCGACGGCAGGTTCGGCCGGCCCTGATCCGGGCCCGGGGAGGGGCTCACCGACAGGCTCGGACTGGTGCCCCGGCAGCGGCGTCCGATCCCCGGCAGGTCGAGACACCGGCGCCTGGGTGGAGAACGTGTCCGCCACTCCCGCATTGGCGCTCGCGGGCGCCGGGTCGGGGCTGTCGCCCTTGCGGGGTCGGCGCTTCGCCTCCGTCGTCTTGGGTCCGTAGCCGACCAGTACGGCAACCCGGCCGCCCGGTGCAGCGCCACCGATCTTGCCGGCTTCAATCTCCTCCGGCTTCGTCGGGGCAGCGACTGCCGCCGCTTCGGCACCGCTGGTCGACGGCCCCGGCTCGTCGCTGCCGTCGTCGATGGTGATGATCGGCGTCCCGACGTCGACGGTCTGACCCTCCTCGACCAGCAGCTCCGACACCACACCGGCGTACGGGATCGGCAATTCGACCAGCGACTTGCTGGTCTCGATCTCGACCACGATGTCGTTGATCTTGACCGTGTCGCCGACCGCGACCCGCCAGGTGACGATGTCCGCCTCCACCAGGCCTTCGCCGGGATCGGGCAGCCGGAACTGTTTCATCTGCGATTCCTCGTCTCGTCGGTCGGTGGGCGAGTCATGTCACGAAGCCGCGGCCCGGCCATCCCAGGTCAGTAGGCCAGCGAGCGGTCGACCATATCCAGCACCCGGTCGAGATCGGGAAGATACTCCTCCTCGACCCGGCTGGGTGGGTACGGGGTGTCATAACCGCCGACCCGCAGCACGGGCGCCTCCAACGAGTAGAAGCACTGCTCGGTGATGCGGGCGGCGAGCTCGGCGCCCAGACCCAGGCTCACCGGTGCCTCGTGGACGGTGATGACCCGACCACTCCGCTGCGCCGACTCGGCCACCAGGGCCAGGTCCAGCGGCGACAGCGAACGCAGATCGATCACCTCGAGGTCGCGGCCCTCCTCCGCGGCCGCCGCGGCGGCGTCCATGCAGGTCTTCACCATCGGCCCGTACGCGACCAGGGTGACGTCGGCTCCCCGGCGCACCACCCGGGCGGCATGCAACGGCATCGGTGTGCCGGCCTCATCCACGTCCCCGCGCTCGTGGTAGCGGCGTTTCGGTTCGAAGAAGATCACCGGGTCGTCGGAGGCAACGGCCTGCTGGATCATCCAGTAGGCGTCGACCGGGTTGGAGCAGGACACGACCTTCAGCCCGGCGGTGTGCGCGAAGTACGCCTCGGGCGACTCGCTGTGGTGCTCCACGGCGCCGATCCCACCACCGAACGGGATGCGGATCACCAGCGGCATCTTCAGCAGCCCCTTGGACCGGAAGTGCATCTTGGCCACCTGGCTGACGATCTGGTCGTATGCCGGGTAGACGAAGCCGTCGAACTGAATCTCACACACCGGCCGATAGCCGCGAAGTGCCATCCCGACAGCGGTCCCGATGATCCCCGACTCCGCCAGCGGGGAGTCGATCACCCGGTGCTCACCGAAGTCCTTCTGCAGCCCTTCGGTCACCCGGAAGACGCCGCCGAGCTTGCCGATGTCCTGCCCAGCCAGCACCACCTTGGGATCGGCCTCCAAAGCCCGCCGCAATCCGGCGTTCAGCGCCTTCGCCATCGTCATGGTGGTCATCAGTGGCCCGCCCTCACGCCAGCCTCGTCGTCGGCGAACGAGTCGACATACTCGGCGTACCTTGCCTGCTGCTCGGCCAGATACGGGGTCTGCTCGGCGTAGACCCAGTCGAAGACCTCCGTCATGGTCGGGTCCGGCAGCGCCAGGCAGCGTGCGCGCAGGTCGAGCGCGAACGCGTCCGCCTCCGCCTGGACCCCCTCGAAGAACTCTTCGTCGGCTGCTCCGGCGCGGCTGAGGTAGGCCCGCACCCGTTGGATCGGGTCCTTCAGCCGCCAGTGCTCCAGTTCGTCGGCAAGTCGATACTTCGTCGGGTCATCGGACGTGGTGTGGGCTCCCATCCGGTACGTGAACGCCTCGATGAAGGTCGGGCCGTTGCCGGACCGGGCACGTTCCAGCGCCTCCGAGGTGACCGCATGCACCGCGAGCACGTCGTTGCCGTCCACTCGGACACCGGGAAAGCCGAATCCGGCCGCCCGCCGATACAGCGGGATGCGAGACTGCCGCTCGATCGGCTCCGAGATCGCCCACTGGTTGTTCTGACAGAAGAAGACGATCGGCGCGTTGTAGGAACTGGCGAAGATGAACGCCTCGTTGACGTCGCCCTGGCTGGTCGCGCCGTCACCGAAGTACCCGACGACCGCCGCGTCACGAGAGGAGTCGCCGGTCCCGACGAGCCCGTCCCGCTCGATGCCCATCGCGTAGCCGGTCGCGTGCAGCGCCTGGGCGCCGATGACGATCGTGTAGAGATGCATCCCAGTGGCTGCGGAGTCCCAGCCGCCCATGTCGATCCCGCGAAACAAGGCGAGCAGATGCAGCGGGTCAACACCGCGACACCAGGCGACGCCGTGCTCGCGGTAGGTGGGAAAGGCATAGTCCTGCGCGAGCATCGCCCGACCGGAGCCGACCTGGGCGGCCTCCTGTCCCAGCGACGACGCCCAGATCCCCAGCTCGCCCTGGCGCTGCAAGGCCGTCGCCTCGGCGTCGACCCGTCGGGTCAACACCATGTCCCGGTAGAAGCCCCTAATCGCCTCGTCGCTCCCGCTGAACGCATAGTCGGCATGGTCGATCCGCTCACCCTCAGGAGACAGCAGCTGGACCAGCTCGACGTCGGCGGGTGCCCCACTGGCGTCTGACACGTAGCCATCCTCTCGTCCATGTGGTGCGTCGGGCATCCACGCGGCGCCCGGTACGGGGTCACCCTGGGCGCCGGTGGTACTGAGGTGACCGCCCCTGCGACGGCACGCGCCGCGGTTGCGGCTCGTTCCACGTTGCCGGGACGGGACCAGTGGATCGCGCCGGATGAGCCCGGACCAGTCCGTCTTCTTCAACCTACCGCGCTGCGTGCAGCGTTGAGAAAACAACTTGCATGTCCTATTTATTTAGGTGGATCCTTGCGAACGAACGGTTCCACCGGCGAACCGGAGCGAGCAGAGGGGGTGACATGGCAAGCACCGCCTGGGTGGCACGGCCACCCGCGTCCCGTCCCTTCCGCCTTGGGAGTCCCTGCAGATCATGTCTGAGCCCCTCTTCACTGCCTCGCAGCTAACCAACCACGACCTACCGACAAACACCTCCGCTGTTCCATTCACCTTCGTCGCCCCCGCAGAGCTGGAGCCGGGACAACGCTGGTCCACCTGGGACGACATCGGTGTCATCGCCGGACCCGAGCCCTGGCCGAACTGGGTGATCACCGCCGATGCGGCCGTAGACACCGAGCTCGGGATCCTCAAGACCGGCAAGGAAGCCGACGTCTTCCTGCTGGAGCGAGCCACGCCGGATGAATCCTGCGTGCTCGCGGCTAAGCGGTATCGAAGCCATGACCACACGCTGTTCTCCCGCGACTCCGAATACACCGACGGGCGGAAGATGCGGAACAGCCGCGATCGCCGAGCAGCCCTCAAGCGAACACGGTGGGGCCGGACTGTGGAGGCCGGACGCTGGGCGGTGGCGGAGTTCGGCCATCTCAGCCGACTCTGGTCGGAGGGCCTACCGGTTCCGTACCCCGTGCAGCTGGACGGAACCGAAATCCTGATGGAGCTGGTCTGCCTTGCCGACGGCTCGGCGGCGCCACGGCTGGCACAGGCCCGCCCAGATCGCCGGCTGCTGGACACCTACTGGGAGCAGCTGACCCAGGTTATGACGGGGATGGCTCGGCTCGGGCTCACCCACGGCGACCTCTCGCCGTTCAACATTCTGGCCACCGAGAACCGGATCGTGCTCATCGACCTTCCGCAGGGCGTCGACGTCGTCGCCAATCCCCAGGGGATGGAGTTCCTGGCTCGGGACTGCCGCAACGTCTGCACCTGGTTTTGTGCCCGCGGTTTGGACGTCAATGCCGAGGAACTGCTGAGCGAGGTGGCGGCTCAGCTGTGGTGAACAGCTCCACGATGCCAGGGAAGGGATGTCGGCATCCACCTGGCGTGTCGAAGGTGATGGCGCGCTGCGTTCAGCGCAGGCGGCCAGGTCACAGCCGACTGACCATGGCAAAGCCGATCGGGATCTGACGACGTCGCGACGCTACGCCTCCCACTGGGTGGCCACGACACGGGTGGGCGCAATTTCTGGTCGCAACTAAACTTCGCGGATGCCTCCTGCCCCGCTCGCCTCCGGTCTGCTGGTGGCCGGTACCGCATCGGATGCGGGTAAGTCGTTGGTGGTCACCGGGCTGTGCCGGCAGCTGCGGCGAATCGGCATCGAGGTGGCGCCGTTCAAGGCGCAGAACATGTCCAACAACTCCATGGTGTGCGCCGACGGGTCTGAGATCGGCCGCGCCCAGTACCTACAGGCGCAGGCTGCCGCCGTCGAGCCCGAGTCTGCGATGAATCCAGTGCTGCTGAAGCCGGGCTCTGATCGGCGGTCCCATGTCGTGCTTCGCGGACGACCACACGGAACGCTGGAGGCCGGCGAGTACGCCACCGGCCGGCGACATCTCGCCGAGGCTGCTTTCGCAGCTTATGAGGAGCTGGCAGTCCGGTTCGATCTGGTCGTCTGCGAGGGGGCGGGATCGCCGGCGGAGATCAACCTCCGCGGCGGAGACTACGTCAACCTCGGACTCGCCCGCCGGTTCGGGCTGCCGGTGACAGTTGTGGGTGACATCGACCGCGGCGGTGTCTTCGCCGCGCTCTACGGCACCGTCGCTTTGCTGGAGCCAGCCGACCGCGCGCTGGTGCGGAGCTTCTTGATCAACAAGTTCCGCGGCGACCGCGGCGTGCTGGCTCCTGGCCTGGCGGAGCTGACGGCGCGCACGGGTGTTGCGTTCTCGGGCGTGCTGCCCTGGCTGCCTGACCTGGAGCTGGATGCCGAGGACACCCTCCGAGTCGGCGCCTGGCGCCGCATGTCTGCGGAGCCGGGATCGCTGCGGGTGGCGGTGGTCCGGTTCCCTCGGGTGTCGAACGCCACCGACGCCGATGCGCTCGCCGCTGAGCCTGGCGTGGACGTCGTGGTCACAACTGATCCGGGTGTGATCGCGGGCGCAGATCTGGTGGTCCTGCCAGGTTCCCGGTCGACCGTCGCGGACCTCGATTGGCTGGGCAGAACCGGGCTGGCGTCCGTACTGGTGGACCGGGCTCGACGGCGGGCGCCCGTCCTCGGGATCTGTGGCGGCTACCAGATGCTCGGCGTGACGATCATGGATGAGGTGGAGTCAGGCGTGGGTACGGTGGGCGGGCTCGGGCTGCTGCCGACTCGAGTCCGGTTCGTCGCGGAGAAGGTGCTGGGCCGCCCGGTAGGGAGTTGGCGGGGCCACCCGGTGCAGGCGTATGAGATCCACCACGGCGTTGCGACGGCCATCGATGCCGCCGAGCCGTTCCTGGACGGCTGGCAGCGCGACCAGATCTGGGGAACGATGTGGCACGGCGCCTTCGAGAACGACAGCTTTCGCCGGGCCTGGCTCACCGACATCGCTGCCGCAGCCGGCTCCTGCTGGCGGCCGGCAGCCGGTGCGCCATCCTTCGGCGACCGCCGCGAGCAGATGATCAACGCATTGGCCGACGCCGTCGCCGCGCATGTCGACGTGGACATGCTGCTGGATCGGACCCGGGTCAGTACGGTGCGCGCGTGACGCTGCGTGCGCTGGTGATTGGAATTGGCACCGGAAACCCGGGCCACGTGACCCGAGAGGCTGTCGCCGCACTGAATGCGGTCGACGTCTTTCTGGTCACCGACAAGGGTGCAGGCAAGCAGGATCTGGCCAGCCTTCGGACCGAGATCTGCCGACAGCTCATCAACCATGATCATTACCGGATCGTCGAGGTGCCGGACCCGGGTCGCGGCCCGGACCGGGATCGGGACGGCACCCAGTACCGCAACGCCGTTGCGGCCTGGCATGCCCAGCGTGCCCGGCGCTACGCCGAGATCATCACCGCGGAGGTGGGCGCCGACGGCACGATCGGTTTCCTGGTCTGGGGCGACCCCTCGCTCTACGACAGCACGATCCGCATCGTTGAGTCCATCCGCGACGATGCCGGCGTCGATCTCGAGCTGACCGTCATCCCGGGAATCAGCAGCCTTTCGCTACTGGCCGCCCGCCACCAGATCAGCCTGAACCGGATCGGTCAACCCGTGCATGTCACCACCGGGCGCCGGCTACTGCAGGAGTTCAGTCCGGAACTGGGCGATGTGGCGGTCATGCTCGACGGCGGCCTGACCTGTGCCGAGCTCGTCGACCGCTATCCGAACCTGATCATCTTCTGGGGCGCCCAGCTCGGCCTGAACGACGAAGCCCTGGTCGCCGGCCCGCTGACGACGGTCATCGACCAGATCCGCGACACCCGCAGCGCACTCCGAGCTCATCGCGGCTGGGTGATGGACATCTATCTCCTTCGCCCCGGCGGCTAGTCGCATGCCGAGCGTGCAAGGCGGGCCCAAGGCCGCACCACCACAACCGTCGAAGGCAATCAGGCACTGGGTGGACGAACCGACCCCAGCACCGAGGTAACGTCCATGATCAGAACCACCCGAAGTGGGTTGACACGCGGAGTCCGATATCGCCGTGCATAGCGATCCTCGGCATCACGGACCGCGGCCTCATCCCGCTCCACGCTGATGGCACCGGCGACGGTCAGCCAACGGGCCCGATCCACCTGGCACAGCGCGGCCTGCGCGCCATCTCGATCGGCGTTGCGCGCCTTGGCCGACGGCCCACTCGTGATCACCCGCGCGACCGTGGTGTCGGGATCGAACGTGAAACCGACTGGGACGACATGCGGAGAACCGTCGGCACGCAACGTGGTCAAGGTGGCGAGATGCCGCTGCGCCAAGAACTCCAACACCTCCACCGGCAGGTTGCGGGGATCGAACCTGGTCACGGCACCTCGCGGTCTTCAAGATCGCCCTCGACGTCAAGGTAGATCTGCCGCAGCTGATCCATCAGGCCAGTATCGGGCTCCTGCCACAGGCCCCGGTCGACGGCTTCGTTCAGCTTCTCGATGATGCCATGCAGTGCCCATGGGTTCGCATGCGTCAAAAAGTCCCGGTTCTGCTTATCAAGCACGTAATTCTCGGCAAGCTGGGCGTACATCCCGTCCGTGACGACACCGGTGGTCGCGTCGAAGCCGAAGAGGTAGTCGACGGTGGCCGCCAGCTCGAAGGCGCCTTTGTAGCCGTGCCGACGCATGGCTGCGATCCACCGTGGATTCACCACCCGGGCGCGGAACACCCGGGATGTCTCCTCTTGGAGCGACCGGGTACGGACCGCGTCAGGGGTGTTCGAGTCGCCCACGTACGCCTTCGGTTCGGAGCCGGTGAGCGACCGCACGGTGGCGACCATGCCGCCGTGGTACTGGTAGTAGTCGTCGGAGTCGAGGATGTCGTGCTCGCGCGAGTCGACGTTCTTGACGGCGACCTCGATCCGCGCATACGCCTCGCGCATCGCCTCCCGCGCGGGCGCGCCGTCCAGCCCGCGGCCGTAGGCGTGCCCGCCCCAGGCCTCGTAGACCTCGGCGAGGTCGGCGTCGTCGCGCCAGTCGCGCGAGTCCAGCAGCTGCAGCAGCCCCGCGCCGTAGGTGCCGGGCTTGGAGCCGAACACGCGCGTGGTCGCGCGGCGCCACGCGCCGTCGGCGCCGAGCTCGGCGGCCAAGCGCTCCGCATCCGCCCGCGCGTGCGCGGCGACGTGGTTCATCTCGGGCGGCTCGTCGAGCGCGGCCACGGTCGACACGGCATCGTCCAGCAGCCGCACGAGGTGCGGGAAGGCGTCGCGGAAGAAGCCCGAGATGCGGACGGTGACGTCGACGCGTGGCCGGCCGAGCTCCTCGAGGGCGATGACCTCGATGCCGGTCACGCGCTGGGACTCCGGGTGCCACGTCGGCCGCACGCCGAGCAGCGCGAGGATCTCCGCGACGTCGTCGCCCTGCGTGCGCATCGCGGCCGTGCCCCAGGCGACCAGGCCGACCATCTTCGGCAGCTCGCCGGTCTCGCGCTCGTGGCGCTCGAGCAGCGCGTCGGCCAGCCGCTGCCCGACCTCCCACGACAGCTCGGACGGCAGCGCACGCGGGTCCACAGAGTAGAAGTTGCGGCCCGTCGGCAGCACGTCGAGCC
>DASTIW010000017.1:0-46463 GCA_035717205.1 Propionibacteriaceae bacterium | reverse complement strand
GATGTGCGGCGTGGTCTCGCGGACCTTCGGAGCGAGGTCGATGATGTCGTGGGCCGACACCCGGTAGGAGGGGATGTCGACGCGGTGGCCGTTGACCAGGAAGTGGCCGTGCACCACGAACTGGCGGGCCTGTCGCCGGGTCCGGGCCAGGCCGGCGCGGTAGACCACGTTGTCCAGCCGGGACTCCAGGATCTGCAGCAGGTTGTCACCCGTCTTGCCCTGAAGCCGGTTGGCCTCTTCGTAGTAGGTGCGGAACTGCCTCTCCAGCACGCCGTAGGAGAAGCGGGCCTTCTGCTTCTCGCGCAGCTGGAGCAGGTACTCCGACTCCTTGGTGCGACCCTTGCCGTGCACGCCGGGCGGGTAGGGGCGGCGTTCGAACGCCTTGTCGTTGCCGACCAGGTCAACCCCGAGCCGGCGCGACTTCTTGGTCATGGGACCGGTGTAGCGAGCCATGTCTGTCGATCAGTCCTTCGTCGTGGTTCGGGGGGCCTACACGCGACGCCGCTTGGGCGGGCGGCATCCGTTGTGCGGCACAGGGGTCACGTCGGAGATCGTGCCGACCTCCAGGCCGATCGCCCCGAGGGAGCGGATGGCGGTCTCCCGGCCGGAGCCGGGGCCCTTGACGAAGACGTCGACGCGCTTCATCCCGTGCTCCATCGCCCGGCGCCCGGCGGCCTCGGCGGCCATCTGGGCGGTGTACGGGGTGGACTTGCGCGAGCCCTTGAAGCCGACCGTGCCGGCCGAGGCCCACGCGATCACCGCGCCGGTCGGGTCGGTGATCGAGATGACCGTGTTGTTGAACGTGCTCTTGATGTGGGCGTGGCCCGAGACGACGTTCTTCTTCTCTTTCTTGCGCACCTTGGTGGTGCGGGTGTTACGACCTGCGGTAGCCATAAGTCCTTGGTTCTCCTGTCAGCTCACCGAGCAACGCCGGGCGTTACTTGGCCTTCTTCTTGCCGGCGACGGGCTTGCGCGCGCCCTTGCGGGAGCGTGCGTTGGTGCGGGTGCGCTGGCCGCGGACCGGAAGGTTGCTGCGGTGCCGACGTCCCTGGTAGCTGCCGATCTCGACCTTGCGGCGGATGTCGGAGGCCACCTCGCGACGGAGGTCGCCCTCGGTCTGGTAGTTGGCCTCGATCCAGTCGCGGAGTGCGATCAGGTGCTCGTCGGTCAGCTGGTGGACACGGAGGTCGCCACTGATCTTGGTGGCTTCGAGGGTCTCGAGAGCGCGGGTACGACCCACGCCGTAGATGTAGGTGAGGGCGACCTCAAGGCGCTTCTCGCGCGGGAGGTCGACCCCGATCAGGCGTGCCATCAGGCGGTTCTACCTTTCGTCATGACGACGTCCCGGCACTCGGCCGGTCCGTCGCGGAGGTGTCTGGCGTGCTGCGTCCCCGGCTGCCTTGGGAGGAGCGTCGCTCCCCCACCGGGGCCTCGGCCTCCGACCGAGGGTGGGCCCGGGCTTCGCCCGGGATGCAGTCACACTTTGCTGGGTCTTGCTGGCGTGCGTCGTCGGTGGTCCTTCGAGCCCGCCGCTCGGCAGCGGGCTCAGCCCTGCCGCTGCTTGTGCCGCGGGTTCTCGCAGATCACCATCACGCGACCGTGCCGGCGGATCACCTTGCACTTGTCGCAGATCTTCTTGACGCTCGGCTGAACCTTCATCGAGCTTCTTTCTGAATCAGTGCCCACGCACGCCGGAGCATGCAGGACGATGGTGGGTGGTGTGCGGGTGGCTACTTGTGCCGGTAGACGATGCGGCCACGGGTGAGGTCGTACGCTGAGAGCTCGACGACGACGCGGTCAGCCGGGAGGATACGGATGTAGTGCTGCCGCATCTTGCCACTGATCGTGGCCAGCACCTTGTGTCCGTTTGCCAGCTCAACGCGGAACATCGCGTTGGGAAGCGCCTCGACGACAGTGCCCTCCAGTTCGAGCGCGCCTTCTTTCTTCGCCATGAACTCTCAATCTTGTTGACTACGTGGATCCCGTGCATGAGACATCGGACCACCGGCTCGGGTGGCCGACAGGCAACAATACGCTCAATCACCGCAGCACCCAAATCGTCGGCTATCATCCCCACCCGCCTGAGGTGTCAGCCGATCTGGACGCTGCTGTGCCCAAGCTGGACGACGTCGCCGCGCACCAGCCGCCGACCGCGTCGGCTCTCGACCGCTCCGTTCACCCGCACCTCCCCGACGCGACCACGATCTTGGCGTCGGAGCCGGCATCGATCAGCCCAGCCAGCTTCAGCAGCTGGCCCAGCCGGATGCTCTCGGTGCGGATTTCCACAGTGTCCATGTGGTCATGCTGCCAGTGCCGACTGGTTGCGGTCGCCGAAGAGCTCGACGCTATCCCGCAGCACCCGGGCCAGATACAGCTGCCCACGGCTTGAGCCGCCGCTGCTGAATCATCGCCGTGGCCGACATCTGGTAGAAGGCGAAGTGCCCGGGTTCCTGCGGCTTGATCGGGCCGATGATTGTCTCCGAGATGGCTCGCTCCCCCAGCTCGAACATCCCGTCATTCATCGCGTTGTAGGCCAGCACAGCAGCACCAGCAGCTCCAACACGTTGCGGTCGACCTCCAGCTCCACCCGGGCCAGATAGTCGATCACCGCGCCGAATCGCTCGGCCACCAGGCGAGGGCGGTGGATGGTGCGGTCCACCGACCTGAGCGGGATCGGCGGGGCCACCCTGGCATCTCAGATGAGGACAACCAGAAGAAGCGCGATAACGAGAATCACGCCGGCAAGCACCCCGACAGTGACCACGGTCAGGCGAGTCCCGGTCTTCGCCTCGGCCAGGTGGCCCGGCTCGCCTCCGCCGGTGGAGATGATCGACGGGTTCTGGTAGGTCTGCAGCGGCGGCAACCCCTCGACCACGGGGACCAGCTCGCCCAGGCGCTGCGCGGCGAACAGCCGGTCCAGCCGGGCGTGGTAGTCGTCGGAGTCGATCGTCCCCTCGGTGAACGCGGCGTTCAGCTGCGAACTGACCCGGTTGCGCTCGTCGTCGCTGACCGACGCGTCCGGAGTACTCCGGTACGGCGAAGAGATGGGCAGGTCGCTCACCCGTTCAGACTACTCGGCATTTTTTCGCACACACCGATATGTTGTGTCCATGCGCGCGACGGTCCGGGATGTGGCTCGGCGGGCGGGCGTATCGCCGAAGACGGTCTCGAACGTGGTGAACGGGACGTTCCCGGTCAGCCCGTCGACTCGGTCGCGCGTCGAGGCCGCCTTGGCCGAGCTGGACTATGTCCCCAACCTGTCGGCCCGAGGTTTGCGCAACGGCCGTACGGGGGTGATCGCGCTGGCGCTGCCCGACCTCGCGACTGCGTACTCGGCGGAGATGGCGCACAACTTCGTGGAAGCGGCAGCCCAACGCGGGCTGAGCATCCAGATCGAGGAGACCGGCGGCGGCGCCGAGCGGGAGCAGCAGCTGCTCTCCCGGGCGCGCGCCCAGCTGGTCGACGGCCTGGTCCTGAACCCGGTGCTGCTGGAGACGTCGGCCGTCCAGACCGGCGTACCGCTGCCACCGACGGTGCTGATCGGTGAGGTCGACCAACCCATCGCCGACCACGTCTGGATCGACAACATCACCGCCATCCGGCAGATGGTCGAGCTGCTCGTCGCGCAGGGGCATCGCCGCATCGCCGTCCTCGGCGCGATGGAGACCGAGAGCGCGCGGCTCCGGCTGACCGGCTACCGGCAGGCGCTGGACGCCGCCGGCATCCCTCGACGGCCCGAGCTGGAGATCCGGGTGGCCAACTGGGACCCAGGTGGCGGGGCCGACGGAATGCGTGCCTTCCTGGCCGACAATCCCTGTCCGGAGGCCGTGGTGTGCTTCACCGACTCGATGGCGGTCGGCGCGTTGAGCGTGTTGTGGAGTGCCGGGTTCACCGTGCCCGGCGACGTCTCGGTGACCGGGTACGACGACGTGGCCGAGGCCCGCTTCACGGTTCCGGCGCTGACCACCGTCTCCTTCGACAAGCGGCTGCTGAGCGAGACGGCGCTTCGGCTGCTGGCGGACCGGATCGCCGACAACGCCCGACCCAACGAGAGCGTGACCCTCCCCCACACCATCGTGCAGCGGGCGAGCACGCGAATCCGCTGACCTCCTCGGTCGGAGCCGTTCAGAGCTGGTCCGGTAGCCCGAAGGTCTCGAACAGCCGCAGGTCGAATGTCGCCATGACATGCGACACGCTGCGGCCGGAGATGGTCAGCTGTTGAATCTGGAAGGCCCGGTGCACCCCATCGGGGTCTCGCATGTAGACCGCGAATGCCGGCTGGCCGTTCGCCGACGTGGGCACCAGCTGCATGTCGCCGGCACCGCTGGCAGGGCAGTTCGTCGCGATCAGCTGACCGATCTCGGCTGCTCCCTGGTACCAACCGGTGTACGGCGGCATCTCCCAGACCGCGTCCTGCTTCAGCAGCGAGACGATCCCGGCCACGTCGTAGCTCTCGAACGCCGCGACGTAGCGCTCCAGCAGGTCGGCGGCGTGATCATCGTCGGGGAGTTCGGGCGTCTCGTCGCTATCCAGCCGGGCTACGTGGGCGCGTGCCCGCTGCAGGGTGCTGTTCACCCCGGCGGTGGTCATCCCCAACGTGGCGGCAACTTCGCTGGCACGCCAGGCCAGCACGTCCCGCAGAATCAGCACCGCCCGCTGCTGCGGCGTCAGGTGCTGGAGCGCGGCGACGAACGCGAGCCGGACGCTCTCCCGGCTGACCACCTCAGCCGCCGGGTCGTTCGGCTCACCGCTTCCCCAGACCAGCCTGTCGGGCAGCGGCTCCAGCCACGGCGTCTCAGGGCTGGAGTCCAGCCGGCCGAGCGGGTCCGAGCTGGGCTGCCCTAGACCGGTCGGCAGCGGTCGACGGGCGGCGCTGTGCAGCGCTGTCAGGCAGGTGTTGGTGGCGATCTGGTACATCCAGGTCCGGATCGACGAACGCTGCTCGAATCCTTCGTAGGCTCGCCATGCGCGCAGGTACGTCTCCTGGACCAGGTCCTGGGCGTCGTGCACCGACCCCAACAGCCGGTAGCAGTGGGCAGTGAGCTCGCCTCGCAAGGGCTCGACGAGCGCAGCGAAGGCCTCGTCGGTGACAACAGCGGTCATGGTAGAGAAAGTACCCCGCATCACCGATGGGTTGGGCCGGTTCTCCAGGTCTGTCCCTGGTTGTCGGCGGCCAGCCGCGACGACGTGGATGAGCTGAACGCGAAGGCGCTGGCCTCGATCAGGCCGGCTGCAGACCCGTGTGGTGCGCGGCGAAGGCAAGCAGGTCGGCCCACTCCGCAGCCAGCAGGTCGATGGGCTTGCCCGCTCCATGGCCGGTGGCCACCTCCACCCTGGTCAGCACCGGGGCGTCCCCGCGATGCGCATGCTGCAGGGCTGCGGTGAACTTGTAGCTGTGCAGCGGGACCACCCGGTCGTCGTGGTCCCCGGTCATCACCAAGGTGGCCGGATAGCGGGTGCCCCGGACGACGTTGTGCAACGGCGAGTAGGCCAGCGCGTCGCGGAACTGGTCCGGTTCGTCGGGATTGCCGTAGTCGGAGATCCATGCGGCGCCGATGGTGAACCTGTGGAAGCGGAGCAGGTCCAGCACCCCCACCATGGGCAGCGCCACCGCCGCAAGGTCGGGACGCTGCGTCATGGTGGCGCCGATCAGCAGGCCGCCGTTGCTTCGGCCGTGGATGGCCAGCTGCTCGGTGGTCGTCACGCCGGAGGCCAACAGGTGTTCGGCGACGGCGATGAAGTCGTCGAAGACGTGCTGCTTGTTGCGTCCCCTACCGTCCTCGTACCAGCCGGTGCCGAATTCGCCGCCGCCGCGGAGGTTCGCAATCGCCAGCACGCCCCCGGCGGCCAGCCACCCCGACCAGCCGGGCCGGTAGTCGGCCAGCACCGGGACCTTGAAGCCGCCGTAGCCGTACAGCAGGGTCGGGTGCGGCTGGCTGGGGTCGTGACCGGCGGGACAGATCAGGAAGTACGGGACTCCCGTGCCGTCCTTGCCGGGGGCCGTCCGCCGCTCGATCTGGACTGCCGGCGCCGCATACGCCGTGCCGCCTTGGACGAGTGCGGTCAGCTCACGGACGTCGCCGGTGTCGGCGTCGAAGCGGTAGACCGTGGTCTGCGCGGTCACCGATGACATGCCGACGAACCCCTCCGCGCTGCCTGGCTTGCCGGTGATCGCGACCACCGAGCCGCCCGGGACGTCGACAGATCCCAGTGGTGTGCCGGTGAGGTCGTACCGGATCAGGACCGGCTGGGCGTCGCGCAGGCAGCTGGTCACCAGAGTCTGGCCGATCCCGTACGCGCCGAGCATCGTCTCGGCTCCCTGCGGGACAACCTCGGAGACGTCGAGCGCGCCGGTGGACTCGAACCGGTCGAGGTCCACCGACACCACCCGTCCCCGTGGCGCGTCCAGGTCGGTGTGGAACAGCAGCCGCGATCCGTCGGCGCGAAGGAACGCGAACTCCGCGACAGCGTCGTCCACCAGTTTCAGCGGCGCGGACAGGGTGCTGCGGCCGCCACGGTCGGTGACGCGGTAGACCCAGATCCGGTTCCGGTTCTCGGTGCCCTCGACGATGCGGACGACAACGAGGGAACCGTCGTGCGACAGCTCGGGCCACGACAGCAGCCGGTCGTTGTGCGGGAACTCCAGCACCAGCTCGTCCTGCCCCTGCGCCTGACCGACCCGATGCAGCCGGAGCTTGGGTCCGGTCAACGCGGCCGTCTCGGTCCCGTCGGCATGCCCGGGATGGGCGAAGTCTGCGTACAGATACGAGGCGTGGTCAGGCAGCCAGCAGGCCTCGGTGAACTTCGTCTGGATGGCCGCGTCCTCGACCGGCCGACCGGTGGAGATCTCCTTCAGCCCAAACGTCTGCCAGTCGCTGCCGCCCCCGCTGACGGCGTACGACAGGTACCGTCCGTCGCGGCTGACGCTGAGCGCACTGAGCGAGTCGGTGCCGTCGGCGGAGAAGGTGTTCGGGTCGATCAGCACCCGCCCGCCCTCCAGCAGCTCATCCAGGGTGTCGGCGACATACCAGACGTCCTGGTTTTGGGAGCCGTCGTTGCGGTTGACGTAGTAACGGCCACCCTCGTGGAACGGGACGCCCGCGCTGGGACTGTGCAGAATCGTCGCCATCGTGGTGGCGAACCACTCGCGTTCGGGTAGGTCGGCGAGGTGCCGGTCGGTGAGTGCGTTCTGGCGGCGTACCCAGTCGGCGGTCTCGGCTGAGTCGGCATCCTCCAGCCAGCGGTACGGGTCCTCGATCCGCTGGCCGTGGAGATCGTCGACGGTGTCGTCGCGCCGGGTCTGCGGGTAGTCGAAACTCACCCGCCAACCCTAGGGCCGGGCCTCACGGGCTGCGGCTAGTCCAGTGAGCTGGCGTCCTCGGGTACGTCGACGGCGTACCGGCGCAAGGCCGACAGCGGGATCACCTCGAGCGCCCGGATATGGCTGGCGGCCAGCACCACCGGCGCGGCGGCTCCCTCCTGGTACGCCTGCGCCCAGCGGATGGCGACCACGCACCAGCGGTCCCCCGGAACGAGGCCGGGGAAGCCGTACTGCGGCATCGGTGTCGTCAGGTCGTTGCCGATCCGGCGCTGGTAGTCCAAGAACTCGCGAGTCACCACCACGCACACGGTGTGTGACCCCTCGTCCTCCAGGCCGGTGCTGCAGCAGCCGGTGCGGAAGAATCCTGTCATCGGGTCAGTGCCGCATGGTTCGAGCACTCCCCCGAGTACGTTGCGTTCGACGCCTTCGGGCACATCCACCCGATCAGTGTTGCCCAAACGACCGGCCACCGCGGGCTTTCCCCGACATCGTCGGTCCTCGCGACGTAATCGCAACATTCCGCCGGCTGGCGCAGCTGCCCGGGGACAGTCCGACGCACCCGGGCGCCATCGGCCTCGTCGGTGTCAGGGGGCGAGCGGCCCGAACGGGGCGCCGAGTGCGCCGAGCATCGCCTCGCCGCCGTCCTCGGCCGTCAGCACCCAGACGCCGTCGCGGGTCACCGTCATGGTGTGCTCCCAGTGCGCGGCGGAACGACCGTCGTCGGTGACCACGGTCCAGTCGTCGGCCAACACGCGACTGTCCGGCGAGCCCAGGGTCAGCATCGGCTCCACTGCGAGGGCCATGCCCTCCACGATCTTCGGGCCGCGGCCGGGCCGCCCAAGGTTCGGTACGTCGGGAGGCTGGTGCATGGCGGACCCGATGCCGTGACCGACGTAGTCCTGCACGATCCCGTACGGGGCCTGCAACGACCGGACGTAGCCCTCCACCGCGGCGGAGATGTCGGTGACGTGCCCGCCCAGGGTGGCGGCCGCAACTCCGTGCCACATCGCCATCCGGGTTGCCTCGCTGAGGGCGGCGCCCTCGGCCGACGGCTCGCCGACGAACACGGTCACCGCTGAGTCGCCGTGCCAGCCGGAAACGACCGCGCCGCAGTCGATCGATACCAGGTCACCGTCTGCCAGCAGCCGGTCGCCCGGGATGCCGTGCACGATCTCGGAGTTCACCGAGATGCAGGTGACCCCTGGGAATCCGCCGACACCGTGGACGGCTCCGTACCCGAGGAACGACGGCGTGGCGCCGGCCTGCGCGATCACGTCCGCGGCAACGGCGTCCAGTTCGGCGGTGGTGACGCCGGCACGCACCGCGGCCGACGTCGCCGCCAGTGCACGGGCCACCACCAGGCCGGCTGCCCGCATCTGGACGAGCTGGTCGGGACGCTTGATCTCCACCCCGCGCGCCGACCAGAACATGGGCTCAAGTCAGGAGACGCGCGCGTCCAGCGCGGCGAAGATCCGGTTCGAGACCTCCTCGACCGAACCGAGGCCGTCGACCCCGATCAGCAGTCCACGGGTGCGGTAGACATCCAGCAGCGGCGAGGTGGCGTCCGCGTACACCTGCTGGCGGGTTCGGATCGCCTCCTCGGAGTCGTCCTCACGGCCTTCGGTCAGCGCCCGCAGGTGGAGCCGCTGGACGACCTCGTCGACATCGGCCTCCAGCGAGATGACCGCGTCGAGCTCGGCGTCCTGCTCCTTGAGCATCAGGTCCAGCGCATCCACCTGAGGCAGCGTCCGCGGGTAGCCGTCGAGCAGGAACCCCCGCGCGGCGTCGGTCTCGACCAGTCGGCCGGCGACGATCCCGTTGGTGATGTCGTCGCTGATGTAGCCGCCCTCGGCCATGATCCGCTTCGCTTCCAGGCCGAGCGGCGTGCCCGCGGCCACATTGGCACGGAAGATGTCGCCAGTGGAGATGGCGGGAACTCCGTAGCGGTCGCTGATGCGTTTGGCTTGGGTGCCCTTGCCGGCCCCGGGCGGACCCATGATCAGAAGTCGCATCAGCGTAGGAACCCTTCGTAGTTGCGTTGTTGGAGCTGGCTCTCGATCTGCTTCACCGTGTCCAGACCGACCCCGACGATGATGAGGATGGACGTTCCGCCGAACGGGAAGTTCTGGTTGGCCTGCAAGAAGATGAAGGCGACCGACGGCAGCAGCGAGATGAGTCCGAGGTACACAGCACCGGGGAATGTCAGCCTGGAGAGCACGAAGGCGAGGTAGTCCTCGGTCGGCTTGCCCGCTCGGATGCCCGGGATGAAGCCGCCGTACTTCTTCATGTTGTCGGCGACCTCGTTCGGGTTGAAGGTGATGGCCACGTAGAAGTAGGCGAAGAACACGATCAGCAGGAAGAAGCTGAGCATGTAGACGGGGTGGTCACCGTTGATGAAGTTCGCCTGGATCCAGACCGAGCCCGCCGACTCCGGTCGGAACTGGGCATACAGCGCCGGCAGGTAGAGCAGCGACGAGGCGAAGATGACCGGGATGACGCCGGCCTGGTTCACCTTGATGGGGATGTAGGTGGTGGAGCCGCCGAACATCCGCCGGCCGACCATCCGCTTGGCGTACTGGACCGGGATCCGGCGCTGGGACTGCTCGATGAAGATGACGCCGGCCATCACGACCAGGCCGAGCCCGATCACCAGCAGGAAGACGATCCAGCCGTTGGCTCCGGGGCGCGCCACTTTCAGGCTCCAGAGAGCGCTCGGGAAGGTCGCGGCGATCTGGGTGAAGATCATCACCGACATGCCGTTGCCGACGCCCCGCTCGGTGATCAGCTCGCCGAGCCACATGATGACGCTGGTGCCGGCCGTCATCGTCAGGATCATGGTGATCACCGGGAAGACGCCTTGGTCGTACACCAGGCCGGGGCAGCCGGTGAACAGCCGGTCGTTGACCGCCAAGGTGACGAAGGCGGTCGAGTTGAGCACGGCCAGCACCAAGGTGAGATATCGGGTGTACTGGGTGATCTTCGTCTGGCCGGCCTGGCCTTCCTTCTTCAGCGCTTCCAACCGGGGAATGACCACGGTGAGCAGCTGGAGGATGATGCTGGCGGTGATGTACGGCATGATCCCCAGCGCGAAGATCGCCAGCTGGAGAAGCGCACCACCGGAGAACAGGTTGATCAGCGAGTAGAGCCCCTGCTGCTCACCGCTGGTGGCCTGCGTCAGGCAGAAGTCGACCTGCTTCACGTTCACGTTCGGCGTCGGGATGATCGACCCCAGTCGGAAGATGGCAAGGATGCCGAGGGTGAAGAAGATCTTCCTCCTCAGATCCGGACTCCGAAATGCGTTAGCGAACGCGGCAAGCACGTCGGCCCTCTTTTCCTTCTCGAATCCCCTACGGGCTTGCATCCCCGGTGCCGACGGGCGCCGTGGACCGAGGTTCCCGGTTGGGAACGCTCGACTCTATCAAGGGCGGGAAGCGGCCGCCCCCGCCGAGCCTTGGGACGAGCCTGTGCCTGCCCCAGGTTCTGCCGTCCCGCCATGATGCGGGCAGCAGACGGGGGCGGCTCAACTGAGCCGCCCCCGTCCAGAATGGGCACACGGGTTTCCGAAAACCCCGGCGTACGCACCTGCGCTGTCGATCAGAGCTGGGTGGTCGAGCCGCCCGCTGCCGCGATCTTCTCCTTGGCGCTGCCGGAGAACGCGTGCGCGCTCACCTGCACGGGCACCGAGATCTCACCGTCACCGAGGATCTTGACCAGGTGACCGCGCCGTACGGCTCCGGCCGTGACCAGGTCAGCCACGTCGACTGATCCGCCCTGGGGGAACAGCTCTCCCAGCTTGTCCAGGTTGACGATCTGGTACTCGGTGCGGAACGGGTTCTTGAACCCGCGCAGCTTCGGCGTCCGCATGTGCAGCGGCATCTGGCCACCCTCGAAGTTCTCGGGGATGTTGTTACGGGCCTTCGAACCCTTCGTGCCGCGGCCGGCGGTCTTGCCCTTGGAGCCCTCGCCTCGACCGACGCGAGTCTTGGCGGTCTTGGCCCCGGGGGCCGGCCTCAGGTGATGGATCTTCAATGCCATGTCAGTCGACCTCCTCGACGTCGATCAGATGCCGCACGGTGGCGAGCATTCCTCGGATTTCCGGACGATCTTCTTTCACGGCCACATCGCCGATCCGCTTCAGCCCGAGCGTTCGCAGCGTGTCCCGCTGGTTCTGCTTGCCGCCGATACCGGACCTCGTCTGGCGGACCTTCAGACGTGCCATCAGGAAGCCACCTCCGCCCGTGCGCGCAGGATCGCGGCCGGCGTCACGTGCTCCACCGACATGCCGCGTCGCTTGGCCACCGCCTCCGGCTCCTCCAGGCTCTGCAACGCCGCGACCGTCGCATGCACGACGTTGATGGCGTTGGCCGAGCCGAGCGACTTGGCGAGCACGTCGTGCACGCCGGCGCACTCGAGCACCGCGCGGGCAGACCCGCCCGCGATGACACCGGTACCGGGGGATGCCGGACGCAGCATGACCACGCCGGCAGCCTTCTCACCCTGGACGGGGTGCGGGATGGTGCCCTGGATGCGCGGCACCCGGAAGAACGCCTTCTTGGCCTCCTCGACACCCTTGGCGATCGCCGCAGGCACCTCTTTGGCCTTGCCGTAGCCGACGCCGACGGTGCCGTCGCCGTCTCCCACCACGACCAGCGCGGTGAAGCTGAACCGACGTCCGCCCTTGACCACCTTGGCAACGCGGTTAATCGCTACCACGCGCTCGATGTAGTTGCTCTTCTCCTGCGCCTGGCCACGACGATCGTCACGGCCGCGACGCTCACCACCTGCGCCACCACTGCGGCGCTGGGTTCCACTCATCGCTATTCCTTTGCTCGTCGTGCTCTAAAAGCCCAGGCCGCCGGATCGAGCGCCGTCTGCCAGCGCTGCAATGCGACCGTGGTACTTGTGTCCGGCGCGGTCGAAGACCACGTTCTCGATCCCGACAGCCTTGGCACGCGCGGCGAGGTTCTCCCCCACCTGCTTCGCCTTGGCCGTCTTGTCTCCCGTCGAAACCCGCAGGTCGGCCTCCATGGTGGAGGCAGACGCCAGGGTCATGCCGCGGGTGTCGTCGATCACCTGGGCCAAGATGTGCTTGGACGACTTCGACACCACCAGGCGCGGGCGCTCGGGGCCTCCGAAGATCCGCTTGCGACCACGGAGCTGACGGCGAAGCCGCGACGCAGTCTTCTTCGCTGTCGACTTCCGATGTGCCAACGAGACAGCCATCTCACTTACCAGCCTTTCCGACCTTGCGGCGGACGTGCTCGCCCGCGTACCGAACGCCCTTGCCCTTGTAGGGCTCGGGCTTGCGCAGCTTGCGAATGTTCGCAGCCACCTCGCCCACCTGCTGCTTGTCGATGCCCTGGACCGAGAACCGGGTCGGAGCCTCCACCGTGAAGGTGATGCCCTCCGGCGCCCGGACAGTGATCGAGTGGCTGTAACCGAGGGAGAACTCGAGCTCGGTCGGGCCCTTCGACAGCACGCGGTAACCCACGCCGACGATCTCGAGTCGCTTCTCATAACCCTGAGTGACACCGGTGACCATGTTGGACACCAGCGTCCGGGTCAGTCCGTGCAGCGACTTGCTGACGCGCTCGTCGTTGGGACGGGTGACCTCGATCTCGCCGTTCTCGCTGCGCCCGACAGTGATCGGCTCAGCGACGCGGTGCTGCAGCGATCCCTTCGGACCTTTGACGAGGACCTGCTGGCCGTCGAGAGTCACCTCGACGCCGGACGGAACCGTGATCGGAAGTCTGCCAATGCGTGACATTTTCGTACCTTTCCTCTCTGCTCGTCCGGTTACCAGACGTAGGCGAGTACTTCGCCGCCGACGGAGTTTCTGTGGGCCTGACGGTCAGTCAGCAGACCCTGCGAGGTGGAGATGATCGCGATGCCCAGACCGCCGAGAACCTTCGGCAGGCCGGTCGACTTCGCGTACACCCGCAGGCCCGGCTTGGAGATACGACGCACCCCGGCGATCGAGCGCTCACGGTTCTGCCCGTACTTGAGGGTGATCGACAAGGTCTTGCCGACCTGGCCCTCTCCGGGCTCGTTCACCTCGTAGCCGGCGATGTAACCCTCGGACTTCAAGATCTCGGCGATGCCGACCTTGATCTTGCTGTGCGGCATGACGGCCACGTCGTGGTACGCCTGGTTGGCGTTCCGCAGACGGGTCAGCATGTCGGCGATGGGATCTGTCATGGTCATGGCTGGTTGAGCCTCTTTCTCACCGTGGTTTCCGCGAGCGGACCTTCAGCGGGTTTGAAATTCACGTTGGTTGTTCTGGAGGGGTGGTACGCGGTGCAGGAGCTCACCAGGACGACTTGGTGATGCCCGGGAGCTCGCCCTTGTGAGCCATCTCGCGCAGGCAGATCCGGCAGAGGCCGAACTTGCGGAACACAGCCTTGGGGCGTCCGCAACGCTGGCAACGGGTGTAGGCACGCACCGCGTACTTCGGCTTGCGGGCCTGCTTGACCTTGAGTGCTGTCTTTGCCATATCGGTTCTCCCTAGCTCAGTTCTGCCGGAACGGGAAGCCGAGGTGCCTCAGCAGCGCCCGCCCCTCGTCGTCGTTCGTCGCGGATGTCACGAAGGTGATGTCCATGCCACGCACGCGGTCGATCCGATCCTGGTCGATCTCGTGGAACATGACCTGCTCGTTCAGACCGAACGTGTAGTTGCCACGCCCGTCGAACTGCTTGGGCGAAAGCCCACGGAAGTCACGGATCCGCGGCAGCGCCAAGGTCAGCAGCCGATCGGCGAACTCCCACATCCGGTCACCGCGCAGGGTGACGTGGCAGCCGATCGGCATGCCCTCGCGCAGCTTGAACTGCGCGATCGACTTGCGGGCCTTGGTGACCTGCGGCTTCTGACCGGTGATCGTGGTCAGGTCTCGGACTGCGCCGTCGATCAGCTTGGAGTCGCGAGCGGCCTCGCCGACACCCATGTTGACGACGATCTTGACCAGTCCGGGCACCTGCATCACGTTGGCGTGTTTGAACTCCTGGCGGAGGGCGCCGGCGATCTCCTCGCGGTAGCGCTTCTTCAAGCGAGGAAGGGTCTTGGTCTCGCTGGTGGCGGTGCTCATCAGATCTCCTCTCCGGTCTTGATGGCGATCCGGACGCTGCGGAAGCCCTTGTACTCGGTGCCGTCGGAACGACGCTTCGTCACCTCGACGCGGTTGTAGCCCACCCGGGTCACGACCTCGTCGCCGTTGCTGTCCTTGACGACCAGCTGGACGTTGGACGCGTGGATCGGCGCCTCGGAGGAGACGATGCCTCCCTTGGTGGTCTGCCGGCTCTGCGGCTGGGCCGAGGTGTCCCGCAGGTGCCGCTTGACGATGTTCACGCCCGCCACCGTCACCTTGTTGCGGTCCGGGTACACGGCGATCACCTCACCGACCAGCCCCTTGTCCTTGCCGGATATGACCTTGACCTTGTCGCCCTTGACGACGTGCAGCTTGTTTCGTGCCATCTCAGATCACCTCAGGTGCGAGCGAGATGATGCGCATGAAGCGCTTCTCGCGCAGCTCACGGCCGACCGGGCCGAAGATACGGGTTCCACGGGGCTCGCCGTCGGCCTTGAGGATGACGGCGGCGTTCTCGTCGAACTTGATGTACGAACCGTCAGCGCGACGGCGCTCCTTGACGGTGCGGACCACGACGGCCTTGACGACTTCGCCCTTCTTCACGTTGCCACCGGGGATCGCGTCCTTCACGGTGGCGACGATGACGTCGCCGATGCCGGCGTAGCGGCGACCGGAGCCGCCGAGGACACGGATGCACAAGATCTCCTTGGCACCCGTGTTGTCGGCGACCTTGAGTCGCGACTCCTGCTGGATCATCTGATTTCTCCTGGTTGTCTCACTGGTTCTCGTGACCGAGCTGGCTCGGCCCAGAGCCTGGTGGAACTAGTGGGTGGTACTTACTTGGCCTTTTCGACGATCGAGACCAGACGCCAGCGCTTGGTGGCGCTCAGTGGCCGGGTCTCCATCACGACGACGCGGTCACCGATGCCGGCGCTGTTCTCCTCGTCGTGGGCCTTCAGCTTGCTGGTCTGGCGCATGACCTTGCCGTACAGCTTGTGCTTCACCCGGTCCTCGACGGCGACCACAATCGTCTTGTCCATCTTGTCGCTGACCACGTAGCCCTCCCGGACCTTGCGGCGGCCGCGGGCTGGCTCGGCAGAGGGGTTTTCGTTCACGGAGTCACTCATGTTCAGGCCTTCACTTCGTCTGCGGGCACGTCAGCCACGTCGGGATCCTCGACGATGCCGAGGTTGCGCTCCTGGAGCACGGTGTAGATGCGAGCGATGTCCTTGCGGACCGCGCGCAGCCGACCGTGCGACTCCAGCTGGCCAGTGGCGTTCTGGAAGCGCAGGTTGAACAGCTCTTCCTTCAGCTGCACGACCCTGGCGTTCAGCTCGGCGCGGCTCAGACCGCGGAGCTCACCTGCGGTTGCTGTCTTCGCCATCAGAGTTCACCTTCTTCGCGCTTGATGAAGCGCGCCTTCATCGGCAGCTTATGAATGGCGAGCCGCATGGCCTCGCGGGCCACGTCCTCGGTCACACCGGAGAGCTCGAACAGGACCCGGCCGGGCTTGACGTTGGCGATCCACCATTCGGGGGAGCCCTTACCCGAACCCATCCGGGTCTCGGCGGGCTTCTTGGTCAGCGGGCGGTCAGGGTAGACGCTGATCCACACCTTGCCGCCACGCTTGATGTGACGCGTCATCGCGATACGTGCGGACTCGATCTGACGGTTGGTCAGGTACGACGCCTCGGTCGCCTGGATGCCGTACTCACCGAAAGCCAGCTTCGTGCCGCCCTTGGCCGCGCCACGCCGGGTCGGGTGGTGCTGCTTGCGGAACTTCACACGACGAGGGATCAACATGGCTCAGGCCTCCTGTCCAGCGGGAATCGTCGCTCCGGCAGCGGCCTCGGAGGCCGCTTCGGGAGCGGGTGCTGCGGTCGCCTCAGCCGTGGCGTCGGCACGACGCCGGCCGCCGCGCTCCGGGCGCCCACCGCGGTCGGTGCGCTCAGGACGGCCGCCGCGGCTGGGGCGGCGGTTGCCGCCGGCAGCGCTGCGAGCCGCCTTCTGGGCTGCCCGCTCGGAGCGGGTCCCCGAGACGTCACCCTTGTAGATCCACACCTTGACACCGATGCGGCCGAAGTTGGTCCGGGCCTCGTAGAAGCCGTAGTCGATGTCGGCACGCAGGGTGTGCAGCGGAACGCGACCCTCGCGGTAGAACTCCGAGCGGCTCATCTCGGCGCCGCCCAGACGACCGGCGCACTGGATCCGGATGCCCTGGGCACCGGACCGCATCGCGGTCTGCTGGGCCTTGCGCATGGCGCGACGGAAGGCGACCCGGGAGCCGAGCTGCTCAGCGACGCCCTGGGCAACCAGCTGAGCGTCGATCTCGGGGTTCTTCACCTCGAGGATGTTGAGCTGGACCTGCTTCCCGGTCAGCTTCTCCAGGTCACCGCGGACCCGCTCTGCCTCGGCACCGTTGCGGCCGATGACGATGCCCGGACGCGCGGTGTAGATGTCGACCCGGACCCGGTCGCGGGTGCGCTCGATCTCGACGCTGGAGATGCCGGCCCGCTCGAGGCCCTTGACCAGCAGCTTGCGGATCTTGACGTCCTCGCCCACGTAGGACGAGTAGAGCTTGTCGGCGTACCAACGGCTCCGGTGGTCGGTGCTGATGCCGAGACGGAAGCCGTACGGATTGATCTTCTGACCCATGCTCAGGCCTCCTTCACGCTTTTGGGTTCGACGACGACGGTGATGTGGCTGGACCGCTTGAGGATCCGGCTGGCGCTGCCCTTGGCACGCGGACGGATCCGGCGCATGGTCATCCCCTCGTCGACGTAGGCCTGCGAGACGAACAGCTCCTCGGCGCGCAGGTTGTCGCTGTTCTGGGCGTTCGCCACGGCGCTGGCCAGGACCTTGTAGACAGGGTCGCTGGCAGCCTGCGGCGCGAACTGGAGGGTGACCAGGGCGTCCTTGACGTCCATACCTCGTACCAGGTCGACCACCCGGCGCGCCTTGGTCGGCGAGACCCGGACCTGACGCGCGATGGCGTAGTTGCCGGGCCGGTCGCCGAGCAGGTTGGACCGGCGACTCGGCCGTGCCTTCTCTGAAGTGCTCATGACTGTGATTCCTCTCCGCTGCCGCCGCTCAGCGGCGGCGGGCCTTCCGGTCGTCCTTCACGTGTCCGCGGAAGGTCCGAGTCGGGGCGAACTCGCCCAGCTTGTGGCCGACCATGGAGTCGGTCACAAAGACCGGAACGTGCTTGCGACCGTCATGGACCGCGATGGTGTGGCCGATCATGTCGGGCACGATCATCGAGCGGCGCGACCAGGTCTTGATCACGGTCTTGGTCCCCTTGACGTTCTGCGCCTCAACCTTCTTGGCGAGGTGGTCGTCAACGAAGGGACCCTTCTTCAAGCTGCGTGGCATGTTTCCTCAGGCTCCCGATCAGCGCTTCTTGCCGGACTTGCGACGGCGGATGATCTGGCGATTGCTCGCCTTGTTCTTGTTACGAGTACGGCCTTCGGCCTGGCCCCACGGCGATACCGGGTGACGACCACCGGAGGTCTTGCCCTCACCACCACCGTGCGGGTGGTCGATCGGGTTCATGGCCACGCCGCGGACGGTCGGGCGCTTGCCCTTCCACCGGTTGCGGCCGGCCTTGCCCCAGTTGATGTTGGACTGCTCGGCGTTGCCGACCTCGCCCACGGTGGCGCGGCAGCGGACGTCCACCAGCCGCATCTCGCCGGACGGCATCCGCAGGGTCGCGTTCTTGCCCTCACGAGCAACCAGCTGGACCGAGGCGCCGGCCGAGCGGCCGATCTTCGCGCCGCCGCCGGGGCGGAGTTCCACGGCGTGCACCGTCGTGCCGACCGGGATGTTGCGCAGCGGCAGGTTGTTGCCGGGCTTGATGTCGGCGTTCTCGCCGGCCTCGACGACCGAGCCCTGCCCGAGTCCGAGCGGTGCAATGATGTAGCGCTTCTCGCCGTCGGCGAAGTGCAGCAGCGCGATCCGCGCGGTCCGGTTGGGGTCGTACTCGATGTGCGCCACCTTCGCCGGCACGCCGTCCTTGTCGTAGCGACGGAAGTCCACCAGCCGGTACGCCTGCTTGTGACCGCCGCCGATGTGACGAGTCGTGATCCGACCGGTGTTGTTGCGGCCGCCGGTCTTGTTGTTGGGGACCAACAGCGACTTCTCCGGGGTGGACCGGGTGAGTTCGACGAAGTCGGCAACGCTGCTGCCGCGACGGCCAGGCGTTGTCGGCTTGTACTTACGGATACCCATTGAGGTCTTGTCCTTTACTCAGTCTCGCGCCGTCAGGCGCCCGGGGCGGAGAAGATGTCGATGCGCTGACCGTCCGCGACCGAGACGATGGCCCGCTTGGTGTCGGGACGCTTGCCCCAGCCGGCGCGGGTGCGACGCTTCTTGCCCTGACGGTTGATGGTGTTCACACCGACGACCTTGACCTTGAAGATGGCCTCGACGGCGATCTTGATCTCGGTCTTGTTGGCGTTGGGCGAGACCAGGAAGGTGTACTTGTTCTCGTCCAGCAGCCCGTAGCTCTTCTCGCTCACCACAGGGGCGAGCAGCACGTCGCGGTGATCGCGAATCTTCAGTCCGGTGCTCACTTGGTCTCCTCCTGAGCCAGTTGTGCGTTCGTAGGCTCGGCGTCAGCCTCGGAGCCAGACGGGTCCGCCGTCTCGCTCTCCCGGGCGACGGCCTTGGCCGACTTGCCCGAGACCGGACCGGACACAAAGGCATCCAGCGCGGCGGAGGTGAAGACGACATCGTCGTTGACCAGCACGTCGTAGGCGTTCAGCTGGTCGACCGCCAGCACGTGCACTGTCGCGACGTTCCGCAGGCTCAGCCAGGCCAGCTCCTCATCCCGTGCCAGCACGACCAGCACCCTGAGGCTGTCGGTCGCCGCGGCCAGCGCCGCGAGGGCGGACTTGGTCGACGGCGTCTCGCCGGCAATGAGCTCGCTGATCACATGCACCCGGCCGTCGCGGGCCCGGTCCGACAGTGCGCCACGCAGGGCGGCGGCGATCATCTTCTTCGGGGTGCGCTGGGCGTACCCGTGCGGCTGCGGGCCGTGCACGATGCCACCCCCGACGTACTGCGGTGCGCGGATCGAGCCCTGACGGGCACGGCCGGTGCCCTTCTGGCGGTGCGGCTTGGTGCCGCCACCGCGTACCTCGGCGCGCGTCTTGGTGGAGTGCGTGCCCTGCCGCGCTGCGGCAAGCTGGGCCACCACGACCTGGTGGATCAGCGGGATGTTGGCGGTGACATCGAACAGCTCCGCCGGCAGATCAGCGGAACCGCGGCTGCCACCGTTGGGATCCAGGACGTCCACGGTTCGGGTGGCGCCCGACCCGGCTGCGAGGGACTCGGTCATGCCACGGGTCCTTTCTTGGAAGCGCTGCGGAGGACGACCAGGCCACCCCTGGCTCCAGGGACGGCGCCCTTGATCAGGATGAGACCGCGCTCGGCGTCGATCGCGTGCACAGTGAGGTTCTGGACGGTGACCCGCTCAACACCCATCCGACCGGCCATCTTCATCCCTTTGAAGACCCGACCCGGGGTGGCGCAGCCGCCGATGGAGCCCGGCGAACGGTGCTTGCGGTGCACACCGTGGCTGGCGCGCAAACCGTGGAACCCGTGGCGCTTCATCACACCAGCGGTGCCCTTGCCCTTGCTGACGCCGGTCACGTCGAGCACCTCAGAGGGCTCGAAGACATCGGCGCTCAGCTCCTGGCCGAGGGTGTACTCGGAGGCGTCCGAGGTGCGGATCTCGACGAGATGCTTGCGCGGGGTGACGTCGGCCTTGGCGAAGTGACCGCCGACCGGCTTGGTGACCTTCTTGGCCTTGATCGCGCCGAAGCCGAGCTGGACAGCGTTGTATCCGTCGGAGTCGGGGGTGCGGACCTGGGTGACCACGCACGGTCCGGCCTGGATGACTGTCACCGGAACGATCCGGTTGTTCTCATCCCATAGCTGGGTCATGCCGAGCTTGGTGCCCAGCAGTCCCTTCACTTTGCGCTCGGTCTTGCCGATCGCGCTTCGCTCGATGCTCATGATCTATATCCCTCAGAGCTTGATTTCGATGTCGACACCCGCAGGCAGGTCGAGCCGCATCAGCGAGTCGACGGTCTTGGGGGTGGGGTCGATGATGTCGATCAGCCGCTTGTGCGTACGCATCTCGAAGTGCTCGCGGCTGTCCTTGTACTTGTGCGGAGAACGGATCACGCAGAACACGTTCTTCTCTGTCGGCAACGGCACTGGGCCGGCAACCCTGGCGCCCGTACGAGTCACCGTGTCGACGATCTTGCGCGCCGAGGAGTCGATGACCTCGTGGTCATAGGCCTTAAGCCTGATGCGGATCTTTTGTCCCGCCACAGTTCGTCCCTCTTCTCGTACTACCGGCTGATGTGGTGCATTTGCTCGACCCCCGTGGTCGGGCGTGTCGCGTCTTGGGGACGCGCCACAGCCCTGGATCCTTCGTGCCAGGGAGGATGCCCGGCTCAGCAGAGCCAGACGTCGGGGAGCCTCGCGGTGCGGTGGCCATCCGTCTGGACGACGCACGATCGTAAACGACCGCATGGCACACCCCGGCGACTCCGTCGGAGCAACCCGAAGATTCTGTCAGAGACCGATGGTCAGAGCAAATCTCTCTGCCAACCGTGAGTCTCGCGTCCGATCGACTGTAGCCGGAAGGACCTGCGCGGTCGAATGCGCTGATATTCCCGCCCGACCGGAGGGCCCGTCGGTCAATGGCGGCGATCCGGCCACGGTCGAGCGGGTTGGTCAGCGCACCTCCTGCCTCATGCAGCCGCCCACCTGGTCGGGCGGGTCAATCAGCGGCGCAGAGCCTGTCGAATGCAGCCGAGCACCCAGTCGGATTCGTCGACCAGCTGCCGCCAGGTGAAGTTCAGGACGACAAATCCGGCCAGCACAAGCTCGTTGCGACGGAACCGGTCTGCCTCGAATGCCTCCCGGGTGCCGTGGGTCTCGAAGCCGTCCACCTCCAGCACCAGCCGATGGCGGGCGAACAGCACGTCAACGAAGTAGCCGTGCTGCCCTGCCCGCACCCACACGTTGGTGCGCCAGCCGGTGATCCGGGCAGCCCGGAGCAGCCGGTGCTGCAGTCGCTCCGCCTCGGACCAGGGTTCGTCCCGAGAGTCGCGCAGCAGCTCCGCCCGCATTCGGTTGCCGGCGCGCTGGGACATCTGGCGGTGCACCTCCCACAGCTCTCCCAGGCTTGCCATCCGGCTGCGGAGCACCCGGTCGATCACGTCGCCACCGGTGGGCAGCACGGCCATGTCCACCGCGGTGAGGCTTGGGGCTGTCACCGCAAGCTGGTGACTGCGGCGCACCAGCCCCGGCGGGATCCGGCGGCGCTCCACCAGGAAGGTGCCGCGACTCTCCTTGGAGCTGGTCGGCAACGCCACCGTGATCGAGTCCAGTCGGCAGTCGGGCCAGAAGGTGGCTCGCGCCGCCGCGAGACCGGTGAGGACCGCGTCCGGGCCAGCCCAGAGGCAAGAGGCACGCAGCCGTGTCGACGGCTGCTGCGCGGCGTCGGCGGCGCAGTAGACCCCCGGAAGTATCGCCACCAGGGCGCCGGCTCGGAGCTGCCGGTCCAGCGACCCGGCGATGTCGCGATGGTCCCTGCGCGCGATCGCGCCTCCTCCGAGGCGGAGGCGCTGCTCCAGTTCTCTCACGTTCGGACTGTGGTTCTGCTAGGCCTCCGCGGTTCGACGCGGCCGGTGTGTGTGGATGCCGCTGACGAACCCTCCCGACCTTGTGGAAAAGCGGCCGAATCGGGCTCGAACCCTCCGGTCGGGAGGGTTGGTCAGCGGACCGGCCCGAGTCCTCCTCGGTGCCGCAGTGCAGATCCGATGACGGCTCGCGCACGAGTCTGCCCACGAGAGAGCCGATGCACCCCCATTAGGCTTCCCGCATGACGGTCTCCCCTGGGGTCGCGGCCGGCCACCCCAGCACGGCGGCTGCCGGCGCCGAGATCATCGCCCGTGATGGCAGCGCTGCGGATGCTGCGGTGGCGATGGTGCTGGTGAGCTGTGCCGCGGAGACGATCTTCACGGGGCTGAGTGGTGGTGGCTTCGCCACCTACTACGACGCCACCCGCCGCGAGACCACCTGCGTCGACTTCTTCGTCAGCGTCCCCGGGCTGGGCGGCAGGCCGCTGGGCCCCGGCGTCCCGATCGAGGTGACCCTGGCCGGCCACCAGGTGCCCTACGACATCGGGCCCTCGACAGTGGCCGTTCCCGGCGTGCCGGCCGGCACCCGGCATATCTGGCAGCGGTGGGGTCGGATGAGCTGGGCCGACGTCGTGGCGCCGGGACTCCAGGCGTCGTTCGGGACACCGCTGCCGGCCGCCCACGCGGCACTCCTACCGGTGATCGCCCCCGCCATGTGCGTCGGCGACGGCGCGAGGGTGTACCGCAGACCCGATGGCAGCTATCTCAATGCTGGCGACCCGCTGTTTCATTGGGACCATCACCGCGCCTATCAGCTGCTGATGGAGCAGCCGGAGGCCTTCTATACCGGGGAGTTCGCCGAGACGATGGTGGCATCGGTCGCCGATGGCGGAGCGATGGACGTGGCTGATCTGGCGGCCTACGAGGTGGTGGAGACCGTGCCCCGAACAGTGGACGTCCACGGTTTCTCCGTCTCGGCGCGCGGTGATGATCTTGATGACGTGCTCGGCACGCTGGTGTGCGCCGCCGAACGCGTGACAGGCGACCCAGTACTCGACCAGGCTGCCGCGCTCGCCCTCGTGGATGCGTTGCGCGGTCCGGCCGGGCGAGCGGAGACCACCAACATCGTGGCCGTCGACCACCAGGGGAACGCCTGCGCCGTGACCACGAGCCTGGGACTGGGTTCCGGCGTCTGGGTTCCGGGTTTCGGTGTGCACCTCAACTCGATGCTCGGAGAGGGCGAGCTGGTCCGCGAGCTGCTGCCGGCCGGCGTCCGAATGGGCTCGATGATGTCGCCACTGATAGCGCTGGACCCGGACGGCGAACTGGCGCTGGCAGCCGGAGCGGCGGGCGGCAGCCGGATCCGGCCGGCGCTGGTCCAGTGCGTGTTGCGCATCTTCGCAGGTGAGCACCCACAGGCCGCGATAGACGCGCCCCGCTTGACCGCGCTGCCCGGGCTGGTTCGGGCGGAGCCGGGGTTTGCCGACGGCGTGCTGGCTGCCCTCGAACGTGCCGGCAACACCGTCACCGTCGCATCGCGGCGGGACTCCTACTTCGGCGGCGTGTCGGCGATCGGTGTGGCCGGCGGCGGCGCGGACCCTCGCCGGAGCGGCGAGTTCCGGTCGGTACCCAAGGTGGAAGGTGGACGGCTGACTCCCGCCTCGTGATCTTCGGCCCCCGCCTGCGCCCGATTCGAACAACTCGAGCCAGCGCAATCCCAACCGGCCCACTCTGAGATGCCGATGTGTCCTAACCCCGATCCGGACCATAGGGTCTGACGTGTGACCGCTCTCGTGCCATCGTCGACCTATCGCCTTCAGATCCGCGTCGGTTTCACCCTCCAGGATGCCGCCGCCGTCGTGGACTACCTCCGCGATCTCGGCGTCGGGGCGCTCTACCTCTCCCCGATACTGAAGTCGACCACCGGATCTGACCACGGGTACGACACTGTCGACGTGACGCGGGTCGACCCGGCGCGCGGCGGCGAGGATGGGTTGAAGGCCCTTCTGGCGGCGGCGGAGGCAGCCGGTCTGGGGGTGGTGGTCGACATCGTCCCCAACCATCTGGGCATCGCCGTACCGGTGGAGAACCCAGCCTGGTGGGATGTGCTCAAGCACGGCCGGGACTCCACGTACGCCGACTGGTTCGATATCGACTGGAGCCGCAGCCGCATCCTGCTGCCCGTGCTGGGGGACGAACCGGTGCTGAGCATCGAGGGCGACGAGCTGCGCTACTTCGAGCACCGCTTCCCGCTGACGCCCGGCAGCTGGCAGCCGGGTGACGACCCCGACGAGGTGCACGACCGGCAGCACTACGAGCTGGTGCACTTCCGCCGCGGCAACTCCGAGCTGAACTACCGCCGCTTCTTCGCCGTCACCACGCTCGCCGGTATCCGGGTCGAGGACCCGGCGGTGTTCGACGCCACCCACAGCCGGGTCGCCGACTTCATCCAGCAGGGCATCGGCGGTCTGCGGATCGACCACCCCGACGGTCTGGTGGATCCGGGCGGCTACCTCAACGATCTGCGCAAGATCGCGCCGGATGCCTGGATCACGGTCGAGAAGATCCTGGAAGCCGGCGAAGCCTTGCCGACCGACTGGCCTGTCGGCGGGACGACCGGGTACGACGCCATGCGGGAGGTCAACGGCCTCTTCATCGACCCGTCCGCGGAGCAGGCCTTCACCACGCTGTACCAGCGGCTTACCGGTGACCAGAAGTCGCTGGAGGAGCACATCGAGATCGGCAAGCGGATGGTCACCACCGATCTGCTCCCGGCGGAGGTACGCCGGATGGCGGCACTCGTTCCCGAGGTGGATCAGGCCGGCAAGGCGCTGGGAGAGATCGCGGTGGCATTTCACGTGTACCGCTCCTACCTGCCCGCCGGAGCCGAGGACCTGGATGATGCCCTCGAGCTGGCGGCGCGCCGCAACCCCGACCTGGCCGACACGCTTCAGCGGCTCAGCCCCCGGCTCCATGATGCCGGCGACGAGTTGGCGCTGCGGATGCAGCAGCTCAGCGGAGCGACCATGGCCAAGGGCATCGAGGACACCGCGTACTACCGCTACTCGCGATTCATCGCGCTGAACGAGGTCGGCGGCAACCCCGACGAGTTCGGCATCGCGCTCGTCGACTTCCACGCCGCCCAGCAGCGGCGGCAGGCCGAGCAGCCCGATTCGATGACGTCGCTGTCGACCCACGACACCAAGCGGGGCGAGGACGTCCGAGCCCAGCTCGCGGTGCTGAGCGAGATCCCCGACGAGTGGGCCGGGTTCGCCAAGCAGCTGCTGGCGGCCAGCACCATCTCGAACAAGGCGTTCGGCTACTTCGTCGCCCAGACGCTGGCCGGCGTCGGTCCGATCGAACGCAGCCGGATGCACGCGTACGTGGAGAAGGCGATGCGGGAAGCCAGCGACGGCACCGGCTGGGTGGACCAGGACGAGGAGTTCGAGGCGGCCGTCCACGCCACTGTCGACGCGGCGTACGACCAGGCTGCGCTGCGGACGGCCTGGGACGGACTTGTGGACCGGATCCAGGGGGCTGGCAGGTCGAACTCGCTGGGGCAGAAGCTGGTGCAGATCACCATGCCGGGAGTGCCGGACGTCTACCAGGGCACCGAGATCTGGGAGGACTCGCTGGTCGACCCGGATAACCGGCGGCCGGTCGACTTCAGCGACCTTCGACGGCTGCAGGCCGGCACCGAGGCGCCCGGAATCGACGACTCCGGCGCGGCGAAGCTGTGGGTGACCAGCCATGCCCTTCGGGTACGTCGTGAGCAACCCGACGCATTCGTCGACTACCGGCCGCTCACGGCTCGGGGCGCGGTCGCCGACCATCTGGTGGCGTTCGATCGCGGCCGCGCGATCACCCTGGCGACCCGGCTGCCAGTCGGGCTCTCAGCAGCAGGTGGCTGGGGTGACACCACGATCGAGCTACCCGCGGGATCTCGGGACGCCCTCACTGGGCGCACGTTCGCCGGCGTGGTCAGAGTCGCCGATGTGCTGGCTGACTACCCGGTGGCGCTGCTCGTCCGCTGACGACGGGACAGTCCCTGCGCAGCATGGTGGTCAGGAGCTCAGCAGCACCGTCGTCTGGCTTCCCACCCGGAGGTATCCGAGCCGGGCTGCGATGGCCTGCGAGGCGACGTTGTCGACCCGCGCACTCCACTGCGGGACCAGGCCTTGGTCGAGCGCCTCGTTGGTGGCCACGCCGGCGGCCAGCGTTCCGAAGCCGTTGCGGCGAAGCCTGGGCGGTGTCAGGACGCCCAGGTGAGCGAGAATGTGTTCGCGTTCGTCGAATCCGGCACCGGCGGTGATCTGGTCGGTGTCGTCCAGGATGGCGACCTTCCAGCACTTCCTCGACAGGGCGACCTCGGCGATGTCGTCTGGTGGGCAGAGCCGTTCGAGGTCTGCCACCGCGGCCTCGTCCTCCAAGACCAGCACGCTTTCGAGCCGCGCATCTTTGACATAGCTGTCGGTGAAGGCCAAGGTTCTGCTTGCCAGCAGCCGTCCGGAGCAGACTCCGGTCATCGGGTCCTGGCTGAGGGCCAGCAGTGAGGACCCATCGGCCAGCGCGTCGTCGGTCATCGCTTCAGCGCGCTTGAGCACGGACTCAGGTGCGACAAGCACGCGATGTTCCCACAGCCGGACAAAGATGATCTTGGTGTCGTCCGTCGCGGTCAGCCGTCCCTCGGACGGTGTCATCAGCGCGTCGTCGGGCAGGTTCAGCATGCGTGCCCAGGCGAGTTCGATGATCGACCGGGTGTTGCCATCCACCTGTCGATCCTAGATCCGAATGTCGATGGCGAGCCGCTCCTTCCGCGTCAGGGGATCAGCACCGGGACCAGGTGCTCCAGTACGAGTTCCCGCGCCGGCCGCCAGTCGGGCGGGAGTGCGTCGGTCGGCGGCGGGCCGAACTGGAACTTCGGGTCGCCGGTGGTGACGATCACGGCCTCCGCGGACGGCATAACACTCAGATGCTGTCCGGCCCAGCCGCCCGCGAAGTAGCCGTACGGGTCGACCCACATCAGCCAGCCGTATCGCTGCCGCTCGGGCGGGATCGGGGCGGACCACGGCGTCGTCATGCATCGCAAGAAGTCCGGGTCCATGATCGGATCCGAACCCCAGCTGCCTCCATGGAGCCACAGCAGACCCAGCCGGGACAGCGACTCCGCCGACAGGGCCAGGTGGGCGTCCCCGTACGGCACCCCGTCCGGATCCTTGCGCCACCGCCACCGCTGGATGCCCAGCGGCACGAAGAGCTCCCGCTCCGCGAACGCCTCCAGCGGCTCGGCCAACAGCCGCGTGAGGACGTGCGCCAACAGGTGCGCCGCACCGTTGTCGTAGCGGCAACGGACGCCGGGAGCCATCTCCTGGGGCGCCGAAGCAATCCGCTGGATCTGACCGCTGGGGAGGGCGGCGACGGCGTCCATGTCGTACGGGCCGTCGACCTGCGCGCCGCGGGTCATCGAGAGCAAGGACCGCAGGGTCTGCTGCGCCGCGGGTGCCCCGACCAGGAACTCCGCTGAGGGAACCACCTCCAACAGCGCCGCGTCGACATCGGGCAGCCGCCCGTGGCGCGCCGCGATCCCGGCCAGCGTACCGAGCACCGACTTGGTGACCGAGAACGTATTCGCCACCACCGGCCCGCGCAGGTGCAGATCGACCAGGACCTCGCCAGCGACCACAACCCGCAGGTGTGAGGTGGAGCGGAACTCCGGCTCGGTCTCCAGCCGGCTGATCACCGTCTGCACACCCCGCTCGAGCAGAACCCGCCCGGACCGGCTCAGCACGCCAGGTCCGCCACGATGATCGATTTCATTCCCACACCCTAGGCGCCGCGATGGTTGCGCATCGTGCCGCAGGGGCATGCGAAAGCCCCGAGCCAGATCTCTGGCTCGGGGCTTTCGCGGTGATCAAATGCTCAGCAGGTCACTTGAGGATCTTGGTGACCCGACCTGCGCCGACGGTTCGGCCGCCTTCGCGGATAGCGAACTTGAGCTCCTCCTCCATGGCGATCGGCTGGATCAGCTGAACGGTCATGTCGGTGTTGTCGCCGGGCATCACCATGTCGGTACCCTCAGGCAGGTTCACCACGCCGGTCACGTCAGTCGTACGGAAGTAGAACTGCGGACGGTAGTTGTTGAAGAACGGCGTGTGACGACCGCCCTCCTCCTTGCTGAGGATGTAGACGCGTGCCTCGAAGTCGGTGTGCGGGGTGGTCGTGCCGGGCTTGATCACAACCATGCCGCGCTCGACGTCCTCGCGCTTGGTGCCACGAAGCAGCAGGCCGACGTTCTCGCCCGCACGACCCTCGTCGAGGAGCTTGCGGAACATCTCCACACCGGTGACGGTGGTGGTCTGCTTGGTGTCGCGGATGCCGATCAGGTCGACCGTCTCATTGACCTTGACCACGCCGCGCTCGATCCGGCCGGTGATGACGGTGCCACGACCGGTGATCGTGAAGACGTCCTCAACGGGCATCAGGAACGGCTTGTCAATCTCGCGCTCCGGCTGCGGGATATGGGTGTCCACAGCGTCCATGAGCTCCATGATCGCGTCGCCCCACTTGGCGTCGCCGTTGAGTGCCGGGAAGGCAGCAACCTGCACCACAGGAGTCTCGTCGCCGTCGAAGTCGTACTCGCTCAGCAGCTCGCGCACCTCAAGCTCGACCAGCTCCAGGATCTCGGCGTCGTCCACCATGTCGCACTTGTTGAGCGCGACGACGATGGCCGGCACGCCGACCTGACGGGCCAGCAGCACGTGCTCACGGGTCTGCGGCATCGGGCCGTCGGTGGCGGCGACGACGAGGATCGCGCCGTCCATCTGCGCAGCACCGGTGATCATGTTCTTGATGTAGTCGGCGTGACCGGGGCAGTCGACGTGCGCGTAGTGGCGCTTCTCGGTCTGGTACTCGACGTGCGCGATGGAGATGGTGATACCGCGCTGGCGCTCCTCCGGCGCCTTGTCGATCTGGTCGAAGGCCGACGCCTGGTTCAGGGTCGGGTACTTGTCGTGGAGCACCTTCGTAATCGCCGCGGTCAGCGTGGTCTTGCCGTGGTCGATATGCCCGATGGTGCCGATGTTGACGTGCGGCTTTGTCCGCTCGAACTTGGCCTTTGCCACTGAGGCTCCTTCTAGGAATTGTCGCCACGCGGTCGCGGGGCGTACAGGTTGGACTTGCGCCAGCCTCGCGGCTGGGACGTGCAGACTGCTAGTGCTGTGCAGTTTCAGGCGGATTTTGGTCCGGCCCAAGTTTTGTGTACGAACCGGTCTTCGTCAAACGCACCCGGCTGGCCGCACATGGCTCACCGCACACGGCTCGCCCCGGGGCTGGAAGTCGCTTCGCTCCTCGAGGACTTTGAGGGGTGACCAAACTCGCTGCGCTCGTTTGGTCACTCTCCCCGAGCCTTTTGGATGATCTCCTCGGCGACGTTCTTGGGGGTCTCGGCGTAGGAGTGGAACTCCATCGAGTACGAGGCCTGGCCGGAGGTCTTGGAGCGGAGGTCGCCGACATAGCCGAACATCTCCGACAGCGGGACCAGGGCCTGGACGACCTTGTTGCCGTGCATGTCGTTCATGGCCTGGATCTGGCCGCGGCGTGCGTTCAGGTCGCCGATCACCGTACCGAGGTAATCCTCGGGGGTGGTGACCTCGACGGCCATCATCGGCTCGAGCAGGGCCGGGTCGGCGCGACGAGCGGCCTCCTTGAAGACCATCGAGCCGGCGATCTTGAAGGCAAGCTCGGACGAGTCGACATCGTGGTAGGCGCCGTCCTGGAGCGTGACGCGAACATCCTCTACTGGGTAGCCGGCCAGTACGCCGAACTGCATGGCGTCCTGGATGCCCTCGTCCACGGCGGGGATGTACTCGCGCGGGATGCGGCCACCGGTCACCGCGTTGACGAACTCGTAGCCAGAGCCCGCCTCCAGCGGCTCCAGGTCGATGATGACGCGACCGTACTGGCCGGAACCACCGGACTGCTTCTTGTGGGTGTACTCGATCTTCTGCACCGCGCGACGCAGCGTCTCGCGGTAGGCCACCTGCGGCTTGCCGATGTTGGCCTCGACCTTGAACTCACGCTTCATCCGGTCGATCAGCACCTCCAGGTGCAGCTCGCCCATGCCCGCGATGATGGTCTGGCCGGTCTCGTCGTCGGTGTGCACCCGGAAGGTCGGGTCCTCCTCGGCCAGCCGCTGGATCGCGACCGAGAGCTTCTCCTGGTCGCTCTTGGTCTTCGGCTCAATGGCCTGCTCGATGACCGGCGCCGGAAAGTCCATCGACTCCAGCAGGACCGGGTTAGCCTGGTCGCAAAGGGTCTCTCCGGTGGTGGTGTCCTTCAGACCCATCACGGCGACAATCTGACCCGCGCCGACGCTGGCGATCTCCTCACGCTTGTTGGCGTGCATCTGGTAGATCTTGCCGATGCGCTCCTTGCGGCCCTTGGTCGCGTTGAGCACCGTCGAGCCGGCCTCCAGCTTGCCGGAGTAGAGGCGGATGTAGGTCAGCCGGCCCAGGTGGGGGTCAGCGGCGATCTTGAACGCCAGCGCCGCGAACGGGTCCTTCACGTCGGGGTGACGCTCGATCTTGACCGACTCGTCGCCCGGCTTGAAGCCGTCGATCGCAGGCACGTCCAGCGGTGACGGCAGGTACGCGATGACCGCGTCCAGCAGCGGCTGCACGCCCTTGTTCTTGAACGCGCTGCCGCAGAGCACGGCGGTGATCTGGGAGGACAGCACCGCGCGCCGGACCGCGGCCTGGAGCTGGTCCGGGGTGATCGCACCCTCGTCGCCCAGGTACGTCTCCATCAGCTCGTCGTCGTACTCCGCGACCAGTTCGACCAGCTCGTGGTGGGCCGCCTGGGCGGCGTCGACCATGTCGGCCGGGATCTCCTCGACGGTGTAGTCCTCGCCGATCGTCGTTTCGCCGCGCCAGGTGAGCGCGCGCATCTTGACGAGGTCGACGACACCCAGGAAGCCGCCCTCGGAGCCGATCGGCAGCTGCAGCACCGCGGGAATCGCGTTCAGCCGATTCTTGATGGTGGTGACGCAGAACTCGAAGCTGGCACCGGTCCGGTCCAGCTTGTTGACGAAGCAGATCCGCGGTACGCGGTAGCGGTCAGCCTGTCGCCACACGGTCTGGCTCTGTGGCTCGACGCCGGCCACACCGTCGAACACCGCGACCGCACCGTCGAGGACGCGGAGCGACCGCTCCACCTCGACGGTGAAGTCCACGTGTCCGGGCGTGTCGATGATGTTGATCTGGTGGTTCTTCCAGTGGCAGGTCGTCGCGGCCGACGTGATGGTGATGCCGCGCTCCTGCTCCTGCTCCATCCAGTCCATGGTGGCAGCGCCCTCATGAACCTCACCGATCTTGTAGTTGATGCCGGTGTAGAACAGGATGCGCTCAGTCGTCGTCGTCTTGCCCGCATCGATGTGGGCCATGATGCCGATGTTGCGGACTTGGGACAGGTCGGTCTTGATATCGACAGCCACGGAAGGCTCAACCTCTAATCTGATGGGTGTTCGGCTGCCCGTACGAGCGGGAATCGCTGCCCGCACGGGCGTCTGTGTTTCGCCACCCTGCCCGGAAGGTGGCGAGGCTGATTACCAGCGGTAGTGGGCGAACGCCTTGTTGGCTTCGGCCATCTTGTGCGTGTCTTCGCGACGCTTCACAGCTGCGCCGAGACCGTTGGACGCGTCCAGGATCTCGTTCATCAGACGCTCAGACATGGTCTTCTCGCGACGCTGCCGGGAGAAGGAGACCAGCCACCGCATGGCGAGGGTGGTCGAGCGGCCCGGCTTCACCTCGATCGGCACCTGGTACGTGGCGCCACCGACACGGCGGCTCTTGACCTCCAGGGCCGGCTTGACATTGTCCAGTGCACGCTTCAGCGTCTGCACCGGGTCGACACCGGTCTTGGTGCGGGTGCCCTCGAGCGCGGTGTAGACGATGCCCTGGGCGATCGTCTTCTTGCCGTCCAGCAGCACCTTGCTGACCAACTGGCTCACCAGCGGGGACCCGTAGACCGGATCGACCAGCATCGGGCGCTTCGGGGCGGGACCCTTGCGAGGCATTACTTCTCCTTCTTCGCGCCGTAGCGGCTGCGAGCCTGCTTGCGGTTCTTCACGCCCTGGGTGTCGAGGGTGCCGCGAATGATCTTGTAGCGAACGCCAGGGAGGTCCTTCACGCGACCGCCGCGGACGAGCACCATCGAGTGCTCCTGCAGGTTGTGCCCGACACCGGGGATGTAGGCCGTGACCTCGACGCCGCTCGACAGCCGGACACGCGCCACCTTGCGGAGGGCGGAGTTCGGCTTCTTCGGGGTGGTCGTGTACACCCGAGTGCACACGCCACGCCGCTGGGGCGAACCCTTGAGCGCAGGCGTCTTGTTCTTGCTCACCTTGTCGGAGCGGCCCTTCCGGACCAACTGCTGAATTGTGGGCACCGCGTGGTATCTCTTTCTGCTGTTCAATCGGTTGGGAGCGCTGAAGCTCCCCCTCCGCTGGATTGGGCGTGGTCCACCGATCTACTCGGAAGATCACCGTGCGAACACCACCACATCGGTCAGACCCGCGGTATCAGATTGCTCCTACACCGCTTGGCGACCAGATCCTCGGGGCACGCACAAGAGTCGGGCAAGCCCGAACACAAGCGCCAAGGCTATCTCGTCTCCATCGCAGGGTCAAAACCTCATCGCGACGTCCACGACCGCCTGGCGCGTGAGTGCACGCCAGGCGGTCGGGGTGTCGTCAGCGGCGAGCGGCGGCCGAGATCTCGGCGAAGGTATCGTCGTCCAGTTCGAGCCCGGCGGCGGCAACGTTCTCCTCCAGGTGGGCCACCGAGCCGGTGCCCGGAATCGGCATCATCACCGGCGAACGCCTCAGCAGCCAGGCCAGCGCGACCTGCGAGGCGGTGGCCCCGAGCCGCTCCGCTGCATGCGTCAGCGGGCTGCCCAGTGCGGCGAGCTGGCCGGCGGAGATCGGAGCCCATGGGATGAAGCCGATCCCCTGCTGCTCGCAGTAGGTGAGGACGTCCTCGGATTTGGAGTCGGTGAGGTTGTAGCGGTTCTGGACGGTGGCCACGGTGAACTGCTCCTGCGCGGCCTGAATCTCGGCGACGCTGACCTCCGAGAGCCCCAGCGCAGCCACCTTGCCCTCGGACTGCAGGTCCGCAAGCACCCCGAACTGCTCCTCCGCCGGCACCTTCGGGTCGATCCGGTGCAGTTGGAGAAGGTCGAGGCGCTCCACCCTGAGCTTGCGCAGGCTCAGCTCCGCCTGCTGGCGGAGGTACTCGGGCCGGCCGACCGCGGTCCAGACGTCTGGACCCTGGCGGGTCAGGCCAGCCTTGGTGCCGATCTTCACGCCCTCCGGATACGGGTGGATCGCCTCAGCGATGATCTGCTCGCTGATATCGGGCCCGTAGGAGTCAGCAGTGTCGATGAAGTCGACGCCCAGCTCGACGGCTCGGCGTACCACCTGGCGGGCCACCTCGCGGTCGGCCGGTTCGCCCCAGATGCCCTTGCCGGTGATCCGCATGGCGCCGAATCCCAGCCGGTGGACGGTGCCGAGGTCAGGCAGGTCAATGGTTCCGCTTCTTTGAGCTATCGCAGTCATGGGGTTTACAACCGGGGCCGGCGGAGGCCTATTCCGCTGGTGGACCAGTTCAGTGCCGGGGCTCCGGGTCGAGCTCGATGGTCTCGCCCCGTCGGGCCGCGTCGCGGAGCTCCTCAACCAGGTCATCCCCGGCGGTCAGCAGGTGCGGCAGCAGCTCGCGTTCGGTGGTCGTCGCGCGGTAGGCGAGCGACACCGTCACGTCGTGGTCGGGCTGGTAGACGACCTCGATCGGGTCACCGGCACGGACATGGCCCGGCGTCACCACCGCCAGGTACGCCCCTGGCTGGGCAACGGCAGTGAAGGTCTTCAGCCACCCGCGCTCGCCGACCCAGCCGCGGAAGGTGGAGCACGGGATGCGTGGGGTGGTGACGACGAGCTCCACCTCTTCCCCGACCCGCCAGCGCTCGCCCAGCAGCGCACCGCTGACGTCCAGCCTCCGAGTCGTCAGGTTCTCGCCGAAGAATCCGTTCGGCAACGAGCGGTTCAGCCGGGTCTCCCACCCGTCCAGATCCTCGCGGGCGTAGGCGTAGACGGCCTGCTCGTCGCCGCCATGATGCTTGCCGTCCCCGATGAAGTCCCCGACCAGCCCGCTGCCCAAACCACCATGCTTGGGTCCTGGCGGGCGGACGAAGATCGGTCCGGACTGCGGCCGCTTGTCGATGCCGGTGCTTCGGCCTTGCTTGTACGGGTTAGACACCGGCGAGCCGATGTTCACCGAGTCGAGGATGGGCACGACGCCAGGGTACTGACCCGGTACTGACCCGACCCCGCTGTGCGTCCGCTGTGACTCGCTGTGCCGACCGTGTGAATGCTCCTCATTCGTCCAGTTGGGGTGAAACCCGCTTTTTACGCCTGAGGAAATCCCCGTCCCGCACAGCTGATCCGGCCCAGGAGACTCCACCATGCGAAGGCGCACCCGGCGAGACGGCGGCTGCGGTGTACGCCACCAACGGTTATGAGCAGAGCGTCCAGAATCTGGCCCGGACGTCAATTGAGACCGACGACGTGTTCAGCGACGGCTACGACCTCCAGCTCCCCACCGTCACCGGCAGCGCGACCAACGGCTTGGCGCTCAACTTCACCTGCGCGGCCTGAGCACACGAGAACCCGCCGACGTGTCAGCAGAATCCAACATCGCGCGGCAGCGCGACGTCTGCTGACTCGTCGGCGGGTTGAGGTGGCTACTTGGAGGCGTTGGCGGCGCGGCGCTTGTTGAAGATGTCGAAGGCGACGGCCAGCAGCAGCACGAACCCCTTGATGAAGGACTGGACCTCGCTGCCCAGACCCAGCAGGGACATGCCGTTGTTCAACACACCCATGATGAGGCCCCCGATCATGGCGCCGGTGACGGTCCCGATGCCACCGGTGACGGCGGCACCGCCGATGAACACCGCGGCAATGGCGTCGAGTTCGAAGCCGGTGCCAGCACCCGGGAGCGCTGAGTTGCTACGGGCGGTGAAGGCGATGCCGGCGATCGCGGCGAGCACACCCATGTTGACGAACAGCCAGAAGTCCACCCGTTTCGTATTGACCCCGGACAGCTGAGCGGCGTGCAGGTTGCCCCCGCGGGCGTAGACGTGCCGTCCGAAGACGAACCGGTTCATCACCGTGCTGTACAACAGCACGAGTGCGGCGAGGATGACGAGCACGATCGGGGTTCCGCGGTAGCTGGCAAGCACGAAGGTGATGGCCAGGATGAAGACAGCGGTGAAAGCCGCCTTCACGAAGAACCAGGACCGAGGCTCGTCCTCAAGACCCATCTTGACCCGCTTGGCGCGCTCCCGGAACTCCTGCATCAGCAGTCCGACCGTAGCCGCTACACCGAGGATGACTGTCAGCACCTCGAAGACGGAGTTGCCGCCGGTGAGGTCGGGCAGGAACCCAGAGCCGATATTGACGTACTCAGGCGGGAACGGCGTGATCGGGACGTTGTTCAGCACCATCTGGGTAAGACCCCGGAATGTCAACATGCCCGCCAGGGTGACGATGAAGGCGGGTATGCCGACATAGGCCACCCAGAACCCCTGCCAGGCCCCGATCAAGGCGCCGACGAGGATGCCCGCGAGGACGCCGATCCACCACGGCCAGCCCCAGTTGACGATGAAGATTCCGCTCATCGCCCCCACGAATGCCACGACCGAGCCAACCGAGAGGTCGATGTGGCCGGCGATGATGATCATCACCATGCCGATGGCCAGGATCAGCACGTAGGCGTTCTGGTTGATGATGCTGGTGACGTTGCGGGGCGTCAGCAGGGTGCCGCCGGTCAGGATCTGGAACAAGATCACGATCGCGATCAACGCGATGAAGATGCCGATCTGGCGGAGCCGGCCGGCCAGAAAGTGCAGAACCCCGCCGGCCGCCTCATCCTTCGGCGGTGGGATGACCGGCGAGGTCTCGGTCGCCGATGACGTCGGTGTGGAGGACATCGTTGTTATTCCTTTTCCTTGGTCATGTACTGCATGAGCTTCTCCGGATGCGCATCATGAACGTCCACCTCGCCGGTGATCCGCCCCGCCGAGAGCGCGTAGATGCGGTCGCAAATGCCGAGCAGCTCAGGGAGCTCTGAGGAGATGACGATGATCGCCTTTCCCTCGCTGGCGAGGGTATTGATGATGGTGTAGATCTCGTACTTGGCGCCGACATCGATGCCGCGGGTGGGCTCGTCGAGAATCAGCACGTCGGGGTCGGTGAACATCCACTTCGAAAGCACGACCTTCTGCTGGTTCCCGCCCGACAGCTTGCCGGTCACCACACCGACGTTCGGTGCCTTGATCCGCATGCTCTTACGGAAGTCGTTCGCCACCACCTGTTCGCGGTTGGCATCGACCCATCCTGACTTCGACAGCTTCTCCAGTCCCGCGGCGGAGATGTTGCGTTTGATGTCGTCGATGAGGTTCAACCCGTACCGCTTGCGATCCTCGGTCGCGTAGGCGATTCCGTGATCGATGGCCTGCCGGACCGTACGCGCGGTAATGGGCTTGCCGTTCTTGTACAGGTTTCCGGTGATGTTGTGTCCGTACGAGCGACCGAAGATGCTCATCGCCAGCTCCGTCCGGCCCGCACCCATCAGGCCGGCGATGCCGACCACCTCACCGGCCCGGACGTTGAAGCTGGCGCCGTCCACGACCTTGCGGGTGTGCTCGAGTGGATGCTGCACCGTCCAGTCCTCGACCCTCAGCACCTCCTCGCCGATGTTCGGCGTGCGGTCCGGGTAGCGGCTCTGCAGGTCGCGACCGACCATCCCGCGAATGATCCGCTCCTCGGAGATGTCATCGGCGTCGAGGTCCAAAGTCTCGATCGTCCGACCATCGCGGATGATCGTGACGCGGTCGGCGATGGCTTTGATCTCGTTCAGCTTGTGGCTGATGATGATGCACGTGATGCCGTGATCTCGCAGCCCGCGCAGCAGGTCCAGCAGGTGCGCGGAGTCCTCGTCGTTCAGAGCGGCCGTCGGCTCGTCCAGAATTAGCAGCCGCACATCCTTGGAGAGGGCCTTCGCGATCTCAACGAGCTGCTGCTTGCCCACACCGATGTCGGTGATCTTGGTGATGGGATTCTCACTAAGGCCCACCCGACGGAGCAGCTTGGCCGCCTCCAGGTTGGTGGCGTTCCAGTCGATGATGCCGCGCTTTTGCTGCTCGTTGCCGAGGAAGATGTTCTCAGCGATGGAGAGGAACGGGCTGAGCGCAAGCTCCTGGTGGATGATGACGATGCCCGACTTCTCCGAATCACGGATGCCGGAGAAGCTTGCCTGCTCGCCTTCGTAAACGATGTCACCCTCGTAGGTGCCGTGTGGGTAGACACCAGAGAGAACCTTCATCAGAGTGGACTTGCCCGCTCCGTTCTCGCCACAGATGGCGTGAACCTCGCCGCGCTCCACCGTGAGGTTGACATCCTGGAGCGCCTTGACGCCCGGGAACGTCTTCGTGATGTTGACCATCTCGAGAATGTGATCAGCCATTGATTTCCTTTGGTCGACAGACGGCGGGCTGGTGAGGCCGGGCCCGGCCTCACCGGCAGCGGAGGGTCCTTACTCGCCCTTCTCCACTTCTTCCTTGGTGTAGTAGCCGGTGTCGACAACTTCCTTCATCAGGTTGTCCTTGGTGATGATCACAGAGTCGTGCAGGAAGGCCGGCACGACCTTGACCTTGTTGTTGTAGGTCTTGGTGTCGTTGACCTCAGGCTCCTCACCCTTCAGCACCTGGTCCACCATCTCGGCCGCGGTGTTGCCCAGCTTGCGGGTGTCCTTGAAGATCGTGGAGTACTGCACCCCGTCGAGGATGAGCTTGTCGGACGGCTTCTCGGCGTCCTGTCCGGTGACGATCGGGTTGTCGATGCCGGCCGACTTCACGGCGTTCAGGATGCCGCGGGAGAGGCCATCGTACGGCGACAGTACGCCGTCCAGCTTCTTGCCGGAGTAGAAGCCGTTCAGGATGGTCTCCATGCGGGCCTGTGCAGTCTCCTGCTTCCACTGCTGGATGGCCACCTGGCTGAACTTCGTCTGTCCGGAAACCACCTTCAACGTGCCCTTGTCGATGTAGGGCTGAAGGACACTCATCGCCCCGTTGAAGAAGAACTGAGCGTTGTTGTCGTCTGGGCTGCCGGCGAAGAGCTCGATGTTCTTGACCGCGGCCTTGCCGGTATCCTTGCCGTTGGCATCGAGGATTCCCAGGCCCTGCAGCAGTGACGTGCCCTGCTGGATCCCGACCTTGTTGTTGTCGAAGGTGACGTAGTAGTCGACGTTGGGCGAGCCGTTGATCAACCGGTCGTAGGCGATCACCTTGACGCCGTCGGCACCGGCGTCAGCCAGCTGTTGGGTCAGCGCGGTGCCGTCGATGGAGGCGATGATCAAGGCTTTCGCACCCTTGTTCAGCATGGACTCGATCTGCTGCTGCTGGTCGGGAACCTTGTCGTTGGCGTACTGGACGTCCACCTTGTAGCCCTTCTCCTCGAGCTTGGCCTTGACGTTGTTGCCATCGTCGATCCAGCGCTCGGAGGTCTTGGTCGGCATGGCCACACCAATCAGCGCTCCAGCGGTGTCGCCGGCCTCACCAGCCCCGCCGGTCCCGGCGCGAGTCCCTCCGCAGGCAGAGAGACCGAGCGCGACTGCACTCGCGGCAGCTACGCTGACGAGCAGTTTCTTTGCGATCACTGTCGTTTTCCTTTCGATTCGTCGCCAATTCGCGGCACTCGCCGCGACGGAAAGAGGTCGACCGTGGTGCGCCGCCGGTGGGGTGTGCCACTGGCAACGGTGGGTCTGGGAGTGGGATGCCTGACGCGGCCAAGGCCGAGCACCCGGTGAGAGCTTCTGCTGGTCCGAACTCCATGCGCGCACGCGTGCCCGCGCTCAAAGCCTGCACACCGCACCTGGAGGAACAGCGTGAAACGGGGAGCCTCAGGGGCCCGAAGATCAAGAAGTGTCTGGTAGCAGGGATCCGTTGCATCGCTTGGCAGCCGGCGGCCGCTCGTACGTGCTAGATCCATGGGCAGACTCCGACGTCTTCGTTGACCGAGGTGATGTCCGTCACTGGGATGTGACCGGTCACATTCAACCTGAAACTGTCCAAAGAGTCAACGCCGCGCTCACTCTTGCGATGTCGCAGTTTGGTAACGGCGTATCCGTCACCGTCGTCCACGCCAAGGGGGTGCGGTGGACGACCTGATCACCAGACGAGGCGCTAGCGGTACGGGAGACCCAATAGGGGCAGCGGAATACATGCTCAGCAACCGGGAGACGCACTGATGCCCCAGCTCCTCGAAGTCCTGACGGACGGTGGTGAGCGGCGGGGCGAAGTGTCGGGCCTCGGGCATGTCATCAAATCCAACCACACTGACATCACCCGGTACGTCGATGCCGGCGTCGCGGAACGCGTGCAGAAGTCCAAGCGCCATCTGGTCGTTGGAGGAGAAGACCGCGGTGAAGTCGCGGATCTTCGCCAGTTCGGTGCCCGCGTGGTATCCGAAGTCAGCTGTCCAGTCACCCAGGATCGGCGGTGTTGCCGGCATGTCGCAGTCCGACAGTTCCTGCAGGAAGCCTTGCATCCGGGCCTCCGCCTCAATCCACTCCTGCGGGCCGGCGAGGTGGTAGATATCGCGGTGTCCAAGGTCGAGCAGGTGCCGAGTGGCCGCCCTGGCGCCAGCGAGCTGGTCGACGAACATCTCGTGCGGGTCGTTCTTGGAGCGCGAGTGCAGCATGACGTACGGGACGTCGAGGGCCATCTGGTCGATCTGGTTCAACGTCCGGGCCTGTGGCGCGATGATCACGATGCCGTCGACCATGTGGTCGATCTGCAGCTCGAGCGCCTCTCGGATCGCGTCCGGTGTGTTTGCGGTCAGGTTGGTGATGTTCACCAGGTAGCCGGCCTCCGAGGCAGCCCGCTCGATCCCTTGGATAGCAGCCGACGGCCCGTATTGGGACCGCTGAGCCACCAGTACGCCGATCGTCCCGGACTTGCTGCTGCCCAGCGCCCGCGCAACGCGGTTAGGCCGGTACTGCAGTTGGTCGATCACGGCGAGCACCCGGTCGCGGGTCTCGGGCCGCAGACTCGGATGGCCGTTGATCACTCGAGAGACCGTCTGGTGAGAGACACCGGCCAGCCGGGCAACATCTCGAATGCTGGCTGGATGTCCCTTTGACGGCTCGATGCTCGACACGGTCTCCTCGTTGTCACGGGGCCCCGAGCGGCACTCGAGGTCGCTGTCACCCAATGACGCGGTGGATGATTGGCCGGCGTACATCGGACAGGTCCGGGTGGGTTTGAGGCACACCCTACCCCGGCGGCCGAAGCATCCGCGGCATCGTCAGCTGGGGTACACCTCGACATCGGAGGCCTTCACGCTCGCCCAAACCGGCGCCCCTGGTATCAGATCAAGATCAGCAACAGCGGCCGCCGTCACCTCCGCCAGGATCGAGCCGGCGGCGTACGGGGCCGACCCGATCTCCACCCGGACGCCCTCACCGTGCGGTTCCAGGCCGCGCACGCGGCCTTGCCACAGGTTGCGCGCACTGCCTTCCGGACGGCGCGTGAACAAGGCAACCGCGGCTGGGCGGAACGCGACGTAGACCTCACCGGTCACGCTACTGGCGATGTGGATCGACCCACCCCGTGGCAGCTCAACCTGATGACCCCTCGCCCTTCCAGAGAACAGGTTCAGGCCCACCAGCCGGGCGACATAGTCGGTACGCGGCCGGCGCGCCACCTCCAGTGGGGTTCCGGACTGCACCAGCTGGCCGTTCTCCACGACCACCAGCCGGTCCGCCAACACCGCGGCGTCCACCGGGTCGTGGGTGACCACGACGGCCGCGCCGCGGAAGGCCATCAACTGCCGGCGCAGTTCGGCTCGAACCAGCAGGCGGGTCCGGGCGTCCAGGGCGGCAAGCGGTTCGTCCAGCAACAACAACCGGGGGTCGGTGGCCAGCGCCCGCGCCAGCGCGACCCGCTGCGCCTGGCCGCCGGAAATACGGCCCGGCCGGGCATTGGCCAGCTCCCCCACTCCCAACTGGGCCAGCATCCGGCGGGCGGTCTGCCGCGCGTCGTGCCGACCTTCGCCCCGCGACCGCGGGCCGAAAGCCACGTTCTCCAGCACGCTGAGGTGTGGGAACAGCAGGTAGTCCTGGAAGACGACGCCGACCGACCGCATGTGCGCTGGTAGCCGAACGCCTGCTGCGGCGTCCTCCAACACCGTGGCGTCGAGGGTCACACTGCCGTGCAGCAGCGGCAGCAGGCCAGCCAGTACCCGCAGGACCGTGGACTTCCCGGCACCGTTGGGTCCAACCAGCGCGACCACCTCGCCGGGGGCTATGGCGAGGTCGAGATCGATCCGCAGGTCGCCGCGCTGCACCCCGACTGTCGCCGCCAGGCCGTTGGACCGGCTTCCGGCCGGCGTCACCATCGGCTCACCCATCGGTCGCGGAGCAGCACCAGGACCAGCACGCACACCGCCAGCAGCAGCACCGACAACATCAGCGCGGCGCCCGGGTTGGTCTCCAGCGCGAGATAGACCTCCAGCGGCATGGTGCGGGTAGTGCCGGGGAAGTTGCCGGCGAAGGTGATGGTGGCGCCGAACTCGCCCAGCGCCCGCGCCCATGCCAGTACGGCACCGGCGACCACGCCGGGACCGACCAGTGGCAGGGTGATGCGGAAGAACACGGTCGGCGGTGAAGCGCCCAGGGTGGCGGCCGCGTCCTCGTACCGCCGGTCCGCCGCTCGGAGCGCCCCCTCGACCGACAAGATCAGGTACGGCAGAGCGACGAACACCTGCGCCAGCACGACGGCGTACGGGGTGAACGGAAAGGCGAACCCGGTGAGCTCGTACAGCGGCCGGCCGACGATCCCGGAACGCCCGAGAACCGTGAAGAGCGCCACCCCGCCGACGACCGGTGGCAGCACCAACGGCACCGTGATCAGCGCGCGGAGCAGACCCATCCCGCGGAGATCGGACCGCGCCAGCAGCCAGGCCAGCGGTACGCCGAGCACGACAGCGACCACCGTCGCCGAAGTGGCAGTGATCAGCGAGAGCCGCAGTGCCAGCAGAGCTTGATCATCGGTGACCACCTCCCAGGCGTTGCTCCAGGGCGCCCGGACCAGCAGTCCGAGAAGAGGCAAGATCAACACCGCCAGACCGAGGAGCGCGGGAATGCCGATCATGGCGGGAATGCTGCCGGGTAAGCGGTTCCGAGCTTCTGACCGGTTTCGGCTCGGCACTCTGGTGCGATTCTCAGGGGACGCCAAAGCCGGCCTTCCGGAGTGCGGCCTGGCCGTCGCGCGATCGCACGAAGCTGACGAAGTCGGCGGCGGACTCGGCGTGCCGGGAGCCGCGAAGGGCACAGACCGGGTACCGATTGGGCACCCTGGCCGCCTCGGGCACTGCGATGCCCCGGACGGCGGACCCGGCGGTGATCACGTCGCTGCGGTAGACCAGAGCGGCATCGACCTCGTTGAGCCGTACCTTCTGCAGGGCGGCCTTGACGTCGGACTCCAAGGTGTCCGGGGCTGGCGTCACCCCGGCGGCGGCGAGCACCTGCGCGGTGGCGCTGCCGCAGGGAACCTGGGGGGCACAGACCGCGATCCGCTTGCCCTCGTCGCCGAAGTCGGCCAGGCCAGCGATCTTGCCGGGGTTGGTCGGCGGGACCGCGATCTGCAATGTGTTGACCGCGAAGATCGCCGGCGCGGAACCGGCGCCGGCGTCGATCACCTGCTGCATGGTGGCTTCGTTGGCCGCCGCGAACACGTCGGCGGGCGCGCCCGCCACGATCTGGCTGGCCAGCGTGGCGCTGGAGCCGAAGCTGAAGGTGACCTCCGTGCCCGGATGGACCTCCTCGAACTCCGCACCTAGCGTTTCGAACGCCTCGGTCAGCGACGCCGCAGCAAGCACAGTCAGCCGGGTGGTCCGCTGGCCGGCTCCTTCGGTCGCACGGGTGGTCTGGGCACACCCGACCAGCAGCAGCAGGCCAGCCAGTGCCGCCGCGAACCGGTACGGCCGTGCGGCGCCGACCCGGGGTGTCATCGCGTCGCCGGGGTCTCGACGACCACGTGGGTGGACTTGACCGAAGCCACCGCAAGCACGCCAGGCTCCAGTCGCAGCTCTTCGGCCGCCTCCGCCGACATCAAGGAGACGATCCGGAAGGGCCCGCACTGCAGGTCCACCTGTGCCATCACGGTGTCTTTGACCACCCGGGTCACCAGTCCGGTGAGCCGGTTGCGGGCGCTGGCTGCGACCGGGGCTCCGAGTTCCGGCGCGGTCGCGATCTGCTGCGCGAGAGCGGCCAGCTGGGCCCCGTCGACCGTGGTCGGACCCGACCCGCCGCCGGTGGGAAGCCGGCCCGTGTCGATCCAGCGACGTACCGTGTCGTCACTGACACCAAGGAGCGCGGCGGCCTGCGAAATCCGATATTGCGGCACCTGACCATATTAATGCACGCGTCTGCGGATTTTCTGGGACGGTGCCGCTGCGGACGCAGCAGGGGCGGACCGACACCCGGTCGGCCCGCCCCTGCTGTCGTGCGTACTACGTCCCTAGCGGTAGTCGCCCAGGTCAAACTCCTCGAGCGGCACGGCCGCCCCGGAGCCCTGGCCGAAGTCGTACTCGAACGGGTCGTAGCCGACCATCGAGTACGCCTGCGCCTTGGCCTCCGCTGTGGGCTCGACGCGGATGTTGCGGTACCGCTCCAAGCCGGTCCCGGCCGGGATCAGCTTACCGAGAATCACGTTCTCCTTGAGGCCGACCAGGCTGTCGGACTTGCCGTGGATGGCGGCATCCGTCAACACCTTGGTGGTCTCCTGGAACGACGCCGCCGACAGCCACGACTCGGTGGCCAGCGACGCCTTGGTGATGCCCATCAGCACCGGACGACCCGAGGCCGGAGTGCCACCCTCGGAGACGACCTTCCGGTTCTGCGACTCATACGTCAGACGATCCACCAGATCGCCGGCGAGCAGCTCGGAGTTACCGGACTCGATCACCGTCACCCGGCGCAGCATCTGCCGGATGATGATCTCGATGTGCTTGTCGTGGATCGGCGCGCCCTGCGTCCGGTAGACCGACTGGACCTCGTCCACCAGGTGCTCTTGCACCTTGCGGACGCCGAGGACGCGGAGGACGTCCTGCGGGTCGGGCGTACCGGCAGTGAGCTGCTGACCGACGGCAACGTGGTCGCCGTCCTCCACCAGCAGCCTGGCACGGCGGCTGACGGTGAACTCGGCGTTCTCCGAACCGTCGTCGGGAACGACGATGATCTTCTTGAGCCGGTCAGCGTCCTCGATCTGGACTCGTCCGGCGGCCTCGGAGATCGGCGCCTTGCCCTTGGGCTGGCGGGCCTCGAAGAGCTCGACGACACGCGGCAGACCCTGGGTGATGTCGTCTCCGGCCACACCACCGGTGTGGAACGTACGCATCGTGAGCTGGGTACCGGGCTCACCGATGGACTGCGCGGCGACGATACCGACGGCCTCGCCGACGTCCACGAGCTTCCCGCTGGCCAGCGACCGGCCGTAGCACATGGCGCAGGTTCCGGTGACCGCCTCACAGGTGAGCACGCTGCGGACCTTGACCGTGGTCACCCCGGACTCGACCAACAAGGCGATGTTGACATCGCCCAGGTCGACACCGGCGGCGAGCAGCACCTGACCGTCCGGACCGAGAACGTCGGTCGCGAGGGTACGGGCGTAGACCGCAGTCTCCACGTGCTCGTCCAGGCTCAGCTTGCCGCTCTCGTCCCGCGCGATGGTCTTCGTCAGACCACGCTCGGTCCCACAGTCCTCCTCGCGGATGATCACGTCCTGGCTGACGTCGACCAGTCGACGGGTCAGGTAACCCGAGTCGGCGGTCCGCAGCGCGGTGTCCGCCTGGCCCTTCCGACCACCGTGGGTGGAGATGAAGTACTCCAGGACCGACAGGCCCTCACGGAAGTTGGACTTGATCGGCCGGGCGATGATCTCGCCCTTCGGGTTCACCACCAGACCACGCATCGCGGCGATCTGGCGCATCTGCACCATGTTTCCGCGCGCACCGGAGTGCACCATCATGTAGATCGGGTTCGTCTTGGAGAAGTTCGCCTCCATGGCAGCACCCAGGCGGGACGTGGCGTCGGTCCAGATCTCGATGAGCTCCTGGCGACGCTCGTCGGAGGTGATCAGACCCCGCTCGTACTGCTTGTCGATCTTGTTGGCCCGGTCCTCATAGCCCGCCAGGATCTGCGGCTTGTCGGCAGGCGTGGTGACGTCGCCGATGGACACCGTGACACCCGAGCGGGTGGCCCAGTGGAAGCCCAGATCCTTCAGTGCGTCCAGGCAGAAGGCGACCTCGACCTTGGGGTAGCGCTCCGCCAGATCGTTGACGATCTGCCCGAGCTGCTTCTTGCCCACCTCGTAGTCGGCGTACGGGTAGTCCGCCGGCAGCGCCTCGTTGAACAGTGCCCGTCCGAGCGTGGTCTCCAAGGTGACAGTGCCGTTCGGCGAGACAATGGCGTCGGCCGGGGCCACGATGTCGGTCAGGCGCAACTTGATCTTGGCCTGGACCGACAGCTCCTTGCGGTCGAAGGCCATCAGGGCCTCCGAGATGCTGCCGAACGCGCGGCCCTCACCCTCTGCTCCGTCCACCTGCATGGTGAGGAAGTAGTGGCCGATGATCATGTCCTGGGTGGGCATGGTCACGGGGCGTCCGTCAGCCGGCTTCAAGATGTTGTTGGTCGACAACATCAGGATGCGCGCCTCGGCCTGCGCCTCCGCGCTCAGCGGCAGGTGCACCGCCATCTGGTCACCGTCGAAGTCGGCGTTGAACGCCGAGCAGACGAGCGGGTGGATCTGGATCGCCTTGCCCTCGATGAGCTGCGGCTCGAACGCCTGGATGCCGAGCCGGTGCAGGGTGGGCGCACGGTTCAGCAGCACCGGGTGCTCGGTGATGACCTCTTCGAGGACGTCCCACACGACCGGGCGGGCGCGCTCGACCATGCGCTTGGCGCTCTTGATGTTCTGCGCGTGGTTCAGGTCGACCAGGCGCTTCATCACGAACGGCTTGAACAGCTCGAGAGCCATCTGCTTGGGTAGACCGCACTGGTGGAGCTTGAGCTGCGGCCCGACGACGATGACCGAACGGCCGGAGTAGTCGACGCGCTTGCCCAGCAGGTTCTGGCGGAACCGGCCCTGCTTGCCCTTGAGCATGTCGGACAGCGACTTCAGCGGCCGGTTGCCCGGGCCGGTGACGGGACGACCGCGGCGGCCGTTGTCGAACAGCGAGTCGACGGCCTCCTGGAGCATCCGCTTCTCGTTGTTGACGATGATCTCGGGCGC
>DASTIW010000016.1:0-36972 GCA_035717205.1 Propionibacteriaceae bacterium | reverse complement strand
GCGGCAGTTCCGGGCGTCATCGGCAGATTTTCGCGGTGGGCTCGGCGTCGATATAGTGGGCGACCGTGCGTAGGCCTGCAAGGCGTTGCGCCGGCCGCCTTAGCTCAGATGGCAGAGCAACGCACTCGTAATGCGTAGGTCTGGGGTTCGACTCCCCAAGGCGGCTCAACCAAAGGACCTAGTCACAGCCATTCAAGGAGAATGGGCGAGTGTGATCCGAGGTCGCGTGACATATCTCGTGACATAAACTGATACGGTTGAGGGGTGTCTCGGACGCCGAAGCCTCGTGCCCGCCGGCGCGGCAGCGTCGATGTGCTGCCGTCCGGGGCCTTCCGGGTCCGCGTCTATGCCGGGCGTGATCCACTGACGAGGCGGCCGGTGTACCTGAGCCAGGTCGTGCCCAGCGGACCTAACGCGTCCCAGGAGGCTGAGCGCATCCGGGTGCGGATGCTCGGTGACATCGATGAGAGGCGCAACACCAACACCCGCGCGACGGTCAACCAGTTGATTGACCGCTGGCTCGGGGTACTCGATGTCGACCAGTCCACCCGGAAGGGCTATGAGGGCCATATCCGCAAGCACATCCGCCCCCTCCTTGGCTCGCTGCCCTTGGCGGAGCTTGAGGTCGAAGTTCTCGACTCCTTCTACGCCGAGCTGCGCCGCTGCCGCGACCACTGCGACGGACGGCGGCAGATCCAGCACCGCATCGATGGTGTGCATGAGTGCGACGAGCACCCCGCGGCACCCTGCGCGCCGGCCGACCCTGAGAGTTGTCGGGCGTGCTCGCGGATGTGCCAGCAGCACGTGTGCCGTGGCCTGGCTGACGGGACGGTCCGGAAGATTCATTGGATTCTCAGCGGCGCGCTCGACCGAGCCGTCGTCTGGAAGTGGATCTCGGTCAATCCCGCCGAGCACGCCGCCAAACCGCCGCTCCCGCACCCCGAGCCTCGCCCTCCAACAGCCGAGGAGGCGTCTCGGCTGGTCCAGCACGCCTGGTCCGCTGATCCGGACTGGGGAGCGCTGGTCTGGCTGATGATGACCACCGGTGCTCGGCGAGGCGAGATCTGTGGTCTGCGCTGGTCCCACGTCGCTCTCGATTCCGGGGTGATCACCATCTCCCGCACGATCTACGTGGACCGCGGCCAGCTGCGGGAGAAGGACACCAAGACCCATCAGCAGCGTCGCGTCGTCCTCGACGCCGAAACCGTCGCCGTGCTGACTGGACATCGGCAGAGGGCCGAGGAGCGCGCGGCTCTCCTCGGTGAGACCCTCAGCTCCGACCGCTACGTCTTCACCAACGACCCGCTCAGCCGGGACCCGCGGCGACCGGATGGGGTGAGCCAGCGATACGAACGGCTCGCCAAGAGCCTCAAGATCAACACGACCCTGAAGGACATGCGCCACTATAACGCAACCGAGCTGATCAACAGTGGTGTCGACGTCCGCACCGTCGCGGGCCGACTCGGGCACGGCGGTGGCGGGTCTACCACACTGCGGGTGTACACAGCCTGGCTGTCCGAAGCAGACCAGCGAGCCGCCCGAACGATCTCTGGTCGCATGCCTCCGCGGCCCACGCAAGCAGAGCCGGCGAGCGCAGTGGTCGACGCCTCGGACGGGTCCGCGTACAAGAAGATCGCCGCTGACCTGCGCGGAGCGATCACCCTCGGACTTCTGAAGCCCGGCGACGCCCTTCCCACCATGAAGTTCCTCGCCGCCCGCTACGGTGTCGCGCCCAGCACCACCCACCGCGCTCTGGCTGACCTCGCCCGAGACGGACTGATCGACACGTCCAGAGGAAGGCGTTCGGTGGTCACTGGCTGACCCTGGGCATCGAGCGCGCGGTCAAGGTCTGGCTCGCCGCCGACGAAGCTCTTCTGAGAAGTCACAACCCGAGCCCACCGAGCAACACCTTACGAGGCCGCCGCCCCCCGTCTCTTGACACACAGAGGAGCCACCGCCGCCTCCACTCCACCCTCGGGATGGTCCCACGCGCTGAGTACGAGCACGCCCACTACGCTGCCCACAAACCCGTCGGCAGCATCACATGAGGACGGCAGGAAAGTCGTACCGGTTCATCAGCCGACAGACGGCGTCGGCGGCCGATGAGCCGTGCCGTGAAGCCAAGGTTGACCACATCAGGCGAAAACTGCCGGACCGAGGAACGCGGGCCGTCATCGGGGCTGCGTTATGACAGGACGGTGGGGAGCAGAGTGAGTGCATTGACGTGGTTTGGGCGGACGACGGTGAAGTGGCGGCGGTCGAGGGTCGCGATCGTGTGGCGCCGAGGCGTTCGGCAACGCTGATCACCGGGCATCGACGGCGCCGAGCGACAGGTCGGAGTACTGCTCGACGAGTTCGGCAGCGCGGATGTAGTCGGCAGTGTCGAGGTCTACGACGGTCAGGGCCCCGGTGCCGAGAGTGCGCAGGAATGTCACTTCGGCGACCGGGCCTTGGCGCGATGCGCGCAACTGGCAGACCTCCGCCACGACCGGCGCGGGGATCAGCATCGGTCCGGAGTGGTTCAGCAGAAGGTCACGGCCGGTCTGATGATGTCGGTCGCGGGAGTTCGCTGCGGCGACCAGGGGGCCGGTGTCGACCAAGAGCATCCGACCTCAGCCGGCGTTGCGCTGGATGAGGTCGTCGAGGATCTCCTCGGAGCGCTCGGCGAAGTCTGCCTCTGCGTGAACAGTTCCGATGAAGTGCAGCTGGCGGGGCAGCACTTCGGCGCTGGCCACGAGGGTCACAAGTTGGAGTACGGCAGCGCGCACCTCGTCGGCCTGCGCCGGGCTGAGCTGGTCAACCAACTCGTGCAGGTCTCGGTAGTGAGGTTCAGCGGTCAGGCCTTGAGTCTAGGTCCGCCGGCGTGTCCACGATTCGGGGGAACGACAGTGTGATCTCAGGTGGCGTTAGCGGGAAGGGTGACGACGGTGACTCCGCTTGTGCGGAAGGCTTGGACCGCGTCGTCCTGGGCGGTGGTGACAAGGGTCCAGGGATGGGGAAGCTGCGCCCATGCGTGGAAGGGGCGCCGGCCGAGCTTCTTGGCGTGGGCGAGGACATAGGTGTGGCGGGCCCGTCGGGCGGCGAGCTGTTTGAGCCGGGTCTGGTGGGGATCGGCTTCGCAAATGCCGAGCTGGGCGTCGACGCTATCGGCGCCGAGGAATGCCCGGTCGAAGGTGATCGTGTCCAGGGCGCTTTCGGCGATGGGGCCCACGAAGCCTTGGCTGATGGGACGCAGGGTTCCGCCAAGACAGTTGACCGTTAGGTGGTCGCTGCGGGCGAGCTCGTTCAGGACCGTGAGGCTAGTGGTGGTGATGGTGAGACCGCTACGGGCACGGAGCTGGTGGGCGACGGCGGCGACGGTAGATCCCGCGTCGAGGAAGGCAGTGTCGTTGGGCGCGATCTGGTCGGCGGCCCAGCGGGCAATCGCGAGCTTCTCTTCGTAGGCCTCGCCGACGCGTTGCCGCAGGGTCAGTTCGGCTTGCGTGTTGGCGGCGATAGCGCCGCCGTAGGTGCGGGCGAGATGTCCCTCAGACTCGAGTCGAGCGAGGTCGCGTCGGATTGTCGAGGCGGATACGCCGAACTTTTCTGACAGGTCGGTGACGCCAGCCAAACCGCTGGTTGTGGCAAGACGGATGATCTCCTCCCGGCGCCGTCGTGAGCTCAGGATCTCCATCGATGGCTCTCCTCAAGGTTTCTGCGCAACTCCACATGCGCGTTTTGCGCAGTGTAGCAGTGAGGATGCGCCTTTCGGATGGGAAAATGTGTGCAAATGGGGCAATAGTTGCGCAATTTGCGCGTAGAGGTTGCTCAGTATGAGCATGTACTGGAGACTTGATGTCACACTCACAGGGCGTCATAGAGGCTCGGTGAGGGTCCCAGAGTTCCTGAAATGGAAGAGGTCGAGGATGACCGAACAGGTATCAGCTCGAACGCTGAGCCGCCGCAGGCTGCTGCAGCTCGCGGCCCTGGCCGGCGGGGCAAGCGTGCTGGGTGTCTCGGGCTGCGCGACACCGACCGGGCTGCCAGGGCCGGGCACCTACAACGTGGCGATGAACCGGCTGTTGACCAGCTTGGACAACAAGCTGCTCCAGTTCGAGGCGGCGGTGACGTTGCAGCGGGCGGTCCGGCAGGCGCTGGTCCGGCTGACTCCGGACCTGGCGTTGGAGAACGTGCTGGCCGAGCGATTCGAGCTGACCAAGCCGAACGAGTGGACGGTGCGGCTGCGCTCCGATATCCGCTACTCCGACAACTCCGCGGTGCAGATCGCCGATGTGGCGACCGCGCTGGAGAAGTACCGCGACACCAAGGGGGGCTTCTTGGCCACGCTGTTCCCGGAGTGGCCGACCGTTGTGAGGGTTGACGACCGGACGTTCCGGCTCCGCACTGATGAGCCGCAGCCGGTGCTGGACTACCTGATGGCGAACATCTTGATCACCCCGGCGGAGGCGAACAAGGCCGAGGACCTGGAGTCCGGGGTGGGCACCGGCCCGTACGTGATCACCGACGCAGACCGCGGCACCGGCGCCTTCGTGCTGGACCGCAACACCAACTACTGGGGGACTCCGGTGATCACCCCGCAGGTGCAGGTCCGGTTCCTGGCGGAGGAGTCGAGCCGGGTGGTCGCGTTGCGCAGCGGCGAGATCGACGTCATCGACTCGGTGTCCCCGGACGCCATCGAGCAGCTGAAGGGGCTGCCGGGTGTCTCGATCGACAGCCGCCCCGGGACCCGACTCACCCACCTGTTCTACAACTTCCGCAAGCCGAGCAGCCATCCGCTGTCCGACGCCCGGGTCCGGGAGGCGTTGAGCTACGCAATCAACGGGCCGGCACTGATCGACAACATCTTGCAGAGATCGGTGGTGCAGGCCACCGGGGTCGTGCCGCCGTCACTTACAGGGGCGGCCGCGGTCGGCCAGTTCCGCTACGACCCGGCGAAGGCCAAGCAGATCCTCGACTCCCTGGGGGTGCGGAACTTGCCGGTCAAGATCATATGGGAGTCCGGGGAGTTCACCAGCGACACCCAGGTTATGGAAGCCATCTACGAGATGCTCGCCCAGGTCGGCTGCAAGCCCAGCCTGCAGCAGTTCGAGTCCGGCGGCGACATCTCGACCTGGCGGCAGGGTCGCGGCGGTGACTGGGACGTGCTGGCCAACGGCTACCCGGGCACCACCGGGCTGGCGATCACCATGATGCAAGGCATGTACGCCGGCACCGCGGAGAAGGAGAAGACCCGCGACACCTACCACGGCTACATCTTCCCCAAGATCACGGGCCTGATCTCCAGCGCCTCCCAGGAGGTCGACGAGACTCGCCGCGCCGAGCTGGTGAAGCAGGCCCAGCAGGAGATTTGGAACACCTGGCCGGCGATGTGGGCGTTCGCCCCGAACGCGGTCGTCGCCCGCCGCGACCGGGTCCAGGGCCTGGTGCTCGGCGCCAACAACTCCTACGACCTGGCCGGCATCCGGCTGGAGGAGCGAGCATGATCCGCTACCTGATCAAGCGCATCGCGCAGAGCCTACTGACGATCTTCCTCACCGTCTCCACCGTGTTCGTGCTGGTCCGGCTCGCCCCGGGAGATCCGGCCCGCAACTACGCCGGCCCGTTGGCCACCAGCGAGCAGGTCGAGGAGGTCCGCCGCCAGTTCGGGCTGGACCAGCCGCTGTGGCGGCAGTACCTGACCTTCGTCAACGACTTGTTCCAAGGCGACCTGGGCACCTCGTTCAGCTTCCAGGCGCCCGCCTTGGATGTGGTCTTCGACCGCCTCCCGTACACCATCACCCTGGCCGTCTCGGCGATTCTGCTGACCACGGTCGTGGCGGTGCCGCTGGGGGTGTGGATGGCCAAGAACGCCGACACCCGCCGCGAGCTCGGAGCCAACGTGACCGCGATCGCCGGCCAGTCGATGCCCGAGTTTTGGACCGGCACCATGCTGGTGACCATCTTCGCCGTGCTGATCCCGATCCTGCCAGCCTCCGGGTTCGCCACCTGGTCCGCGCTCATCTTGCCGATGATCACCGTGGCGATCATGCAGATCGCGCTGATCTCGCGGATGGTGCGCCGGGAGATGGGCAACAATCTGGCCGCCACCTACCTGACGATCGCACGGTCCCGCGGCGTCTCCCCGAGCGGGCTGACCTGGCGCTACGGGATGGGCAACGCCGCCGTGCCGGTCATCACGGCCCTCGGCACCCGGTTCGCCGCCATGCTCAATGGGGTCGTCGTGGTGGAGGTCGTGTTCGCCTGGCCCGGCGTCGGCTCCCTGGTCGTCCGGGCCCTGGAGACCCGCGACTACCCGCTGATCGTCACCACCGTGCTGGTCACCTCCGTCCTCGCCATCGGCGTGCAGCTGCTCGTCGACCTCTGCTACCCGCTCTTCGACCCGCGGGTCCGTCTCGGAAAGGCTTCCGCATGAGCACCGCCACCGCCACCGCCCCCGGGCCGGGTCGGGCTCCGGCCGAGCGGCCCAGCGCCGTCACCCCGCGCGACATCACCCGCGCCGCCGCTACCCGCCGCAGCCGCGCCGCCCGTGTCAAGCTGTCGATCGGCACCGTCTGCACCCTGCTCGTCGTGGCTCCGGTGCTGCTGGCCCAGGTGCTGCCGCTGCCGGACCCGACCGCGCAAAACCTCGCCGCCCGTCGCCTCCCGCCGCTCGCTGCCGGCCACCTGTTCGGCACCGACGCCTTGGGCCGCGACCTGCTGTCGCTGATCCTGCATGGCGGACAGGTGTCGCTGGCCATCGGTATCTTGGCCGTCACCGTGTCCGGGATCATCGGCGTCGTGCTCGGCTCGGCCGCTGGGTTCTTCGGCGGCGCCGTTGACGCGGTCGTCTCCCGGCTGCTGGAGGCGCAGATGTCGCTGCCGCTGCTGATGATGCTGCTGCTGGTGGTGGCGCTGTTCGGGCCGTCGCTGCCGGTGATCACCGCGGTTATCGCGATCGCGCAGTGGCCCGAGGTCGCCCGCCTCACCCGCAGCCTGGTGCTGGTCGAGCGGGAGAAGCCCTATGTGGCCGCCGCCCGCGTCCTCGGCCTGCACCGGGTGCAGATCCTGGCTCGCCACATCATCCCCAACATCATCAAGCAGGCCTCGCTGGTGATCTTCCTGCTGCTCGCTCAGGCGGTCCTGCTGGAATCGGCCCTCAGCTACCTGGGCGCCGGCCCGCAGCGCCCCTTCGCCACCTGGGGTCGGATCATCTCCGACGGGCAGGACTACATCACCACCTCATGGTGGCTGGTCACCCTGCCCGGCCTGGTCATCGTCTTGCTGGTCGTCGGCGTCAACCTGCTCGGTGATGGCCTCCGCGACCGCAACCGCCACCGCAAGGGAGCCTGATCATGAGCACCGCCGTCTCCGACGCCCCCGACACCCGGGCAAGCGCCGCCACCCCGCTGCTGGAGGTTCGCGACCTGCAGATCGAGCTGATCACCGAGGCCGGTGTCATCCGCCCCGTTGACGGGGTCAGCTTCACCGTCGGCGAGGGGGAGACCGTCACCATCATCGGCGAGTCCGGCTCGGGCAAGTCGACGACCGCGATGGGCATCCTACGGTTGCTGCCCGACGACCTGGCCGTGCTGTCAGGGCACGCCACCTTCTCCGGCCGAGACGTGATCGCCGATCCCGATACCATCGGCAAGGTCCGCGGCCGCACCGTGTCGCTGATCCCGCAGGACCCGATGACCGCGCTCAGCCCGGTCGCCACCATCGGGGCCCAGCTTCGAGAGGCGATCAAGATCCGCTCGCCGAAGCTAGCCAAGACCGAGATCGACCAGCGCGCGGTCGAGCTGTTGAACCAGGTCCACATCCCCGAGCCACCCGCCCAGCTGCGCAAGTACCCTCACCAGCTCTCCGGTGGCATGCTGCAGCGGGTGCTGATCGCGATCGCGCTGGCCGGCGAGCCCCGGCTGCTGGTCGCCGACGAGCCAACCAGCGCCCTCGACGTCACCGTGCAGGCCGGGGTGCTGGATATCTTGCTCGAGCTGCAGGAACGCACCAAGATCGCCATCTTGATGATCACCCATGACCTGGGCGTGGCCCGGGTCGTGTCCGACCGCATCCACGTGATGAAGGACGGCCGGTTCGTCGAGAGCGGCGACGTCGAGGACGTCGTCCACGCCCCCCGCACCGACTACGCCCGCAAGCTGCTCGCCGCCGTCCCGCAGCTCGGACCCTGGGACGGCGAGATTGACGACCCGCAACCAGCCCACCACGATCACAAGGGAGCCGACCGATGAGCCAGCCGCTGCTAAGCGTGCAGAACCTGGTGGTGGAGTACCCGGTCAGGGGCGGCGTCTACCGTGCCGTCGACGACGTCAGCTTCACCATCGAGCGCGGCACCACCCTCGCGGTGGTGGGGGAGTCCGGCTGCGGCAAGTCCACCATCGCCCGCTCCCTGGTCCGGCTGCTGAAGCCCACCTCCGGCAGCATCCGGCTCGACGGTGTCGACCTGGCCACGATGACCGAACGGCAGCTGCGGCCGCTGCGCTCGCGGGTGCAGATGGTGTTCCAGGACCCCTACGGCTCCCTCGACCCGCACCTGACCGCGCAAGAGATCGTCGCCGAACCGCTGCAGCAGCGTGGCGTGAAGACCAAGTCGGCCCGGCGCGCCGAGGCAGCCCGCCTGATCGATCTGGTCGGCCTGCCCGCCACCGCGCTGCAGCGGCGCCCCAGTGAGTTCTCGGGCGGGCAGCGGCAACGGATCGGTATCGCCCGGGCCCTTGCCAGCGAGCCTGAGCTGCTGGTCTGCGACGAGGCCACCAGCGCGCTCGACGTGTCGGTCCAGGCGCAGGTGCTGCGGCTGCTGGCCGAGCTACAGGAAGCCACCGGGGTCACCTACCTGTTCATCTCCCACAACCTCGGCGTGGTCCGCGAGATCAGCGAACAGGTGATCGTGATGAATAAGGGCACGATCGTGGAGTCCGGCCCGACCGGCCAGGTGCTGGCCGGTCCGAAGGACCCCTACACCCGCCGGCTCCGGGCGGCCGCGCTGGATCCCGCCACCATCCACGGCCGCAAGCCGCGCGCCGTGCTCCGCATCGCAGAGAGTGTCGCCTGACATGTCCGCATCGATCAGCCGTCTCGTGCTGGGCACCATGACGTTCGGCGACACCGTCGACGCTGACACCGCCGCCGCCATGATCGACCGGGCCCTGGAGGCCGGGGTGACCATGGTCGACACCGCGAACGGCTACGCCGGCGGCGCCACCGAGACCATGCTCGGCGAGCTCGGCGTCGGACGCCGCGACGGCGTCCAGCTAGCTACCAAGGCCGGCATGCCGCACCCCGACGCCGGCGACCATCCGCTGCTGTCGCCGGCGGCGCTGCGGGCCTGCGTCGACGCCAGCCTGCGCCGGCTGCAGGTGGAGCGGGTCGACCTGTTCTACCTGCACCAGCCCGACCGGGCCACCCCTCTGATCGAGACACTCGCCACCATCGCCGAGCTGGTCGCCGAGGGCAAGATCGGCGCGCTGGGGGTGTCGAACTACGCCGCCTGGCAGATCGCGGAGCTCAACGCCGCCGCGGACACCGTCGGCGCCCCCCGTCCGCTGGTGGCGCAGCAGCTGTACAACCTCATCGCCCGCCGGGTGGAGGAGGAGTACCTGGAGTTCGCCCGCACCACCGGCCTTCAAACCATGGTCTACAACCCCCTTGGCGGGGGCCTGCTCAGCGGCAGGCACCGCTTCGAGGAACGCCCGACCAGCGGCCGGTTCGGTGACTCCCGGCTGGCAGCCATGTACACCGAGCGGTACTGGAATCCTGAGCTGTTCGCCGCGATCAACGACCTCACCGGCATCGCCGACGGTGCGGGGATCCCGCTCAGCGAGCTCGCGCTGCGCTGGCTGCTCAGCCAAGACGCCGTCACTTCGGTGCTGCTCGGCGGCTCCAAGATCAGCCACCTCGAGGCCAACCTGGCCGCCGCTGCCCGCGGACCGCTGCCCGACGACGTGCTGGCCGCCTGCAGCGAGGTCGGCGCCCGGCTCCGCGGCCCGATGCCGCCCTACAACCGCTGAACCTCTCCGAGCCGCTAACACCAACCGAAGGGATGCCACCACCATGACTGCTCAAGAGTTCACCAACAGACTCCGCGGGGGGGACACCGTGCTGGGCTATTGGGTGGTCACCGACAACCCGATCGGCACCGAACGGATCGCCCGCGCCGGCTACGACTACGTCGCCCTGGACGCCCAGCACGGCCTGATCGGATACCAGGGCATGCTCACCGGCCTGCTCGCAATCGACGCCTCCGGCTCCGCCGCCGGCGTGGTCCGGGTCGAGGCCAACAACGCGACCCCGATCGGCAAGGCCCTCGACGCCGGCGCGGCAGCCGTGATCGTGCCGTTGATCAACACTGCCGGCGATGCCGCCGCCGCGGTCGCCGCTACCCGCTACCCGCCGACCGGGATCCGTTCCTACGGGCCCATGCGGTCCGGTCTGCGGATCGGCCCCACCCCGGCCGAGGTCGACGACACCGTGCTCGTGTTCGCCATGATCGAGACCCCGCAAGGCCTGGCCAACGTGGAAGAGATCGCCGCCACTCCCGGCCTCGACGGCCTCTATGTCGGCCCGTCCGACCTCACCTTGGCCCTCGGCGGCAAGACCTCCACCGACCCCGAGGTAGCCAAGGAGTTCGAGGCAGCCCTGATCCGCATCCTCACCGCCTGCACCGCAAACAACATCGTGCCCGGCATCCACACCGCCAGCGGCGAGATCGCCCGCCGCCGCATCGAGGCCGGGTTCCGGCTGGTCTCGGTCGCCTCCGACCTCACCCATCTCGAGGCGACCGCCAAGGCTCACCTCGCCGGCGCCCGAGGGGAGGCGTGAGCATGACGAGCCGCTACGCCGCCCAAGCTGGCCACACCCCCGTCGTCGACCGGTCCCTGTTCGACGGCGCGCTCCGTGCCGCAGCTGAGGGCACCGGTCGGTCCGACGCTTACCTGCCCGCCGCCACGGTGCAGAGCCACGCCGCCATGCTGGAGCGGCTCGGCAACGGTGACCTCGGGCTCGCCTGGTTTGGCGGCACACAAGAAGGCGTCGGCGACATCTCGATCTGGTTCTCCCGGCTGCCGGCCGCAGGAAAGCAATGGAGCGATCCCGTCCAGCTCACCGATGACACGACCAGGTCCGAGCAGAACCCCGTGCTGTTCACCGCACCGAACGGGCAACTGTGGCTGCTGTACACCGCCCAGCTCGCCGGCAACCAGGACACCGCCGAGGTCCGCCGCCGCATCTCCCTCGACGACGGCCACAGCTGGGGACCGGTCGAAAGCCTGTTCCCCGCCACCGACCGGGGTGGGGTGTTCATCCGCCAGCCGCTGCTGGTAACCGATTCCGGGCGTTGGCTGCTGCCGATCTTCACCTGCGTCGCGGTGCCAGGCGAGAAGTGGTCCGGGGACGTCGACACCAGCTCGGTGATGATCTCCGACGACCACGGCGCCAGCTGGCGCGAGGTCCCGGTGCCCGACAGCACTGGCTGCGTCCACATGAGCATCGTGCAGCTGCCCGACGCCAGCCTGTACGCACTGTTCCGCAGCCGCTGGGCCGACCACATCTACCAATCGCGCTCAACCGACGACGGTGACACCTGGACCCCTCCGGCGCCGACCGAGCTGCCCAACAACAATTCCTCCCTCCAGCAGCGGCTGCTCGCCGACGGCCGGATCGCGGTCATCTACAACCACGCCAGCCGCCTCGACGCCACCGCCCGCCGAGAGAGCCTGTACGACGAGATCGACGACGAAGGCCTGGTCGAGTCCGACCCGACTACCAGCCCGCAGACGACCACCCCGCCCCCGACCGACGGGGAGCCTGGCACGCACAAAGCGTTCTGGGGCGCACCGCGAGCCCCGATGAGCCTGGCGTTCTCCACCGACCAGGGGCAGAGTTGGCAGGTGGCCGGCAACCTCGACGAGGGTGACGGGTTCTGCCTGACCAACAACTCCCGCGACGCCCTCAACCGCGAGTTCTCCTACCCCGTCATCCACCAACGGCCCGACGGCGACCTCGACCTCGCCTACACCTACTTCCGGCAGACCATCAAGCACGTCCGAGTGCCCGCCAGCTGGGAGCAGCCGACCCCATGACTAGCCCCCAGCCCTCACCCGGCGACACCGGCGGGCCCGTCGCCTTGGTGACCGGGGTCAGCTCCGGCATCGGTGAGGCGATCGCCGCCAAACTCCTCGCCGACGGCTGGAACGTCGTCGGGATCAGCCGCCGCCGACCCGCCCTCAAGGGTCCCGCCCTGGGTTGGATTGAGGTGGACCTGCTCGACCGCGCCGCCGTCGAGAAGATCATCGGGGCCGTCGGCCGGGTCGACGCTGTCGTGCACGCCGCCGGGCTGCAGCACACCGCCTACCTCGGTGACCTGGACCCCGACTACGGCGACCAGATGTGGCGGGTCCACGTCGACGTCCCGACCCGGCTGGTGAACGCCCTCGCCGCCCGGCTTCCCGACGGCGGCCGGGTCGTGATGCTCGGGAGCCGCACCAGCACGGGGGTGGCCGGCAAGTCCCAGTACGCCGCCACCAAGGCCGCCCTCGACGGACTGGTCCGGTCCTGGGCAATCGAACTCGCCCACCGCCAGATCACCGTCAACACCGTCGCGCCCGGACCGACCGAAACTCCGATGCTAGCCGACCGCGCCCGGGTCGCCACCCCGCCCGCCCTGCCGCGGCTAGGCCGGTTCATCCAGCCCGGCGAGATCGCCGACCTGGTCGCGTTCCTCCTCGGCCCCAGCGGCCGCTCCATCACCGGCCAACGCCTCGTCGTCTGCGCAGGAGCATCGCTGTGACCCGGCCGACAGCGCCCCGCGTGCTGGGACTGGTCGCCGACGATCTCACCGGTGCCGCCGACTCCGCCGTCGCGTTCGCCGACCACGGCTGGCGGGTCATCTTGCACCTGCACCCCGAGCGGCTGCAGCAACAGCCAGCCGTCACCGATGATGACGACGTCCAGACCGTGCTGGCCGTCACTACCGGCTGCCGCGCCTCCCCGGACGAGGAGGCCGCCGCGGTCACGGCCCGAGCAGTCGAGCTGGTCCGCGGCGCCGGCGCGCAACGCCTCTACCTGAAGATCGACTCCACTGTCCGCGGCTCGGTCGCCGGCCAGATCAGCGGCGCCCAGCACGCCTGGAGTGACCCCGGCGGGCCGGCCCGCGCGATCATCTGCCCCGCCTTCCCCAGCCAGGGCCGCACCGTCACCAACGGCCGGGTCCAGGTCCACGGGGTGCCGCTGGAGCAGACCGCCGCAGCCACCGACCCGATCACCCCCCGCCATACCGGTGATCTGCGGGTAATTATCCCTGGTGCGGTCAGCGCCCACCCGACGGGGCAGCAGCCGCTGGTTATCGTCGATGCTGCCGACGACCACGACCTTGATGCCCTCGCCGGCCAGCTCACCGCCACCCCCCACAGCACAATCACCGTCGGCTCCGGTGGTCTCGCCGCCGCCGTCGCCCGTCGCTGGTCGCCGACCACCCCCGTACAGACCGCCGCCTCAGCCGTCGGCACAGGCCGCGTCCTGGTGGCCGTGAGCTCGCTGCACCCAGTCACCGCCGGGCAGGTCAGCAGGCTCCGGAGCAGTAGCGACACCGGACCGGTCGACGTCTTGATAAGCGGCACCGCCACCACCACCGCAGACGAAGCAGCCGCAGACCTGGCCGCGCGCGTCGACGCCGCCCTGGCCGAGCACCCCTACAGCGCCCTCGTCATCGTCGGCGGCGACGGCGCAGCCGCGATCCTCGGCCGGGTCGGTGCCGACCACCTCCTCATCGATGGCGCCATCCACCCCGGCTGCCCCAGCGGCATCGTTATCGGCGGTCGCGCCGACGGGCTGCGCCTGGTCACCAAATCCGGCGGCTTCGGCGACTCCGACACCCTGCGCACCATCCTCACCCGCCTCCGTCGCGGCAGCGACCCCATCCCGCACCACCGACCCGACCACGCCCGGCCCACCACCACGAAGGAATCATCATGACCGCACCCCTGCCCGTCTTGGCCCTCACCCTCGGCGACGTCGCCGGTATCGGCCCCGAGATCACCGCCAAGACACTGTTGCAGCACCCCGAGCTCCGCGACATTTGCGTCCCCGTGGTCATCGGCGACGCCGACGCCATGCGGATCGGTGCCGAACGGGCCGGTCTCGACCCCGCCACCGTCCAGGTGATCACCGATCCCCAGACCGCGGCCAACGACCCGAACCTCATCGAGCTCATCCAGACCGGGCCCTCCCTCGCCGACGTGCCCGTCGGCCAACTCAGCGCCGCCGCCGGCGACGGGGCCTACCGATTCGTCGTCGAAGCCTGCCGGCTCGCCCGCGACGGCCTGGCCGACGGCATCGTGACCGCCCCCCTCAACAAGGCCGCCATGCAAGCTGGCGGCCACAAGTGGCCCGGACACACCGAGCTGCTCGCCCATGAGTTCAACGTCGACAACTTCAGCCTCGTGCTGTCCGCCGGCGACCTGTACTTCTTCCACCTGACCGCGCATGTCTCACTCGAGCAGGCCATCCTCGACTGCACACCCGAACGCAGCGACGACATCTTCACTCTCGCCGGTGCATTCGTCCGTGCCCTCGGCAAGCCTGATGAGGCCATCGGCATCTGCGGCCTCAACCCGCACGCGGGGGAGAACCGCATCTTCGGCGACCAGGACGCCGACATCCTAGAGCCGGCCGTCAACCGCGCCCGAGACCGCGGCATCAACGCCCACGGCCCGATCCCCGCCGACGCGCTGATCCCCGCCGCCGTCCGCGGCAAGTGGAACATGGTCATCGCCTGCTACCACGATCAAGGCCACGCGCCCTTCAAGGCCGTCTATGGCGACGACGGCGTCAACATCACCATCGGTCTGCCCGTCGTGCGCGTCTCGGTAGATCACGGCACCGCATTCGACATCGCCGGCAAAGGCATCGCCCGCGAAGCCAGCCTAGTGCTGTCATGCCGCCGCGCGGCAGAGCTCGCGCCAGGCTGGGACAACGTATGGCAGGCCGCACGTCAAAGTCGCGCCGTCTCTGCCTGATCGAGAATCTTGCGGGGGTGCGGGTTCGTCACGACCGGGTGGGTGGTCCAAATGACGTCGCCGATTACGAGGGCCAGAACAGTGATCGGATCGTGTGAATCCGCCGCGCCACCCGGATGCCGCCGCCTTTCTGCTCTTGCGGCTCAACACATGGTTCACCGGGTTGGCTTTGATCAAGGTGCTGTTCCACGGAAGGTGGCCGGACAGGATGGACGTGACGACCTGCTGACGAAATGGGTTGATGATCTACGCGAATGGTCGCCGGCACGGAGCCAGTACTCCGACCAGCCCGGCCAGAGCCTTCGGCCGATAACGACATCGGTAACTGGACCGACCACCTCGCCCATCAGCTCGCCCTGCTCGGTGCCAAAGGCATCGACCTGCCACAGGCCCGGGCTCTCGACAACGCCGTTGACCGAGCTCCCACCGCTTGACGTCCGCCACAATGAGCTCTCGATCCTGTCGTCAGCCCCGACTGCTCAGCCATTCTTCGACGGCCTTCGCCGTAGCGGACGTGACGACCGATTCCGTGCCCGGACCGGTCCCTCGCCCGCGATGCCGCAAGCCGTACAGCGGGGGCGGGGACGCCCGGGGCATCTAGGGTAGATCGCTTGGCGTCATCAGGCGCTCAGCTCCGTTCATGATCACCTTTCGTTGGCCCTTGGCGCCCCAAATTGCACTCCTGCGTGGTCGGGGTCTTGGCGCCGTGAAGTGGGATGCCTTGGTCTCCAGGCCCGGCATCAAGAGCCCTCCGCTGCGCTCCGTGTTTCTGCGGACTCGATGTGCTCGCTTTCGGTCGACCGGCTCGGCTCGCCCGGGCCAGCAGCCTCACTGCGATCGGATCAGTTGCTGGCTGCATCACAGACAATCCGATCCGCCACGTGTCTATGGCGTTACAGGGCAGGGGCTACTCCGCCGAGGCTGGACGCAGCGCCCCGCCATGGCACGCATCTTTCCCTCGGCGCTCGTCCGGAGGCGGTACTTCATCCCGGCAGTCGCTGGCGATGATCCAGTCGGTGATGCGCACGGGAGGCGCGGCAAACGCGATCGGCGACCAGTTCGACCGACTCGACCTCGCGGTCGGACAGGTTGATGACGCCCAGAGCTCTGCGAAACCCAGATGCGTGGTGCCATTTCCTCAACGAGCGGGCTGTTGGCGACGTCCGTGACTGGTTCGACTACTCCGGCGACTTATGGACCGAGAACCGCCGGCTCCGAGGCTCCTGGGCGTGGAGCCATTCGTGGAGCGAACTGTGGTGAAATGGAGTGGCTGCGGCGCCCTACCGGGGCTGCGCGTGTAACCAAAGCGCCTAGTGACGGCCAGACAAGACTCGGGCAGCGGTCCTCGTAATGCGTAGGTCTGGGGTTCAAATCCCCAAGGCGGCTCTCTGACTAGGGGGAATGCTCTCTCCGAGGCATCGTCGAAGGTTTCGTGGAGCCAACGTGGGGCCAAATGGTTACAGTGCCTCGAGCCCAGGAGGACACGTGGTGCGGTTGAGCGACTGCCAGACGAACCGTTGCGGCTGCGTTGCCAGAGCACTTCCTGGGTCGGTCAATTCGACTGCTCGTTGTCAGTTGCCTGCGTGCCTGAAGAGGTTTGTGAGCGTATTCGCTGTTCGGTACTGACCGAACAGCGAACCTGGCCGATGACGGGGCTTATGGACGCTGCGGCGCAGATGACACTAGACCCGCGTCTGGTAGACGGGTCAGGTTCGTCGGTGACGGGATGGCAGCGGTCGTGCGAGGAATGAAGGAAGGTCTCAGATCACGCACTGATCGGCCAGCCACCCATTGTCGTGGGCGGGCTCGTCGTTCCGGCACGCCTGGGCCCGGCGAGGTCATGGTCGACGTCCTTGGAGTACGCCACGTCGAACTCGACCAGTCCAGCGACGATCTCAGCGACAGACTGCACGCTTCGGCGCAGGCCTGGGCACACGACCAGCTGCGCGTGGCCTGATGTGGCCTGAGCGCGTCGAGGTCGATTAGCCCGCGGCCAATAATCGCGCGGCCGTTCTGCGGAAGTGTCGGTGGTGGCGTGCATGCTCTGCCTCGTGACGGACCAACGGATCAGGCTCCGAGACGTAGCGCGCCCTACTCATTCCAAACACACGGTCGCGGTGGCTTTCGTTGTGAAGGCAGGGGTATAAGTGAGAGTATGGAACTCGATACTACTGATACTATCGCACCGTGACAATTAAGCCGGTCCGCACTGAGGCAGAGTGCCGTGCTACGGAGGCAGCCGAGCAGCTGGCTGCTGAGGGTAAGCCCGTCACCAACCGCACGGTCCGTGAGCGGGCCGGGGTCGCGATGGCCGTGGCGGCCGAGGCGGCGCGAGTCTGGAACGAGACCGCTGCCCGGGCAGCGGCTGTCCCGGAGATTCCCGACGTCGTGCGTGCTCGTCTCAACGGCGTCTGGCGCGAGGCGTACGTCGCCGCCCGCGAAGAGTTCTCCACGGAGCGCGGCGCGCTCGCCGGAAAGCTTCGTGTGGTCGAGGACGAGAATCAGTCGCTCACAAAGGACCTCACCGAGGCCGAGGCTCGCATCGATCAAATACAGGTAGAGCGGGATGCCGAACAGCAGCAGGCTCGCAGGGAACGGGAACAACTCAGCGCCCGCGTGGCCGAACTGGAGTCCCAATACGACGCGGCGACGAAGGCGTTATCGGCCGCTGAGGGTGTCGCTGCAGGGCTGCGGGAAGCGCTCACGACAATCAAATCGGCGAAGCGCTGACGCGAACAGGGCGGCGCGGACGGGAGGGAGGTGTGAGCATGGCATCGGACATCGAGAGCGAAGTCGTCCGCATCAAGTCGGCGCTTGAATCTCCGACGCTCAAGCTGCTGGACCGCAAGTCAGCCGTGTTGGCCATGCCGGTCTTCGCCGTCGCATTCCCCGACGACGCCCTTCCGGTCCCGGTCGAGCGCTTCCACATCAGGGTCGAGGCGCTGCTCGGCGAGCTGCATGCGGCGGGTTACCCGGTGCCGTCGGGCGACGGGAAGTCACTCGCAGGCCAGTGGGTGCGCGAGCGCTGGCTCTATCGCGACTCCGGCCGCGGTCAGGAGACCTACCAGCTGACCGGTGACGCCAAGCAGGCCATGGAGTACGTGACCCGGACGACCCGGACGCAGCTGAACGTCTCCGCCTCCCGTATCGAGACCATGCGCCGCGTGATCTCCGACGCGGCGCTCGCGGCGAACCCGGATCGAGAGGAGCGTAAGCGCCGCCTCGCTGAGGAGATCGCCGTCCTGCAGGCCGAGCTGGACCGACTCGAGGCGGGCGGCGAGCTGCCGCAAGCCTCCGAGGCCGAACTGGTCGAGCAGTTCGCGAACGTTCTGCGCGAGCTCGACGGTCTGCCATCCGACTTCCGCCGGGTCGAAGAGGCCGTCAGGAGCATGCACAAGCTCATCGCGATGAGGTTCCGGGACGAGGAGCGCCCGGTGGGCGAGGTCCTGGACGACTACCTCGAGCAGGCGCGGAATTTGCTCACGGCGACGCCCGAGGGCCGCGCGTTCGCCGGAGCGCAAGAGCTGCTCCGCAAGCCGGACCTGCTGCAGCGTCTCCGAGCCGACCGCGAGAGCATCCTCACCCACCCGTGGGCTGGAGGCCTGCTACCCGACGAGCAGCGCCAGATGTGGTCGGCCGTGGACGTGATTCGGCGCGGCCGCGATGACGTCCTCGAGCAGCGGCAGCGGCTCTCGGCCACGCTGCGCGACCACATCGAGAACTACGACCACATCAAGAACCGCGAACTCGACCTGGTCCTGCGGGGCATCGACGAGGAGTTGCGAACTTGGGCACAGTCGGCACGCGTGCGCGACCATGTCGACGTCGAGCTCATGCCGCCGGCATTGGACATCGCACCGCTGAAGGTCCGCACCTTCGACCCGGGCAGCGAGCGTGTGCCGGATCCGCTCGAGGACGTGTCGGGGGAAGCTCCGACCGCTCCCTCGCTGGAGGAGATCCGCAAGAAGGGCGGCCCGTCCCTGCCGCAGCTCCAAAAGCAGATCGAGGAGCGGCTGCTCGCCGGCGACGTCGCCACCGCGGCCGCGCTGTTCAACGAGTTCGACGAGGGGCTTCGTCGACCAGTGGAGGCGCTCGGCTTGGTGCATCTGCTCACACGGGTCAACGCAGACATGGACGCAAGCGTTCGCGAGTCGGTTACCGCCGTGCGACCCAACGGCAGCACGCGCCGGCTCCTGATGCCGACCATCACGGTCCCCGACGCTCGCGACCTCGAGCATGGTGAAAGGCCATGACCGGGGTCATGGATCTCACCGGCGAGGAGATCGAGTACCCGGATGACGTCTTCGGCGGGCAAGAGACTGGAGAAGCCCTCAGCGTGGCGATGTTCGAGGGGGATGCGGGCACGCTATATCCGGAGCAGCGACGGTGCCTCCATGCCCTGCTGAAGCACCGGTACATCTCGGCCGACCGGCACCCAGATCAATGGGAGATCCTGCTCAAGGACGAGGGCGTAATCAGGAGCCGGCTCAACGACCTGTTCCTGGAGCTGCAGGTGGAACGCGAGCAGCGGATCGCGTTCAAGCGACAGGTGATCAGCGAGACCGGTGATCCGCTGCCCTCGCTGCTGCGCGATGTCGCCCACACCAAAGAGGAGACCATCGTGATGATCTTCCTGAGACAGCGGTTCTTCGCCCAGCGCCAGGAGGGCGACGACATCGTCTTCGTGGACCGGCAGATGCTGTTCGACGAGATCGCCGAGCGCTGGCCCGAGCACCTCACGAACCGCTCCGCCGCCCTAAAAAAGGCGGGCACGGGCATCGACGGTCTGGCCCGAGCGGGGGTGCTTCTCAAGACGCCCGACCCGGATCGGTTCCAGATCTCGCCGATCATCGAGGTCCTCCTTCCGGTCGAGAAGTTGCGCGAGCTGTTGACCTGGCTCATGACCCAGAACGGCACGACCCCGCCCATCGAGGCCGCGGACCTCGACAACCAGCTCGACCTCGGGGATTTCGTGCTCGATCGGGAAGAAGACGCGTGACCATGGACCAGCTGACTCTTCCGGTCGCGACCTCCGAACCCGATCACGCGCAGTGGCGCTTGGAGACTCTCCAGCTCGTGAACTGGGGTGGCTTCCACGGTCACCACGCGATCACCCTCTCGCCCGACTCCACGCTGATGACCGGCGGATCGGGCGTCGGCAAGTCGACGCTGCTGGACTCCTGGATCGCCCTGATGATGCCGTCCGACGTCGACTTCAACGGAGCCTCCAACGACATCGGCGCCGGTCGTGTGCGGGCTCCGGAGAAGCGCAACCTCATCTCCTACCTGCGCGGCAAGCAGGACAAGCAGAGTGACGGTTCGGGCCACACACGCGAACTGGTCCTACGCGGCGGGGACGGGGGGCCCGTCTGGGGTGCTCTGGCCTGCACTTTCTCCAACGACAACGGCCGCAAGTACACCGTCATGCGCGCGTTCTTCGTCAAGGCTGGGGCCACGGTCGCAAGCGACGTCACCACCACCTTCGCCGCTGCAGATGGCTACGTCGACCTCGCTCGGCTCGAGCTGCTGGTGACCACCAGGTTCGACAAGCGCGCGATGAAGAACGCCCTGCCAGGTCTCGACACCTTCAACAGCTTCAAGGAGTTTGAGGCGAACCTGCACACCCGGTTGCACATCGGCCGCGGCGAGGGCGGGCCCAAGGCCATCCGTCTGCTCTCAAGGGTCCAGGCCGGCATGCAGATCAACCGGGTCGACGACCTCTACAAGACGATGGTGCTCGAGAGGCCCGTCACGTACAAGGTCGCTGACGATGCGCTGGCACACTTTGCCGATCTCAAGGCCTCCTATCTCAAGATGATCGACGAGGCGGAGAAGGTAAAGGTCCTGCGGCGGCTCCCGACCCTGCAGGATGAGCTCGCCGCAGCGCAGGATCACGCGGACCTGATCAGCCAGTTCGGTGCCGACCGGGTCGGCCCAACGCCGTTCCAGCTCTGGCGGCTTCAGACCGAGCGTGCGCTGCTCGACAGTGCGGTGGATGCGAACCGGCGCGACCACGTCGAGACCACCGCCGCGTTCGTGGGGGCCAAGACAGCGGAGACCGAGCACGAGCAGCAGCTTGAGCAGATCGCCGAGGAGAAGCGCGCCAACGGAGGCGGGGCGATCGACGAGCGCCAGCGCGAGACTGCACGGCTCAAGGAGAGCCGGGACCGTGTGCACCGCGCCAACCTCAGGTTCCAGGCTCGGACCGAGCCGATCAACCTGATCGAGCCCGAGACCGCCGACCAGTTCGCCGACGCCCACATCGGTGCGCTGGAGTTCCTGTCCGACTACGAGGACCGGCTGGCAGCGCTGGTAGCCGAGGAGCAGGCCGCTCAAGACGACCTGTCCCCGCTCACCACGCGGCAGCGCGACCTGCTTGCGGAGAAGAAGTCCCTCCACGGCCGCAGCGGCATGGTTCCGAGACGGTTGCACGAGGCCAGGGTGCGGATGGCCGAGGCCGCGGGGCTCGACCCGATGAGCGACCTGCCCTTCGTGGCCGAGCTCATGGACGTCCTGCCCACCGAAGAGCACTGGCGTAAGGCGATTGAGACGACTCTCGGTGGCGTCGCACGGATCGTCCTGGTCGACCGCCGGGTGCGTGATCACTTCTCGGCGGCGATCGACGGAGTCGCCATCCGCCCCCGCATCCAGTTCCAGGCCGTCACACTCGCCCCGCACGAGGACTGGCGGGGCGACTGCGACTACGTGTCCGGAAAGCTCACCTTCAAGGACTCGCCCTTCTCCGGGTGGGTACAGGAGCGCGTCAGCGAGCGCGGCGTCGACCACCTCTGCGTCCCGAACCCCAAAACACTCTCGGCCTCGGAGCCGTGCGTCACCCCCTCCGGCCAGACCCGCCACGGCGACAAGGGCGCGCACGGTGAGTCCGGCGACGGCCCGATCATCGGCTTCTCGAACGAGCGCCGGCTCGCTGACATCGACACGCTGCTCACCGAGCTCAGGCCAGAGATGAAGGCCGCGCAAGCCCGAATCGGCGAGGTGCGGGACCGCCAGAGCGACCTGCGCCGGCAGCGCGAAGCCTACGTGGTGGTCCAGGACACCGAGTGGGCCGCGATCGACTACCTGGGCATCGACCGACGGGTGGCCGAGCTGGAGGCCGAGATCCAGAGGCTCCGGGGCTCCAACAAGATCCTCGATGCGCTGCAGGCAGAGCACGATCGGGTCAAGCCCCTGCTCGAGGAGGCCCGGATCGCGCGGCTCCGCGCGCAGGATCGCCTCGTGAACCTTGAGAAGGAGCAGGGGAGGCTGGTCGACGAGCAGGACACCGTGCAGGACGCCGTCGACGCCATTGTGGACGCACAGACCGCGACCGTGACCGGCACCCAGCAGGCGTACCTCGACGCGCTCTTCGCCAGCAACTGGGATGCCTCGGACCTGCGTTCGTTCGACTCCAACATCCGCGCGATGGTGCGGAGGCTGAGCGATGAGGTCGGCAACGCCCGCAAGATCGTTGCCGGCACCAGGCAGAGCATGGAGGGCATGTTCGAGGCCTACAAGTCCCGCTGGACCGAGAACAACCTCGGGATCTCGGTCGAGTCCGCGGACGGGTACCGCGAGATTCTCGACCGGATCCAGTCCGAAGGGCTGCACGAGCGGCGCGACAAGTGGCGGCGCGAGCTCGCTGCCTGGTCGAGTGACGACCTCCTGCGACTCAGCGATGCCTTCGAGACGGCCCTGGAGGATATCGAGGAGCGGCTGCGGCCGGTGAACAGGATCCTCGAGTCGCTGCCGTTCGGCGGCAAGGGATTTCTACAGATCGACCTGCGCCGGAACCCCAGCGAGAACGTACGCCGGTTCCGGCGGAGTCTCCGCGAACTGTCCTCCGGGCTTGCCCTGGAGCTCAGCGAGCATCAGATCGAGAACAGGTTCAAGCGGCTGAGCGAGTTCATGGCCCAGATCAGCATCCCGGAAGGCCACACCAAGTCCTCCACGGCCGATCGCGATCGCTACCTGGACGTGCGCCAGCACGTCGTCATCACCGCTCAGTGCGTCGACGAGCACGGGCGCGAGATCGCGACCTACGACTACATCGGGGGTAAGTCCGGCGGCGAGATGCAGGAGCTTGTCGCCTTCATCGTCGGTTCGGCGCTGCGCTACCAGCTGGGCGACGAGACCCGCTCCCGGCCTCGGTTCGCGCCGGTGTTCCTCGACGAGGCCTTCATCAAGGCGGACAGCGAGTTCGCGGGCCGGGCCGTCCGGGCATGGCAGAACCTCGGGTTCCAACTGATAGTGGGTGCGCCGTTCGACAAGGTGACGTCGCTGGAGCCCTACATGGACCTGCTCCTTACCGCCACGAAGAACGAGCGCGGGTACTCATACATCATCGACCTCCCTAACGCGCCCGACGACACCGGCGACGCCGCATGAAGTCGCCGGAGGCCGTCGTCGCCGATATTCGCCGTCGGCTGGCGGGGAAGTGGCACGCGCACCTGTCCGGCGACGAGACGGCGTTTCCGCACGTCTTCCCGCTGGGACGCCCATCCGCCGGCGACCTGCGCGCCGACTACGCCAGCGTCCACGCGCGAACAGTCGAGTGGCAGGACTGGGCCAAGAGCAACCACGTCGAGCTCGGCTACGAGAACCGTGCGGCCAAGGGCGGGACCCGGCAGACCGTCCCCACGCACGCGCGAGTCGAATCCATCGACCATGCCGCCGGCATCGTCGGCGGAGACTGGTCCGAACGACTCGACCGGGGACGAAAACGCCTGGCCCCGCTGGGCGCGAGATGCCCGCGTCTCCATGTTGGACGAGCCCTGCGGCTGGTTGACACGTACACGACCGTCGACTTCGAGCTGCTCCTCACCGTCGCCGACTGGTACCTCCACGAGCCTACGCGCGCGACGCTCGGCGTCACGCCCCGTCAGGTCCCGATCCCCGGCGTCCACGCGAAGTGGCTTCAGTCCCATCGTGCGGGGGTCCAAGCCCTGACGGGCCTTGACGACCTCGGGCTGCTGCCCGGCCATCCGCCGCGGATCCACTTCACCTATCTCGACCCCGAGCACAGGTCCGCCGGCGGGCGCGTCCATGACTCGGCCACGGTTGGCGACGTCGTCGAGCCAGCCTATCTGCCGGAGGTCGTCGTCATTTCGGAGAACAAGGACACCGCGATCCACTTCCCGCCATTCGCGAGAGGCATCTCGGTCGAGGGCGTCGGGAAGGGCGGCAGGACGCCCGCCGCGTTCCGCTGGATCCGGCGGGCACCCGTGGTCGTGTACTGGGGCGACATAGACCCCGACGGCTTCGAGATCCTGAACGGCTACCGCGTCGACTTTGACCGCGACATCGAGTCGATCCTCATGGATCCTGAGACCTACGGGGCATACGAGGAGTTCGGCACCGACTACGACCAGCACGGCAAGCCGCTCGAGGCGGGGCAACCGAGACCTGTAGAGCAGCTCCGCGCCGAAGAACGGAGCCTGTACCTGCGCCTGCTCGACACCGGGCACCCTGGTCATCGAAGGGTCGAGCAGGAGCGGATCCCGCTCGACCGAGCACTGGAAGCCGTGACGCGGATCTGCGAGCGATGTCCTCGCACCGATTCCTGGTGACGACGTCCGGCGACGGAGTGGCCTCCAGGCCCAGAGCCGGCTCGCGGTGTGGCAGTATCTCTGTCAACCCCGCCGAGCATGCCGCCAGACCGCCGCTCCCCGCCCCCGATCCTCATCCCCGCGGCCGAGGAGGCGTCTCGGCCGGTCCGTCACGCCTGGTTCGCCGACTCGGATTGGGGGTCTGGGTGATGCTTACAACTCTGGGTTCGGTCGGCGCCCGCGGCGCCGCGTGTTGTTTGTCGAAACGCCCAGTTGCGCCGCTGCCGCGAGCACTGCAACGGGAGCGTCAGCTCGGGCAGCGCACCGCTGGTGTGGCCGTGTCGTTGCTACGACCTGGACTGCCGTTGGGTCTGAGCGGCCGTGGCCAAGCCGGGTGGAGATTGGCGCCATGAGGACCCGACCAGGCCCGATCTCGGCAAGGTGGTCCAGGCCGCCTACGTCCCGGTCCGAGCCGTCGGACTCGGCCCGGGCGAGCCATCGGAGATCAGTCTGCACGCAGCGTGCTCGTCGGTCGGACGCACACCGTCTCGGGGGACCAGGCCGGACCGCAGGGGAGGCGGTCGTGCCACGGCCACCAGAGTTCCGGCCGGCAGTGAGGACCTGACCATGCGAGGAAGCGACACCGGCTTCGAAAGGGCTTTACCGGTCGTATTCTGCCGCGTCGCCCTCCTGGATTGGCGCGGTATTTCTCGCGTTGTAGGGCGGGATGGATCGGGTGGTGGTCTTCATCGACTACCAGAGGGTCCACGGCTGGGCCCGTCGCCAGTTCCTCCCGTACGGCGCTGACGCTGCCCAGTGCCACATCTTGCCCTTGAAGCTTGGCGAACTGTTGGCCTCCCGCCGGAAGCGGCCCAGTGAGTTGGACGAGGTCCGGGTCTACCGCGGGCGGCCGAACGCCGCGAGGCAGTCGGGCGGCGCCCCGTGCCAACGACCGGCAGACGCCGACTGAGAACGAAGCAGCAAAGTCCAGGTCATGCGCCGCAACCTCATGTAGCCCGAGGACTACACACATTCCAGAGCGATCGAGAAGGGCATCGATGTCGCGATGCGGTCGACATAATCAGGATGATTCTCGGGCGGGAGATGAGACGTGGCGATCCTCTTCTCCTCCGACCAAGACCTCCTGTCTGCCGTCCAAACCCTGTTCCACCGCCCGATCTGTCACGTTGAAGTCGCCGCATTGTCACGTGCAACCCGCATCCGAGTCGACGACACGCAGCTGCCGTGGTGTCACTTCCTTAGCGATCAAACCTTCGGCCAAGTCCGGGACTGGTTCCACTACTCCGGAGAATGAAGTAAACGGAAGCCGGCGGCTCGTTGAATCCCGCAGGCTGGTGGGCGAGCACGTGGGACTCGGTCCTACGGCCGAGAACCGCTGGTGCCGCATCAAGCATGGAGCCATTCGTGGACGTCGGCCATCAACTGTGTCGGTGTCATCAGGCAGGATGCTGACTGCGGTCTCCTCTCGGACCGTCCATGTATCAATCTCATCTTGATGGAGCCCGATATGACCGTCGGCGACGGTGTTGTCAACCTCGGCGAGGCTACGCCACGCCGCCTTCTCGTGGACTGGGCGAACGGCCAAGACGCCTGGGTGCGAAAGCTGACGGCGGAGACCATCCTGTCCCGGCAAGCACCCACCACCGATCTGGTCGACGCCGTTTACGCCGTTTTCCTCTCCGAGAAGGGACTTTCGAACGAGGAACTGGCGAGCGTGCCCAAGCTCGAGGTTCAGCAAACCGAAGCAACGAAGGACGAGACGCTCGAACTCGCCAGCCTCAGCAATATCCAGAGCGTTAACGCTTTGGCGAGCGACCAGGAACTTCAGTTCGACCAGAGCCTGACGGTCCTGTTCGGGCAGAACGGGTCGGGCAAGACTGGGTACGCACGCATCCTCAAGCGGCTCTCGGCCGTGCGCTCACCCGAAGACATCTTGCCGAATGCCCACGCGGTGCATCTCGATCCACCGCCGCCACCGTCGGCAGATTTGAAGTATCGGGTCGGCGCCGAGGAGCGCACGGCGCGATGGAACAACGAAGCCGGTTTGACGCCGTTCACCAGGATCAGTGTGTTCGACGCGGACGCCGTCCAGCTTCACGTCGATACCGATCTTGGCTACGTGTACACACCCGCTGAACTCGCGCTCTTCGGCCACGTTGCCGCCGGCCTTCAGAACATTCAGCAACGCATCACCACGGAGGTCAGCAGCCTGGCTGGCGGCTCCAATCCGCTGCTGGGGAGATTCGCTCGCGAGACTAAGGTCTACCCACTGATCGAGACCCTGGGCGCGGCGACCGACAGCGGTGAGCTCGAAGCGGCCGCAGCCGTCGACAGCGATGCCGAAGCCATCCACCACCCGCGGCTGACCAGCGAGGTCAATGCCCTGCGGGCCAACGCACTCGACGCGCTGCTCACAAACGCCCAGCAGGGCGAACGCGAACTGCGGCGCCTCAGCGGGCTTCTGTCCACGATCAAGAGCTTCGACGCCGGTCGATACAGCGCCGGCGTTGCGGCTGTCGCCGCGGCTGAGCAGCGCCTCGCCGAAGCCCGTGAGCAGATCTTCAGCGAGGAGGAACTGCCGGGGCAGCCCGATGAGCAGTGGCAGCGATTCGTTGCAGCAGGCGACACGTATCGGCATCATCTGCGTCACGATGAGTACCCACGGGACGGCGACGCCTGCCTGTACTGCATGCAGCCGCTATCACCGACCGCGATCGACCTGCTAACTCGCTACCGAACATTTCTTGATGAGACGCTAGTGCAGCAGCTCGCGACAGCGCAGAACACTCTCACTGCGGCACGCCTGGTGCTGGACGACGCTGAGTTGAGTCGAGCCAACGAGTACGTAACGGACCTCGCGCTCGAGGACGAGCCTCCCGACTGGTCGATCGCGGTGGCCAAGGTCTTGGTTGATGCGGCCACCGTGAGGACGGAGACGGCGAAGGGTCAAGCGCTGTCGGCAGCCAGCGTGGCGGCGGATGCCGCCAGCGCCGTCTCGGAGGTCAACACTGCGCTTGGCGCCGCGAAGACACGCTCCCAACAACTCGCCACCGACAAGGAGAACTCGGCGGCCGCGCTCGCGACCAAGCAGAAGGAGCTCGCCGAGCTTACGGCTCGGATAGAGCTCAAGAAGAACCTGGCAACGGCGCAGGAGTATGTCCGCCGCGCCAAGCGGGCACAGCAGTTGGAGAAGCTGTCGCGTGTGATTTCAAGCGGTGCAGCCAAGCAACTGACCATCCAATCCAAATTGGCGAGCGAAGACCTAGTCAACAAGAACTTCGAGACGCTCTTCGCCGAGGAGTGCGAGCGACTCAACGCTCCGAAGGTCGCGCTGCACTTCCAGGGGAGGAGCGGCAAGGCGCAACGCAAGAAGGTGGTCGCGAACTACCGTCCCTCAGCCGTCTTGTCAGAGGGAGAGCAGAAAGTGCTAGCGCTGGCTGATTTCCTCGCGGAGAGCCGCATGCGCGGCACGAGGGCTCCATTGGTGTTCGATGACCCGGTGACCAGCTTGGACTACCGACGCCTCGACGAGGTGGCGGCACGCATCCAGCACCTCGCCGAGACGCATCAGGTGATCGTGCTGACGCACAACATCATGTTCGCCTCGGCCCTGATCGCCAACCGGCAGAAAAAGAAGCTGCGCGCGAAGATCTACGAGGTCCGCGATGGCGGCGACCAGAAGGGCATCCTCGCACCCGATGTCGAACCGCAGCTCGATACACCGACCGATCTGGCGAGCCGCATCAACGTGAAGCTGCAGGAGATGCCGAAGGCCGAGCCGGTCGTCCAGGACGCGCTCATCAAGGAGGCATACGACTTGCTGCGCGCCTGGTGCGAGGCATTCGTCGAACAGGACCTGCTCCACAGCGTCACCCAGCGCTATCGACACAACATCATGATGACCAAGCTGGCGAAGATTGACGCCAGTCGACTCGGCGCCGCGACCGCGATAATCGAGCCACTCTTTGCGAGGGCGTGCGACCGGATGACAGGTCACTCCCACGCCGCCGAGAAGATGAGCACCAAGCCGACTATTTCGGAGTTTCAGGCGGATTGGGAGAAGGCCAAAGCCGCGCGAACCGCCTACATCACGCCGTAGTTGTGGGGCACCGCCGTGCGGGGCCTCCCATCCGGGATCAGGTGCGGGTGGTGCTCATCAACCAGGCGAGTGCGGCGCCCAGGAGCTACACGGCGGCGAGCTTCACAGCCACTAGCCATATGCTCTTGAAGTAATATCATCTCTGTAGCATACTTGGGTCCTGTGTGGGAGGTGATCCTGCTGGACGAGGTGGACAGATGGTTCATGCAACTGGTCAAGACGGACCAAGAGGAGGCAGCGGCGGTAGCGGGTGCCATCGACCTCCTCGAGGCAGAAGGACCGAGCCTGGGCCGACCGGCCGTGGACCGCGTGAAGGGCTCGGTCCGGCACAACCTGAAAGAGCTTCGACCGCTGGGCACCTCGATTCGAATCCTGTTCGTCTTCGACCCACGGCGGCAGGCAGTGCTCCTAGTGGCCGGGGACAAGGCGGGCTCGTGGAACCAGTGGTACGTCGAGAACGTTCCGTTAGCCGAGCAACGGTACGACAGGTGGCTCGGAGGCGACTATGGGAGAGGTGAGTAGCGTGGCGCGGTCTTGGCGAGTGGTTCGCGACGATGCCGTTCAGGCTGGTATTGACGAGCAGCGTGTCCGCAACGCTCGGAAGGATCTGCACGAGGCGGTCCAGGCGCACCGGCTGGCTGACATCAGAAGGGGGAGCGGCTCCACCCAGGTGCAGGTCGCGAAAGCGATCGGAGTCACTCAGGGCTACGTATCGCGGATGGAAAGGGGCGACCTTGCCCATACCGAGTTGGGGACGCTCGAGTCCTACGTCGAGGCCCTCGGCGGGCGGCTGCGGGTCACAGTCGAACTTGGCAACTCGACCTTTACCCTGCACGAGTAGCACCAGCCGAGAGCAACCACGGGACCGCGCGTGGAGCCATTCGTGGAGCGAACTGCAGTCAACTGGGGTGGCTGCAGGCCCTTATCGAGGGTCATTGTGCAACTAAAGTGCCTGGTCAGGGCCAGAGTCTACGAGGGCAGTGGTCCTCGTAATGCGTAGGTCTGGGGTTCGACTCCCCAAGGCGGCTCCGTGTGATGTCTCGGGACACCGTTAGCAGGTGTCTCGGGACATCGTTGCATTTTTGTTGGTCTGGGGGCATCCCGGGCCTTGATGGTGGCGCCGTCCTCGCACGCGGCAAGGCCTGGGCCCTTCGGGTGGCCTGCGGCCAGCCTTGACTCGGGCTGCGGTGGCGCGGTTGGGCCGCGGTCGGGATGCCGGCGGGGGCGTGGCTGCGGCTTGCTTGGGTGGCCCGGGGGGTAGGCCGCGGGGTTGGTAGTCGCGGGTGGGGTCCAAGGTGAGTTCGCGGATGAGCTGGCCGTTGTGGCGGTGGATGATCTTGATGTGGAGGTCGTCGATCAGCAGGGTGACGGGGGTGCCGGCGAGCCGGGCGCCGACTCCGATGTGGTGTAGCCGGCTGTTGTGGCGGAGGGTGACGGCGCCCCAGCGGTCGATCTTGTCGTGGCGGACACGGTAGTGGGCGGGGATGACTGGTCCGGTGGGTACGGCCTTGGGGCGTGCCATGTAGGCCTGGGCGGGGGTGCGGGGGCCCAGTGCTCGGCGTGGCCGGATGGTGTTGTAGTAGCGAACGTCAAAATCTCCACCTCGCTACCGTCAGCCAGCCGCCAGTGGGTGATGTCGGCCTGCCACCGTTCGTTGGGCTGGTCGGCGCAGAACGTCCGCCACGACGATCGGGGTCGTTTCTGCGGCTGCGGGGATACGAACCCGCGCCGGGACAGGATCCGCCAGATCGTGGAGACCGCCGGCACCGGCGTGATCCCAGCAATCTGCAGATGGGGCGGCGATGGTCTCCGCTCCGGCGTCGAGCCCCTTCTTCGACAGCTCCTTGCGGAGCCGGACGATCCGGTCCTCCACATCCAGGCTGACCGCCCGCGGATTGGAGTGGGGCCGCCGGGAGCGAGGCTCGAACGCAGCCGGGCCCTCCCGCTGATAGCGGTGCACCAACTGTTGCACCCACACCCGCGATACCCCATAATCGCGGGCCACCGCGCTCTTACTCCGCTGCTCCACCGTGACAGCTGTGATCACCAGCCGGGCCAACGACATGCCGCACCTCCAAGATCAACTGAGGTGCTAACTATGTCCCGAGACACCTGCTAACTATGTCGTGCAACCAGTCACCCAAGGCGGCTCCGCTGCTGACTAGGGGAAACGTTCCAGCGTCGAGGCTCAATTTAGCCCCCCGTGGAGCCATACGTGGATCCAGTTACTACAGTGTGAGCTTGGCGAGCGCGTCTCGAGGTCGCAGGCGGACACGTGGGGGTGTCGAACAGCTGCCCAGCGGATCGCTGCGAGTGAGCGTCTACGCCGGAATCGATCCCGTGTCCAAGAAGAAGCATTACCTCGTCGAGACGGTCCCTGCTGGACCTTCAGCGGCCAGAGACGCCGAACGCGTGCGGACACGGCTGCTGAACCAGGTCGATGAGCGTCGCAACCCTCGCACCAAGGCAACGGTGAACCAGCTGCTCGACCGATGGCTCGATGTCGCGGAAATGGAGACGACCACCCGCAACAGCGTAGTCGGCAGGCTGGACAGACACGTTCGGCCCGTGCTCGGCACCCTGCCGGTGAGCCGGCTCGACGCCGAGACTCTGGAGTCGCTGTACGCCCAGCTTCGGCGGTGTCGGGAGCGATGCGGCGGCCGCCGCCAGGCGGGGCATACCTGCCGGCCTCTGGCGCCCGCGACTGTTCGGCTTATCCACGCCAACCTCAGCGCGGCGCTGAACAGCGCCGTTCGGTGGCGCTGGCTTGCGGTGAACCCCGCCGCCCAAGCCGCAAAGCCCACAGTCCCGAAGTCGGATCCGCAGCCCCCGAGCGGACCGGAGGCGGCTCGCATCGTCCTCGAGGCATGGAAGGACCCGGACTGGGGCATGCTCGTCTGGCTCGCCATGGTGACCGGAGCTCGTCGTGGAGAGTTGTGCGCGTTGCAGTGGGATGGCGTGCAATTCACGACCGGTGTGCTCCAGATCCGCACGAGCATCGCCCAACAGGGCGCCACCACCTGGGAGAAGGACACCAAGACCCATCAGCAGCGGCGAATTACCCTCGATCCGCAAACCCTGGCGCTACTGAGGACGTACCACGCCCGCCGAGTCGAGATGGCCGCTACGGTCGGTATGGATCTGCCCTCGGACGCTCGAGTCTTCTCACCCGTGCCGGACGGCAGCGAGTGGGTCAAGCCCGACACGGTCGGCCAGCGGTACGCGCGGATGTGTGCCCGCCTCGGATGGGACATGCACCTCCATCAGCTCCGGCACTACTCGGCGACCGAATTGATCGCGGCCGGCGTCGACGTGCGGACCGTGGCCGGCCGGCTCGGCCATGGTGGAGGCGGGGCCACGACTTTGAAGGTGTACAGCGCGTGGCGATCCGAGGCGGACCAGCGCGCCGCGAGTTCGCTTGGCCTGCGGATGCCGGCTCCACCCATGGAGGTTGATCCAGCTACGCCGCTCAGCGGCCCATCGCTGGATGATGGTGAGGACGCGAGCCCGCATCGGCGAATCACTGCTGACCTACGCGGTGCGATCGCCTGCGGTGCGCTTCAGCCCGGCGACCTGCTGCCCACCTTGGCCGAGATAGCCCGGCGTTACGACGTCGCGACCAGCACGGTTCATCGCGCCTTCGCCGCCCTCAAAGACGCTGGCCTGATCGAAGTCACTCGTGGGAAACGCGCCGTCGTCTCGCGGCGGCGACAGCTTATAGCTGCTCACCGGAACCGCCGTCACTTGCGACAGTGGAATTGCCAACAGCCTCCAAACTGGCTTTGCCCCAACTCGTTCTGATCGGTAGAACGAGCAGCCACTATGTGCCAGGCGTCAGAGTGGTCGCAGCGCGTAAGCAAATCTGCGACCAGATTCACGTAGCATCCAGACAGAAGCTTGCCGCGTGATTGCCTCCGCAGTCGATACCGCGCGGAGCAGCGAGGAGGCCTAGAGTTCGTGGCGTTAGACAACCCGATCTTGAACCTGCCGTTTGAGCAGCCGGACCGCCACTTCGTCATCGGACCTAACGGCCCCACTGGCGAGGTTCGCGACGGACGGCGACCCAGTGAGTCGTTCATCCCGGTCGCCGCCGTCCGGAAAGGCAAGAAGGGCACCGACGACAGCAAACAGCTCACCTTTGACCTGGACGCCACCCGCGAGCGGCGGGAACGCAACTCCCTCATCAATGACCTTCGCCGCGAGATGGAGCGTTGGCGGCGCGGTGGCCATTACAACGGCGTGACCCCCATCAGCCGTAAGCTGCTTCAGCACTGGGCGGACCCGTCCCGGGAGAACCGTGTGCTGTTCTGCCAACGAGAAGCCGCCGAGACGGCGATCTTCCTGACCGAGGTTGCGGGCCGTCACGGCTTCACCGATTGGCGTCAGCGACTCGAGCCGGAGAACGAAATCCACAACAACGGTCTGCGACGGGTGGCGCTGAAGATGGCGACCGGCTCCGGCAAGACGGTCGTGATGGCGATGCTCATCGCGTGGCAGACACTGAACCGCGTCCAGTTCCCGAGGGACTCACGCTTCACGAACCGCTTCCTCGTGGTGACGCCGGGCATCACCATCCGTGACCGGTTGCGCGTGTTGCGTCCGGAGGATCCTGACAACTACTACGAGTCAGCGCGGTCTGGTCCCGTCCGACCTTAAGGGTGGCCTGGACCATGCCCGAACCGTTCTCACGAACTTCCACGCCTTCCAACTCAAGGACGCCAAGGAGATCCGCAACGTCGCTCGAAATACCCGGCTGCTGCTGAAGGGCAACCGCACCGATGACCCGTTCAAGGAGTCGCCGCAGGCCATGGTGAGTCGTGTCCTACGCGGCCTCGGCGGCACGGGAGCAGCCAAGCAGCAGATCATCGTATTCAACGACGAGGCGCACCACTGCTACCAGGACCGCCCCCTCGCCGCCGTCGGCGCCGTCGGCAAGCTGTCCGCCGAAGAGAAGGACGCAAACGAGGACGCTCGGATGTGGTTCCCGGCCTTGAAGCGGTCGCAAAACACGTCGGCGTCAAACAGGTCTTCGACCTATCGGCGACGCCCTTCTACCTCTCCGGCTCCGGCTACACCGAGGGCTACATTTTCCCATGGGTCGTCAGCGACTTCGCCCTGATGGACGCCATTGAGTCAGGCATTGTGAAGGTGCCGGGAGAGGTTCACCCCATTCCTGGAGTTCCCGCCGGCGGTCCGCAAGATCTTGTACACCACCAACAGCATCGAGTCGCTGAACTACCAGCTCCGCAAGATTCATCAAGAACGGCGGCCACTTCCCCAACGACGACGCCGTGGTCAAGCTGTTGTGGCTGGCGATCCGCGACATCGAGGACAAACGCGCCCGGGAACGCGCGAAACAGGCCGGCCGGCCCAAGAACGAACGCACCGACGCCGGCAAGAAGCTCGTCGAGGGCACCACCGTGCAGGGCTGGAACGCCGCCTACGGGGCCCTCAGCATCGCCTTCCCGGCCGGCTCGCCCCCACCTTCTGACCCCACGCTCACAACTGCTGGCCGGCTCTCCGCGGCTGCCGATCCCTGCTCGGCGCGCAGGCGCGGTCAAGATGGAGCACCCCTCGGCTGAACGATGTTGACCGCGCCGAGCACCGGCACATCATCGACAGCGGAGACCGGGGGGCCACCCCCAACGTGCCACGCGAACCCACAAACTCGGCCGCGCGTTTCCAAGATCAACAAACCACTTACACAGAAAACTTGACAGGCTCTGGGTGAGACCGACCGGTCACACCGCAAGCTCGCCCACCGCGGCTCCTACCTGAACGGGGTGTGGGTGTCTCCCTCGACCGTGCGGCGGGTTCTTTTCCTTGCTGACAAGCATCCGGCCGCTGCCCCGGCCGGGCCGGTCCGCGAGGCGGCCGTTCCCGGAGTGGGCCGAGTACACCCCGAACAGCATCTGGACCTACGACACGACCCACTTCCCCGGGCCGGGCTGGCGGTGCTGATCCTCGAGGACCTGGTCTCGCGGAAACGGCTCGCCCATATCGTCAGCGTGGAGGAGACCTCCACCCAGGTCGAGCTCGCCTTCACCGCCGCCCTCGACGCCGAAGGACTGTTGGCGGCCGTCGACGCCCGCCACGACCACGGCCGGGTCGACCTCGGCGACGTCGACACCCGGCCGATCCTGCTCGCCGTCTCCGACAACGGCCCGCAGATGACGTCCGGATCGACCCGGGAGTTCCTGGCCATGTGCGCGATCGCCCAGCACTTCGGCCGGCCCGGCACCCCCCCACCGACCAGGCCTGGATCGAAAGCCTCAACGGGCACCTCAAGGCCGAGTACCCACACCTCCTCACGATCCGCGACCCGGCGACCCTGCGAGCCGAGCTCGGCGTCGTCCGCAACCACCACTACAACACCGTCCGGCTGCACGCCGGCGTCGGCTACGTCACCCCCGACGACGAACACACCGGCCGCGGCGAAGCCATCCGCAAAGCCCGCCAAGCCGGCCTCGAAACCGCCCGCCTGAACCGACTTGCCCGGCACCGAGCCCGAGCGAGATGATCAAACCAACCGGGGACCCGCCAATGTTGTTTGATTCCCAGCGGATCTCTATCGCAAAGTCAGAAACACCTCAGCCCGAGAACTTGCCTCACCCACGACCGCAGCGCTGTTTATAAACGGGCGGCTCGCAATTTCCGCACCTAGCAGGCTCGAGGTCGGCGTCCAAAGCGTAGGGTGCGCCCACACAACTCTTGCGTATCAGACCAAGGCATGCGACGCTTTGCTGAATATGAGTGTCTCGGGCTCAGCGAGTGGGGCGCGCACGCATACGCGCAGCAGTGATGCTAGGTCGTGGCCGGAGCCTTGGGCCAGCGCGGTCTTTGCAGAAGCCGCAAGCGTTGAAGGACAGTTGTCGCGCGCCCTGGCTGGCGATGAGATGACTGCGAAAAAAGTAGCAACACAGCAAACGGTGCTAGATCTGTTGAGCAGCGCCCGCGGCGCTACCGATCTCGGGGATCGCAGACGTCCCAATCTCATCGATCGCTGGCGCGGCACCTCCTTGGAACGGGCGCATTACTGCTTACACGGAGCAAAGATCGCGCTCATCGACGTACTGCCCATTGAGGAAATAGATGCTCTCGTACCGACTGCTGCTGCCCGCCTGGCTACATGCTTACCGCCTGCCGACATCCGCCGAGTCAACATCGAAGCACTCTTGACCCCAACAGCTTCCGCCGCAGCCTCGCCCACATTTAGGCGGGCGGTCTTGAAGCGCGCCCTACAACTCGGTTATGAAGCAGCCGACCAACTCCACGCACGCATCAGAGGCTTCCGAAATCTGCTCATTACAGTGGCCGTTACCATCTTTTTGTTCATTTCCATCCTGGTGGCGGTAGTGTCGATGAAACCAAGTTCGGTTCCTTTCTGCTTCAATCCTCCTGTCGAGGTGGCCACCAACGGCGGTACAAGCCAGGCAGGTGCGAGTAGCAGCAGACTCGTCCGCGCCGTTTGCCCGAGCGGGCACGACCCAGGCACGGGGGTTGTGCAGGCTAGGACGCCAAAGAAGCGGGACATCTCAATCGTGGCCGGGCTCGGCATGATCGGCGGCGCTCTTGCCGCGGCTGTCGCCATTCGGAAGGTGAACGGAACTTCAACGCCATACGACGTCCCCCTCGCACTCGCAATCCTCAAAGTGCCTACTGGAGGGCTTACCGCAGTGAGTGGGATACTCCTTCTAAGTGGAGGCTTCGTGCCCGGATTCTCCGAGCTTGATTCCCAGGGTCAAATCCTTGCCTACGCCCTGGTCCTCGGTTACGCCCAGCAGCTGGTCACCGGGCTAATCGACAGGCAGGCAATGAGAGTTCTTGACGCCGTCCCGAGCAAGGATGCCACCGGCAACCAGCCAACCCAGGTTTCCGGTTCGACGACAATCATCACCGCGACCCCATGACCGAAGTGGACTCGATGGCCGAGGCTTTGCACCGCCTCCCAGCGCCGGTGCACTTCGCGATAACGAGCAGCCCAGCCGGAGGCCCTTCTTGAGTAAATAGGCCCGGTGCAGCAGGGGGTTGGTTTCGCTACCCAGGCTAGCCTCGCCTGCTGGTGGGCGGTGAGGTTGTCCGGGTTCTTCCACAACGCATACCGGGCATGCTTCAACGCCTTCGCGTGCCCGGTCGCTCTGCGGGCCCGTCCGTGACCGGCTCTTCATACTTGAGCGGGGTGCCGCTGGGTTTGTGTTGTAGCAGGTGAGGGCTCGCGGCCCCGACATGCTGTTGGTCTCCTACAACGTCCAGCAGCGAGGCCGCGAGTATGCCGAAGGCTACGTCAGTGTTGTTCGGG
>DASTIW010000015.1:0-53705 GCA_035717205.1 Propionibacteriaceae bacterium | reverse complement strand
ACCCCACCCCAAACAAACAAGGCAGAACAACACAAGAAGCCAGACAACCACCAACCAAGCACAAGGCAAAAAAATAGTGCATACTACGGCATTGACTTTTAAGCACGCTGTTGAGTTCTCAAAATTCGGGCACACACCACGCATCAACAAGAATCACCTTGCATCCGCTTGGGGCAACTCGACCAACATTACGAGGATCCAGACACGCTGTCAAACTCACGCATTCCTTTGCCTCATCCCCGAACCACCACGCCCGCCAGAGCCACCCCGATGAACCCGCAGATAGCGGGCAACCAGACTGGACCAACGATGGTGGTTTGGGTTCCCCCCTGGAGTTCGGCTCCACCAGCTTTCGTGGCCGGACCGACTCCCTCAGGGCTCGGACTACGTTACACATCCCTGCGGCGACGGTCAACCCGGGGGGCGGTGCGTCGGCTGCTCCCCTAGGATGCAGCCCATGGTGAAAAAGGTTGCACTGCTCACGGCCGGAGGCTTCGCCCCGTGCCTGTCTTCGGCTGTCGGTGGCTTGATCCAGCGTTACAGCGAGGTTGCCCCTGAGGTCGAGATCATCGCCTACCGGTACGGCTACCAAGGTCTGCTCTCCGGTGACTCCCTCACGGTGACCCCGGAGGTCCGCGCCAAGGCGGCGGTCCTGCACGAGTACGGCGGGTCCCCCATCGGAAACTCCCGGGTGAAGCTGACCAACAAGGCTGACCTGGTTAAGCGTGGACTGGTCGACGAAGCCGTGGACCCGCTGCAGGCCGCCGCCGATCGGCTGACGGCCGATGGCGTCGACGTCCTGCACACGATCGGTGGCGACGACACCAACACCACTGCCGCAGACCTGGCAGCCTTTCTCGCCAAAAACGACTACGCGCTGACGGTGGTGGGCCTGCCGAAGACCATCGACAATGACATCATCCCCATCAAGCAGTCGCTGGGCGCCTGGACAGCCGCCGAGCAGGGCGCCCGCTTCGCCCAGAACATCATCGGAGAACACAACTCCGGCTCCCGGATGCTCATCGTGCATGAGGTGATGGGCCGTCACTGCGGTTGGCTCACGGCAGCCACCGCGGAGGCGTACCGCGCCTGGCTGGACACCCGTGAGTGGCTGCCCGAGATCGGGCTCAGCAAAGAAGCCTGGGACATCCATGGCATCTATGTCCCGGAGGCGGTGTTCGACTTGCAGTCCGAAGCCCAACGCCTCAGGAAGGTGATGGACGAGGTGGGATCGGTCAACCTGTTCGTCTCCGAAGGCGCCGGCCTCGACACGATTGTCGAAGAGCTCGAGAAGTCCGGTGAGGAGGTCGCCCGCGACCCCTTCGGGCATGTCAAGATCGACAAGATCAACCCCGGGGCTTGGTTTGCCAGCAAGTTCGCCGAGCACCTCGGCGCTGAGAAGGTAATGGTCCAGAAGTCGGGCTACTACTCACGTGCGGCAGCGGCCAACCAGCGTGACCTGGACCTGATCAAGTCGATGACCGACCTGGCCGTGGACAGCGCGCTCCGCGGCGAGCCTGGCGTCATCGGCGAGGACGAGGAGCGTGGCAACGAGTTGCGCGCGATCGAGTTCGAGCGCATCAAGGGCGGTAAGCCGTTCGACATCACCCAGGACTGGTTCGTCGCGCTGCTGAAGGGTGTCGGCCAGCCGGTGCCCGAGCCTGCCGCCGCTCACTGACGGCAGCGTCACATCGGCAGGCTGTCCGCCGGCGGACAGGAGCACATCAGGTTCCGGTCGCCGTAGGCGTTGTCGATGCGGGCCACCGGCGGCCAGTACTTGTCGATCTGCCCGCCAAGTGGTCCATGGCGCCCGCCGCCCGGAAAGGCCGCTAACCGTCGTGAGTACGGCGACGTCCAGTCGTCGGCGACGACGCGATTCTGAGGGTGCGGAGCCCGTACCAGTGGGTTGTCGTCCGCTGGCCACTCCTGCCGCTCCACCGCTGCGATCTCGGCGCGGATGGCGATCATTGCGTCGCAGAAACGGTCAAGCTCGTCCAGGTCTTCGGATTCGGTCGGTTCCACCATCAGCGTCCCGACCACCGGGAAGCTCATCGTCGGGGCGTGGAATCCGTAGTCGATCAGCCGTTTGGCCACGTCCTCGACGGTGATGCCGCTGGCCTTGGTCAGTGGTCGCAGATCCAGGATGCACTCGTGCGCGACACGGCCGTTCTGTCCGGTGTAGAGCACCGGATAGTGGTCGGCCAGCCTGACCGCGATGTAGTTGGCCGCCAGCAGGGCGTGCTGGGTGGCCGTCGTGAGTCCGTCGGCACCCATCATGGCGATATAGGCATAGCTGATCGGCAAGATGCCGGCAGAGCCGAACGGCGCTGCCGAGATGGGCCCGACTCCGGTGGCCGGTCCCGCAGTCGACAGCAGCGGGTGATTGGGCAGATAGGGCGCCAGATGTGCCGCTACTCCCACCGGACCCACTCCGGGTCCTCCACCGCCGTGTGGGATACAGAAGGTCTTGTGCAGGTTGAGGTGGCTCACGTCGGCACCGAATGTGCCGGGCTGGGCAAGACCGAGGAGCGCGTTCAGGTTGGCGCCGTCGACGTACACCTGGCCGCCGGCGTGGTGCACCATGGTGCACAGCTCGGTGATTCCCTGCTCGAACACTCCGTGGGTCGAGGGGTAGGTGACCATGATGGCGGCGATCTGGCCGCGGTGGGCGGCGATCTTGGCGGCCAGATCGGCAAGGTCGACCGAGCCGTCCGCGGCGGCCCTCACCACGACGACGGACATGCCGGCCATCACGGCCGATGCGGCGTTGGTGCCATGTGCCGATGACGGGATCAGACAGATCTGCCGGTCCCGATCGCCGCGCGCGTCGTGGTAGGCGCGGATGGCCAGCAGACCGGCGAGCTCTCCCTGGCTTCCGGCGTTGGGCTGGATGGACACCTTGGCGTAGCCGGTGATCTCGGCCAACCACGACTCCAGCGTCTTGATCAGCTCGAGGTACCCGGCGGCGTCCGCCGCCGGGGCAAAGGGATGCAGGTCCGCGAAGCCGGGGTAGGAGACGGGCTCCATCTCGGTGGTGGCGTTCAGCTTCATGGTGCACGAGCCCAGCGGGATCATGCCGCGGTCCAGTGCTAGATCCCGATCGGAGAGCGCCCGCAGATATCGCAGCATCGACGTCTCGCTGTGGTGGCTGGAGAAGACAGGGTGGGCCAGAAAGCGGCTCCGCCGTTCGCTGCCGGCCAGATCGCCCAGCGCGGCGTCCGGCCGGTCGGACACGCCGAAGGCACTGCGTACCGCAGCGAGAGCCTCGTCGCCGACATCCTCGCCGACGGCAATGCCGACATGGTCGGCATCGATCCGCCGGAGGTGCACACCGCCCGCGCGGGCAGCGCTGACGACGGCATCGGCCGATCCGGGGACCGTCACGGTCAACGTGTCGAAGAAGGAGGTGTGCACCAGGTCCAGACCGCCCGCGTCCAGCGCCGCGGCCAGCTGAGCGGCTTTCGCATGGATGGATCGGGCGATCGCCTTCAGACCCCGCGGTCCGTGATAGACGGCGTACATGGCGGCGACGACCGCCGGCAGAACCTGCGCGGTGCAGATGTTGGACGTCGCTTTCTCTCGTCGGATGTGCTGCTCGCGCGTCTGCAGCGCCAGTCGGTACGCCGAGGCGCCGTCGGCATCCACCGAGACGCCTACCAGCCTTCCAGGCAAAGCCCGCTCCAGCCCGGCACGGACCGCCATGAAGCCGGCGTGCGGACCACCGTAGAACAGCGGCACGCCGAAGCGCTGGGTTGACCCGACGGCCACGTCGGCTCCCCACTCCCCTGGCGGGGTGACGAGAGTGCACGCGAGCAGGTCGCACGCAGCAATGACCATCCCGCCGCGAGCGTGTACGAGATCGGCCAGCGCACGAAGCTCTTCGGTGCCGGCCAGCCGGCCGCTGGTCCCGGGCGTCTGCACCACCACCGCGAAGGGGTTGACGGACTCCACTGCTGCTGCGAGCGGGCCGTCGGCCACGAGGACCCGAAGCCCGAGCGCGGCAGCCCGGGTGCGGACGACTCCCACTGTCTGCGGCAGGGTGTCCGCGTCAAGGATGAGCACATCGCCTGTCTTGACCGAGCGGCGGGCCAGTGTCATCGCCTCGGCGACGGCCGTACTCTCGTCGAGCAGGCTGGCGCCGGCGGTCGGCAAGCCGGTGAGGTCTGCGACCATCGTCTGGAAGTTCAGCAGCGCCTGCAGCCGGCCCTGGCTGATCTCGGGCTGGTAAGGCGTGTACGCGGTGTACCAAGCCGGGCTCTCGAGCACGTTGCGCCGGATGACTGCCGGGGTGACGGTGCCGTAGTAGCCCAAGCCGATCATCGCCGTCAGCGGATTGTTCTGGGCCGCCAGGTGGCGCAGTCGGACAAGAGTCTCCGGCTCGCTGAGGGCGGGTGGCAGATCCAGGGGTGCCGTCATCCTGATCGATCGCGGCATGGAGGCATCGACGAGCTCGTCCAGGCTATTCAACCCAAGTGCGGCGAGCATGATGCTGCGCTGCTCGCACTCAGGTCCGACGTGACGGGTGACAAAGGGGTCGGTGCCGGCCATGAAGCCCTTCCTGTGGACCGGCCCCCAGGTTATCCGAGGTGCTGAGCGGAGCTGCCGCGGTCAGCCTGCGGCACGGTTGCGACGCCGCTTCGACAGTTCGTCGTGGGATGTCGAGGTGCTGTCCACGGACGCGCGCTCAGCCGGCATCTTCGAGAGGGTGCCCTCGATGTCTCGCCAGACATATCCCAGCGCGATGCCGAAGACGCCCTGGCCGCCGCGGAGCAGGTCGATCACCTCGTGGTCGGAGGTGCACTCGAAGACCGACACTCCGTCACTCATCAAGGTGACCTCGGTGAGGTCCTCCACGCCCCGCGCGCGCAGATGGTCGATGGCCGTGCGGATCTGGTGCAGTGAGATGCCGGCGTCGATCAACCTCTTGATGACCTTGAGCAGCAAGATGTCGCGAAAGCTGTAGAGCCGCTGGGTGCCGGAGCCGGTGGCGCCACGAACGGTCGGTGTGACGAGCCCGGTGCGAGCCCAGTAGTCCAGCTGCCGGTAGGTGATTCCGGCCGCGCTGCAGGCGACCGGTCCCCGGAAGCCCTGGTCGCTGGGGAGTGGCGCGAAGTCGCCATCGAAGAGCAGTCCCTGGGCGTCGACAGGTGATTCCAGGGCCGAGCCTTCTGCGGGTTGTTCGGTGCTGCTCACGTAGGCCTCCGAGGGTCCATGAAGGGCGTGTGTCGAAGCCCTTGCACGTAATTCCACCAGCGGAATTACCATCGAAACGCTACGACTGAAGTCGCTCAACGGTCAACGACACGCCGCAGGACCCAATGAGCTTTGTGACGGGTCTCAACCAGTGCTGCAGGTTCGCGGGTGGACGAGTCCGCACCCGTTCAGACTCTCAAGATGAACGTGAGAGTGGGGTTTGGCTAGGGCCGATGATGGCCCTCAGGGCTTCGGCTCTTCACCGGTGACGAAATCGTCCGGGTTCACCTGGTCGAGGAACTCTCGAAACTTCTCGACCTCGTCCTCCTCGGCCTCCTCGGCCTCTGGGATTTCGATGCCCGCCTCGTCAAGCACGTCTTCGGCGCAGTAGATATCTGAGCCGACCCGCAGCGCGAGCGCGATCGCGTCCGAGGGGCGCGCGCTGACCTCGATGCCATCGACCAGGAGCACCGCGTAGAAGGTGCCACCATCCAATTCGGTGATGTGAATCTCGGTCAGCCGGTGACCTAGCGTTGTCAGAGTGTCCACCATCAGGTCGTGGGTCAGTGGCCGTGGTGGCACCACGCCCTCCTGGGCGTTCGCGATGGCCGATGCTTCCCCGGCGCCGATCCAGATCGGCAGGTATCGGGTGCCGCCGACTTCCCGCAGCAGCACCATTGGCGCATTGGACGGCATCTCAACCCGTACGCCCACCACATCCAATTCACGCATAAGGCAACACTACTTCGGGCACGGATGGCTGCAAGTGGTGCGGGGGCCACAATCTTGGGCGGGGCCTCCGGATCGCCGACCGGAACCGAAGTCGCCCGGAACGGCGCCCTGGTCAGCGTTCCATGGCGGTGCGCACAAGCGCTGCATGGAAGCTGATCACCAGCTGCGTCACCTCACCTGACACGTCGCGGTTTCCACCGGCGCGCCGTACATGCGGGGCAATCGCCTGCTCCACGAGCCCCACCTCACGGTCGGCCGACATCTTGAAGGCCCGCAAGTGGCGCCCGTCGATGCCGTACTCAGCCATCTTGCGAGCTGCGATCGCCAGCGTCAGCGCCTCCCTGCCGTAGTAGGTGGTGCCCCGTTTGGTGACGACGATCTGGGTGCGCTCCAGGTCGGTCAGCTCGGGTTCGGTCAGCCCGCTGGCCTCGAGCAGGTCCTCCCGGGACAACCGCAGCGGCTTCCTTGGCGGTGGTACAGGCGCGGCGGTTTGCGAACTCTGCCCAGTCTGCCCGGCGGCCGAGCCTGCAGGCTCCGGACTGCTAGACGAGGACAGCTGCGGCGTGGCCGGGCCGGCGACCGGACGGATCGAGTCCATCGTCGGCGGTGCCATCCCGCGGTCCATCATCTCCAGGTGCTCGCGAATCACCTTCAGTGGCAGGTAGTGGTCACGCTGCACCGACAAGATGTAGCGCAGCCGGTCCACGTCCTCCGAGGAATAGCGGCGGTATCCCGAGGGCGCTCGCTGCGGTGACAGCAGGCCCTCGGTCTCAAGGAAGCGGATCTTCGAAATCGTGATGTCGGAGAACTCAGACTTCAGCGACGCCAGCACCTGGCCGATACTGCGCAGGTTTGACTGAGCTGCCATCAGCGACTTGCCTACTCGGCGCCCTGCGTGCTTGCGAAGAAGACCAGCCGGAACTTGCCGATCTGAACCTCGTCACCATGGCGCAGCACGCACTCATTCACCAGGGCCCGGTTCACATACGTACCGTTCAGGCTGCCCTGATCCTTCACGACGGTGCCCTCGGGAGTCCGCCGGAAGGTGGCGTGCCGCCTGGAGACCGAGATGTCATCGAGGAAGATGTCCGACTCCTGATGGCGACCGACGGTCACCAGATCGGTGTTCAGCAAGAACCGGCTGCCGGCGTTGGGGCCACGCTGGACGATCAGCAGCGCCGACCCCTGTGGCAGCGCCTTGACGGCCGCCTCGTCCTCAAAGCTCAGATTGCTGGCCGCCTCACGCTCGTCGACGATGGCCGGAATGGTCTTGGTGGTGTCTCCGGTGGGGACCCGCTCAGGGCGCTGGCCCGGTGCCGCAGTGCCACCGGCCAGCGCAGCACCGCAATGGCCACAGAAGTTGCTTCCCTCAGGGTTGTCGTGGCCACATTTGGTGCAGTACGGCATCAGGTTCCGCTTTCAGGTTGAGACCGAGAGAACTACTCAAGGTGTGAGGGAGAGTTTAGGCCCTTGTTCCAGCCGCGGGCACGATCGACTCCAGTATGTGCACGAGGCAGGACGGGAGTGAGGTCGCGCGTCCTCGAGCGCCTCAGGACCCCACGTGTTCGGCATACGCGTCGGCATCCAGCAACTGGTCCAGATCGGTGTCGTCGTCGACCTCCACCTCGAACAGCCAGCCATCGCCGTAGGGGTCGGAGTTGATCGTCTCCGGTGTTCCGGTCAGCTGCTCGTTGACCGCCGCAACAGTGCCCGACACCGGGCAGAACAGGTCCGACACACTCTTGGTCGACTCCAGTTCGCCACAGGCGTCCCCGGCGGAGACGCTCTCGCCGACAGTCGGTAGCGACACGTAGACGATGTCGCCCAGCTGGTCGGCGGCGTACTCGGTGACACCGACACGAACCGTGTTGCCGTTGCCGCTGCGTACCCACTCATGCTCGGATGAGTACTTCAGCTCTTCGGGATACTCGTGCACGAAAACTCCTAAGCCGGTTGCTTATCGAGGGGTTGGCGGCGGTGACGCCGGCTGAGCGTACTGATTCTGCACGGGGGCATGCAAGGACTCGACCACGACCCGACTCAGCTGGTTGATCTGCACCCGCCCGCCGATCCCGGGCCCGGTGATCTCGCTGACCAGTCCCCCGCGGAACCGTGCCGCTTCCTCGAGGCTGTGCGGGTCGCCGATGACCTCGATGGTGAGCGGGAGGCTGATCGGTTTTCCATCGATCACCAGCCCGCCGGCATCATCGGCGAACCAGGTTGAGGCGACGACGCGAACTGTGTTGTTCACCTCCACGACCTCTGCACCTGCGTCCCGCATCTCCTCCACCGCATCCAAGATCACGTCGGCATCGACTCTGCGACTGGGATCACTGATCTGCATCCGGATTCCGGGGCCCTCTGCGGGCGCCGTGCCGGCGAGGATCGACAGCACCTCCACCCGCTTCTCAGCCTCCTGCCGGGCTACCCGCTGGGTGTCGGCGCCGGACTGCAGGTTTGTCCTGGTCAGCTCCAGATCCGTGATCTCACCTTGAAGCCGGCGTGACTCCGAACCAAGCCCGTCGAGCAGCTGAACGAGATCCTCGCGTCGGGCGTTGGTGTAGGTGTCGTCGGCGTTGTTGATCCGAATCTGCATCACCCCGCCGAGGCCGACGACAAACAGGATGAGAGCGGCGATCAGCTGGCCCCGGCCGGGACGGGTGATCGAGCGGCCCAGTCGCCGGCGCAGCTGGCTCGCCGCCGGGGCGGCTCGGCGTGGGCCCGTGCGAGGTCGGGTGTCCGGCGTTGGGTCAGGCATGGAACAGCGCCCTTCGGATGGCCGCCGCGTTGGTGAAGATGCGGATGCCCAAGACCACGACGACTCCGGTGGACAGCTGGGACCCGACGCCGATCTGGTCGCCCACGTAGACGATGGAGGCGGCGATCAAGACGTTGGAGACGAAGGAGACAACGAAGACGCGGTCGGTGAAGTTGCCGTCGAGATAGGCGCGAAAGGCTCCGAACAGGGCGTCCATGGCGGCCACGATTGCGATCGGCAGGTACGGCTGGAGCGCCTGCGGAATCGTCGGCTCCAGGAACAGGCCGAGGATCACACCGGCGATCAGCCCGATCAGCGGGATCATGACGTCATCTTCTTCGCGTATCGCAGCACCATGCCCGGATCGGCCTCGAGGGTCATCTCATCCATGCTGCTGATCTCGTACCTCATTCGACGGTTCTGGGCGAGTTCCTCCCAGGCTATGCCACCGGCAGAGCCGACAAACCGAGCCTGCAGCGTCCGGGGATCGCCGATTGCCTCCACCCGGTACGGCCGGGTCAGCGACCGGTAGTTGACTGTGATGGCGTCACCTGCGCCTCGAATGGCCGTCAACGACGACAGGCGATGGCCGTTGATGGCTATCGCTTCGGCGCCGGCGTGCCAGAGGCCATTGACCAGCATCTGCAGGTCCATGTCCAGTACGCGGTCGCGGTGGTCGTCGGTCCCGGTGGATGCGTCGTCCACCACCAGGAGCAGTCCGGGTCCCTTGACGGCGACGTTGCCGACCAGCGGATCCAGCGCGTTGATGCGCGACTGCAGAGCCTTCGCTGTGTCGTCGTTTCCGAGTGAGTCGGCGCGGAGTCGGGTGATCTCGGCTGACAGATCGGTCGCCCGTCCGCGGAGAGCGTCCTGGGCGGCCTCGGCGGCCTCGATCCGACTGATGAGCTCGGCGCGCTCTCCCTCCAACTGGGGCGCACTGCGGTTGGTCTGCGCGGCAGCGATCGCAAACATGGCGCCGATGACGACGGCGACCACAGCAAACGCCAGTCCGCGGGAGGGTGTCTGGTCACCGCGGGCCTTGACGAGCGCATAGTCGGGGTCAACCGGATGGCGGATGATCTGGTTCAGCAGATCCATGCTGGCATCGACCGGACGCTGCATCGCCACCGATGGTGAACGCGGGACGCCGTCCTGCTCAAAGTCGCCTGGGTGGTGCTCGGTCCGCTGCCCGGCGTGGGTCATGGCGACCGTGCGATCGAAGCACTATCCACCCGTGGGGTGGTCCTCAAAAGTGTGACCGTCTGGATGACGTACAGACCGCCGGCCCACCAGTAGAGCGCAGTGCCCCAGAGGGCGAACGCCCAGCCGACAACGCGGGCGATCAGCCCGAACACGCCTTCGGAGGCCCCGAGCAGGACCAGCGGGAAGGCGTATAAGAGGTTGAAGGTCGCCGCCTTGCCGAGGAAGTGCACCGGGAGTGAGGAGTAGCCGCGCGTCTTCAGCAACGGCACCAGGCAGGCGATGACGACGTCGCGTGCAACCAGGATGAGCACCAGCCACCACGGGACGATGTCGCGGAGCGCGAGTCCCAGCAGGGTGGCCAGAATGTAGAACCGGTCCGCGATCGGGTCCAGCATCTGCCCTAGTCGCGACCGCTGATGCCAGCTGCGTGCCAGGTATCCGTCCAGCCAGTCGGTGAAGCCAGCCACCATCAGCACACCGACGGCGACCAGATCTGCTTCGGGTCCGAGGATCAACCAGAGCAGCAGCGGTACGCCTGCCAGCCGGAGCAGACTCAGCACGTTGGGAAGCGTCCAGACGCGGTCGGTGTCGTAGCCCAAGGGACTGGAGGTGCTGATCTCAGCCGATTCCACGAGATTCTCCTAACGCTGGCGCCCAGAGTAGCCGGGGTGCTGACGCCGCCGGTGCCATCGCTGCGCCCTCTGCGCTGAGGTCGAGATCGGCGATCTCGAAGGCTGCCGGCTCGCCCGCATGACCGGCCAGCCGGAAGAGCCGAACCCCTCGTCGCCGTCGCAACGCCCGGGCGGCAACGACAGCATCGTTGTGCAGCCGGCGTGCCAGCGCGGCCCGGTGCTGCTCGAGCTCAACTCCAGGCACATGGCTCACCTTGAGGATGTGGCCAAGAGCGCTCTCGGCTCGTTCACGACCGGACTGGGAGAGGTCGTCCCGCAGCGATTGCAGAGCGGCATCCAGCACCAGCAGGGCGCTGGCAGGGTCCAGCCGCGGATCCTGAGCAGCCTGCACTGCCGCGTGCGCGCGCCGGATGAGCGCGGCATCGAGCGCTGCCCAGGTACGCTCCGCCCTGGCGTGCGCCCGGTCGAGCCGAGTCGCCAGCCAAGAGAGCCGCCAGCCGAGCGTCAGGGTCAGCAGGCAGCAGAGCAGCAGGATCGCGACGGGCATCATTCCCCAGCCGGTCATCGGGCCCCCCGCCCCAGCGTTGAGACGGGTCTGGGAGTCGAAGCGTGCAGGCCTGAGCCGGATCCCACGGAAGCGGCAGCCCGGTAGACCTCGACCAGCTCCGCGCCGACCACGGACCAGTCGTAACGGCCACTCGCCGCGTGGGCCCGTTCGGTACGCGCGGGACTCGGGTGCCGAAGGACGTTGAGCACCGACGAGGCGAGCGCTCCCGCGTCGCCGGCCGGGAAGGTAACCCCCAGTCCGTCGACAGGGCCCCACGACACCGGCCGGCCGGTACGGAGGATGTCGACGAACGCCGCGAGGTCGGAGGCCACCACCGGCGCACCGGCGGCCATCGCCTCCAACAAGACGATGCCGAAGCTCTCCCGGGCAAGGTGTGGGGCGACGAAAACGTCGCTGCTGGCCAGCAGCGTGGCCCGCTCGTCGTTGGTGACCGCGCCCACCGCGCGGCAGCCTGGGGGCAGCCGACGGCTGCCGTGGCCGGCGACCACCACCTCCACGTTCGGCACCGCTGCGCGGATCTGGTGCAGGGCGGCCAGCAGGACGTCGAGCCCTTTGCGGGGCTCGTCCACCCGGCCGAGGAACGTCAACCTCGGGTGATCCCCGTTGAGTCGACCAGCGTGCGCAGCCCGTGCCGTCGCGAACTCGGCGTAGCTGAAGCCGTTCGGCACCACTACGGCGTCGCGGCCGAGGTGCTGGACGACGACGCGTCGAGCTGACTCGGAGACGGCCACACCGGCGTCGATCTTCTCGACCGAACTCTGCATGGTGCCACCGGCAAGCTGCATGGTCCGCGACCGGGGGGTGGCGGTATGGAAGGTTGCCACCACCGGCACCTCGGCAGCCCACAGCGCGAGCACTGCCACGCTCGGGGTGATCGGTTCGTGGATGTGGAGCAGGTCGAAGCTGCCGCGTCGCAGCCAGCGACGTACCCGAGCCGCACTCAGCGGTCCGAAGTTCACCCGGGCGATGGAGCCGTTGTACGGCACTGGAACGGCCGTCCCGGCCGAGGTGAAGCTTGGGCGGAGGTCGGCCCGTGCGGGGTTGCTCTCGTCGAGATCGCCGGGGGCGAGGATGAACGGCTGGTGACCGTGTGCCCGCAGGTACGCCGCCAGGCCGAGGACATGGTTCTGCACACCACCCGGCGTGTCGAAGGAGTACGGGCAGACCAGACCGACCCTCATGTCGCTGCCGGCCGAGTGAAGAAGGGCTGCATCATGTGCCAGTCCTGGGGACGGCCGGCGATCTGGTCGGCGAAGAAGTCGGCCACCTGCTGCGTCATGGCGGTCAGCCCCTCTCTGCCCTCCTGGTTGGGGATCGGCGGGCCGAAGGCGATCAGCATCTGGCTGCCTCGATAGCTGCACACCGCGGGAACCAGCGCTCCCCCGCTGCGCCGGGCGACGACTGCGGGCCCGGCCGGCATCCGTACCTCGACTCCGCTGCGCCCCCAGCGCACCGGGACGCCCGTCCCGCCGAGGTCGCGGTCGCTCACCAGGCACACCAGCCGGCCGTCGCCGACGGCCTCCACCAGCTTGGACATCGCCTTAGGGTCGTCGTGCGCCAGCACCTGCATGCCGAGCCCCTCCCGGAACCGGAGGAAGGCAGCGAACTCCACCGACGGCAGCCGTTCCGCCACGGTGGAGACCGGCATGGCGGTCAGGCAGGCCCAAGCGCCGGCGAGATCCCAGTTGCCGCTGTGTGGCAGTGCCACCACCGCCCCAACGCTGGCGAACGCGCCTCGGAGATGTTGCTCTCCAGTCGTGACAACGCGGCTCGTGACCTCGGTCGGGCTCCAGCCCGGCAGCGTGAACGCCTCGACCAGCATCCGGGCATAGGACTCCACCGCCTGCAGCACCAGCCGGTCACCGACGGGGCGGTCGGCGGCCACCTCCAGGTTGGTCCGCAGCACCTCGAGCGCGGCCGGGCGTCGCCACATCACCAGCCGGGAGCCGGCGCGGACCAGCGGCGGCTGCAACCAGGCAGGTAGGCGGGGGCCCAGCCGCCAACCGATTCGATACAGCAGCCGCAGGGACGACTTAGGCAGGCTGGACATCCTCTGCCTTCGACTGCCGGTAGACCTGCAGGATCCGCTGCCCGACGGTGACCACGCCCGCCACGGCGAGCGCGAGCGCGGCAGCCTCGAGGACGTACGGGACACCGAGCCCGGCCAGCATGGCGCCGACCAGAATGAGCACCAGCCGGTCGGCCCGCGCCGCCAGACCGCCGTGGCAGGTGAAGCCGAGACTTTCGGCCCGCGCTTTGACGTAGGAGGTCACCTGTCCGACCACCAGTGCAGCCAGCATGACGCCCGCCCACACCACCGACTCCCGCGGCCCGGCGAACCACAACACGAGCCCGCCGAAGACCGCGCCGTCGCCGAGACGGTCGAGGCTGGAGTCCAAGAAGGCGCCCCACGAGCTGGTCCGGTCGCCCAGCTTGGCCATCTGCCCGTCGATCATGTCGGAGAAGACGAAGAAGGTGACGACGAGGACGCCCTGCCACAGCCAGCCACGTGGGAAGCACACCAGCGCGCCGGTCACGACGCCGGCCGTGCCGAGCACGGTGACGAGATCGGGCGAGACCCCCCGTCTCAGCAGGAAGGAGGCGATCGGGCTGAGGATCTTGGCCCATCGCGCGCGGAAGCGCTCCAGCATCTAGCGGCGTCCCTTCACCATCACGCCTGCAGCCCGTCCCAGGCCGACTTGATCGTCTGCCAGGTGTCGCCCAAGAGCTGCGGAAGCGCCTTGGTCTGACCGATCACGGGTAGGAAGTTGGCGTCGCCGGCCCACCGCGGGACCACATGCTGGTGCAGATGTGCAGCGATGCCGGCACCGGCGACTGCGCCCTGGTTCAGACCGAGGTTGAAGCCGTGGGGCGCGCTCGCTGTCCGTACCACCCGCATCGCCTGCTGCGTCAGCGCCACGATCTCGTAGGCCTCCGCGTCGCTGAGGTCGGTGTAGTCGGCGACGTGACGGTAGGGGCAGACCAGCAGATGCCCGGGCGAGTACGGGTAGAGGTTGAGGACCGCATACGCCAGCGTCCCACGGTGGACGATCAACCCGTCGGAGTCTTCGCGTTCGGGAGTGGTGCAGAACGGGCACACATCGGACGCCGACGTGGGCGGCTTGTTCTCCCCGTTGATGTAGACCATCCGATGCGGTGTCCACAGGCGCTGAAACGGGTCCGGTACCGCGGGCCGCTGACCCGGCGGCTCCACGTACCCGTTCGGCTCGTCGCTGTCGTCCATCTCAAACCTGACGGCGGTCCGCGATCGACTCGACGATCTCGTCGATCGCCTGCTGGATCGGTACCCCGTTGTTCTGCCGGCCGTCGCGGAACCGGAACGAGACCGCCCCCGCGGCGGCATCGTCGCCGCCGGCGATCAGCATGTACGGAACCTTGGACTTCTGGGCGGTCCGGATCTTCTTCTGCATCCGGTCGTCGCTGGTATCCACCTCCACCCGAACGCCCGCCTGCCTCAGCCGTGCGGCGACGGCGAGCAGGTAGTCGTCGAACTCGCTGGCTACCGGAATTCCGATGACCTGGACAGGTGCCAGCCATGGCGGGAAAGCGCCGGCGTAGTGCTCGGTCAGCACACCCAGGAAGCGCTCGATGGAGCCGAAGAGCGCGCGGTGGATCATCGCCGGCTGCTGCCGGCTTCCATCGGCGGCGGTGTACTGCAGCCCGAACCGGGCTGGCTGGTTGAAGTCCATCTGGATGGTGGACATCTGCCAGCTGCGACCGATGGCATCCCGGGCCTGGACGCTGATCTTCGGTCCGTAGAACGCGGCGCCGCCGGGGTCGGGGACAAGCTCCAGCCCGGACTCGATGGCAGCCTCTCGCAACGACTCGGTCGCACGCTCCCAGTCCTCGGGGTCACCGATGAACTTGTCGGAGTCGTCCCGAGTGGACAGCTCGAGGTAGAAGTCGTTCAGCCCGTAGTCACGCAGCAGGTTGAGCACGAAGTCAAGGAGTCCCTTGAGCTCGCCCGGAACCTGCTCCTGGGTGCAGTAGATGTGGGAGTCGTCCTGGGTCATCCCCCGCACCCGAGTCAGGCCGTGCACGACGCCGGACCGCTCGTACCGGTAGACGCTGCCGAACTCGAACAGCCGCAACGGCAGCTCGCGGTAGGAACGACCGCGGGAGGCGAAGATCAGGTTGTGCATCGGGCAGTTCATCGCCTTGAGGCGGTACTCCGCGCCCTCGAGCTCCATTGGCGGGAACATGGTGTCGGCGTAGTAGGGCAGGTGGCCGGAGGTGTGGAAGAGCCCGTCCTTGGAGATGTGCGGGGTGTAGACGAACTCGTAGCCGGCGTCGACGTGCCGCTGCCGGGAGTAGTCCTCCATGGTCTTGCGCAGCACGCCGCCCTTGGGGTGGAAGACGGCCAGCCCGGACCCGAGCTCATCGGGGAAGGAGAACAGGTCGAGCTCGTTGCCGAGTTTGCGATGGTCCCGCTTGGCCGCCTCCTCGAGCCGAGTCTGGTACTGCTTCAGCTCCTCGCGGGTCGGCCAGGCGGTGCCGTACACCCGCTGTAGCTGAGCGTTGGCCTGGTCGCCGCGCCAGTACGCAGCGGAGACGCGCATCAAGGAGAACGCCTGGATATAGCCGGTGTGCGGCACGTGCGGACCGCGGCAGAGGTCCTTCCAGGCGACTGAACCGTCGCGCCGCAGGTTGTCATAGATGGTGAGCTCGCCCGCGCCCACCTCCACGTCTGAGCCGTCGTCGGTGCTGGCGTGACCCTTGAGACCGATCAGCTCCAACTTGTATGGCTCATCGGACAGTTCAGTGCGCGCCTCATCGTCGGCAACCACTCGACGGACGAACCGCTGGCGCTCCTTGATGATCTTGGTCATGCCCTTCTCGAGCGACCGCAGGTCCTCGGGGGTGAAGGGCTCCGCGACGTCGAAGTCGTAGTAGAAGCCGTCGACGATGGGCGGGCCGATACCGAGCTTGGCGTCGTGACCGGCCTGGACGGCCTGAGCGAGAACGTGCGCGGCCGAATGGCGCAGGATGGACAACCCCTCCGGCGAGGAGTTTTCGATCGGTTCGACGACGTCGCCGGCTTCCAGGCTTCGATGCAGGTCGCGAACTTCGCCGTTGACGCGCATGGCGACGACCGTGCGGTCGTCGGAGAAGAGGTCCAGTCCGGTGGTCGTCTGCTCGATCACCTGCTGGTGCGACGAATCTCCGCGGACCACGGTGAGCGAACTGGACACGGCTTTCTCCTTTCTAGACAAGCGCCGGACGGGGAAAACAACTGAACCCTCGTTGCCTTGGGGGAACGAGGGCTCAGGCGGTGGGCGATACTGGGTTCGAACCAGTGACCTCTTCGGTGTGAACGAAGCGCGCTACCACTGCGCCAATCGCCCGCTATGCCAACTCTTCGAAGACGCGTCGCCAACCATATCTCATCTGTCCCGCGTCCCCGCACTTCAATAACGCCCGACGCGCCAGCCGTAGCGCCTGACTGACGTGGGCGCATATCGGCGCACTGTCAAGCGTCCAACGCTTCGGCGGAGCGCTGGGCGAACACCTCGGCCACCTCCCGGGTACGGGGCCCGACGCCACCAGAGCCGAAGCAGCGGTCGTCCCACTCGTGGACACCCTGAACGTCGCGGAGCGATGACGTCAGAAACACCTCGTCGGCGGACTGGGCCTCCGACAGGGTCAGGTCCGACTGGGTGACGTCGCACCACTCCAGCACGAGGTCGCGGGTGATCCCGGCGAGCGGTCCGGCGGACAGCGGTGGTGTCACGATGTCGGACCCGAAGACGCAGAAGATGTTGGATCCGGTGCCCTCACAGACATGCCCCGAGGTGTTGAGCAGGATAGCTTCGGCGGCGTTGCGTTCGCCGGCGTAGGCGAGGGCGCGGACGTTCTCCCCGTACGACGTGGACTTGACCCCGGCCAGGGCGCCGTTCTGGTTGCGGGTCCACGGCGCCGTGACGATGCGCACGGACGGCGCAGGGACCGGTCGGCTGTCGACAGCGACAACCACCGTCGGCGGGCCGAAGGCGGGGTGAGAGCCGAGTGGTCCGAGCCCACCGGTGTAGGTGATGCGGATCTTGCCGTGCGCGAACGTCCGGTCGGCCAAGACCTCCTCGATGGCAGCCCGGATCAGGTCGTGGTCGGGATCAGGCAACCCCATGGCACGGGCCGAGCGGGTCAGGCGGTCCAAATGGCGCCGGACGGTGAACGGGCCGTCCGGGGTGACCTTGAGTGCCTCGAAGACGCCGTCGCCGACCACCAGCCCGTGGTCCACGGCCGCCACCTTGGCCTTCGAGGGATCGCTGTAAACGGTGCCGTCGATCCAAATCCGAAGCTGCTCGGTGAGCACAGGCGTGTGCTGGGGCGTCGGAGACATGGCCTCAACCATAGGCGCCGCCGAGGTGGTGAATCCGCGCTGCACCGGTCTTGGCTGGGGAGGCACTCCCCCCTGGTTTCACTGACCGACGCTGGGTCGACAGCCCCAGCGGTGCTGCTGCGACACGGCGGGCTGCCGTTTGGACACGTGCGTCCGGCTCGGCTATGGTTTTCGAGCGCAGTCAGCCGGAGGGGAACCGTCGGCGGGGTGCCTGCGGACGTAGCTCAGTTGGTAGAGCACCACCTTGCCAAGGTGGATGTCGCGAGTTCGAGTCTCGTCGTCCGCTCGGAGTTCACTCCACACGACTGGGGAGAATCCCAACGGTGGTGGAGTGGCCGAGAGGCGAGGCAACGGACTGCAAATCCGTGTACGCGGGTTCAAATCCCGTCTCCACCTCGGGCGATTGGCGCAGCGGTAGCGCGCTTCCCTGACACGGAAGAGGTCACTGGTTCGAACCCAGTATCGCCCACCAGCATCACCCCTAGTCGGGGCGCATACCCGCCGCCGCCCGCCCCGGCAGCGAACTCGCACAAGCCTCTGCTTACCAACCTGCTTACCAATCCACATGCTCAGTCATCTACCTCTGAAGCCTGGGAACAGCGTGTCCATCGCCCCCGCGCCTCGGGTGAGAACTGGCCGCAGCTCCTTGCGGTACACCGCCTCGGTGACGTGGGTGTTGGCGTGGCCGACCAAGTGGGAGATTTCCTCAATAGACATTCCAGTGCTGGACAGCAACGAGACGAAGGAGTGCCGCAGCTCGCGAGGCGTACATGCGCTGGCATCGAGACCACCGGCGGCGACGACCCTGCGGAACGCTCGACGCACGTTGGCCGCGTCCAGGGCGGTACCCCGGCTGGTGGCGAACACCAGATTAAGGCTGGCCCACTGCTCACCTGCCGCCACCTGCTGGCCGCACTGCGCAAATGCCTGATACCGGGAGACCTGACGACGGCCGCGCCGAAGGCTGCACCCGACCGGACACCCCTGAATGCTCGTCGAGCGTGGGCGACCGACTAGAGCGGACCCGGTCCGGGTTCGGCACGAAGGAGTAAACGACCGCGGCTGTCAGCAGTTACAGCGGCGAAGCAGCGACCGCTGGGCTGGTGACAGCAGGAGCGGGGGCACACGCCTATCGGTCGAGTATTCACAGCGGCGCTGCCGGGGGTTGGCTGGATGGCCCATCTGGTGCCGGAAGTCTTTGGGATAATCCACGGTCTGGAAGGATGCAAACGCGCTACGCTGCCAGTCGGTATTCGCTGCCGCAGCATGACGACCGGTTCCGGCCCCACGGGCTCATCGGCGCCGGGCACCGTGTGCGAACCCCGCCCGATAGGATCACTTCGTTCAACCCGCCGACTCAAAGGAGTCCAACGATGGCCGTTATCGACAAGTTCCTCAGTGTCCAGACCGACGGCGCGGGGGGAACGCTCATCGTGCGAGGGGAGACCGTCGACGAAAAGGGCGAGTGGGTGGATTTCGGTCACGACGCGCAGATCTTGGTGGCCGTCATTCACGTCGGCCACTTGACTAATCGCGCCGATCTGAAGGTCGAGGAGCCTGTCACCAATCCGTGGGTCGCCAAGACTGGCTCCCACCATTTCAACGAGAATGATGAAGTCTACGCCGTCGGGGCTGCGACGCAGAAGGCGGGTGACAGGCTGCGCCTCTTCGCCGACGGGTTTACCGTCAGCCTCACGTGATGTTGGAGGCGATTTGCTGTGACAAGGTGCGTGACAATCAGCGCTTCGCGCCTGGAGCGAAAAACCTCAGCCATCACCGTCGCTCCGGCCTGGATCACCGGCCGCAGTCTGGTGCCGGTACATCTAAGCCGCGTGCAGGTCTGGGCGCCAAGGACTGTCTTCGGTAAGGTCCGTCTATGCAGCAGCAGGCACGAGCTCCTCAGTCACAGCCGTGCGGCGCCGAGGCCTTCAAGTCGCAGGAAGAAACGGTCCTGCGCTGGCTCGGGATGGCGGGGTTCCTTCTCAACTCCCGAGGCACGACGCTGATGATCGACCCGCTGCTCGGCGGCTTCGACATGCCCGTGATGATCGACTTTCCGGTCGCTGCCGACGCGGTGCCGCGGCTGGATGCGGTGCTGATCACCCACAGCGACAACGACCACTACAGCGTCCCCACCTGCCGCCAGCTTGCGCCGGTCACCACAGCGTTCCACTCCACCCGCTACGTGGACACGCTGATGCGGGCGGAAGGCTTTCCCTCCACCGGCCACGACATCGGCGACCAATTCACCGTCGGTCCCGTTCAGGTGACCGTGACCCCCGCCGACCACGCCTGGCAGAACGAGTCGCCCGGGGCCAGCGACCGCATCTTCCAGATGGAGGACTGCTGCGGATTCTGGGTCGAAACCCCCGACGGCACCATCTGGGCGCCCGGCGACTCACGACTCATTCCCGACCACCACCTGCGCATGCCGGCGCCCGACGCGCTGCTGTTCGACTTCTCGGACAGCGAATGGCACTTCGGCCTCGACGGGTCCATCGAGATGGCCAACGCCTACCCGCGGACGCCTCTGCTGCTCCAGCACTGGGGCTGCGTCGATGCCCCCGACTTCGCGCCGTTCAACGCCGATCCCGCCTCGCTGCCAGGCCGCGTCGTCAACCCCGACCGGATCGTCCTTCTCGCCCCAGGCGAGCCTTTCACCCTTCACCCGCTCGACAGCCAACCGCCGTCCGCACGGTGAGAGTCGGACGCCGGTGCACTTCACGACCAGCGACCTGCCGGCCGGCACCCTCCCTCGTGCCAAATCGGCGGGCGGGCGAGGATCAGGTACCACCCGACCAACTGGGAAGGGCTTCCCGTGAGATATCAACTGCTCGGGCGAACTGGCGTCACCGTCAGCCGGCTGTGCCTCGGCGCGATGATGTTCGGCGCCTGGGGCAACCCCGATCACGACGAGTCGATCCGCATCATCCACGCAGCACTCGATGCCGGGATCAGCTTCGTCGACACTGCCGATGTCTACGCCCAGGGCGAGTCGGAGGAGATCGTCGGCAAGGCTCTGAAGGGTCGCCGGGACGACGTCATCCTGGCCACCAAGTTCCATGGCGCAATGGGCGATGACCCCAACCGCCAGGGCAGCTCGCGGCGCTGGATTGTGCGTGCCGTCGAGGACTCGCTGCGCCGGCTCGGCACTGACTGGATCGACGTCTACCAGGTGCACCGGCCGCGTACCGACACCGACATCGACGAAACTCTCGGCGCGCTCACCGACCTCGTCCGCCAGGGCAAGATCCGCTACATCGGCGCCTCGACCTTCCCCGCCAGCCAGATTGTCGAGGCACAGTGGGTCGCGCGCGAGCGCGGCTTCCAACGCTTCGTCACCGAGCAACCTGCCTATTCCATGCTCGTTCGGCGGATCGAGGACGACATCTTGCCCACCTGCCAGCGCCACGGCATGGGGGTACTGTCCTACAGCCCGCTGACCGGCGGCTGGCTGTCTGGCCGCTGGCGCAAAGACAGCGGGCAGCAGGATTCATCCCGCGCCAGCCGGCTACCCGAGCGGTTCGACCTCTCCCAGCCCGCGAACCAACGCAAACTCGACGCCGTCGAGGAGCTCGCGCAGCTGGCCGATGACACCGGAATCACGCTCATCCAGATGGCCATCGCATTCGTGCTCACCCACCCAGCGATCACCTCGGCGATCATCGGGCCCCGGACCATGGAACAGTTCGAAGGGCAACTCGCCGCGGCCGACGTCGTGTTGGAGGCAGATGTGCTGGACCGGATCGACGATATCGTCGCGCCCGGCACCACCGTCAACCCGGTCGACAACTCCTTCGACAACCCAGCCCTCACCCCGTCGTCGCGACGCCGCACGCCTTAGCCCGCGGAACAAGACCGGTCGCCGAGCGAGCGGTGGCCCCGCTCGAAGTTGGCGGCCCGGCGCAGCTCCCGCAGCTCGCCAGCGAGGTGTTCGATTGGCTGGGCCAGGGCTGGCAGCGCGCCGGCCAGCCGATCACCGCCCACGGCATCGAGCCGGAGCTCCACCGCGTGTCTGATCATCTTCAAGCACTCGACCTCATCACCAGGAACCGGGTCGTCGTGGAGCCCCCGACCATCGGCGCGTTCGCTTCTTCCAGGAGTGAACTTGCTCGCCGACCTGGTGTGACGGGCTTGGTTTGAGGGGTCAGAACGACCTGCCGACGAACGTCCTGTGCCCGATCGTTCGGCACACCATCCCCGCGGGTGTCGAGGTTGAGGCGTCGCCCGCGAGGTGCTTGCGCAGGGGTCGGCAGAGGCCCGCGAGCGCTCAAGTCCCGAGACGGCGCCACGTGCGTTTAGTGATTTGAACGCTAAACGGCAACGAGGCGGCTGCTGATGGCCCTACCTTCTTCCTGGGGGCGGACCCAATCGGGGGGATCGCTGATGATCTGGGTTGAAGGGTTGAGGCATGAGTCGAATCAGGAAGGACGGGCAGGGGCGCACCCCCCGCTCGATCGCAAGGGCATGGTCGCCGGTACGGCGAGTCCTCGCCATGACCACCGCGGCAACACTCGTGCTGCTGGCAGTGCCCATGGCAGCACACTCGGACTCGATTCAGAACAGTATCGTTGCCGGGGGTAGTCCGACTATCACGGCCGGCGAGACGACAGCCATCGGCTACAGCATCCGGGCGCCGATCGCGGCCAACAATAACGATCCGCAAGCCGACTGTAACGCCGCCGACGGCTCCGCCGCCACGTTAACCGTGAACGCTCCGGCTGCCGTCACTGTCACCCCGAAGTCCCGCGAATACACTACGTGTAAGACCGACCAGTACTTTGACTTCTCCTCCACCACGCCCGGCAGCTACACGATCACCGTCTCGGTGGCCGACTCAAACACCGTCGGTCTCTACAGCACAAGTGGCGCCACCTTCACCTTGACGGTGACGAAACCGCTGGTAACCAACACCGCTCCTACGGTGTCGATCACCGGCGTCACGAACGGCGCGTTGTACGAGTTGGGCAACGTGCCGGTGGCCGGCTGCAACGTCACCGACAAGGATGACGGCAACAGGACCTTCGACGCCAGCCTGAGCCCCATCACGGGCCCCCGCGCCGCCGAGGGTCTCGGTAGCCAGACTGCCAGCTGCAGCTACGACGACGCGGGCGGCCTGAACGCAAACGCGTCAGCCACCTACAGCATCGTCGACACCCGCAAGCCGCTCGTCACCGTCCACGCCCCGGCTGCCACCGAGGCCACCGGCAAGCTGACTCCGGTCACCTTCGCCGTCAGCGCGTCCGACGCGGTCGACGGCAGCCGGCCAGTTACCTGCACGAACGCTGCCGGTATCGTCTACGCCTCCGGCGGCTCCTTTCCTGTGGGCACCACAACGCTGACCTGCTCGGCGACCGACAAGGCCGGCAACACCGGCACCAGCGACCCGTTCAACGTGGTCGTCACCGACACGACCGCTCCGGTCGTCACCACCCCCGCCAACATTGTGGTGGGCAACAACGCCGCGACCGTGACCTACGAACCGGCCACCGCGACTGACCTGGTCGACGGCACCGTGGCCGCCAGCTGCACCCCGGAATCTGGCAGCACGTTCGTGCTTGGCACCACGACGGTGATCTGCTCGGCCACCGACGTGGCCGGAAACAAGGGCACCAACACCTTCTCCGTCGAGGTGCAGGACGTTACCAAGCCGATCGTCAGCGTTCCGGTCGACCAGACCATCGAGGCCACCGGCGCCAACGGCGCCACGGTCACCTATGACGCCGCCACAGCTCACGACGACGTCGACGGCGCCCGGGCGGTCACCTGCAGCAAGGCTTCCGGCACTGTCTTCCCGCTTGGTAGCACCGAGGTCACCTGCTCGGCCACCGATAAGGCAGGAAACGTCGGGGACAGCTTCTTCACAGTCACCGTTGTGGACACCACGGCCCCGGTTGTGACCGTTCCCAGCGACATCATCAAGGAGGCGACCTCGGCAGCCGGCGCCGCCGCCACCTTCGCCGCCTCAGCCTCCGACGAGGTTGATGGCTCGGTAACCACCACCTGCGATCCGGCCTCTGGCTCGACCTTTGCCCTCGGCGCCACCACGGTCATCTGCTCCGCGATCGACCAGGCCGGCAATGTGGGCATCGACAACTTCACCATCACGGTGCAGGACACCACGGCCCCGGCGGTGACGGTGCCGGCGAACGAGATCGCGGAGGCCACCGGGCCCAACGGCGCCAAGGTGGTCTACGGCGACGTGAGCGCCAGCGATCATGTCGACGGCCCGATGAACCCGAGCTGCTCCCAGGCTTCAGACACGACGTTCCACATCGGTACCACCACGGTGACCTGCGCCGTGACCGATGCGGCCGGCAACACGGGCAGCAAGTCGTTCACGGTCACGGTCCGGGACACCACCGGACCCTCGGTTCGAGCTCCAGCCAACCTAGTCGTCGCCAACACCTCGGGGACCGGTGCCAGCGACGTGGTTTTCACCGGCGCCACTGCTGAGGATCTGGTGGACGGCGACATTTCGACGGTCACCTGCACGCCGGAATCGGGCAGCACTTTCCCTCTCGGGATCACCACGGTCACATGTTCGGCGAAGGACGCGGCCGGGAACGAAGGCAGCGGGAGCTTCACCGTCGAGGTGCAGGACCGGACCAAGCCGGTTGTCACCGTTCCTGCCGACATCACCACCGAGGCCACCGGACCGAGCGGGGCAACCGTCAGCTACATCGGCGTCACCGCAAGCGACGACGTGGACGGCGCGCTGACCGCCACCTGCAGCAGGCTGTCCGGGTCGGTGTTCCCGGTCGGGACCACGACGGTCACGTGCTCAGGCACCGACAGGGCCGGCAACAATGGGGACAACACCTTCACCGTCACTGTCGAGGACACCACCGCCCCGAACCTGACCGTGTCGGCTGCCAGGACCGCCATCGCCACCTCGGCTGCTGGGGCACCGGTCTCCTACACCGCTCCGACGGCCACCGACATCGTCGACGGCGGCGTCGCCGCCAGCTGTGACAGGCTGTCGGGCGGGGTCTTCCCGCTCGGCACCACCACCGTCACCTGCACCGCCGAGGACGCAGCCGGGAACGCGGGCACCGAGTCCTTCACGGTCACCGTCACCGCGGCCTGGTCGAACGTGCTGCAGCCGGTCAACGCCGACGGCAGTTCGATCTTCAAGCTTGGCAGCACGGTGCCGATCAAGTTCCAGCTCACCGGGGCCAGCGCCGGGATCACGAACCTGTCGGCTCGCCTCTACCTGCAGCGCACCGGTCCCGCAGCCAGCGGGACCGCTTTGGAGGCCATCTCGACCTCCAACGCCACCACTGGGAACCTCTTCCGCTACGACGCCACCAGCGGCCAGTACCTGTTCAACCTCAGCACAAGGACGCTGAGCCTGGGGAGTTACCAGTCGCGGATCGACATGGGCGACGGTGTGCTCCGCACCGTGAACGTCTCGCTCAAGTAGCAGGCGCAGCCGGACCGACAGGCAAGGAGAACGGTGAGGCCTGGGTGAGATACCCGGGGCCTCACCGTTCTCACGTCATGATGGGTGGGCGCCAGCGTCGGCACGGCGGTGGGTGAACGGGATTCGCGCGGGCTGGTCAGCAACTGAACGGGCATAAGTGTGGCGCTTGGCGACGGGTTCCTCGACCACGTCGACGGTTCCCAATCGAGTCCAACACCTGACCCGGGCACCGACGATTCCGGCGGGATCGCAGACACGTCGCTGCACCAAGTCGACGAACGGAGGCCGCCGACCCGTTCGGCGATCAGGCCCCCCTTCAACCAGACTCATCACCGCTCAGCGCGGTGAATCCCTTCGTGCCGCTGGCAATACCAAAGGGGTCTCGGGACAGTTGGCGATCCCGAACCGGCGGCTCGCCGCACCGTACGGCGCCGCAGACCAACCGGTTCCATCGTCGAGGCGCAACGCGGATTGAACGGAGATGCCGGTTTCGGCAGCTGCACGACTGATCTGCCCGGGCACCGGATTCATACCGAAACGCAGAGCACTTCCAAACCCATGTCCGAGCTGCAAGCCGTCGATTGGCTCTACAGCGCGCTACCCGACGTCGGCTCAGCACTCAACGTGGCCCGGCGCCTCTTCGACGATGAGCAGGCCGTGCGGGGGATGCTCGAGCCGTTTCGAACTCGTTATCCGGTAGCCGTAGGTCCCAGGCTCATCCAGCGTGAGTTGATATCCAACGCTGCCAGCCGGCTCAACCGGATGGATGATCAACTCACCATCGGCATGTCCAGCGCACGCCGGATGCGCCCCTTCCCACTCGATGATGGCCGGCACGGGCAAGGAGTTCGTGAACCGCACCGCGAGAGTGTCGCCGACCCTGGCCTCGATCGTCGGTCCGGGCACCTCTGAGTTGAAGGCGTACCCGTGCACCACAACGCCAGGCTCGATCTCCCAGGAGTACGGACCGGCTTGGAGGTCCACCACCTGCAGAATCCCTGTCTGGCGAGTCGCGGTACGTGGGGACAGGTGTGCCGGTTGCTCCAGCATGGCTCCTCCTTGCCGTGATCAGTCGGAAACGCTGCCTGAACGCTTGCTCCACCATGCGTCCGTGCGCTGACGCGATGCTGTTGACCTGCTGTCCTCACCTGCTGAACGGGCTAGCGTGGAGCCAGCGGGATGCCGCCCGGCCGGACAGGTGGGCGAGCCAGGAGCGGTGGGGGTGCCGGTGGAATTCAAGCTGTTGGGGCCATTGGAGGTGGTGATCGACGGCGAGCGCCGATCCGTGGCGTCGGCTGGGGAGAAAGCGGTGCTGGCGCTGCTGCTGTTGTCTGCCGGGCGAGTAGTTCCTCGAGATACGCTGGCCGATGCCCTGTGGGGCGCGGCGCTGCCGACCAATCCGGCGAACGCCGTGCAGGGACGGATCTCCCGTTTGCGGCGGGCGCTGGACGAGATCGGCATTCCTGGAGCACTGGTCGCTGCGAGAGGGCCCGGCTACGTCGCGGAGGTCGATGTCGGCCAGGTCGACGTACACCGTTTCTCCACCTTGGTTCGGCAGGCGCGCTCCGAGACTGGCAATGGGAAGGCGGCCGCCCGCCTCTACAGTGAGGCACTCCAACTGTGGCGAGGGCCGGCCCTTGCCGACTTCGCTAGCCAGTCATGGGCGCTGCCAGAAGTGACGCGCCTGGAGGAACTTCGACTGGCCGCAATCGAGGAACGCATTCAGCTGGAGCTGGAGCTGGAGAGCGGCCGGCACACGGGTCTGGTGGATGAGCTCGAGACGCTGGCAATCAGCAACCCGTTGCGGGAACGTCTGCACAGCCAGCTGATGCTGGCCTTGTACCGGACAGGTCGCCAGGCAGACGCTCTGGCCGCCTACCGTCGACTGCAACACACGCTCGACGAGGAGTTGGGACTCGACCCATCGAAGGAACTACGTGATCTCGAGCAGGCGATCCTGCGCCAAGACTCGAAGCTACGGGCTCCCGTGCGTGAGCTGCCGACTGCACTGACGAATCTGCCAGTACGTGTTACCTCGTTCGTGGGTCGACAGCGGCTAGTGGGCCAGGTCTCTGGTCTGCTGAGCGACTACCGGCTCGTCACCCTCACCGGTCCCGGTGGTGCCGGAAAGACGAGCCTGGCGCTTCGAGTCGCCGGCGATACAGCCGGACGGTTCCCTGACGGTGTCTGGTTGGCGCGGCTCGCCGGTGTTGAGGATCCCGAAAAGGTTGCGGACGTCGTGGCGGAGTCCGTCGGTGCACAGCGACCCGCCGGGAGGGTCACCGAGAGCTTGGTTGGGTACCTTCGGGACCGATCCGCTCTGGTGGTGCTGGACAACTGCGAGCACCTGGTTCAGAGCTGCGCAGAACTCGTCGAACGGTTGCTCACCGCAGGATCCCGCCTACGCCTCCTGGCCACGAGTCGTGAACCGCTCCGCGTTCCCGGCGAGGTGCAACTTATGGTGCCTCCGCTGGCCTCTCCACCACCCGACTTCTCCGTTGAACAGCTTCGCGACTACGGTGCCGCCGAGCTGTTTCTTGATCGGGCGCTCACCATCCGGCCGGACCTCCGCATTGAACCAGTGGACGCTGTTGACATCGGCCGAATCTGCCGGCAGCTGGACGGGCTGCCTCTTGCGTTGGAACTGGCGGCCGCGCGAGCACGTACCTTACCGATCAGGGACCTGGCCACCCGTCTCGACGATCGTTTCCGACTTCTGACGACTGGAAACCGCACTGCGGAAGCCCGTCAGCGGACTCTGCGCGCGACCGTCGACTGGAGCCACCAGCTGCTCTCCCCCACCGAACGGGTGCTGTTCCGTCGTCTGTCAGTATTCAGAGTTGGCTGGACCATGGAGGCAGCCGAGGCGGTCGTCGCGGACGAAACCGTACCCGCCGCAGAAATGCTCGATCTCCTTGCATCGCTCGCGGACCGATCCCTCATCCAGGCGGACACGGCGAAGTCGCCCGGTCGGTTCAGAATGCTGGAGACGCTGCGCCAGTACGCCCAGGAGCGGGCCGACGAAGCCGGCGAGACTGCGCTTCTCGCCGGCGCCCACGCGCGGTATTTCACCGCACTTGCCGAGGCGGGTCAGGCTGGGTTGCGCGGACCAGACCAGGGCCGATGGCTACGTACCCTTCGTCAGGAACGCCGAAATATCGACGCGGCGATTGCCTGGGCCCAGGGGCGAACAGAGTCCGACCCCGACTTGGGGCTCCGGCTGGTCGCGGCGATGGGCTGGTTCTGGTATTTCACGAGCGACCAGAACGCCGTGGGCCAGATCGACAACATGCTGGATCGCCACGGTGACACCGCCTCACGGGCCGCACGCGCCCGCGCGGTCCAGGCGAAGTCAATTGTCGCCCGGCCGGGCTCCTGTATCGTCCACCCGAGCCCGGTGTGTGCCGCTGCGGCGCGGCAAAGCCTGGACGAGCTGGATGCCCTGGCTCAACATCATCTGGCGGCCTACTCCCGCACGCTGCTGGCGGTCGAAGCCATCGCGGGGCCGCTGCAGCCACCGCCGTGGGAGCTTCTGACAATGGCCCGGGACATCTTCCGCGGCTCGGATGACCAATGGGGACTGGCTCTGACACTCTTCGTCGAGATGGAGCTTCATTTCGGTGCCGGAAAGCTTCGGGCGGGTCGGGACACTTTCCACCAGGCTTTGGCGCTCTTCCGCGAGCTGGGTGACCACTGGGGAATCTCTGCCGTCCAGTATCACCTCGGTATGGCGTTGCATCGGGCCGGTCTGCTTTCCGAAGCGCTGGAGGTTTACCGCGATGCTCTGTCCGAAGGACGGATTGGGCTGACGAACACAGTGCAGTACGCGCTGGCGAACCTCGGGCACATCAGCGTGTTGATCGGCGACCTCGACGGCGCGGATGGGTACTTCAGTAGCGCGCAGGCGGTCGCTCGCGAGCTGGGTGCGGAGGCGAGCGTGCTGGCGCTGCTCGGGCAGGGTCATTTGGCGCGACTACGAAACCAGCCCACGGAGGCGGCCGCTCATTACACCTCTGCGCTGCAACGAATGTCGCGAGCTGAGACCCCGGACTGGGCGGCGATCGCGCTGAACGGGCTTGGCCGGCTGGCACACGAGCGCGGTGACGTCGCCGGCGCGCAACGACAGCACCGAGAGGCCTGGAATCTGGTCGCGGAAGCCGGGACGCCGATTCATCCAGCCGCAGCGACCGCCTGTGAGGGTCTTGCCGCAGTCGCCGCTGACCGCGGTTACCGGCGCACCGCCCGCCGGTTCCTCGACGCCGCGGCGGGCTGGCGACAGGCGCGCGCCTGGCCCGCCTCACCCCTGGAGCGCCGCGACCTTGAACAGGTCGCCGCCTCAGTGACTTGTGAGCGAACCTGAGTGGCTGGATATCTGGACCGCGCGGGGCTCGCGCTCATTCGGCGAAAGTAGACGGCGGCCCGGCATTGAGGAGTCAGCCATCGGGGTTCCGTTCGGTGATGCGCAGATAGTAGCCATTCGGGTCGAGGAGCCGAAAGTCTCGCAAACCCCATGGCCTGCGGGTCAGTTCTTCCTCGATCGGCCAGCCTCGGCTGCGGACGCGGTCGAGCTCACTGTCGAGGTCGTCGACCTCCAACACCAGCTCAACGCCGGTGGGCGGTCGCCGGTGATCCAGATCTGGGTGGTGGCGGCATCGAGCCGCAGCACCGATCTTGACCTCGCCACGCTCCAGCGCCACGTAGGGCGCCTCGGTCGCTGACTCGTCGCGAACCAACACGAAGCCCAGCACCTCTACGTAGAACCTGATGGTGGAACCCAGGTCGTCGCTCGGGAAGATCTCGACTCGCATCGTCATGGCCATGGTGACCCTTCCCCCTCGTATCCACTGAGGCGGCTCTCCAGCGGTTATGTGCGACGGCGCGCCGCCCGCAGGTCCAGTTGAACTGCCTCGTATCTCATCGGGCCCCTGCGTGAGCTCCGCGGCCCCGCCGTGCGGTGCTCTCCGCCTCCGGCGCAGCGTGCGACGCGAGGATCAGAGGTCGCATAGCCAGGTAGGTGACAGACCCGATCAGGAGGTGCCAGAGGTAATGGGTGCCGATCGGCACCGCAGCACAAACCTGATTGTCAATGGTGCGGAAGAAGAGTGCAACAAGGTAGACCCCGGCGCCGAGAAGCAGCGTGAACCGGGCAGCATCCTGCTGTCTTGCGTGGAGCAAGCCCAGCACCAGCACGACCAGCAGTCCCGGCGTATAGACGAGCGCGCCATGGAGGATGTGCGAATACGAGACAGCGACGAAGGTCAGCAGCACAAATCCCGAGATCGACAGAGCCGTGAATGCCGCGCGGAGGCGAAGAATACCGCGCGCGTACAGCCAGATGTACGACATGATGAACAGCAGGATCGGGATGATATCGAGCCAGAACGTCAAGGTGTTCGGCATCGTGTGCCACAGCATGCTGCCGACACCTGTAGCGGCCCCGAGCCCGATCAACACCTGCATGCCGGTGGACCGTGTGCCGGTCCGGCCCGCAAGCATCCAGGCCAGCCACGCAGCAATCAGGAAAGAAACGTTGGAGATCGCATTCAGCGGCTCCGCGAAAAAACCCATGCCGACTCGTTCACAATAAACGTCCATTGGTCTTCCTCCTTACCGTCCGCCGGGAGTCCGCCGTGTTTCGTCAAGGGTCTCCACGGCATTGCTTATAAATGGATTTAGTTGTTTCCGCCGCTGAGCGGTGTGCTTGCTCGCTTGTGCAGGACTAGCCATGCTCGTACCGTCCTTTCACTCGCTGACGTCGAGAACGGCCATCAAGCCGCCGCCACCGTTCTGCTCGGCGTTGTCGTTGGTGGTGTGATGGGGGATGTGGCAGTGCAGCAGCCACTTGCCTGGCTCTCGTGCCTCCCAGATCACGTCGTAGCGTTCACCGGGTCCGACATTCACTGTGTCCTTGAGCAGCTGGGCGGCGGGTGGTACCGGTTCTCCGTCTGTCTGCACGATGCGGAACGGGCCACCGTGAATGTGCATCGGATGGACGAAGTTGTTGTGGGTGCCGATGAAACGTACGCGGACCTTCTCGCCGACCCGCATCCGGATGGTCTCCGTCTCGGGATAGGACTTGCCGTTGATGGTGAAGTAGTTCGGCAGCGCACCCTCCATGGACATCGCCGGAAAGGTCAGCCCGTCCCTGGTGAGCCACTCCTGCAGCTGGATCACCGCCTCGTGGTCGTAGTCGTACCCGGTGTCGATTCGGCTGTCCGTCGGGTCGACCAGGAGGGCGCCGTACAGGTCCAGAGCCTGCTGCCGGTCCGGAGCCGCATGGGAGTGGTAGAAGTAGGTGCCCTGCTGCGAGACGGTGAACTCGTAGGTATGACTGCCGCCCGGTGGGATGGGCGGCTGGGTGATGTCGGCGGCTCCGTCCATGGCGTTCGGCAGAACCAGACCGTGCCAGTGAATGCTGGTCGCCTCGGGCAGCCGGTTGTGGACGTTGACCCGGACGCGGTCGCCTTGGGTGACGCGGAGCCGAGGACCCGGTACCTGCCCGTTGACGGTGTACGCGTCGAGCCGACGCTCCGGCAGGATCGACCAGCCTGTCACAGCGGTGGTGAGGTCGAAGATTTTCACGCCTGCCTGAGTGCGCGGCTCCAACGGTTGGTCCCCGCGCGCGGCCGCCGGAGCAACGGCGTCGACGGCGTGCTGGTCGATCGCGGCCATGTCACGCATCGCGTCGGCTGACGTTTCGCGGGTCATCACCATGCCGGGCGGCATGATGGCGCCGCCGATCTCATCGGCACTCAGCGTGAGGTTGACCCTCGTGGCCGGCAGGGCGACCGCCAGCGCGAGTGCCAAGACCGTGAGCACCGTAACGACGGCCAACTGCGGTTCAGTGACGTCTGAGGTCATCTGGTGGCCGTCATGTCGATCCCCTGCGCGGCCGTCGGTGCCGTGATGGCCAGCGCTGTGGTTCTCACGTCCGCGGGCCAATCCCTGGTGCCGGTCGAGGTCCCGCGGCGCGCCCGGGTCGTGGTGGTTGTGGCTAGGGAGGACTTCGGCCCCCGGCTGAGAGGCGGTCACGCCAACACCTCCGAGCTTTCTGAAGGGTTGGTACGGGATGTGAGCGTTCGTGTGCTGGAAGCCGAAACGCTCATCAGACCGTGCTTGAGGTTCTTGGAGACCATCCACACGTTGATCGGGTAGGCGGTGACGAAGCCGACGATGACGCCGACCGACATCACAGCCCAAAAAAGGGGCTCAGTGGGTTCCATGGCCCGCATGTCGCGGCCCATCATCAACATGATCATGACGGGGAACATGCCGGCGGCCATCATGTTCATCGACAGCCATTCGGGCATGAAGGATCTGCGCAGCGCCCTTCGGTACGAGCCGCCCGCCATCTTCTTCATGAACAGCGCCTGGAAGATCAGCAGGCCGAAGCCGAAGCCGGCGGCGTACTCGACGATGAGGTCCATCCACATCGGCAATCCCAGTGCCGTCGTGATCACGGCTGCGGTGATGATCCCGGTGGCGTCGCCGGCGATGCAGTGCACCGTCGACCCCACGCCCTGTTTCCACAAGGGTCGGATGAAGGTCGCGTGTTCTCCGGGCCGGGGCTCCTTGTCGGTCAGCACATACAGCGCGAGTGCGACCGGACCCATGTAGCAGGTGATGAGGACCCAGCCCCATTTCATCACCGGCTCCTCGGGGTTGCCTCCGACGAAGTTGTCCCAGGTGACGTAAGCCGTCGAGACCGCGGCCAGAGCGAACCACACCCAGAGGAACGTCTCAGGGACGATCATGGCTTGACTCCTTGCTTCCTTGCCCGCGCACCCGGGCGGGACTTCGTCCTTCTCCTAGCAGCGATGTTGCTTGCCTGTGCTGACCGATCGCTGTTAAGCCACTGACAGTCAGAGAAAGCGAGGGGCTGGGTTGTGGGCTGCGCGATATCAGGCCCTACCCGGCCAGCAGAGTGGGCAGGGAGTTGGTCAGGAAGCCGGTGCCGTTGAAGCCGATGTGTACCGCGATCCCGATCCGGATGTCATGGGTCCGCCAAACCGCGTACACCATGGGCGCCAGCATGACGATGAGCGTCAGCACGTCCCACGGCTTCCACAAGTGGTAGGACGCAAAGAGGCTGACGTTGATCAGGGGCGCCCAAGCGCCCCAGCGGGAAAGACGGGGCAGGAGATACCCGCGGAAGTACAGCTCCTCAGTCAACGGGCCGAGGATGACGTTAACCACGAGCAGCCCCATACCAGTGACGACCAGCACTGTCCCAGTGGACGTCGACGCGATGTCACGCGGCATGGGACTAACGGCCCACGTCGGTATCCATGAAAAGACGTTCTCAAGGATTCCTGTCTTGAGATCAGCCAGCAGAACGCTCATCCCAAGCCCCCAGACCCAAAGGCCCAACACGAGCATGCCCTTCCGCCAGGTGAAAGCGCTCGGCCGGTACGGCAGCACGGCCGACAATGCGAGGCGCCCGGTCCGACGGCGGGCCTGGTAGAGCAGCCAGGCCAGTTCGAGGCCGAGGATGCCCACGGCTGCTGCCAGCATGCCTGCGGCAATGGCCGGGAAGCCCGCCCGCATGATCAACGGCGATGCCCCGTAGAAGATGGTTGCGATCACGATTCCGGGCAGTAGGTGCAACGCCAAGGACTGTGGGAGGGAGTGTTGCTCCACACTCTCCTCCTGGGCGTGCGAGGTGAGGCCGCCTGGAGTGCCTGGCCGGATTCGGTCGTGGATGGTCATGATGCTCGCTCCTTCTGGTGAGAGTTGTGGCTGCGGGTCGAAAGTGGCTCGGTCACGGTGACGGAACTGCTGGCTGACGTCGGGTGTCTGCCCACACCCGGTGGAGGCGGCTGGGACTCAGGCGCCGCTTCGGCAGATAGCCGACGGCGCCCGACTGCTCGGCGTCGACGTACGCGTCGGCGGACGACAGCAGCAGGACCCTTACCCAGGGGTGCCCAGTGAGGATGCGGCGGGTCGACTCGACACCATCGATGCCGGGCAGCTGGACGTCCATCAGGACGAGGTCGGGGTGCAGCTCCGCCACGGCGACGAGGGAGGCTTCGCCGCTTTCCGCGCTACCAACGAGCTCGAACCCGTCGGTCGCTGCAATTACCGCCGCCGCGGCCAGACGGAATGGCTCGTGGTCGTCGACGACCAGTACCCGTACGGACATGCGCACCTCCGTTGACCAGACTGCTGGCCGGCGGAGCGATTCGGGAGGGTGCTAGCACCCCACGCGGGGTGGGCGATCCGCACGATTTCTGGTCGGTTCACCTCCCCCCGATCGGGGTGCCTGCCGGGTCCTGGGGCGACTCCGTTTTTTCTAGCCTCGACAGCAGTTGACAGCGTTGGAAGGAGCTGTTCCCATGCAGACCATCATTGGGCCGAGACAAGGAAGCGCACCTAGGTCGCTCGTACAGCGTCAACCCGTCGCCGCGTTCCTTGTGCTGGGAGTCGGATCCGCGCTCCTCTTGATGACGTTGGCGATCCTCGTCGACCGAGGGCTGCTGCCGGGGAAATCCGTTCCGGAGCTTTTTGGGCTCGAAATGGAGCGGGCAGCCGCAGGGTTGTCCATCCTGGCGCTGTTTCCGGCCGCCGTTGTCGTCACCGCTCTGGAGGGCGGCCGGCCTGCGGTCCGGGAACTGCTCACCCGCATGCTGCGCTGGCGCGTTCCGGCTGGTTGGTGGCTGTTCGCACTGCTTGCACTTCCCACGAGTACGGTTCTGACGGCGGTCCTGTTCGGCGACTCGGCACACCTGCCGGGGTGGCGTGTTCTTGGTGGCGAGCTGCTGGGACTGGCGATCGGCTTCTTCCTGATCAACATCTGGGAGGAGACGACCTGGGCGGGGTTCTTCCAGACCCACCTAGAGCGACGTCACAGCTTCTTCGTGGCTGCGGCCCTGACCGGGCTGCCGTTCACCGCGGTACACATGCCGCTGCAGATCATCAACGGCGAAGTCGCCTCACCGCTCGACCTGGCGGTGGCTTTCACCCTGCTCTTCCTGGTGACCGTCGTTGTCAGGTCGCTGTTTGGCATGGTCCTTCGCGGAGCCGCCAACAGCATCCTGCTCGTGGCGGTCATGCACATCATGTTCAACAGGTCGGCCAACAGCGACGGAATCGTCGCGGACATCCTCCAAGGCGGCGAGAACCGGCAGACCGCCGTGCTGCTGGCAACCGCGTTACTGGCGATCGTCTTGGGCGTGATCGCCCGCAGGAAGTTGAGCCGATCTTACCGGCAGGAACTCGATGAGGCAGAGCGGTGACCTCTCGACGCATCATCCATCCACATTCCGAGGAGTTCACTCATGATTGAGATCCAGCAGCTGACCAAGCGCTACGGCACCAAGACCGCCGTCGACGACCTCACCTTCTCAGTACGTCCCGGTGTGGTGACTGGGTTCCTAGGTCCGAACGGTGCGGGAAAGTCCACCACCATGCGCGCGATTGTGGGACTGGACCGGCCATCAAGCGGCCAGGCGCTGGTGAGCGGGCGCCGCTATGCCGACCACGCCGCACCAATGCGGATCGTCGGAGCGCTGCTGGAAGCGGGTGCCGCCCACCCCGGGCGCAGTGCGGTCAACCATCTCAGGGCGCTCGCCGCGACACATGGCATCGGCGCCCGCCGGGTGGCGGAGGTAATCGACCAGGTCGGTCTGGCAGACGTCGGCCGTAAACGGGTTGGAAGCTTCTCCCTCGGGATGGGCCAGCGACTCGGGATCGCCGTCGCATTGCTCGGCGATCCAGAGGTGCTCATCCTTGATGAGCCCGTGAACGGTCTGGACCCCGACGGCATTCGCTGGATCCGTGGCCTGCTGCGGGGACTGGCATCCGATGGCCGCACGGTATTCGTCTCCTCGCACCTGATGAGCGAGATGGCTCTCACCGCAGATCACTTGATCATCATCGGTCGCGGCCGGCTGCTCGCTGACGTCTCGATGAAGGAGCTGACCGCCTCGACGGCGCCACGAGTGCACGTCCGCAGCCCCAGAGCCGCTGAGCTCGTCTCCGTGCTGTCCGCTCGGGGCATCCCCGTCATGCCCGAGGCCCCTGATGCGGTGTCGATCTCTGGCCTGTCCAGCGCCGACATCGCCGAGATCGCATTCGGAAACGGGATCATCCTGCACGAGGTGACACCGGTGCATGGCTCTCTCGAAGAGGCATACCTGTCCCTGGTCCGTGACCACATGGACTACCGAAGCATCACACCTGACGACAACACGACGTCGACCTCAGGCGACGTCGGGACCCGGAGGAGGGCCGCCGCATGACCACCATCGACAGACCAGTTGGCAGGACCTTGACGTCCACGGACCAGCCGAAGCTGCTCGAGAGCCGCCGCGGCATCAAGATCAACCACTGGCGGGTGTTGACGTCGGAGCTGATCAAGCTTGGCAGCCTCCGATCCACAGTTTGGGCGCTGCTCGCCACCGTGGCGGTGATCATGGGCGGCGGCGCGTTCGCCGCCGTCGGAATCGTCGTCCAGAACGAGCCACCGGCCGCCGAGTCTCTCGCCGCAGACCCGAGCGGAGGAACACTGTCGGGGGTGGGGTATGCCCAGCTGGCGGTGATTGTGTTTGGCGTAATCGCGGTCACTGGGGAATACCGGACTCGGATGATCAGATCATCCATGGCCGCTGTACCGAACCGGTTGCCACTGGTCTGGGGCAAAGCCGCTGTGGTGGCAGCGGCGAGCGCGATCAGCACTCTCGCCGCCCTGATCGGCACGTTCGTTGTGGCAGACAAGGTGATGGCCGTGCAAAATCTGTCGATCTCGCTCACAACGCCAGGGATGGCAAGAGCCCTCGTGGGAGCCGCGCTCGCCCTCGGGATAACAGCCGCTATGGCAACCGGAATCGGGTGGGTGCTGCGGAACACCGCCGGCGCGGTGGCTGCGCTCTTCGTGCTGCTCTATGTGATCCCCAGCTTCGCCGCCCTGCTTCCTCCGGCTGTCGCCCGGCAGGTAGCACCGTATCTACCCAGCAGTGCGGTGGGCGCGGTGACGCAGGTTGGACCGGCCGAAGGGTTGCTGTCCGCCTGGGCAGGCTTCGGGGTCTACGCGTGCTACGCGGTCTTCGCGCTCGCGGCCGCTGCGGTAGCCGTCCGGCGCCGGGACGCGTAAGCCCGCCAAACGGCCCGACCGGCATTCCAGACACGTCGTCAAAGGAGCGATCCGATGTCCACCCCGGTTGCTGCTCGCGATAACACCTACCAACTCAGGTCAACCAGATCGTTGATCTCGCCTCCAACCCTTCCACTCCGAGCCGCTGAAAGTGGCGGCACAACAGAAAGGCACCTCCATGCAAAACACACCAGCCAGCGGCTGGATCCGCGCTGGCTTCTTCGCCCTCCCCATCTACGGGGTCCTGACCGCCTGGGCGACCGTCGGCGCGCAGCCTGACGCGGCTGTCGACCCGGAGGGCTGGGCCCGGTATGTCAGCACGACCTCTTATCTGGCGGGCCACGTTCTGGGCAGCACCGGCGGGACGATCTTCGCCATCTTTGGCTCATTCGCGCTCGGCGGCTTCCTGGCTCGCAGCCGGGCTGCGCGGCTGGCACTGGCGGCGATGGTCGTAGCGGTGCTCGGACAGGCCCTCCTGCTTGCCGCCGGGGCGGTGTCAACCTTCGCCCTGCCAGCGATGGGGCAGGCGTACCTGGCCGGAGCTGAAGTCGTAGTCACCCTGGAGTGGCCGACGGCCATGAGCATCATGATGCTGGCTGGGATGTTGCTGGTCTTCGTGGGCAACGTGCTTCTCGGCGTGGCCGTCTGGCGGTCAGGTGCGCTTCCCAGGGGCGCCGGTGCCTTGTGGGTGGCCGCGTTCGTCGTGTTCATCCTGCTCGGTGCAGCTCTGGGCATGCTGACGACTGGCGCCAGCCTCCCGACGCAGCCGATCGGTGCCGCGCTGATGGCGATCAGTGGCGCCTGGATGGCATCGGCCGCGCTGCGCGAGTCCGCCACCAGCACTGTTGTGACCTCACAACAGCCGCACGCGGTGTAGCGGGCAGCTCAGCGGGCATCGTTCAAGAAGAGGAGCACCGCCCTGACTCGGCGGTGCGACTCAGTCTCCGCGGTGAGGCCGAGTTTGGCGAAGACGGCATTGATGTTCTTCTCCACCGCTCGCTCGGAGAGATAGAGGGCTCGTGCGATGGCTGCATTGTTGCGGCCGGTAGCCATCTCTCGCAGCACTTGGTTCTCACGTGTGGTCAGAGCCGCGAGCGGCGAGGATTTAGCTTGGGCGGTGGTGGCCAGCAGGCCCTCGACGACCTTGGGGTCGAGCACCGAACCGCCTCGGGCTACCTCTATGAGTGCGCGCTCCAGTTCGCCCACGTTGGCTACGCGCTCCTTGAGGAGGTATCCGAGGCCGGCGGCGCCGTCCCGCAAGAGCTCGGCGGCATAGGCACCCTCGACGTGGGACGACAGCACCACCACACCCACGTCGGGGCGCTCGGCCCGGATGTGTCGGGCGGCGTCAATGCCCTCGGTCGTGTACGTCGGCGGCATCCGGATATCGGTGAGGACCGCGTCTGGAGCGTTCTCGGCGACTGCCGGCAGCAGGTCGCGGCTGTCAGAGACCGCAGCTACCACCTCGATCTCAGGCGAGGTCGCGAGCAGCGCGCACGTACCCTCTCGGACCAGATAGTTGTCCTCCGCGAAAACGACTCGGAGCGGCACCGCCGCGTTCCTCCTTCTCGGCTCGGGTTTCCCGTCCCGCGTGTCACGATAATGCACCTGCCTGCTCGGACACGGCGTTGACCTCCTGCGCTGCCGATACCTCCAGGGTTGGACCCGTGGGAAGGTACACACGCACAGTCAACTGCGGCGCACCGTCGACCTCGACAGCCACAGATCCGCCCACGGCCTCCGCGCGGTCGGTCAACCGCTGCTCGAAATCAGGTGGCAGCGACGTAGTGACACTGCCGGAGCACGTGATTCTCATGCCGTCATCCCCGACTGCGACTGCTAGGCGGCACTCCCCCAGCACCGTCAGCGCCTCCACGGCGCAGAAGTAGCCGGCCGCCTCCAGCGCCGCCGGAAGTCGATGATCCCAAGCGTTCTCGGCGATGTCGACGTCTACCGGCTGGCCCCTCCGCTGTAGGTACGCCTCCAGGGCGGTTGACATCCCCCGCGTCGCCAACAGGGTGGGAAACAGCCCATGAGACAGTTCCCGCAGCGCGTCAAGGGCCCGGTTCGCGTTCTCCTCCAAGCCTTCGAGCAGGCGCTCAGCGGCCGACGGATTGTCCCGCAGCAGGTCAGGCAGCCGATCCAAAGCTGCCGGCAACGGGTGCAGGTAGCGGCTGACGTCGCGCTGGATGGCCCTAACCAGGTGCTCCCGCTCAACGTCCTCGGCGGCGACGAGCCGACGGCGGGACGCAGCCAGCTCGGCCGTGTCGCGTGCCAGCGCCGCCACCCGCGCCTGCAGCGACGCATCGAGCCGGACGTTGTGAAAGGCGAGTCCGGCCTGCTCGGCAAGCTCGGCCGTCAGGCGTCGCTGCGGTCCGCTCAACGAACCGGCCGGTGGCAGCTTGACCAGCATCTCGCCGATCTGATCTCCCCCGTGCCGCACTGGTAATACGAGTTCGGTCCCGCGCAGCGAGGGTGGGTCTTCGGGCCACATCGCCGTCTGAACCCCGTCCGGCAGCGGGAGGCTGGCCTGCACCTGGAGCGCCCCGGTCGCTGACGCAACGGCCTCGGCGAAACGCGGCAGGACGGCACTCCCCCCAACACGCTCAGCGAGACTTCTACTGAACCGGGCTAGGGCCTCGTAGGGGTCGGCGCGCCGACCATACACAACGCGGTCCGCCAGGTTGCGCAGCCGACGCCGAAGCGGCTGGAACGCAATAGCGACCACCACCAGGGCCAGCAACGAGGCTACGAAGGAGGGCGGCCCCGCCTGACCCAGCCAACCGGCCGTCACCGCCACCACGGTGATGTAGCCGATCGTGACGAAGGTGGCCAGTACGCCCGCCTTGACGGCGGCGCGGATCACCAGATCGATGTCATACAGCCGATACCGCAGCACGGCGAAGCCGGTAGCGACGGGAATGCCAAGGAACGCCAGCGACAGCATCAGGGCCAGACGCGCGTCCGCCGCGACGTTCCCACCACGCGCGAGATTGTGAACCACGATGGTCATCAAGCTGAGGCCCGCCATCGTTGCGGCCACGGCAATCCAGCGCAGCTGCTGCCGTTCCTCACCCATGGCTCGCCGGAGCCGCAACAGTAGAGCAAACCCTCCCAGCAGCAGCGCCACGGTCATCCCGATCTGCCCGCCACCTGCCAACACCGTGGCCAGGAGACCCGGTGAGGTGGCACCGGTCGGTCGTATCGCGTCCGGCGGCACAAGGAGCAGACCCGCCATAAACAGTGCTGCCGATCCGGCTACGAGGTAGCCGACATACCGCCATCGACGGCTCAGCAGCCGGCCATCCGGCGCCAGCAGCGTTAGCAGCGCCAGCGAACCGACCAGGAACATCGAGCTGGTGTTGCCAAACCAGGCCGCCGCATGCGCCAGTCTTTCAGACCCGGACATGCGGCCCTCTAGAACCGCCCACCCGTAAGCATCGGCCGCCTGACCACCGGCTGTGCCGAGCTGGCCCAGTGAAAACAGCCAACCGATGGGGTGTTTTGGATGTCGACCGAGGATCAACGCACCGACCACAGCGCCGGTCCCGGCGCTGAGGGGAAGCAGCGGGAAGCCGTGGTCGAACGCAGCGGTTCCCCACAGGCTCATTCCGCCTCGGGAGAGGAAGGTCGCCTGCGCCACACAGCAGGCAAGGGTGACGACGGCCAGCACCGATGGCACGCCGCGCATGGTGCTCACCATGACGGCTCGGCTGTCGCAGCCGCGCGTCCGGGTATCCGCGCCGTCACCCGAGTCCCGACGCCCGGCAACGAGATGACCTCGGCGTGGCCGCCGGCCGTCTCGACGCGATCCCGTAGGTGCGCCGTACCGGAGCGTGCAGCAGCCATGGTCACGTCGAAACCTTGACCATCGTCGGTCACCTCCAGCTCAAGACCATCGGAGGCCGCGGACAGCCGTACGCAAATGTGGGACGCCCGCGCGTGCTTCACCGCGTTCTGCACCGCCTCCAGGCAGACGAAGTAAGCCGCCGCCTCAATCTCGCGCGGGTACCGGCACGGAAGGTGATCATCGACCTGAATTGGGAGGGCGCTGCTCGCCGTGGCCGATCGGATCCCGGCAGCAACGCCTTCCTCGGCCAGCTGGCGAGGATAGATTCCGCGACCCAGCCCGTCCAGGACGAGCGTCGCCTCCGTCGCCACCTTGCGCAAGGCCGGCAGGAGCGGACCAAGCCGAGCCGGCTGGTGAGCCAGCAGCTCACGAGCGAGCGCTAAGTTGATGGCCAGCGCGATCAGGTGCTGCTGAGCCCCGTCGTGGATGTTGGCCTCCAGCCGGCGGCGTTCCGCGTCAGCGGCGGCAACGACTCGCTGTCGGGACAGGCGTAGCTCTCGCGCCCGCTCGGACGATTGGGCCACTCGCCGCCGCAGGTCCTCGGTCAGCTGCACGTGCCGTAGCGCGAGCCCGGCCTGGGCGCAAAGGTCGCTGACCAGCCGCTCCTCGATTGGCTCGAGCGGCCGGCCAGTCTGTTCGCGGACAACCAACTCCCCGAGCTCTTCGTCACCATGCCGGATGGCGTAGTGGCGCGCCGGGGGCGGGCCGGGCCCAGCGTCCGGAGCTGGCGGCCATCGGGCCGCCAACTCGATAATCCCGCTCTCGGGGGACCGCAGCCACACCTCGGTGGAAACTGCTCCGGACCCTTCGGTCACGCGTCGAGCGAGTTCGGGAATAACGTCGTCGGTCGCGACCGTGTTCGCGGCCTTTGTCGAGAACTGCGCGAGCCGGTCATAGGGCGACTGGGCAAACCGCCTGCGGAGCGTCGAACGGAGCGGCTCGAAACCGACTGCGACTATCGCGGTCGCCAGGAGGGACAGCGGGAGATTCGGCCGCTCCGTTTGCCCCAGCGCCAACGCGCCGCCGACCACCAGGAGAATGTAGACCGCGAATACCCAGGCGGTCGTGAAGCAACCGACGAGGAGCCGCCCACGCCAGACGGACGGCGGCGAGGATCGAAGCTCCACCTTATAATTCTCCGCCCAGACACCGCTCGGCACTAGATCTTTCGTGGGTATCCGGGCAACCGGAGTGCCGCGTCCGATGTGGGTATCGACAAGGATTTCCCCCCGGGAGGCTGCAACCGACCACTCATTCGAAGGCGGCTTAGCAGAACAGGTTGAGAAGTCGTCGGCACCGAGGCGGATCGAAGGTCAGTCCTCTTGCCAGCCCCCACAGCAGGTACGACATCGATCGGATGATCACCCACGCTCTGGCTCGGTCAGCAGGGACACCGGCAAGAGTCACGAAGGTGTCGAATGCGGCAACGACGTCAGCCTCATGAGGGAGCTCATCCAGGCGGCTCCACAGGATGCGGCCGAGGTCATACTCCGCATCGCCCCTCAGCAACACGGGATCGACCACCAGCCAGGGGGCACGGTCGCTGCGAAGCACCTGCTCGTAGTGCAGATCCCCGTTGGCGGCGCGGTTCTGCACCGGCTCGGACGCGCGCTGGACCGCGACGGCGACGGCAGCATCCAGTCGACTGCGAGGGACCGGTTTACCGGTGGCCAGCCAATCCCTCTCGAACTGTTCAGCTTCGCGGCCAGCGGCTGTGGCCGTGGATCGGATGTCTGCGGGCACCGGCACCGCCAACACGTTGATGAGCTCAGCGAAGACCGGAAGGGCGGCTTGAATCGGCACAGCGGCGAGCGTGTGGGTGCTGTCCAGGCGCTCCAGCAGCATGGCGCGGGCATCTTCGTCGGCGTCAAAGAGCTGCACTGCGCCGCGACCATCCCATAGGCGCAGGGCCTTCGCTTCCTGCGCCACGTCATCCCCTGGTGGGCAGAGTCGGAGCATGAGCGGGTGACCGTGGCGGGTTACCGGAACGACAAGTGCATTGCTGCCGTGGAGCGGCTGTCCATCGATGACCAGATTCCACGCGGTGCACTGCGCCTCGACCATCCCGGGCAGCTCATCAAGCCATGCCGTACCAAGATGATCATGCCACCAGCGAGGCATTTCTCTGAACGACGCCGGCACCGTCATCACCTTGGCCAGCCTACCCAGAAAGACACTCAAACCGTGCTAGCCGCTTTGGCTTTCACACACCCCTCGACCGTCCGGATTGCACAGTCCGAAACCTGCCGACTACGCGTGATCAGTTGAAACCGTCCGGGGCGAAACGAGTCCGCAGCGGGCTGGGCCGGCCACTCACAATCTGATCGGCCAGCAACTCCCCGGCGATGAGGCCGAGCAGCGGCGCAAAGGAGTTCAGCCATGAAAGCGAGCGCCCCGATGCTCCGCTGCCCAGTTCGCCCTCTGTGACGAGCACTACCTTGGTGTCCCGCTCGGCAAGATGGGCAGCAGTGGAGGCCCTGATGATGCCGCCAGCGAGGACGGCCACGCGGAGTCTCCTTAGACGACCGGACTTCCTGGGTGAGCTCACAAGTGGACTCCTCTCCTTCTCAGGTTCCCAGGCCAGTCGTAGCAAGGCTGGGCTGGTTCACTCGCGTCGCCGATGCAGTGCCGCGACGCCCGCCGCGAAGAGCACGCCCAGGGCGGCGCCGCCAAAAGACCAGGAGAGTCCCGCGACGTCCACAACGACGCCGGCAATCGCGGTGCCTAACGCCGCTCCCGTTGTGTTCGAGGCTGAAAGGAACGCCTGCGCTTCGTTGAGTCGGTGTGCCGGCGCCAGGTGATCCAGCAGCGCCTGCTGCATGATCAACGTCGGCGCGATGGTCGAGCCGGTGAGGAACAGCACAGGCAGCAGGATCAGCAGGCTGACCGCGCCCGTAGCGAGCAGCCCGGCCAGCAGCGCAAGGAACAGCCCGAAGAGGCAGAGCAGCACCGGTACCGCCCGCCGCTCGTCCACCGGCCAGGACCGCGCACCGAAGGCAAGTCCGCCGACGGTACTGCCGCCCGCGATCGCGGCGAAGAGGATGCCGACCTGCTCTGTGCCGGCCAACACTCGATCCGACGTCGCCGCCATCGATGTGTCCAGTTGCCCGAACCCGATGCTCAACATCAGCATCACCGTCAGCACCGCAGCCACACCGGTCGAGGCCAGGGCTGTCCGCGGACCCGTTGCGATCGATCCGGGGCTGTGACCCGCGGCTGCCCGCTGCACTGCCGCGTTCGCTCGGCGGGCGACCCCGGTCGCGCAGTACCCCACACCGCCGCCGGCCAGTAGCGCAGCAGTGATCAGCAGGGGAAGGACTGGCACAGACGGAAGCAGCAGTGCCGACAGCAGCAGTGGGCCGCAGACAAAGGCGAGCTCAACCGACGTCGCGTCAAGGGCGAACGCCACCTTCCGGTCCTGCGGGTCAGGAAGCACAATCCTGAAACTCGACCGGAGCGCTGGGCTGATTGCGGGATAGCTCAGCCCGACGCCGGCGGCAACGGCTATCAAAGCAGGGTTTGAGGCTCCGCCCTTGGTGGCCAGGGCAAGTCCAACGAGGAGCGCGGCACTGGTGAGGGCGGTCGGCAGCAGCACCGCCACCTGTCCGAAACGGTCCATCAGCCGGCCCCACAGCGGAGTTCCTACCGCCGCGCCGACCGCGTACGCGCCACTCACCACACCGGCCACCGCGTACGCCTGCCGCTCCTGCTCAACAAGAATGAGAATGCCCAGCGGGACCATCGCCAGCGTCAGCCGCGCGAGGGCGGCGAACATAAACGGACGGGAAGCCGGACCGTGCCGCAGCAACCGCACGTACGCCGCCAGTCCCGTCCCCAACTGCACATCAGTCACATTCGACCCGCCAACCTGTCTATCCAAGCCGGCCCGCTGGCCTCGACTTCCACGACTTCTACGACGAACAGCCAGGTTGTACCGGCTGTGAGCAACCGAAGGAGCCTACCCCGGATCGAGTCTGGTTGTCGGCGCGCGCCCGACGGGTACAGCATCAACGTCGCTTTGCCGAGAGGGGTGACGGGAGACCTCGTTGGTTGTCCAGCCTGGCGAAGAACGCTGCTTCGACTCATCTCCGCGTGATCGACGTCCGGTCCCGCGTAGATTCGTCCCATGGGGCAGCGGGATCCAACGGTGCCGGGCCGGCGAGCCTATGCCTCGGCGATCCTGATCGTCTTATCCGTGGTCGTCGGGTGTTCGGTCGTGGTGTTGGACGCCCACCAATCGGCGGATATCGGCTGGCCGGCTGTCACCCCTGCTCGCGACTACTGGCCGACAGCAGGTTGGCGATCTTCCGCACCCGATGACCAAGGTGTTGACCCGGCCTTACCGACGCAGATTGAGTTCCAGGTGGCGCGTGGGTATCCACAAGTACGCAGTGTTCTCGTGATACGACATGGCCGTCTCATCCACGAGCGGTATTGGCATGGACTCGATGAGACATCCGGTCACGACGTTGGGTCAGTGACCAAAACTGTTATCGGCGTACTGATCGGGGTTGCCCTCGCCGACGGAGTCCTCAAGAGCACCAACCAGACACTGGGCGAACTGCTCGCCGATGAGCTGCCTGCAGGTGCAGATCCGTCGCTGACGAGGGTCACCGTCAAGCAGCTCCTCACCATGACGTCCGGATTGGCGGGCGACGACGAAGCATTCAACGGTGATCCACGACTGCACGACTCCATGCTGCAGAGCCCAGACTGGGTTCGCCACATCCTTGGTCAACCCTTGGCGACCGAACCCGGCGAGCACTTCGCGTACAGCAACGCAAGCTCTCACCTGCTGTCGGTGATCGTGGCGAAGGCCTCCCACCAACCCACGATGGATTACGCGCGTGCGCACCTGCTCGCCCCACTCGGAATTGAGACCGACGGGGCGCTGGAGCCGATGATCACTGGCGGAGTCGACGCCGCAGTTGCTCGGGCCTGCCAGAGCGCCAAGGTCGCCTGGATGCGAGATCCGCAGGGCTATCACTACGGGGCCAGCACGTTGCGCCTGACCGCGCGTGACCTCGCGAAGCTTGGCTACTTGTACCTCAACGGCGGACGATGGCAGGACCTGCAGCTGGTTTCTGCCGACTATGTCTCCGACGCCACGTCGCCGGCGGGACCTTCACCCAACCTCTTCATGGGCTTTGGCTGGCACTGGTGGGTAGCTGTCGAGAACGGCCACCGCACCTTCTCCGCTCGTGGCGAGGGCGGCCAGTACATCTATGTGGTTCCGGTCCTGGACTTGGTGACCGTCATCACCAGCGACGCCGACATCAGTGGTGCGGACCCGAAGATATTGATAGCGAGAACCATCGTTCCTGCTGTCAGGCGCTGAGGCGCAGGCAAAGGATCCAGACCGATAACGCAGCCACTATCGGACGCTGGCCAAAACATCGAGCGTATGAAAGATCTGATCGATGCGCAGCGGAGGATCGAGCAGTTCGACGATTCGTTCCAGGCTCCGATGTCGATCATCGGCCGGCGCACGGCAATCGAGATAGCTGCTCACCGCCGACTCCAAAAAATGTAGGACCTGGGCGATGATCATCGTGAATGTTGCGGGACAGTCGACGCGTGCGGGGCCACCTGCTTGGACGTATGACACGTACAACTCCACGATCCGCCGGTTATCTGTGCCAGCGAAATCAAAAAGCACCATGGGTAGCTCCTGCGCCGGATCTGCCAGGCCACAGTTCTCCCAGTCGAGGACGCAGAGGCCGCCACCTACCGTCTGGAGGATGTTGTCCGACCACAGGTCCCGATGGCACATCTGGAGTCGGGACGGCCGATCCATGAGTCCCTCCAGTCTCAGAAGGTGCGGTATCTCTGCCGCGAAGTCCTCGACGAAGGACTCGTACACCCGCACCTGGTCCCCCGCGAACTCGGTGAGTACTTCCCCAGTTGCCGTGCGGACAGGCCGAGGTAGTCTCACCTCCCCCGCCGATAGCACCGCTTCTTGGTATGCGATGTCCGCCACCGCGTCGGCCCGGGTTTGACGAGAGATCAGCTCTTTTATCGCGTAGGATCCCTTGCTCGTATCCAGACGCCAGACGCGTCCCTGTACGCTTACGCCAAGCATTTCCATCTCCGCAACTGGGATTCCGAGCCCGTACGCGGCAGCGATCCTCTCAGCCTCATGCGGCAGCATGCACGAACCAGGCGCATGGAAATCGCATATTGTCCGAACTGCTATCCGGCTTCCAGGTCTCAGGCGGCCACCACCGGAACGCTCCGATAAGGACCGCCTTCCATGACGATGTGATTGACGACTCCACGCTGTTTGAGAAGACGGAAGGAAGGACTATGCGCCGACTCCGGCTGTGGACTCCCTGATGACGAGTTCGGGCGGGAACAGGAGTTCTTGGTGCTCATGCGCATCATCGCATAGCTCTGCCAGCAGCAGGTCGCCGGCTCGAAACCCGAGGGCATGCCTGTCCTGACGCACTGACGTCAACGGGACCGAGAGCGACCGCGAGAAGTCGGCGTCATCGTAACCGACCAGAGCCAGGTCATCAGGAACACGGATGCCCTTGTCGCGAAGGACTTCGTAGACGCCCAGAGCCAACAGATCGTTCGCGCACACCACTGCGGTGGGCAGCGTGGCCATCTCGAGAACGCCTCGCGCAGCCAGTTCGCCGCCCGCAATGCTCATGGTGGGTGTGATCAGTTCCACGAACGCCGCGCCAGCCGCCTCGAGTGTAGTCCGCAATGCCTCGCGTCGCGGACCCAGGGACCGCGTGGCACCGGCCCCATTCACATAGACCACTCGATCGTGGCCGAGCTCCAACAGGTGTTTCGCGATCATCGCGGCGCCTAGGCCGTCATCAGATGTGACGGCGCACAGGCCCGCATCGTCTGGCTGTCGTCTCCCGAGCAGGATGACCGGCGTGCCGCGCTCCGCGATGCGCTCCACCAGGCGGAGCGAGGCCGTCGCCGGAGTGATCACGATGCCGGCGACGGAATGCTCCTCCAGCAGTCGGAGGTACATCGTTTCGCGGGCTGCGTCCTCGTCGCTGCTGGAGACTGTGAGCATGATGCCGGCCTGCGCCAGCCGATCCTCCAATCCACGGGCTGCGCCGCCGAAGAAGGGGTTGCTGAGGTCCAGCACGACGATGCCAACCACTGGATGGTTGCCCCGCGCCAGTGCCCTGGCGACCCCATTGGGCACGAACCGGAGTTGTTTTACGGCCGCCGCCACCGTTTCACGACTAGCAGCCGAGAGCTTCTCCGGCTTATTGAAGTAGTTGGAGACCGTGGCGATAGAAACGCCGGCAAGCTTGGCGACGTCGGACATCCGGACGGGCGCGCGTCTGGCCGCCATTGCTGCTCACCGATCCCCGCGTGCCCAGCCAGATTCTCCGCAGAGCCCGCGTCGGGGCACCCTGCGGACCGAGCCGTGGTTGCTGCTGCCGTCGGCCGGAGGTGGTGCCATCAGCTGGCACCCGGTGCGGCGTCGACGATGATGACTTCGAGTGTGCGCGGGCCGTGGACGCCCTCGACCCGGTTGAGCTCGATGTCGCTGGTGGCCGATGGGCCGCTGATCATGGTGAGTGGTCGTGCGGGGTCGAGGCGGGTGAGTGCTTCGGGGATGTCGCCGACTATTTGGTGAGCGCGCACGATGCAGAGGTGATAGTCGGGTATCAGGCTGATCACCCGGCGGCCCTGGTCGGCTGATCCATCCAGGATGAGGGTGCCGGTTTCGGCGACAGCGACCGCGCATCCGGTGAGGACGGCGTCGCAGTCGTCCAACTCCTCGACCGTGAGCCTCCCGGTGTCACCACCGTCGGTAAGGCGCTGCAGGTGAGTGTCGCCCAGCCATTCAGCTGGCACCCCGTTCGGCACAGCCAGCCGACGGACCCCGCGGTCGCCGAGGGCAGCCCCGACCGCCGCCGGTAAGTCCACTGCAGCGCTGTGCCGGACCAGCGCCTTGTAGTCGATCAGCCGGTCGACGAGTCGTTCCACCAGGTCGGCTCCGACCAGGTCGGACCGGGTCAGGTACTCCCTCACGATCTCGTCGAAGGGCAGGTCGGGCGGCGGCGCGGCGGTGTGGGCGGTGCGGATCCGGCCGAGGACGTCGTCACGGGCACTCATTGCTCACTCCTACCGGTCTGGTGCTGGTTGACCCACCAGTCGCGGAAGGTGTGCTGTGGTGGCCGTGGCAGGTCGCGGGCGTCGGTCCATTGGGCCGCGACTGGCAGTGGGAGGTCGCCGATGACGCCCCGCCTCCGTCCGAGCACACGGCCAGCTCGCGCGCTCCGCAGAGCCAGACTCCACCGGCCAGGGTTTCTCATCACCCAGGCCGCCGCCTGCATGGCTGCGGCTTCCGGACTGGCGATGCGGTGTTCGGCGGCGTACGCCTCGGTGTGCCGGGCGCGGAGCTCGACCAGGATCGAGGGGATGTCGATCTTGACCGGGCACACGTCGTAGCAGGCGCCGCAGAGCGACGACGCGTACGGCAGCGACGCGTTGTCCTCGATCCCAGTGAGCTGTGGCGACAGGATCGCTCCAATGGGGCCCGGATAGACCGATCCGTAGGCATGCCCGCCGGTTCGCTCGTACACCGGACACACGTTGAGGCACGCGCTGCAGCGGATGCAGTTCAGCGCGTCTCTACCCCCCGCGTCGGCCAGCACCGCGGTACGGCCGTTGTCGACCAGCACGAGGTGGAAGGCCTGCGGGCCATCTCCGGGAGTCACGCCGGTCCACAGCGACGTGTATGGATTCATCCGCTCCCCCGTCGATGAGCGGGGCAGCAGCTGCAGGAACACCTCCAGGTCCTGCCACGTCGGGACCAGCTTCTCGATACCCATCACGGTGATCAAGGTCTCCGGCAGGGTCAGGCACATCCGCCCGTTGCCTTCGGACTCAACCACCGCCAACGTGCCGGTCTGGGCGACGGCGAAGTTGGCGCCACTGACCGCGACCTTGGCGGAGAGGAACTTCCGCCGCAGATGCCGGCGCGCGGCCGCGGCCAACGCGGCCGGCTCGTCACTGAGGTCGGCATCCACGTCGGCCATCTCCCGCAGGAAGATCTCACGGATCTCGGCCCGGTTGCGGTGGATCGCCGGCACCAGGATGTGGGATGGCTTGTCGTGCCCAAGCTGCACGATGAGCTCGGCCAGGTCGGTTTCCCACGCCGCGATGCCAGCACCCTCCAGCGCCTCGTTCAGGCCGATCTCCTGGGTCGCCATCGACTTGACCTTGACCACCTCATCGGCGCCGGTCTGGCGAACGAGGTCGATCACGATGTGATTCGCCTCGTCGGCGTCGCGCGCCCAATGCACAACTCCGCCGCGCTCAGTAACCCGCGACTCCAACTCCTGCAGGTAGTCGTCCAGCCGCGCCATCGTGTGGACCTTGAGCTGCCGGCCCGCCTCCCGCAGCTGCTCCCAGTCGGGGCGCTCGTTCACGACCTGGGCCCGCTTCGCCCGAATGGTGCCCGTCGCCTTCGCCAGGTTGCGACGCAGCTGTGCATCGCCGAGCGCCCGACGGGCGGCTCCCGGGAAGGGCTCGTCGCCACGAAGACTGCCCACCCCAGCCGGAGCCGGTGGCGGAAGCGCCGGCATCCCCAGCAGCACCCGTGTCATCGCGCTCCCTCCGGCATCGGCAGCCCGGGCGGAGCAGCGAGCAGCAGTGGGTCCTTTGCGGTGGAGGCGAGGATCTCTGCCAGATGCAACGTACGGGTACCGGCCCGCAGCCGGGACAACCCACCACCGATGTGCATCAAGCACGAGCTGTCACCCGCCGTGCAGACATCCGCGCCGGTCTCCTGCACGTGGCGCATCTTGTCGGCCAGCATTGCCGTGGACGTATCGGCGTTCTTGATCGCGAACGTGCCGCCGAAGCCGCAGCACTCCGCCTCACCCGGCAAACGCACCAGCTTCAGCCCGTCCACCGCCTCCAACAGCTGCCGCGGCCGATCCCCTACCCGCAGCATCCTCAACGAGTGGCAGGTGGGGTGATACGTCACCGTGTGCGGGAAGTACGCATCGACATCCACCACGCCCAGCACGTCGACGAGGAGCTCGGACAGCTCGTAGGTCTTCGCCGAAACGGCTTGGACACCGGCCAGCAGAGCGGGGCTGCCGTACTTGTGGGCCACCAGTTCGTGTTGGTGCCGCACCGAGCCCACGCACGACCCCGATGGCGCGACGACCACGTCGTACGGCTCGAACACGTTCACGAACCGCTCCACCAAAGGCAGCGCCTGCCGCTGGTAGCCGGTGTTCACATGCATCTGACCACAGCAGGTCTGCGCAGTCGGAAACTCCACCGTGTGCCCCAACCGCTCCAGCAACCGGACACACGCCTGGCCTACCTGCGGGAACAACCCGTCAACCAGGCACGTCACAAACAAGGCGATCTTCATCGCGCCGCGGCCTCCTTGGAACCGGCGCTCTGGTCGACTTTCGCTGTTCGCGCCGTGATGGGGACGCTATCGGGTTTCGCGTCGGGCTCGTACAGCTGAATGGACTGCCCACGCCGCAGGGTCCGACGCAGGTCGGCGAGCCGCGCAGGCAACAGGCCGGCGGTCCGGGCCTGGACAGCCACATTTCCCAGGGCTGTGGCCTCAACGGGGCCGGCCAGCACCGGCCGCTTCGCAAGATCGGCAGTCAACTGGCACAGCAAGGAGTTCTGCGAACCGCCGCCCACGATGTGCACGACTGCCGCCACGCGGCCGGACAGGGTCTCGGCCTCCGAGACCGTTTGTGCGTACGCGATGGCAAGGGAGTCAAGGATGCATCGCACTACCTCCGCGGCGGTACCCGGCTCGGGTTGCCCACTTACCCGACAGGCACGGCGGATCCGGTCCGGCATGTCGCCCGGCGCGATGAACTCCACGGCATCCACATCCACCACAGGTCCGCCTGCGGGCAGCGCAGCGGCCTGCGCCAGTAGAGATGTCTGATCGGCAGGCTCGCCACGCTCGTGCCAGGTGCGGATGGACTCGCTGAGCAGCCACATGCCGCCGACGTTGCGCAGGTAGCGGACGGTGGCGTCAACCCCGCCTTCATTGGTGAAGTTGGATCGCCGGCTCGCCTCCGTCAGGACCGGCGCGTCCAACTCGACGCCGACAAGCGACCAGGTGCCAGATGACACGAACGCGAAGCGATTGTCCTCGGCAGGTATCCCCACGACCGCGGAGGCGGTGTCGTGCGAGCCGACCGCTACGACGCTCACCGCAGTCGACAGGCTGGTGCGTGCAGCGACGTCAGACGACAGCGTCCCGACTACCTCACCGGGCTCGATCAGCGGCGCGAAGAGCTGGGCCGGCAACTCCAGCGCAGTCAGGATCTCGGCGGAGAACTGGCGACGTTCCGCGTCGAGCAGGCCGGTGGTCGAGGCGTTGGTCATCTCGGTTCGGAGGCTGCCCGTCAGCCAGTAGGCCAACAGGTCGGGAAGCAGAACAGCGTGCGCCACCTGGCTCCACAACGGCCCTGCCTGCTCGGCCGCCAGCTGGTACAACGTGTTGAAGGGCAGGTACTGCAAACCATTGACTGCGTAGAGCCGCTCCTGGGCCACCCGCGAGTGCACCTCGTCGATGACCGCCTCGGTGCGGGCATCCCGGTAGGCGACTGGCTCCGCCAGCAGACGGCCCTCGGCGTCCAACAAGCCGTAGTCGACAGCCCAGGTGTCAATACCCACACTGACCACGTCGCCGTATCGCTCCGCCAGCTTGGCGAGTCCAATCAGGACCTCCTCGAACAAGCCGGTGAGGTTCCAGCGCAGACGCCCCTCCTGCTCAGCGACGCCGTTGGGGAAGCGATGCACAACCTCCAGATCGATGCCGGCACCAGTCCACACGCCGGCAACGACGCGGCCACTGGAGGCGCCGATGTCGACCGCAGCGAACACCCGCCCGATGCCGGAGCTGCCAAGGCCGTCCTGCTGGGGCGCATCTGGCCTCCCGGAAGCCGATGCCGGTGTCATCGCAGGAACGCTGCGGCGACGCCCGCGTCCACCGGAATGTGCAGGCCGGTGGTGTGGCTGAGGTCGGACGAACAGAGCACGAACACCGCGTTGGCGACGTTCTCCGGCAGCACCTCCCGCTTGAGGAGCGTCCGCTGCGCGTAGTACTTGCCGAGCTCCTCCTCCGGCACACCGTAGACGGCCGCGCGTTTGGCTCCCCAGCCGCCGGAGAAGATGCCCGATCCACGAACCACGCCATCGGGGTTGATGCCGTTGACCTTTACGCCGTATTCGCCGAGCTCGGCGGCCAGCAGTCGGACCTGGTGGGCCTGGTCGGCCTTGGTCGCGGAGTAGGCGATGTTGTTCGGTCCCGCGAAGATCGAGTTCTTGGAGGAGATGTACACGACGTCGCCGCCCAGCCCTTGTTCGATCAGCACCCTCGCGGCGGCCCGCGAAACCAGGAACGACCCCTTGGCCATCACGTTGTGCTGCAGGTCCCAGTCGGCGACCGTGGTGTCCAGCAACGCCTTGGACAGCGACAGACCGGCGTTGTTGATCACGATGTCCAGACCGCCGAAGGCCAGTACCGTCGCATCGACCGCCGCCTGCACGGCGGCCTCGTCGGTCACGTCAGCGGCGATCCCCACCGCCACATCCAGATTGCCGATCTCCGCGGCGGCACCCTGCGCCTTGGCCTCGTCCAGGTCCGCGATCACCACACATGCGCCCTCGGCGGCGAGCCGGGTCGCGATCGCCTTGCCGATTCCCGATGCCGCACCGGTGACCAGCGCGATCCGGGTGGCCAGCGGCTTCGGCTGCGGCATCCGCGCCAGCTTCGCCTCCTCCAGCGCCCAGTACTCGATCCGGAACTTCTCGGCCTCGTCGATCGGCGCGTAGGTCGAGACACCCTCCGCACCTCGCATCACGTTGATCGCGTTCAGATAGAACTCCCCCGCCACCCGCGCGGTCTGCTTGTCC
>DASTIW010000014.1:0-78072 GCA_035717205.1 Propionibacteriaceae bacterium | reverse complement strand
CGACTCCAGCGGAGCTTGCTGAGCTCACCTCTAAAGACGAGGAGCTGACCAGGAAACGGCTCGAGGAACTGCGCCAGTTGGGCCTTGCCGCCGAGGTGGTGAACGGGCTGTGGCAGGCACTTCCCCTGATGAGCGTTATTGGGGCGCTTCGCGCGCAGCGGCTGACCGAGATCGAGACAGCCGCCGTGGCCGCTGAGTCGCTCCAGTCACACCTTCTGCAGGCGTCGGAGTCACATGCGGACACGATCAAGATCCTGGTCGGTCGGGAGACGATTCTCGCCGCCCGGAAAGAGGTCTGCAACTCCGCCAAGAGGGAAATTTGTGCGTTCGACAAGCCGCCATACGTCCAAGGCAGGCCGAACGCAACAGTTGAGAAGTTGAGCCTCGAGGCTCCGGAGTGGCAGGCCTTGGAGCGAGGCGTCGGGGTACGTGGCGTGTACCACCCGGGCTTCAACTCTGACCGCCTGTCCGAGCTTGCCCTTTTCGCAGCGAAGGGGGAGAGATCGCGCACGGCGCCGGTGCCGATGAAGCTAATCCTGGTCGACTCGCAGGTGGCCTTGATCCCTTCCATGCGATCCTACGAGCCTGGTCAGGAACTGCGGGCGTCAATCACCCGCCACCCGCTGCTGGTGGAGGCATTGCAGTGGTTGTTCGAATCCGTCTGGGACACAGCGGTCCCGATCATCACGTCAGGCTATGGCGAGAGTGACGCGCGCCGACAGATGCTGACCTCGCTGCTGATGACGGGGGCGACCGACAACGCCATCGCCAGCCAGCTTGGTGTAAATGTGCGGTCGGTCCGTCGCTGGATCGCGGATCTGATGGACGAGTTGGGCGTGACAACCCGGCTACAGTTGGGCGCCGCGTTGGTCCGAGCCGACGCCCTGCGGCACTGATGGCAGTCCCGCACGCCGCGGGCTTTCCTGGCGCAGCAAGGCCCGCGGTTCTGGGAGGAACCGCGGGCCTCACCCAGGGGGAGGAGATCCGCACGAACCTCGGGGATGGCTCGATACGAATGTTTTACTTGTCGGCGACTCAGACGCTCACAACATCTGATTCACCTTCCGGGACCGTCAGGTGTCCCGGCTTCCTTGCGGAAGACCTGTGGTTGCGCTCTGCCTGACCAGATCACCAAATTAGAGCCCGTTCACTGACGCCGTGATCACGAGCCGGGACCCGGTCGCGGAGCCAAGCAGGCTGAGCCCGTTGACCATGCCCGACTTATAGACTGCTGGGGTCCTTCCGACCGCAGCAGACTTCAGGCTGCTGGCTGATACAGATTTGGTCGGCACAGCCGCGTCGGCCGGAGCCGCCATCAGCCCAACGGATAGTGCACCAGCAGCCGCGGCGGTTCCCAGCCACCGTGCTACCTGTCGAGATCTGGATGCGCGAAGCATAATTTTTTTTCCCTCCTGTTGGTGCACCAGACTTCCCAGGGTCGGCGACACCACCTGACGTTTCTGCTACTAAACTACGGGTTGTCCACCCGACGCGGAAGAGATTCAGGTGTCCAGTAGTGGACATGTCCTAAACAGGACGCCGCGGGGCCGTTTGACTTTGGCTCAGCTGAGAGCCGCAGAAACAGCCGCATGGCAGGTGACGGCCCCTCGATTTCGGAGGAACAGGATCGCTGACGGTCAGTGAGGCCGGACATCGCCGCCGAAGACCAATGGTGCCCTGCGCGCCCGTCTCAGGTCAATGGTGGGGCTGAGAACCCGTGCTCCACGACTGTCTGTGGCGCGTGCGAGCATCAGGAGAACCACATGGTGTGGAGAAATCCCGGAGGTTCCCATGGTTTGCCGCTTCGTTCCCCCGTACCTTCTCCGTCGGCTTGCGATCGACCCGCCCGATCCCCACGTGGGCACGTCGTGTCAGTCGACCCTTCGGGTCGACCACGACTTCCGCAGCCGCCGTGCGGAGGCGCGGGGCACTCGGCAGCCTTCGCCCGAGGCAACCACGGCGACCCGACTAATCCACACCGCCAACAACACGGAGACGCTACCGGGCACCGTGGCCAGACGGGACGGACAGCCTCCCACCGGAGACATCGCCGTCGACGAGGCTTTCGACTCCTCCGCACAGGCGTGGGACCTGTTCGCCGACGTCTTCAACTGGCGGTCGGTTGACGGCCAGGGCAGCACCTTGTCGGTAACCGTGCATTTCGGGGCCAACTACGACAACGCCTTCTGGGACGGCGAGCAGTTGGTGTTCGGCGACGGCGACGGCATCATCTTCGACCGGTTCACCAAGCCCTTCGACGTGCTGGCTCACGAGTTCACCCACGGCGTCGTCCAGTTCACGGCGGCACTGGCCTATTCGGACCAGTCCGGCGCGTTGAATGAAAGCGTCGCCGATGTGTTCGCCGCGATGACCAAGCAGCGGGTGCTGGGCCAGACAGCCGACCAGGCCGACTGGCTCGTAGGCGCCGGGCTGTTCCTACCCGGCATCCGGGCAAGCGCGCTTCGATCGATGAAGGAACCCGGCACGGCCTATGACGACCCGAGGTTGGGCAAGGACCCGCAAGGGGCTTCGATGGCTGAGTACGTCGAGACCGACGAGGACAACGGCGGTGTGCACCTGAACTCGGGAATTCCCAACCGTGCCTTCGCCTTGGCGTCCATCGGTGTGGGTGGGAACAGCTGGGAGCAGACGGGCCGGGTCTGGTTCGACGCACTCACCGCCGGTGAGCTGAGTGAGTCTGCAGACTTCCCTCAGTTCGCGCAGGCGACCATCAGTTCCAGCAGCCGACTGTTCGGCGCCGAGTCGGACGTCACCCGGGAGGTGTCCGCTGCCTGGGCCGAAGTCGGCGTGCTGCGGTCGGACCGTCGCCCGACCCGCCAGCGTCCCGAGCCGCTACCGATCAGCCGGGTCGCGGTGCGGCGGACCGGCGGCTACGCCGGCATGACGCGCTCGGGTGAGCTTGACCTGCTGTCTGACCCGGCGGGCGAGGAGGTGCGCCACCTGCTCCTCAGCGTCGACCTCCACGAGCTGATCGTCAGCCCGCCGACACCGGACCGTTTCGTCTACACCGTTGAGTACGGCCAGAGCCGCCTGACGGTGCCCGAGCAGGATCTGACTCCGGAACTCCACCGAGTGGTCCAGATTGTGCTCGGGGAATGACGGTTTCTCCCCCACGGGTCGGCCGCTCAGCGAGGTCCGAGGACCACCTGTTCCTGCTCCCCAAGCCCGTCGATCGACAATCTCATCACATCCCCAGGCGCCAGCCAGGTTGGCGGCGTCATCCCCATCCCGACCCCGGGCGGCGTGCCGGTGTTGATCAGGTCACCGGGTTCGAGCACCAGATACTGGCTCAGGTAGTGCACGATGACGTACGGGTCGAAGATCATCGTGGCCGTCGACCCGGTCTGACGACGGTCGCCGTTGACATCGAGCCACATGCCCAGATGGCCCACATCGCCGATCTCCTCGGGTGTGGCAAGCCACGGCCCACAGGGGTTGAAGGTCTCGGCCGACTTCCCTTTGGACCATTGGCCGCCATGGTTGAACTGGAAGTCGCGCTCACTGACGTCGTTGACGACCACAAACCCGGCGATGGCGTCGCGCGCTTGTTCAGTCGAGTCGAGATAGCTGGCGCGAGCGCCGATGACGACCCCCAGCTCAACCTCCCAGTCGGTCTGCGTCGACCCGCGCGGAAGCCGTACCGGATCGTTGGGGCCGATCATCGTGTTCGGAGGCTTGGTGAAAAGGATCGGCTCGGACGGCACCGGTTGCCCGGTTTCGGCTGCGTGATCGCGATAGTTCAAGCCGATGCACAGGATTTGGTGAGGACGTGCGATGGGAGCCCCGATGCGCTCCCCCGCAAACCGCTCCATCGCTCCGGCCGCGGTCCGCTCGGCCACCACGCCGGCCAGGGTGCTCGGGCCGCCGGAGCCGAAGAACTGCTCGTTGAAGTCGACGACGACATCGGATACGTCGACGTAGCTCTCGGCGTCGATCCGGACGACTGGCTTCTCGGCTCCCGGGTCACCGATCCGCATCAACTTCATGGTGTGGTCTCCCATCGGTCGGTGACACCCCGCTCGGCGCCGCTGACGCGATACTCGCATGAGCCGCGGGCGCACGCGATGCGACCACACCGCTAGGCTGCGAAAGGCGCGGTGAAGAGCGCGTCGAGAACGGATGTTCGCGGGACGGCCCCAGATCGGTGAGGTGAGGATGGCGGAGCACCGCAGCTCGCACTGGTACGGCGGCACCGATCGCAACGGCTATATCCACCGCGCCTGGATGCGTCGGGGGCTTCCCGCGCATGCCTTCGACGGCCGCCCCCACATCGCCATCGCTAACACAGCCTCAGATCTGACACCGTGCAATTCCCATCTGAACGAGGTGGCCGACAGCGTCAAGCAGGGGGTGTACGAGGCCGGCGGCATCCCGATGAACCTCCCGGTCGTCTCGCTCGGTGAAACCCTCCTCCGGCCGACCGCCATGCTGTGGCGAAATATGGCCGCGATGGCGACCGAGGAGATGCTGCGGGCCAACCCGGTGGACGGCGTGGTCCTGCTCGGCGGGTGCGACAAGACTATCCCGTCGCTGCTGATGGCGGCGGCGTCGGTGAACCTGCCGGCCGTGGTGGTGCCCGGTGGGCCGATGCTGACGGGGACCTTCCGCGGGATGCCGCTGGGCTGCGGCACAGATGTCTGGCGGCTCAGCGAGGAGGTACGCGGCGGAACGCTGTCCCAAGAGCAGTTCATCCGCTCCGAGTCCTCGATGATTCGAAGTCGCGGCCACTGCAACACGATGGGAACCGCGTCCACGATGGCACTGGTCAGCGAGGCACTCGGCGCCGTCATGCCAGGGCTGGCGGGCACCCCGGCGGCGGACTCGCGGCTGCTTGAGGCGGCGCACGGCGCCGGCCTGCTCGCGGTCGAGATGGTCGCCGCGGATCGCCGCCCGCGAGAGATCTTCACCGCCGGCTCGTTCCGCAACGCGATCGTCGCACTGGCCGCGATCGGTGGCTCGACCAACGCCGTCATCCACCTGCTGGCTATCGCCGGCCGGCTTGGGGTGGAACTCACCCTCGACGACTTCGACAAGATCGGCTCGCGCGTTCCGCTGCTCGTCGACCTGCAGCCGGCGGGCCGGTTTCTGATGGAGGACTTTCACCGCGCCGGCGGACTGCTGGCAGTGCTCGGCGAGGTGCGGGATCTCCTGGATCCGGCCGCGCTGACCGTCACCGGGCTTCCGCTGGTGGAGTATCTCGAGGAGGCCACCAGCTGGGATCCCGAGGTCATCCGAGCGCGGGAATCACCGCTGCAGCCCGAAGCGGGCATCGCGGTGCTCTACGGCAACCTGGCTCCTCGGGGTGCCATCGTCAAGCCCGCTGCCGCCTCGCCCGAGCTGCTGGAGCACCGCGGCCGGGCGGTGGTGTTCGACAGCATCGAAGACATGCACCGGCGCATTGACGACCCCGACCTGGACGTCGACGCCGCGTCGGTGCTGGTGCTGAGGGGTTGCGGCCCCAAGGGCTACCCCGGCATGCCGGAGGTGGCGAACATGCCGTTGCCCAAGAAGCTGCTCCAGGAGGGCGTGCGCGACATGGTCCGCATCTGCGACGGTCGGATGAGCGGCACGGCGTACGGGACCGTTGTCCTCCATGTGACTCCCGAGGCAGCCGCCGGTGGACCGCTGGCGCTGGTGGAGACCGGTGACTACATCATCCTCGACATCGCCAACCGTCGGCTGGAACTCGACGTCGAGGACGCCGAACTGGCCAGACGCGCACCGAACGCCGCAACGCTGGAGGGATTCGCCAAACCGACCCGAGGCTGGGAGCGGCTCTACGTCGACCACGTACTGCAGGCTGACACGGGCGCCGATCTGGACTTCCTGATCGGATCCAGCGGGGACCAGGTCACACGTGAGTCCCACTGACATCGGAAGCCTCCATGAGTCGTAGAGCCGTGATCACCGGCGGAATGAGTGGCATCGGCGCCGCCGCCGCGACCCGGCTGGCCGCCGACGGAGTCGCTGTCATCGTGCTCGACCTGCAGCCGGGCGCCGACGTAATGGTCGACGTCACCGATGCTGACGCGGTCGCCCAGGCGGCGACCTCGATCGGTCCGGTGGACATTGTGGTCAACAGTGCCGGCATCGTCGGCCCCAGCCGGCCGCTGTGGGAGATTGAGCCGAGCGAGTGGAACCGAACGTTCGCGGTCAACGTCGTAGGAACCTTTCTCACCTGCCGAAGCTTCGTGCCGGGGATGCGCGACCGCGGCTGGGGACGGATCGTCAATCTGGCCAGCATCGCCGGCAAGGAGGGCAACCCCAACATGTCGGCCTACTCCGCGAGCAAGGCCGCGGTGATCGGCCTGACGAAGTCACTCGGCAAGGAGCTGGCTGCCACCGGCATCCTGGTGAACGCGGTCGCGCCCGCGCTGATCGAGACGCCGATGAACGCCGCGACCGCACCGGAGGTGGTCGAGCACCTCATCGGCCTGATCCCGATGCGCCGAACCGGCCGCGCCGACGAGGTGGCCGAGCTGATTGCCTGGCTGGCATCGGACAAGATCAGCTTCTCCACCGGAGCGGTGTACGACATCAGCGGAGGCCGCGCGACCTACTAGCGACGATCGACGGGCGAGTAGCTGAGCCAGCGGGTCGGGGCACCCGGAATCGCGCCCGTTCGTGAGCGACGCTTCCTGGCCTAGGCGTGATGCGCCTTCTCATGGGCGCGATGGCTTTCGGGCTCCAGCTGGAAGGTGCAGTGCTCCAGGTCGAAGTGCTGCCCCAGGCATTCCGCGAGCCGGTCGAGCATCTGACCGGAACCACCGCTCAGGCACTCCTGGTCGACAACGACGTGAGCCGACAACACCGGGCTCCCGCTGGTGATCGTCCAGGCATGCAGATCGTGGACGTCGAGGACCCCGTCGAGATCGCAGATGTGGCGCCTGACCTGAGCCAGGTCGACATTGCGGGGCGTCGCCTCCAGCAGCACATCGACCACCTCACGCAGCAACGACCAGCAGCGCGGGATGATCATCGCGAAGATCAACACCGATGCGATGGAGTCGGCCCGGGTATAGCCGGTGATCATTATGACCACAGCGGCCACGATGACCGCAACGGAGCCGAGGAGATCTCCCAGTACCTCCAGGTACGCGCCGCGAAGGTTGAGACTCTCCGCCTGTCCACGGCGAAGCAGCACCAGAGCGAGGGTGTTGGCAGCGGCGCCCACCAGCGCGATGATCAACATCAGTCCGCTGGAGATGTCGGCCGGTGCATGCCATCGTTCGACGGCCTGGATGAGCACCCAGACACCGACAGCGGCGAGCAGCAGACCGTTGGCCAGAGCAGCCAGAACCTCGGCGCGCTGCAGCCCGTACGTGCGGGCTGCCGTCGCGGGGCGTGCAGCCAGCAGCGTGGCGATCAGCGCGATCACCAAGCCGGTCGAGTCGGTCAGCATGTGTCCGGCGTCGGCGAGCAGCGCCAGCGACCCGGAGATCAGCCCGCCGATCACCTGGAGGCCGAAGACGGTCATCGTGATCGCGATGACCACCAGCAGGCGTGAGCGATGACGGCCGGCTGTGCTGGCGTGGGCGTGGCCGGAGGTCACGTTGGCGGCTCTCCCTGGATGGCGATGGCCGGCCTGTGCGGCGCCGGGCTCTGCTTGCTGCCCGCACCCGCCCCGCCGCTCGACGCCACTGTGGTCATGCCGCGATGCCACCGCATTCCGCGGCGGCTGTCAACGTGAGCCTTCAGGTGCTGGGGTCTTGCCCAGGAGCCGGTCGGAGAGCAGCCGCAGAGTCTCCTCCTTGGCCCGAGCTCGTTGCATCTTCGTGCCGGCCGGTTCGCCTGCCGCCGGGTTCAGCATCACCTCGTCGACATCGAAGGTCCGCGCCAGCTCGACGAGCTGGTCAGCGGCATCGGCGGGCGAGCCGATCACCCAGCGGGCTTTCATCGCGTTCAGCAGCGGGAGGTGAGCAGCTGGTACGTCGACCAGCTCGGCGTCCTCGACGGTGATCTGAGGTGTCAGCGGGCCACCGGTCCGCAGCGTCAGCATGGCTAGCAGCTGCGGCAGCGCGAGCCGCTCGGCGAGTTCGGTGGTCGGCGCCACCACAGCATTCACGGTGAGGAAGGTACGCGGAGAGCTCAGGTGGGCCGATGGGATGAAGGTCGAACGGTAGAGCTCCAGCGCCGCGGCGGTTCCCTCGCCGGAGAAGTGATGGGCGAAGACGTACGGCAGACCCCGGGCGGCGGCCAGCCGTGCGGAGTAGTCCGACGAGCCGAGCAGCCAGAGCTCGGGGGTTGAGCCGGCGCTCGGGGTGGCCTTCAGTCCGTAGTGACGACCCTGAAGATCCAGCAGGACGCCCTCGGTGCCCATCAGCGCCATCAGGTCGGACACGTTGTCGGCAAATCGGGTGATGTCGTCATCGGAGCGGCCCGCCGTGGTACGCAGCGCCCAGCTCGTGACGGGGTCACTGCCTGGTGCTCGCCCGACCCCGAGGTCGATGCGGCCGGGGAACGCCGCCTCCAGCAGGGCGAACTGCTCCGCAATCACCAGCGGGGCGTGGTTCGGGAGCATGACCCCGCCCGAACCGAGTCGGATGCGACGGGTCTGGGCGGCCAGCATCCCGATCAGCACAGGTGGGCTGGTGGCGGCGACGGCTGGCATGTTGTGGTGCTCGGCGACCCAGTACCGCCGGTATCCCAGTTCATCTGCGGTCTTCGCCAGGCTGACAGTGGCTTGGACCGCGTCGCGGGTGGACTGGCCGGCCCGCACGGTCACCAGGTCAAGCACGGACAGAGCTGCTATCGGAGACGTCACAGCCGAACTAACGCTGCCGCGAGCGACGTATTCCTCTCGCGGCCGAGGAGGCTCCCCTTCCAAACGGCCGATCCCCAGAGGCTGGACGGACGGACCGGGTTCACCGGCCCCGTGGAGTGCTGCCGATCCGAAAAAGACTAGCGCCGCGCCGAGGCGGAGGGAACTGCCTCGAGTGCCCGTACTGTGGCCACGGCGGCTGTGGCCGCCTCGTACCCCTTGTCCTCAGCTGAGCCTTCCAGACCAGCCCGGTCGAGCGCCTGCTCCTCGGAGTCGCAGGTGAGCACGCCGAATCCGACCGGTACGCCGGTGCGCACGCTGACGGCAGTCAAGCCTGAGGTGGCCGCCTGGCAGACATAGTCGAAGTGTGGCGTGCCGCCCCGGATCACCACCCCAAGCGCCACCACGGCGTCGTACCGCGGCGCCAGCCGGGCAGCCGCCACCGGCAGCTCGAAGCTTCCGGGCACGCGGACGACGTCCACGGAGTCAACCCCGATCTCCGTCAGTCCGCGCTGAGCTCCCGCGACCAGGCCGTCCATGACGGTGGTGTGCCAGGAGGCGGCCACGACGGCGACCCGTAGCCCAGCTCCGTCGACGGCGAGCGTCGGTGCGCCAGTTTTCATCGGATTTCTCCTTGTCGTAAGGGGCATCCGGCAGCACTCAGCGCGTGTGTCACGTCTGGGCTGCCGGGGGCATCTTCGGCGTCAATCAACAGGGTGTGGCCCATCCGGTCGCGCTTGGTCTGCAGGTACCGCTTGTTCGTCGCTACCGGGACGACCCTGATCGGCTCGTCCGCCACCACGTCCAGGCCCGACTCGATGAGCGCTGCCACTTTGAGCGGGTTGTTGGTCAGCAGGCGAACCGAACTGAGCCCGAGGTCAGCAAGGATGGCGGCGCCCGCGGCGTACTCTCGGCTGTCGATCGGCAGTCCGAGCTCGGTCTGAGCGTCGACGGTGTCGAAGCCGCGGTCCTGCAGTTCGTATGCCCGAAGCTTGCTCAGCAATCCGACACCGCGGCCCTCGTGCCCCCGCAGATAGACCACCACCCCACCGTCGGCGGCGACGCGCTCGAGCGCCATATTCAGCTGCGGCCCGCAGTCACAACGCTGGGAGCCGAAGGTGTCTCCGGTGAGGCACTCCGAATGCAGCCGCACCAACGATGGCTGGTGACCCATCCCTCGCGGACTGACCAGAGCCAGATGATGGTCACCGGATCGGAGGTCTCGGTAGCCGATCACCTGGAAGACGCCATGCGCTGTGGCCATGACGGTCTGTGCCGACCGTTGCACTCGATCATGGAGTTTGCGCCAGGCGATCAACTGTTCGATGGTGATCACCGGCAGCCCGTTCCCGACGCCTAGCGCGATGACCGCCGGGAGCCGCATCATCGAACCGTCGTCGTGCACAAGCTCGCCGATCGCGGCGACCGGGGTGAGCCCGGCGAGGCGGCAGAGGTCAACTGCGGCCTCCGTGTGGCCGGGCCGGGCAAGCACCCCGCCGTCCTTCGCCCGTAGTGGGATCACGTGACCGGGCCGCGCCAAATCGCCCGGGAGGGTCTCCGCCGCTGCCAGCAGCCGAATGGTGTGGGCCCGGTCCGCGGCGCTGATGCCGGTGCTGACACCGCGGAGCGCGTCGACGGCGACCGTGTACGCGGTCCGCAGCGGGTCGGTGTTGTTGCGCACCATCAGCGGCAGTTCCAGCTCATCCGCCCGGGACTCGGTCATCGGCGCGCAGATATAGCCGGACGTGTGCCGAATGGTCCACCCCATCCAGCGATCCGTGAGGGTTTCCGCGGCGAGAATGACGTCTCCCTCGTTCTCCCGGTCGGCGTCATCAGTGACCAGTACGGGCAGCCCGCGGCGCAGCGCGTCGATGGCTTGATCGATGCTGGCCAGCTCGGGGCTACCGCTGACGGCGCCGGTCATTCGAGCCCGCCGACGGCTATAGGCGACGCCGGCGCGTCAGCCGTCGCTGGGTTGAGCAGGCGCTCGACGTACTTGGCGATGACATCAACCTCCAGGTTCACCAGCTCGCCGACACCCTTGCGTCCGAGCGTGGTGAGCGCCAGCGTGGTGGGGATCAGCGATGCCTCGAATGTGTCCGGGTGAACCGCCGAGACGGTCAGCGAGACACCGTCAACTGTGATGGAGCCCTTCTCCACCACGTATCGGCTGAGGTCCGGTGGCAGCGTGAACCGGACGACCTCCCACCGGTCCCCCGGTCGGCGCCGCGTTATGCGTGCCGTGCCATCGACGTGGCCCTGGACGATGTGACCGCCGAACCGGTCCGTGGCTGCCATGGCACGCTCCAGGTTCACCGGATCTCCAGGCCGCAGTTCGCCCAGGCTGCTCCGAGACAGCGTCTCAGCCATCACGTCGAAGCTCAGCGACCCGCCGTCGTGCTCGACGATGGTGAGGCAGACGCCGTTCACCGCGATGGATGCCCCGGCAGAGGCATCGGCGCTTACCAGCGGCCCCCGGACCCGGACGACGGCCGACTCGGACCCGCGGTCCACGGCAAGAACTTCGCCAAGCTCTTCGACAACTCCGGTGAACATTCAGTGACCTTTCCAGACGTTGGCCGGCAGGGCCGCTCGCAGGCGGATGTCCGGTCCGAGGGTGGTGACGTCGATCGGATCAAGGCGTAGCGCCGAGCCGATGCTTGGGATGGCGAGGGGGCCGACCGCTGCTATCCCGTCGCCGAGCAGCATGGGCGCGAGGTACGCCACGACCTCGTCGACCAGGCCGGCTCGAAGAAACGCCGCAGCGAGGGTGGGGCCGCCTTCCAACCAGACTTGTCGGACCTCCCGCTCGGCGAGGGTCTGCAGCACCCGGGACGGGTCGGTCTCGGACAGCAGCAGTGTGGGTGCGGCGTCGTCCAGCACCCGAGCGCCGGCAGGAACCGATCGTTGTCCCATCACGACCCGCAGCGGCTGGCGACCGGCCAGGGCGCCTGCGGCATCACGGACGGTGAGCGAGGGATTGTCGGCGAGGATTGTGCCGGTACCAACGAGGATCGCTCCGGCCTCGGCTCGTCGGGCGTGCACGTCGGCTCGGGCCGCGGGACCGGTGATCCATTGACTGCTGCCGTCGGTTGCAGCGGATCGCCCGTCTAGGGTGGCGGCGAACTTCCACACCACCCGCGGCCGGCCGTGTGAGACGGCGAAGGTCCAGGCCTGGTTGAGGGCAGCAGCCTCCTCGGCCAACACAGCGTTGCCGACGTCGACACCGTTGGCGCGAAGTAGCAGTCCGCCACCGGCGGCATTCGGGTTGGGGTCGGCCTGTCCGTAGACCACGCGCCGAACGCCTGCTGCCACCAACGCGCCCGAGCACGGCCCGGTACGGCCGCTGTGGTTGCAGGGCTCGAGCGTGACGTAGACGGTTGCGTCGCGGGCACGGCCGCCCGCCTCGCTCAGAGCGACGATCTCCGCGTGTGGGGTCCCGGCTCCTTTGTGGTAGCCCGTGCCGACCAACCGTCCGGCGGCGTCGACGACCACTGCACCGACGCGAGGGTTGGGATCTGCCGGCGGGCCATGAGACGCAAGATGAAGGGCGCGCCGCATCCAGGCAATGTCGGCCGCTTCCGGCATCCGAACCCCTCCGCTCTGCAGTCCTCAGCAGGCTCCGGGGTTTGCGTTGGGGAGGTCTGAACGACCGGTACGGCCGGGGTGGACCCGGTCGACCGAGCGGACCGACCTGCGGTGGCGGTTGTCGTTGCCGGCCGCCTCCGTGCGTGCTGCCTCCCATCCGGACTTTCACCGTCGGTCCTGGGGTTTCACCAGGTCAACCGGCCGCTGGCTGCGGTCGGGTCGCGGACTATCACCGCCGGCTCGGAATTACACCGACCCCGGAGCACGTGGCGATAAGTCTGGCATCCCGGTGTAGGCCTGCCGGCGCCCATGTCGATTCGTGAGATGGCGTCGATGGTTGAGATGAGGTCGCTGGTCGAGCTGGTTCACTGTCAGCCACCCAGCGCCCATCCCGACAGCCGGTGTCAGCTGCCGCAGAGCACGGCTTTCCATGAGGTCACATCAGGCCGCTGGCGCAGCATGAGCCGACGTTCGCGCTCGGTGGTCCCACCCCACACGCCCCACTCGATCCGGTTGTCCAGCGCCTCCGCGAGGCACTGGGCGCGTACCGGGCACCCGGAGCAGAAGGCGCGGGCACGTTTCTGCTCGGCGGCTGCCGGAAAAAGGGCGTCCTCGGTACCCCGGCATTTCGCCGAGATTGTCCAATCCTCGCGTTGCACAGCAGACATTGCGTTCTCCTCTTCCCTGCTGCGTTTGAGGAATGCTCGACTCAGACACAGCGCGTCACGGGCCCCCCTGAGAACCGGCCCCCCAGTTCGACACGGCTCACAGTGGTAGATCAACCTTGAGCATCGCTGTGCTCCACCCCCGCACTCGCTCAAGAAAACCGCAGGATTAGCCGAGGATCTCCGCATTGCATATTCGGCCCTCGAGACGACTGGTTCGACAACGCCACGAAGCCCTCGGTGGCACCCCGCGTTCAAGCGGATGTACCTGACCTGCCGATGCGGCAGTGCGCCCTGACCGGGGTTGCGGCAGGTGTGCGAGTAGACGGCATCGAGCTATCGCCCGACATGATCCGGGTTCTCCAGCGCAGGGCGGCCGACCTCAGAATCGCCGTGGAGGTGCCCACATAGCCCGCGACGGTGTGGCTACCAGCAGTCTCACCGGGTATCCCTCGACCACCTTGGCTCCGGGGGCCGTCGCAGGTTGCACCGCACCCGTGAGCAGGTGGTGCATCAGCCGGCGCTTGCGGTATCCAGGCCGGACCACGAAACAGACGGCTAGGCGTCGCGGTCGTCCAGAACCGGCATGGTGCGGGAGTTGAGTAGGCGGCGGTAGCTGGCCCGTGGCGCGATGGAGCACCAGCCGGCAACCACCTCGTCAACATAGACCAGCACGCCCGGGCCAGGTGTCGGAAACCCGGTCCGGCCGGCCTGACGGCAGACTAGACGGTGGCCGGCTCAGGAGTCATGGGGGCGACGGTGCCGGCTGGTGACATCCTGGACGGGTGACGACGACTGCCACTGTGCCGACGGTCGAGGCGCCGCCGCGCTTCTCCTGGAACCTTGTGCCGGCGGCGATGGTGGCGCTGGCGGCATTCCTCATGTTCGGCCTGCAGCGGGAGGTGGCGGCGTATCCTGTGCTGGTTGCCAGCATCGCCCTCGGCTTCATACTGGACCGCGACCTCGGCCGCAGCCTGCTGCTGATAGGCCTCGGCCTGACTCCGATCGGTCTCATCTCGGTAGCGGCCGACATCAGCTGGAGCCACTACTTGCTGGTCGCCGGCGTGCTCACGGTTGCGGCGCTGACGCCGTACCTGCTGGACCGGTACGTGTTTCGTCGACACGTCGTCCGGTTTCCTCTGCGAAGCGGCCGACGTTGGACACGAAGCGAGCGTGCCTACATGTTCAGCGTGGTCGGCTTGGCCTGGCTGATCATGCCCTACTACTTCATCAACTCCGGAACCTATCTGAACTGGCCGGCGCCGCGCGAGGCCAGCGAGCTGGCGCGGCTCTTCGTCGGCGTGAACGCCGTCGGACTATGGGATGAGCTGTTCTTCATCTGCAGCGTCTTCACACTGCTGCGGCGTCACTTCCCCACCTGGCAGGCGAACCTGCTGCAGGCGGTGATCTTCGTGTCCTTCCTCTGGGAGATCGGCTATACCAGCTGGGGGCCGTTCCTCACCTACCCGTTCGCCCTGGTCCAGGGATATCTGTTCGCCCGCACCCGCTCGCTGCCGTACGTGCTCTGCACGCACTTGATCTTCGATTGCGTGCTGTGGTTGATCTTGGTGTACGCCCACAATCCCGGTTGGATCCCCCGCATCTTCTGGTACTAGCTCGCAGCCGACCGGCGGCAGGCGACCGTCGGCAGGCGACAGCGCGCTCAGCTCACCCGCTTCGCGCTGCAATGCGAGAACGGCCAGCACGTCCGGCTGACTGCCGGACGTGCTGGCCGAGATGGACGACTCTCAAGGTGGCGCCGGGCTGGCCTGCCGGGCTCAGGATCCAATCGGCTCCGGGTCCACGACCGGGGTCAGCGCCGCGGCTTTACGCGACTCCGTCTCGTCCCGGATCTGGCGGAACCGGTTGTCGTTCAGCGGGTACTTGATGAAGATGATCATGGCCAGCAGCGCTGCCAGAGCCGGGACCAGGCCCATGGTGGCCTTGATGGCGAAGATCGCGCTGTCGGGCTGGACCGGGCTGGGCACCGATGCACTGGCGGCGATATACCCGCCGGCAGCCAGAGCCCAGGCTCCGAGAGCGCCGCCGATGGACTGGGTGACCTTGCGGGTGAAGGAGAACAGCGCGTAGGTGGCGCCTTCACTGCGCTTGCCCGTCTGCCATTCGCCGTACTCCACGGTGTCGGCCTCGAGGCCGAACATCACGGTGTTGATGAGGCTGGCACCAATGCCCTTGATCGCGAGCATGAGCAGCACGAACCAGAGCATGTTGGCCGGCGCGAGGAACAGACCCAGGCCGCCGACGATGGTGAACAGGCCGCAGAACTGGTAGACGTTCTTCTTGCCGAAGGTGTCGATGATCTTAGGGATCAGCGGGGTGACCAGCAGCGAGATGCCGACGTTCACCAGAGTCATCACGCCCACCAGGGCGATGTTGCCGAGCACGTACTGGGCGTAGAAGGCGGTTGCGCCGCCGACCGCGAAGAGGCCGATCAGGTAGAAGAAGCTCGAGCCGCAGAGGAAGGCCAGCGGCTTGTTGGACCTGATGGTCGCGATGGTTTCGCGGACGGTGACCCGCGGCTGGCTGCGGACGACCTGCTCACGACAGGCCCAGGCGGTGAACCAGAAGGCGGCAGTTCCGATCACGATGAACGCGAGGGTGACCTTGGTGAAGGCTCCCTGCACAGCGGCCTGATACGCCACCAGGTCGGCCGGGGTCGTGATGTCGGCCTTCTGGCCCTTCAGGTCGTTGATCATCCCGCCGATCACGAAGGTCAAGATCACCCCGCCGATGGCGGCACCGAAGGCGCGGGCGGCGACGAGCTTGGCACGCTCGTGCACCGACTGGGTGACGGCGGAGGCCAACGAGCCGTAGGGGATGTTGACCAGGGAGTAGACCAGACCGAGCACGGCGTAGGTGGCGTACGCGTAGATCAACTTGAGGCCGGCGTCGAAGCTGGTGGGGACGTGAAATGTCAGGTAGCTCATGAACAGCAGCGGGACTGCGCCGAACATCAAGAAGGGACGGAACTTGCCCCACCGAGTCATGGTCCGATCCACCAGGCGGCCCGCCAACAGGTCTGCAAACGCATCCCACAGTCGGACGACAAGGAACATAGTGCCGACTGCGGCGGCTGAGATGCCAGCCACATCGGTGTAGTAGTAGAGCAAGAACGCGGTGCTCAGGCTGAACGCCAGATTGAACGCGAAATCTCCTGCGCCATAACCGGCGACCGTCTTGAACGGCAGCCTCTGCAAGGATGTGAGTTTCGACATTGATGACTCCCGGCTGTGGGCCTCGCGGCCGATGGCTAATGGTTGATGCTTCTAGTAAATTTCTCTTCAGCCCTGCCGGCGAGAAGTTGCCACTTGTTGTCAGGCCTTGCACAGATCCGCTCCACGGAAGCGCTGGTTGTCACCCTCGGCAAGCTGCTTGCTCCCAGCAGCGGGAGCGTTAGCGCCGCCCGGATCGACCAGGGCGCAGAACACATGCCGGGCGGCTTTGTTGCCGACGGTGCGGACCTCGGTCGAGCCGGTCGCGATGTCGGTCACGCGAGGTAGGAGGCGAGGCCTCCGTTGTCGTCTCCGCCCTCGTGGCCGACCAGGTCGATCTCGACGAACCGGGGGCGGTGATCATCCCAGCCAGCCCAGGCAACCCCTGCAGCCGGTCACCACGCCACCCGATGCTGGCAAGATCAGATGAGTCAATGAATCGGTGTACGCGGGCATCTTGGATGAGTCAACGCAGCGGCTTGTGTTCGAACCTTTGTTCGATTATCATGGTGGCTTTCTCCAGTAGTCTCGACGAACTGCCGGCAGGTAGCTGCCGTTACCGCCTGCCGTGAACGCCCGTTGACTCGCGGACGACCAGGCGCGCGGGCAACACCACCGGCTCGGCGGCGTCGGAGGGCTTCCTGCGCCTGCTCGCGAGCAGGTGGTTGACCGCGGTGGAGCCTAGGCTCACTAGCGGCGCCGCGATGGTCGTCAATCGGGGCTCGACCAGAGCGGAGTCGAGGATGTTGTCGAACCCGATCACCTTCACGTCGTCTGGCACCCGGCCTCCGCCCAGCAGCACCGTCCGGATGAACCCGATGCCGATCAGGTCGTTGTAGGCGATCACGCCCTCCGTGGGGTGCAACCGCCACTCGGCAGCAGCCAAGGAGCCGCCGTGCATGGTGGGCAGCAACGGTCCGATCCGTCGCACCTTCAGATCCAGCTCCAGACCGGCCTCCCGTAGCCCGCGCCAGCGGACGCCGTCCGCCCAGGACGCCTCCGGTCCGGCCAGGTAGGTGACCGAACGCACCCCCGACTCCACCAGATGCTCGGTCGCCTGCTTGATGGCCTTGACGTTGTCGCTGACCACCGACGGGACCTGGCCCACCATCCGGTTGAGCACCACCAGCGGTTTCAGCTTGGCCATCTCCCGGATCGCGGTGTCCGACATCCGCGAGGACGTCAGGATGACGCCGTCAACCGCGGGCAGTACCCGCTGCAACGTGTCGTGCTCAGTCTGCTCCGACTCCTGAGTCTCAACGACCAGCATCGTGTAGCTCGCGTGAGCGGCCGTCCGTTCGGCCCCGCGGATCATCCCGAAGAACACCGGGTTGGTGATGTCAGCGACGATCATGGCCAACATCGAGGTGTGCTGCGATGACGGACCGCGCTCGATCTTGCCGGACTGGTAGCCGATCCGGTCGGCGACGGCACGAACGTGTTCGGCAGTCTTGAAGCTCACCCGCCCCGGTTTGGACAGCGCACGGGAGACCGTCGAGGTGGCCACCCCGGCCGCGCGGGCGACATCGTAAATGGTCGGACGGCCAGCACTCGGCAGGCTGTCGAGCTGGTCGTCCCCGCCCGCTTCCCGGTTCATGTCCATCTGCACCGCTCCCCTGCCGACAAACTAGCAACAAATGGCAACAAGTGGTGGCCACCGACGCCACGATGGCTCAATGGGGATTACCCCACACGTCCCCATCCTTAGGAGCCGACATGCTGCGTCCACAAGACACGAGCACCCGCGAACGCAAGACCCTCAACGGCCTGTGGCAGTTTGCTCTCGACCCCGAGGGTCGAGGTCGAACTTCGGGCTGGTTCTCCGGCGCGCTGCCGGACGCACGTGAGATGGCGGTGCCGGCCAGCTTCAACGACATCTCCACCGACGCCGCCGTCCGGGACTACTTCGGTGACGTCTGGTACCAGCGCACCGTCTGGGTGCCGCGGGGCTGGCAGGGTCAGCGCATCGTGCTGCATTTCGAGTCCGCGACCCACCGAGCCACCGTCTGGGTCAACGACACCGAGGTGGTTTCCCACGAGGGCGGCTACACCCCATTCGAGGCCGACATCACTGCCCACGTCACCCCGGGTGAGGAGGTCCGGATCACCGTAGTGGTCAACAACACGCTGCACTGGCAGTCGATTCCACCGGGCGTCATCGAGGACACTCCCGCCGGGAAGCGCCAGCGCTACTGGCACGACTTCTTCAACTACGCCGGACTGCACCGCACCGTCTCGCTGTACACCACCAACTCGACGCATCTGGAGGACTTGACGGTCACCACCGATCTCGACGGCGACAGCGGCGTGGTCACCTACTCCACCGAGGCCGTTGCGCCCGAGGGCACCGAGACCAAGGTGGTGCTTCGCGACGCAGACGGCACCGAGGTCGCGTCCGGCAGCGGAGCGACCGGCACTCTGGTGATTCCGCAGGTGCATCGCTGGGCTCCCGGAGACGGGTATCTCTACGGACTCGAGGTCCAACTCGTCTCCGGCAGTGACGTCGTGGACAGCTACACCACCAGCGTCGGGGTCCGCACGGTCAAGGTCGATGGCATCCGGTTCCTGATCAACGGGGAGCCCTTCTCGTTCAAGGGATTCGGTAAGCACGAGGACGTGCCGGTGATCGGCAAAGGTCACAACGACGCCTATCTGCTGCACGATTTCGAACTGCTGAAGTGGATCGGCGCCAACTCCTTCCGCACCTCCCACTATCCATACTCCGAAGACGTCCTCGACTACGCCGACCGGCAGGGCATCGTGCTGATCGACGAGACTGCAGCAGTCGGTCTGAACATGGGGCTCGGCGGCGGGATCTTCGGCGGGCAGGGCTACCAGACTTTCTCTCCGGAGACGGCCAACGACGCCACCCGGGAGGTCCACGCGCAGGCGATCCGCGAGCTGATTGCGCGCGACAAGAACCACCCGAGCGTGGTCCTCTGGAGCATCGCGAACGAGCCCGAGTCCGACACCGAGGCAGCGGAGAACTACTTCCGGCCGCTTTTCGACGTAGCTCGCGACGCTGACCCGACGCGTCCGGTCGGCTTCGTCAACGTGATGCTCGCGCCACACGGCGCCTGCCGGGTTTCGCAGTTCGCCGACGTGTTGATGTTGAACCGGTACTACGGCTGGTACGTCAACACTGGCGACCTGCCCGCCGCCGAGCTGGCCTGGGAGGCGGAGCTGACGGCGTGGGCCGGCGACGGCAAGCCGATCATCATCACCGAGTACGGCGCCGACACCTACCCTGGCCTGCACTCGCTGGCATCCACCCCGTGGACCGAGGAGTACCAGGTCGAATACCTCGACATGAACCATCGGGTCTTCGACCGAATCGACGCCGTCGTTGGCGAACAGGTCTGGAACTTCGCTGACTTCACCACCACGTCAGGCATCATGCGGGTCGGCGGCAACAAGAAGGGCGTCTTCACCCGCGACCGGCAGCCGAAGACGGCGGCGTTCGCTCTCCGCCGTCGCTGGCGCGGGGAGCTCTGATCCCAGGCGTAGGCGCCAGCCATCGCAAGGACAGCCGTTCCCTCGCGCTGAAGAAATCTGTCAGTCGACGCTCGTACGCTGCTGTCAGCGGCATCTCGTTGAACTCGGTGCTTGACATCAACGAGGGGGGGTATCCCGCCGCTGACAGCGGTTCGGCCGATCATTAGAGTGCGGCGCAGGAGGTGCAGAGGTGGATCTTCGCAAGACATTTCTGGAGTGGCCGGTTGTTCGCCAGCTGACCGGATCCGACCCGCTGGGGCGTGGCGTCGCCGTTCAGTCGGCACGCAGCAGGAGCCTGACAGCCAGGACCTCGACGGCGGACCGGGTGGTGAAGAGCGTCTGCCCGTACTGCGCCGTCGGCTGCGGTCAACGGGTGTTCGTCAAGAACGACCGGGTGGTGCAGATCGAGGGCGATCCCGACTCCCCCGTCTCCCGCGGTCGCCTCTGCCCGAAGGGATCGGCCAGTGAGCAGCTGGTGAACAGCCCCGGCCGGGCCACCACCATGCTGTACCGCCGACCTCGCAGCACCACCTGGGAACGGATCGGCGTCGAGCAGGCGACTGACATGATCGCAGACCGGATGGTCGAGTCCCGGCGTCGGCACTGGCAGGACACCGACGAGCACGGCCGTCCGCTGCGCCGCACGATGGGCATCGCCTCGCTCGGTGGCGCCACGCTGGACAACGAAGAAAACTATCTGATCAAGAAGCTGTTCACCGCGCTGGGCGCCATCCAGATCGAGAATCAGGCTCGCATATGACACAGCGCCACGGTCCCCAGTTTGGGGGCCTCGTTCGGCCGGGGCGGCGCCACCGGCTTCCTGCAGGACCTGCAGCAGGCTGACTGCATCATCATCCAGGGCTCCAACATGGCCGAGTGCCACCCGGTGGGTTTCCAGTGGGTGATGGAGGCCAAGGCCCGCGGTGCGCGGATCATCCACGTCGACCCTCGGTTCACCCGGACGTCGGCGCAGGCGGACACCCACGTCCCGATCCGCGCGGGTAGCGACATCGTGTTCCTGGGTGCGGTGATCAACTACATCCTCAGCAACGAGAAGTACTTCCACGACTACGTGGTCGCGTACACCAACGCCGCCACCCTGGTCAGCGAGGACTTCCAGGATGTGGACGACCTCGACGGCGTCTTCTCCGGCTACGACCCTGAGACCGGCAAGTACGACACCTCCAGCTGGGCGTACCAAGGCGCAACAGAGCATGCCGCCGGAGGACAGCGGCCCTCAGGCGGCTCCTCGAGTGACGAATCCGGCGGGCAAGGCCAAGAGAGTGAGGAGTCTGCCTCCGACCGAAGTGCCGGACACGAGCTCGGCGGCCACGGCGCGGCGCTGGAACATACCGAGGTGCAGCGGGACGAGACGTTGCAGCACCCGCGGACCGTGTTCCAGGTGCTCAAGCGGCACTATGCCCGTTACACCCCCGAGCTGGTCCAAGAGGTCTGTGGCGTATCGCCGGAGCAGCTGCTCGACCTGTGCGAGGCAGTCACCGCCAACAGCGGCCGGGAGCGGACCACCACCTGGGTGTACTCCGTCGGCTGGACGCACCACACCACCGGCGTCCAGTGCATCCGCGGGTCGGCCATCATCCAGCTGCTGCTGGGCAACATGGGACGACCCGGGGGCGGCATCCTGGCGCTCCGCGGCCACGCCAGCATCCAGGGCTCCACCGACATCCCGACCCTCTACAACTTGCTGCCGGGCTACTTGCCGATGCCGATGGTGGGTCCACACGATTCCCTCGACGAGTACCTGAGCGAGATCGCCAGCCCCGACCAGAAGGGATTCTGGACCAACGCCCGGGCGTACACGGTAAACCTGCTCAAGGCTTGGTGGGGGGACGCGGCCACGGCCGAGAACGACTTCGCCTTCCACTATCTGCCCCGTCTCTCCGGCGACCACGGCACCTACGCCACGGTGATGTCAATGCTGCGGGACGAGGTCGACGGCTACTTCCTCCTCGGTCAGAACCCGGCGGTGGGATCCGCGCACGGCAAGATGCAACGGCTCGGCCTCGCCCACCTCAAGTGGCTGGTCGTCCGGGATCTGAACCTGATCGAGTCGGCCACCTTCTGGAAGGACGGGCCGGAGATCAAGACCGGCGAGCTACGCACCGAGGACATCGAGACCGAGGTCTTCTTCTTCCCGGCAGCCGCGCACGTCGAGAAGGACGGCACATTCACCCAGACGCAGCGGATGCTGCAGTGGCATCACAAGGCGGTCGAGCCGCCAGGTGACGCCCAAAGTGAGCTGGCGTTCTTCTACATCCTCGGCCAGAAGATCCGCGACCGGCTGGCAGACTCCACCGACGAGCGGGACAGGCCTCTGCTCGACCTGACCTGGGACTACCCGCTCGACGACCACGGCGAGCCCTCCGCAGAGGCGGTGCTGATGGAGATCAACGGGGTGCACCTGAGCGGTGAGAAGGCCGGGGAGCCACTCACCACCTTCAACCAGATGAAGGACGACGGCTCCACCTCCGGCGGCTGCTGGATCTACACCGGCGTGTTCGCAAACCATGTCAACCAGGCGGCCCGGCGCAAGCCTGGCGGTGAGCAGTCCTGGGTCGCGCCCGAATGGGGCTGGGCCTGGCCCGCGAACCGCCGGATCCTCTACAACCGGGCGGCCGCCGATCCGGACGGCAAGCCGTGGAGTGAGCGCAAAGCGTACGTCTGGTGGGACGAGGAGCAGCAGAAGTGGACCGGCCACGACGTGCCAGACTTCGAGGTCGGCAAGCCGCCGTCCTACCGTCCCCCTGCGGGTGCAGCCGGTCCGGCCGCACTCCGCGGCGATGACCCGTTCATCATGCAGGCAGACGGCAAGGGCTGGTTGTACGCTCCCACCGGACTCCTCGACGGCCCGCTGCCCACGCACTACGAGCCGCAGGAGTCGCCGGTCAGCAACCCGATGTACAGCCAGCAGGCGAACCCGACCCGTGAGGTGTTCCGGCGAACTGACAACTACTCCAACCCCTCCGGTGATGAGCCTGGGGCGGAGGTCTTCCCGTATGTGTTCACCACCTACCGGCTCACCGAGCATCACACCGCAGGCGGGATGAGTCGCTGGCAGCCGTACCTCTCCGAGCTCCAGCCGGAGTTCTTCTGCGAGGTGTCCCCCGAGCTGGCCCGCGAGCGCGGCCTGGAGCACAACGGCTGGGCCACCATCGTGACGGCACGAACAGCCGTCGAGGCTCGGGTGCTGGTGACCGAACGGGTGGTTCCGCTTCGGGTCGGTGGCAAGGTGATCCACCAGGTCGGACTGCCGTACCACTGGGGTGTGGGGGGCGATGCCGTGGTGTCTGGTGACTCCGCGAACGACCTGTTCGGAGTCACGCTCGACCCGAACGTGCACATCCAAGAGACCAAGGTGGCCTCCTGCGACGTGCAGCCCGGCCGCCGACCGCACGGTCGGGAGCTGCTGGAGTTCGTCGCTGGCTACCAGAGACGGGCGGGGATCACCACGGAGACCGGCAACGAGCTCCGGAACCCGCCACATGGCCCGAATGGTGGCGCTCGCCGCGGTGCAGGTGGTGGCGTACGCCAGAACGGCGGCGCGAACGGCAGTGTCGAGACTCCTCGCGACAACACGGAGGCAACATCATGAGCCCTTCCCACAAGTCCTCCCAGAGCCGGCAGCCCTTCGGCTCGGTGGACCCTGCGCCCGACGCGGGTTGGGAGCCGGCGCCGGCACGCAAGGGCTTCTTCACCGACACGTCGATCTGCATTGGCTGCAAGGCCTGTGAGGTCGCCTGCAAGGAGTGGAACGGTGTCCCGGACGACGGTTTCGACCTGCTCGGCATGTCCTATGACAACACCGGCTCGCTCAGCGCCAACAGCTGGCGGCACGTCGAGTTCATCGAGCAGCACAAGCCGATGGGCATGCAGAACACCGGCGTCACGCCGGCAGGTGCCGCGGCTGGTCCTGCGACCGCGACAGTCGACCTGGGGATGCCGGCGTTCAACCTGCCGGCGGCCACCGACGAGGCGGGCGACCGGACCGAGTTCCGTTGGCTGATGGCCTCGAACGTCTGCAAGCACTGCACCAACGCAGGCTGTCTGGACGTCTGCCCCACCGGTGCACTGTTTCGCACCGAGTTCGGCACCGTGGTGGTGCAGGAGGACATCTGCAACGGCTGTGGCTACTGCGTCGCCGCGTGTCCCTTCGGCGTGATCGACCGGCGCATCGGCGAGAAGGGCACCAAGAACGTCGGCATCGCACAGAAGTGCACGCTCTGCTACGACCGGCTCGGTGCCAACCAGACCCCAGCGTGCGCGCAGGCGTGCCCGACCCAGTCGATCCAGTTCGGCGACGTCGACGAGCTGCGGGAGCGCGCCGAGAAGCGGGTCGAGACCCTGCACGCCAACGGCGTGGCCGAGGCACGGCTCTACGCCGAGGACCCCGGCAACGGGGTGGGCGGCGCGGGAGCGTTCTTCCTGCTGCTGGACGAGCCGGAGGTGTACGGGTTCCCGCCCGACCCGATCGTCACCACCGCGGACCTGCCCCGGATGTGGACGAGTGCCGCCCTCGCAGCGGCGGGCCTGCTGGCAGGTGCTCTGACTGCCTTCGTCGGACGGCGCTCGTGACCCCCGACAGCGCGGCTCAGCGGCCAGACCTCACGGCCGAGGCGCCGTCGACCAGCACGATCGGCCACCAGGCTGTTCCGGGCTCAGACGGCCGCGGCTGGAGCCGGATCACCGCGATCGGAACCCGGGTAAGCGGACAGGTCACCGATCGCCTCGGAGAGCGCCGAGGCGGCGAGCGGCGAGGGAGTGGCCGCCGGCGTGGACGCGCGGAGGGACAGGTCGTCCCCGATGCCTCCTTCACCTCCTACTACGGCCGGCCAGTGGTGAAGCCCTCACCGTGGGAGGCAGATATCCCGACGTACCTCTTCCTCGGCGGCCTCGCCGCGGGGTCGTCTCTGCTGGGAGCCGGAGCCGATCTGTCCGACCGTCCGGTACTGCGGCGGGCCGGTCGGATCGGCGCCCTCGGAGCCATCACCTTCAGCATGGTCGCGTTGGTCCGGGACCTGGGCAAGCCCAGCCGGTTCGTGAACATGCTCCGAGTGGTGAAGCCGACGTCGCCGATGTCGGTGGGTACCTGGATCCTGACGGCCTATGGTCCCGGCGCAGGCGTCGCCGGCGCTGCCGAGCTTGCGCGTCTGCTTCCGATCCGGCTGGGTCTGGCGGGCCGACTGCTGGACGGCGCCGCTCGTCCTGCCGGCCTGGCCGCAGCACTGTTCGCTCCCGGGGTGGCCTCGTACACGGGGGTGCTGCTCTCCGACACCGCCACCCCGGCGTGGCACGACGCGCACCGGGAGCTGCCGTTCCTGTTCGCGGCATCTGCGGCGGCGGCCTCCGGTGGGTTCGGCATGCTCAGCGCCCCGGTGCGCGAGGCGGGCCCGGCACGGCGGATGGCGGTCGGCGGAGCCCTGGTCGAGCTTGCGGTCGAACAGGCGATGGAGAAGTCGATGGGTCTCTCCGCAGAGACGCTGCACACCGGCACTCCCGGCCGGCTGATGAAGGCCAGCAAGGCACTGACCGCGGCGGGGGCGCTCGGGACGCTCCTCGGTGGCCGCAACAGGGTTGTGGCCGCAGCTTCCGGGGTCGCCTTGATGGCCGGATCCGCCTGCACGCGGTTTGGAGTTTTCGAAGCGGGGCAACATTCCGCCAGGGACCCGAAGTACACCGTCGTGCCGCAGCGTGAGCGAGTAGAGCGTCGCAGGGCTGCGGCGGACAGATCCACCTCGACCGTCGCCCAGCAGTCAACGAAGCAGCAGCAGCCACCAGAGCAGCAGGGCACAGACCAGCACACAGCTGCCCCAGATTCGGAGGAGGCGCACCAGTGAGGAGACGTCATGACTACTGAGACCCGCGACTCGCACCAAGCCAACCCGACCAAGGGCCGCTGGGGCCTCGTCGCCGCGGCGCTGCTACTGCAGTTCTCCATCGGCGCCGTCTACGCCTGGAGCGTCTTCGGCAAGGCGCTGCAGGCGGCCGAGCCCTTCAGGCTGGACAAGGTCGAGTCGACCCTGCCGTTCGAGGTGACGATCGGCATGATCTTCGTCGGTGCCTACATCGGCGGCCGGATCCAGGACCGTCGCGGCCCCCGGATCGTAGCCATGATCGGCGGCGCAATCTACGGTCTCGGGGTCATCCTCGCCTCCTTCGCTCGCGATGCGTCCCAGCTGCCACTGCTGATCATCGGATACGGGGTCATCAGCGGCTTCGGACTCGGCTTCGCCTATATCGTGCCGATCGCCATGCTGCAGAAGTGGTTCCCCGACCGGCGGGGTCTGATCACCGGCCTGGCGGTTGGCGGCTTCGGCTTCGGCGCCGTACTGACTGCGCCGATTGCCCAGCGGCTGATCGACGCCAACAAGGACGTCCCGACGTCAGCCTTCCTACCGCTGGGCATCGGATATCTGATCTTCTCCGTCGCCGGCGCCTCGTTCTTCCGCAACCCACCTGCCGGCTACAAGGTCCCAGGCTACGTGCCGGCCACCACCGGGCGCGTGGTCGACAGCGGCCGGGACTACAGCCAGGGCGAGGCGCTGCGTACCTGGCAGTGGTACGCCCTGACGGGGATCCTCACGCTCGCCGTCACCGCCGGGATCGCGTTGATCTCCCAGGCCGCGGCCAGCGCCACCGACATCGCCGGCTACTCAGCGACCGGAGCGGCCGCGGCCGTCGGCATCTTGGCCATCTTCAACGGAGCCGGTCGGATCGTGCTCGCCGCGCTCTCGGAGAAGATCGGCCGGATGATGACCTTCATCGTCATCCTGGGCACCGAAGGCGTCTGCCTACTGCTGCTGCCGCATGTCGGCAACACGGTAGTCTTCTTCCTCCTCGCGGCTCTGGTGTACCTGTGCTACGGCGGGGCGTTCGGCACCATGCCGGCGACCGCCGGTGACTTCTTCGGGATCAAGAACGCCGGCGGCATCTACGGCCTGATGCTGGCCGGGTGGAGCATCGGCGGCGTGGTTGGGCCGCTGATAGCGTCGTGGCTGATCGGCTCGGAGAAGAACTACACCACGGCGTACACCGCCATCGGGATCATCGCGCTGGCCGCTATCGCCCTGCCGCTGATCACCCGGATGCCTCGGGTACGCCACGACGCTTCCGAGGGTGCGCTCGGCACTGCAGCCGGACGCCGCTGAGCTGACGGTCCGCGCCAGCCGTCAGTTGCCGGTCGAGTCGGCGTTCGGAAGTTGGCTCGCGGACTGTCTGGCAGCCCTGGTCTGCCAGCCGCGCTTGGCGGCCTGACTGCGCCGACGCTTCGCGGCCGCGAGTTCCAGCGCCAGCCGCTCGGCGGCTCGCTGCTCCCGCCGTCGCCTGTTCTCGGCTTTGCGGATCTCCCGCTCGACAACGGCGGCGGAGCGCACCGGCCAGACGTACTCGAGGTCGGGCGCAACATCAGGAAATATCGGCGAATAGTGCGCCGGATCCTTTCGGACCAACGCTGACCGGTGGCTGCGCTGGACCTCTGGGTCGAACAGCCATCCCGGCAGGGCATCCGCCTCGAGAAGGTCTGGATACCGGCGGATCTCGCGAAGGCCGAAGGTGCGCAGGTCGGTAGCGATGGTCGCTGCGCAGGTGTCACCGAAGCCGCGCCGCTGCCAGACCTCACACATCGTGAGGCCGTACCTGCCAAGCGCCTCCTCGTAGCCCTTCCACATCAGCACGGCGGGGTGCGAGGCCCAGGCGTACCCCGGTACGGTAAGCGCGCGGACGATCTGGATCACCTCGACCCGTTGCTTGCCGAGGCGCTTGGTGTCCAGCGCCTCCGCGGATGCCGCGAAGTCGCTGAACGGCACGAAGGTCTGCATCAGTCCCGTGTACCCCGGAGACTCATGGGGTTCACACCACCGCTCAACGGACCACGATCGCGCTGTCGCCGGCCGGAACCACCTCGCCGATGACGGGAGCTCCGGGGATCTCCCCGACGACCAGCAGGCCGCCGCTGGTCTGCGCATCCGCCAGCAGCAGCAGCTCGTCGGCGTCCACCGAGGCGGTCAACTGCGGCCGGACCCACTCGAGATTGCGTCGGGTGCCGCCGCTGACGTACCCGTCCCGGAGCCCCTCGCGCGCCCCGTCCAGATACGGCACCGCCCCCGCCTCGATCACCAACGTGACGCCCGACGCCCGCGCCATCTTGAACGCGTGGCCGAGCAGCCCGAAGCCGGTGATATCCGTCGCTGCGGCCAAGCCCGCGGAGACGGCCGCTTCGCCGGCTGCGGCATTGAGGGTCGTCATCGACGCGACCGCCTGCGGGAAGACCTCCCCCGTCGCCTTGTGCCGGTTGTTGAGAATCCCCACCCCAAGCGGCTTGGTCAGCGTGAGCGGCAAGCCCGCACGGGCGGCGTCGTTGCGCAGCAGCGTGGCCGGATCCACCAGTCCGGTGACTGCCATCCCGTACTTCGGCTCCGGATCGTCGATGCTGTGACCGCCGGCGACATGGCAGCCGGCTTGTCGACCGACATCCATGCCGCCGCGCAGCACCTCCCGCAGCAACTCCACGGGGAGCACGTCGCGCGGCCAGCCGACGAGGTTCACCGCGACCACCGGGCGGCCGCCCATGGCGTAGATGTCAGACAGCGCATTGGCCGCGGCGATGCGCCCGAAGTCGTAGGCGTCGTCCACGACGGGGGTGAAGAAATCGGCCGTCGTGACCATCGCGCGGTTCGCGTCGATGCGGACGACCGCTGCGTCATCACCTGACTCCAACCCCACGATCAGGTCAGGAGAGCCCCAGGGCGACAAGCCCGCAACGATGTCCTCCAGCTCACCGGGTGGAATCTTGCACGCGCAGCCGCCGCCATGCGCGTACTGGGTGAGCCGGTATGTGGTTGGCACCTTGGCTGACACGAACGTCACATCGCCACCCTATGCAGTCCCCTGGGCCACCTGGTCTAGGCTCCCGCTCGGAGGCGTACAGGTGTCTGGTGGCCCTCCCGGTCTTCAAAACCGGTGAAGCCGAGTATCTCGGCTTGGCGGGTTCGATTCCCGTCCGTCTCCGCCATCGGCTCCGGGCACATTCGCCTCACGTCACTTCCCGTCCACGTCCCGGGGCTCGGGTTCGGCGTGGTTGGCCGCGCGACACTTCCCCCGCCATGCGGCAGCTATAGCGTGCGCATGGCGGGGGATCGTCCGCGCCACTTCAGCCCTGATGTTCGGGGTTCGAGCTGAGAGCCCGAGATCGGGGCCGCGATCGGCTGCAGGCCGCCGTGCTCGCGTACCAGGCAGGGCTAGTCGTACCGGGACGCCGGCCCTCACCTACGATCGGGCGGTGACCACGAACGCCGACAGCGCGGCAGGGACCGGGCCGATCCCGCCGGCGTCTGCGTCGGTGGGTGGCGGCGGCTCGCCGGTAGATCCGCGGCGTCTGGTCCCGCGCACCGATCTCGTGCTCGCGGACCCTCGACTCCGGGCAGCGGCCCGACGGCTCGGGCCGGCTTTGGTCAAGCGCGCGGTCGGTGAAGCGCAGGCGCTGGCTCGAGCCGGCTCAATCCAGCCCGGGGCGGTGGCGGACGCTGCCGTGTCCGCGCTGCCGCCGCTGCCCAGCAGCATCCAGCCGGTGATCAACGCCACCGGCGTGGTGCTGCACACGAACCTCGGCCGGGCCAGTCTCTCCCCGGCAGCGATCGATGGCGTCGCCAGCGCGGCGGGTTACGTCGATGTGGAGTACGACCTCGGAACGGGTCGTCGCGCCCGCCGCGGCAGCGGCGCGCTGGCTGCACTCCACGATGCGGTGCCCGTCGCGGAATCCGTCCTGGTGGTCAACAACGGGGCCGCAGCGTTGGTGCTGGTCACGACCGCATTGGCGGCAGGTCGCGAGGTGATCGTCAGCCGGGGCGAGATGGTGGAGATCGGAGACGGCTTCCGGCTGCATGAGCTGATCGCCTCGACCGGCGCGGTGGTACGAGAGGTCGGCACGACCAACCGCACCTCTGCCGCGGACTATGCGGCCGCGATTGGTCCAGCGACGGGCTGCATTCTCAAGGTGCATCCCAGCAACTTCCGGGTCGAGGGCTTCACCTCATCCGCCGACGTCGCCGAGCTGGCAGCCCTTGGACCGCCGACGGTCGTCGATATCGGCAGTGGACTGCTGGCCCCCGATCCCCTGCTGCCGGATGAGCCGGACGCAGACTCGGCGCTCCGCGCAGGCGCTTCGGTGGTGACCTGCAGCGGCGACAAGCTCCTCGGCGGCCCGCAAGCAGGACTGCTGCTCGGAACGGCGAGCGTGGTGGAGATTCTGCGTCGACATCCGCTCGCCCGGGCTTTACGAGTAGACAAGCTGACCTTGGCCGCGCTGGAGGCCACCCTGCGCGGACCGACCACGCCGACCTGGCAGGCGCTGCGTGCCGGCACCGACGAGCTGAGGCAGCGCGCCCGCCGGCTTGCCGACATCGTCGGAGCCGACACCGACGCTGACGTGGTGCCGTCCGACGGCGCCGTCGGCGGCGGCGGCGCTCCCGGCGTACGGCTACCGGGCTGGGCCGTCGCCCTTCCGGAACGCTACGCCGGCGCCCTGCGTACCGGGTCGCCGGCGATCGTCGGCCGGGTGGAACGTGGCCGCTGCCTGCTGGACCTGCGATGCGTACCGCCGGACCAGGATGTGACGCTTGCCGCAGCCATCCTGGTCGCACGGCTGAGCCAGACCGACGGAGCCGGGTCGAGCTAGATGCACGTGGTGGCCACTGCCGGGCACGTCGACCACGGCAAGTCGACTCTGGTGCGCGCACTGACCGGGATGGAGCCCGACCGGTTCGCCGAGGAGAAGCGGCGCGGCATGACCATTGACCTCGGCTACGCGTGGACCGCACTCGAGGAGGAGACGCTCGCCTTCGTCGACGTGCCCGGACATGAGCGCTTCATCGCGACCATGTTGGCCGGTCTCGGCCCCTCACCTGCCGTCCTGTTCGTCGTCGCAGCGGACGAGGGCTGGCGGCGCCAGTCCGAGGAGCACCTCGCCGCCGTGCACGCTCTCGGGCTGCAGCACGGGCTGCTCGCCGTCACCCGCAGCGACCTCGCCGACCCCGGCCCTACCCTGCAGCAAGCGCGCGCACGGATCGCCGACTCCAGCCTGGGTGAGGTAGCCGCGGTGTCGGTGTCAGCGACCACCGGCGACGGCCTTCCGGAACTGCGAGTTGCACTGCATGGCCTGGTCACGGGCCTGCCGCCGGCTCAAAGTGACGGTCGTGTCCGGCTGTGGGTGGACCGCTCGTTCACCATCCGGGGCGCCGGCACCGTGGTGACCGGAACCCTCGGCAGCGGTCGGATCCGCGTGGACGATGAGCTGATGCTGGCCGAGCGTCGAGTACGCGTACGCGGGCTGGAGAGTCTCGGCGAACCGCGGCAGGAGGTGGCGGCGGTCGCGCGGGTGGCCCTGAACCTACGAGGCGTCGAGGTCGAGCAGATCGGACGAGGTGATGCCCTGCTCACTTTGGGCAGCTGGCACACCACAACGGCACTCGATGTCCGCTGCTTCACCTCCGAAGCTGAGGTGACAAGACTGCCGAACCAGCTCGTGCTGCATCTGGGCACCGCCGCCGTTCCCGTCCGGGTACGCCCCCTCGGCGGAGATGTCGTCCGGCTGCTGCTGCATCGGCCGCTTCCGGTGCAGCCGGCGGACCGGATCGTGCTCCGCGACCCGGGCCGTCACGTGGTCGCAGCGGGTGCCGTGGTCTTGGATGTGGATCCGCCAGTTCTTCGCCGACGCGGGGCGGCGGCAGCACGTGCCGCCACCCTGTCGGCGGTCGCGGACAACGCCGACCGGGCCGCAGCGCTGGCCGCCCAAGTACGCCGCCGGGGCGCTGCTCGCCGGTCCGACCTGGAGGCGGTGGGCATCTCCACGGCCGACACCGCAGCCGTCCAGGTGGTCGGAGCCTGGTTGGTGGACCCCGGCGTCTGGCAAGACTGGCAACGCGCCCTGGCCGACGCGGTGGACGAGCGGGCACGAGCCATGCCGCTGGATCCGCGGTTGAGTGTCGAGGCCGCCCGCCGCCTGGTTGCGGTTCCCGACCGCACACTGCTGGTCGCTGCCGCCGAGGCTGCCGGGCTGCTGTACGCGGACGGTCGGGTGTCTCGTGCCGAGATGCAGATCCCAGCGCTGGGCGCTGCCGAGAACGGCCTGGTCTGCCTGGAGCAGCACCTCGCGCAGGCCCCGTTCGCAGCACCGGAGAAGCCGGACCTGGATCACTGGGGCCTCGGGCTCCGTGAGCTGGCGGCAGCCGAGCGCACTGGCCGCGTGGTAAGGCTGGCACCGGACCTCGTGCTGCTGCCAACGGGGCCCGCACTGGCGATGCGCGTCCTGGCCGTGCTGCCCCAGCCATTCACCACCAGCCAGGCTCGGCAGGCCCTCGGCACCACCCGACGGGTCGCTATCCCGCTGCTCGAGCACTTGGACCGGCGCGGCTGGACCGTCCGGCTTGACGGCGGTCACCGACGGGTCAAACGCGGATGACCTGCCCTGATCTGGAGACATTCGTGTCCCACCCGGGACCGTCGGTGTGGTGGCGGTAGGGTCACGCGCATGAGTAGCATCCGAGTCGCCCTGGTCGGTGTAGGCAACTGCGCATCCTCGCTGGTGCAGGGCGTGCATTACTACCGTGACGCTTCCCCGGACGAGAAGGTGCCGGGGCTGATGCACGTCCGATTCGGGGACTATCACGTTGGGGATCTCACCTTCGTGGCCGCCTTTGACGTCGACACCAAGAAGGTTGGGTTGGACCTCGCCGACGCGATCAACGCCAGCGAGAACAACACCATCACGATCGCCGAGGTGCCGGCCACCAACGTGATCGTGCAGCGTGGCCCGACGCTGGACGGGTTGGGTGAGTACTACCGCGAGGCAATCACCGAGTCCGACGCAGAGCCGGTCGACGTAGTCGCCGCGCTGCAAGAGGCCAAGGTCGACGTGCTGGTCTCCTACCTGCCGGTCGGCTCAGAGGAGGCCGACGCCTACTACGCGCAGTGCGCCATCGATGCCGGCGTCGGCTTCGTCAACGCTCTCCCGGTCTTCATCGCGTCCAACCCCGAATGGGCGGCCAAGTTCGCCGCCGCCGGCGTACCGATCGTCGGTGACGACATCAAGAGTCAGGTCGGTGCCACCATCACCCACCGGGTGCTGGCCAAGCTGTTCGAGGACCGGGGCGTCCGGCTGGAGCACACGTACCAGCTGAACTTCGGCGGCAACATGGACTTCCAGAACATGCTGGAGCGGTCCCGGTTGCGATCCAAGAAGATCAGCAAGACGCAGTCGGTGACCTCGCAGATCCCGCACGAGATGCGCGACGCCGACGTGCACATAGGGCCCAGCGACTACGTTCCGTTCCTCGCCGACCGCAAGCATGCCCTGGTACGGCTGGAGGGTCGCGGCTTCGGGGACGTACCGATCCAGCTGGAGTACAAGCTGGAGGTCTGGGACTCCCCCAACTCGGCCGGCATCATCATCGATGCGGTCCGCGCCTGCAAGATCGCCTTGGACCGCGGCATCGGAGGACCAGTGCTCAGCGCCAGCTCGTACTTCATGAAGAGCCCGCCGGAGCAGTACGACGACTCCACCGCGCGCGACCTGGTCGAGGAGTTCATCCGAGGTTGAGCGGATCGCAGCAGACGTTGGCGAGGGTCCACTGTGCAGCCGGCTGAGTGGCTGCTCACCAAGCACGAGCGTGGCAACTCCCAGACGGTGCTGGATGCTCGGCACGACGGCGACCAGGCGTGGTCGGAAGGCAACCATGTCCGCCCCCTGGTCCACGGCGCCACCTACTTCGCCGAGCTGAGCCAGCGGATCAGTGAGACCCGCTCCGGAGACCTGATCTACTTCACGGACTGGCGCGGTGACCCCGACGAGCTGCTCACCCAGCACCCGGATCTGGCTGTCGAAGAGGTGCTGGCGGCCGCCGATCTGCGGGGCGTCGATGTGCGCGGCCTGATCTGGCGCTCTCACTGGGACAAGCTGTCGTTCTCCTCCGCCGAGAACCGTCAGCTCGGCGAGCAGCTGCAGGTAAACGGGGCCGAGGTGCTGCTGGACATGCGGGTCCGCACCGGCGGATCCCACCATCAGAAGCTGGTGGTGATCCGATATCGCGGCCAGCCGAACCGAGATGTTGCCTACGTCGGCGGCATCGACCTGTGCCATTCCCGCCGCGACGATGCGCGCCACCTCGGCGATCCGCAGGCCCAGTCGATGTCGGCCGAGTACGGGGAGCGACCCGCCTGGCACGATGTTCAGGCTGCGATCTCCGGGCCAGCCGTGCACGACGTGGAGACGGTGTTTCGGGAGCGCTGGCTCGATCCCACGGCGCTCAGCCAGAACCCCGTGCTGTGGTTGCGCGACAAGCTTTCCGGCACTGATCTCAGTCCGGACCCGCTGCCCGCCCAGGCGCCCGCACCCGACCCCGTGCCCGGAGGCACGCATCTGGTCCAGCTGCTGCGGACGTACCCGAACTTGAGACACGGCCGTGACTACCCGTTCGCTCGCGGCGGTGAGCGGAGCGTCGCCCGCGGCTACAGCAAGGCGCTGGCCAAGGCCGAACGGCTGGTGTACATCGAGGACCAATATCTGTGGTCGACCGACATCGCCCGAACCTTCGTCGACACCTTGAGATCCAGCCCAGACCTCCGGGTCATCGCGGTGCTTCCGCACAAGCCGGACCAGTCCGCGGCGATCTCCAGCGTGCCGCAGCACCTCGGGCGGCTGGAGGCGTTCACGATGCTGAGAAAGGCCGGCGGAGACCGGGTCGCGTTCTACGGCATCGAGAACCATGCCGGGCGGCCGGTGTACGTCCACGCCAAGGTGTGTGTCATGGACGACTGGTGGGCCAGCATCGGCTCCGACAACTTCAACCGTCGATCCTGGACCCACGACTCCGAGCTGTCGGCGGTCGTCCTCGACACCGCCGGTACGGATCACTCTCCGTACGCCCGCCGGCTGCGGTTGACCCTGGCGGCGGAGCATCTCGACCGGGAGGTGGGGCCAGCGGAATTCCCCGGTGACATCTCCCAGATCGAGTCCGGTACCGCACCCGGCGACCTGGACGACGCCGAACTGCTGGCCGTGATGGCCGACTGCGTCGACGCCGGCGGCATGTTCGACGCGTTCGCGTCCTCAGCCGCACGTCTGCAGGCCTGGCACGACGGCGGAGAGGTCGGGCCGCGGCCGCCTGGCCGGCTCCGGCCCCTCCAACACTCGAAGGTGTCGGCCCTGACCAGGCTGTGGGCCGGCCCGATGTACCGCGCCGTCCTTGATCCCGACGGCCGGCCGCGGGCGCTCCGCCGGCGCGGCGAGTTCTGACCCCTGCCTGGCCAGCCGGGAGGCGATTGTTCAGCGTAACGCGGACCCCCCGCCGCGTTATCGCTGAAACAACCTCAGAGAGAATTCTGCCGCCAGCGGCGGCCCACAGCCACAACCACCGATCGCACAGTAGTCGTACAGTTCACGCGGTGAGTCACCGCTGGACGCTCGCAACCTCCGACCGGCCGTCCAAGGCGAAGCGGACGATCTGAGCCGGGTCCAGTGCACGACCCGTGTCGACGGCATCGTCGAAGCCGTCATCGCTAAGTGCGACTCGGGCGGCGTGCTCTGCCTGCTGGCGCAGCCGCTCATCCGGCAGGTAGTACCCGTACACATTGGCCCCGACGGTCTCTCGCAGCGCCTGTGCAGCACCCAGCAGGACCGCGACCTTGTCGGCTGCCTTCTCGGCCGCCTCCACCACTGCCAACGCGTCGAGGAAGTACGCCAGATTGGCCAGGTCCTGCGTCTGGTCGGACAGCTCGATGCCCTCGTCGAGGTACCCGCGCGCGGCGCGGTAGTCACCCCCGGTGATCGCTGCCTGTGCAAGGTTGTAGAGCGCCACGTAGGTGGACAGCCGGTCTCCGCGGCTTCGTGCCAACCGGTGCCCACGTTCGATCTCCGCCAGCGCTGCCGAACTGTCGCCTTCGAGCAGCAGCACCGTGCCGAGCCAGACATGCACCAGCGAGCGGAGCCAGACGCCAGACTCGCCCGCCTCCACGCCCAGCGGAAGGGCCTCCCGGAAGAGCCTTCCGGCCGAGCCCAGGTCACCGGAGCTGAGGGCGGCCAGCCCCGTACCGGCACGTCCCTTGCAGGCCACTTCGGCATCGTGCTGCTCCGCGCCGAGCCGAAAAGCAGACCCCCAGTGCTCGGCGCTGACCACCAGATCGCCTGCCGCATAGGACATCGTCGCGGCGGTCAGGTGGACCCGGCTGCGCACCGCGGGTGACAGACTCAGCGCCAGGCACTGCTCGGCGCGCCGCCATCCGAGGTTCAGCTGACCTCGAAGCCACCAGAACAACCACATGGCCCAGACGATCCCGCCCGCCGTGTCGCCATCGCCAGTGTCCACCGAACGCTCGATCGCCACCAGGAGGTTGGCCTCCTCGGTCTCCGTCCGCGCCAGCCACAGCACCTGGTCCGCCCGCTCGTAGCCGTCGGCCGCCCGCCGGGCCATGGCCAGGTACGCGCGTGCGTGGGCCTGCCCGGCGGCCCGCGCCTCCGCACCGATCAGCAGACTCCGGGAGTACTGCGCGACGGGCTCCAGCATGTCGTAGCGCTGACTGCCGTCGGGCCCGGTCCGGACGACCACCAGGGACTGGTCCACCAGCAGCTCCAGCAGCCCGATCACCTCCGTGGCCGCCACTCCACCGGCGGCCGCGGCCACTTCCTCGATGGCTTCCAGCGTCGCCCCACCCCGGAACACCCCTAGCAGCCTGAACAAGGTCTGCTGCTCCGGCGACAGCAGCCCGTAGCTCCAATCCAGGGTGGCCCTCATCGTCCGTTGCCGCTCGGGCAGGTCACGCGCTCCCAGGCTGGAGCCGGCGTCGTACAGCCGGTCGAGCAGCGCCTGAGGTGTCAGCAGCCGGAGCCGCGCTGTTGCCAGCTCGATGGCCAGGGGAATGCCCGCCAGCCGGCGGCACAGCTCACCCAGAGCTCGTACGTCGTCGGGTGCCAGCTCGAGCCGCGGGGAGACAGCGCGCGCACGATCCAGCACCAATGCTCCGGACGCCGATTCACCCAGCTCGGCCGTCGTGCTGACCTCCCCGGCGGGTACGGCCAGCGGTGCGGCCCCGTACTCGGTCTCGCCGCGCACCCGCAAGGGTGAGCGGCTTGCCACCAGGACCGTCAGCCGCGGGCACATCGAGACCAACCGACCCACGTCGGCCGCCGCGCTGAGCAGATGCTCGAAGTTGTCCAGCACCAGCAGCAGGCGTAGCGACTGCAGGTGGCCGGCCACCAGCTCCAACGCGTCTGGGCCGTCGCCCCCCAGCACGTTCAGTGCGCGCGCAATGGTTGCCACCACCCCCGCAGAGTCCGCGATCGAGGCCAGCGCAATCGGCACCGTGCCGTCCGGATAGTCGGCGGCGAGCTGCTCGCAGACGGCAGCCGCCAGCCGGGTCTTCCCTACCCCACCCGGGCCGGTGATCGTCACCAGCCGCGACCCGGCACGGGCCAGCCCGGCGAGGGCGGCCACGTCGGCTTCGCGGCCGTACAGCCGGGTCGGCGGAACCACCAGCCGGGCCCGGCCCAAGCCGGTGGTCACCGGGGCGGGCGGCTGGACAGGCTGGTCGACGGCTGATCGTGCGCCTCGCCGGCTCGGCACCGATGCGATCAAGCTGGAACGCTGCACGTCGGAGACCCCGAGAGCGTCCGCCAGCGATCGGACTGTGTGCGGATAGGGGCGGGTCCGGGTGCCCCGCTCCAATGCGCTGATCGCATGGGTGGTGACACCGGCGCGTTCGGCCAGCTCCTCCTGAGTAAGCCCGGCCTGCTCCCGGAGCAGGCGCAACTTCGTGCCGAAATGACCTGCTGCCTCGCCCGGCCCGTTCAGCACCCGCCGAGTGTATCTTGCGACGGCTGGAACCGGGCCCGTTCAGATCCAGCACCACCGCTGCCCACCGCCGAGTGTCCGACAACTGTGCGAGCGGTGAGGGTGGAGCTCGGCTGGCCGGATCGGCCACGCTTGCCCTACGCCGCACTCGCGGCGCTCGGCCGACCAGCCCGTCGGCCGGAATGGTGAACTGGTCCTACCGACCGAGAGGACGGCGCCGTGACGACAGCGCGGACTGCTGCCTGGCTACCCGCCGACTGGCAGCACCCGACCCGGGTGGAGCTTTCGACCGGTCACCACCTCCGTCCGATCCGGTCGACTGACGTCGATCTGGACATGCAGGCGGTGATGGGCTCCCAGGAACGTCTGTGGTCCATCTTCGGCCCTGCGTGGAAGTGGCCACCGGCATCGATGAGTGTGCAGCAGGACCGAGAGGACCTGGCCCGACATGAGGCGGAGATTGAGCGGCACGAGTCCTTCAACTACGCCATGTTCGACATCGGTGAGACCGAGCTGCTGGGCTGTGTCTACGTCGACCCGCCCGAGAAGGTTGGCGCGGACGCCGAGATCTCCTGGTGGGTGGTCGACTGGCTGGTCGGCGGCCCGATCGAGATGGCACTGAACGACTTCGTCCCGCGGTGGATCGCCGAGCAGTGGCCGGTTGCCCGGCCCCGCTACGTCGGTCGCGACCTTTCGTGGCAGGAGTGGATGGCCCTTCCCGATCTTGCCGGCAGCAGCTAGTGGACATCCCACGACTGTCAGCACATCGGAGCAGTTGGCTGTCAGCAATTCGGAGCGCAGGCGCGGCGACCGATGGCGTCACCGAGAACTCGGCTGATCATCCGTGGGTCCGGCGCGGCATAGGCCTTGCCGCCGGTGGCCTGGCTGATCATGGTCAAGGAGGGGAGGTCACCGGTAGGCCCGTACGCAATGGAGAACAGTGCTACCGGGCGAGCCGGGTCGTGCTCGTGCCGAAGCGTCGCCACCAGCCGCTGCAAGGTGATGCCGGTGGGGTCGTTGTTGCCACCGTCGGTGATCACCACCACGGAGTTGACCCGCTTCGGGTCCCAGCCGCGACGCACCTCCCGGACGGCGGCCAGCGTGGTGTCGTACAGGCCGCTCTTTCCCTGCTTGGAGATGGTGACGGCGGCGAGGGCCTTGGCCATCCGCTCACGGCCACTGACACCGTCGGCTCCCCGGCCCAGCGGTGCGATCGGAGCCAGCGACCGGTAGTCGGTTGTCGGTGTCAGCTGGGTGGCGAACGTCCACAGACCGACGGCGGTGTCGTCGGGATAGACGGCCAAGCCGTTGACCGCCGCATTCACTGCCAGGTCCAGCCTGGTGGCGCCGCCCGCCCCGGGCACCTTTCGCTTCATGGAGCCCGAGACGTCGATGACCGCCAGCAGTCGGGTCGGGGCGTTGACGGCGGCGAAGGCCCGGAAGGCTGCGTTGACTGCGGTCGCATCGGGCACCACGCCGGCGGGGCGTCGGGCATCGCCGGGTGCCTGCGCCTGAAGTGAGGGACCCGCGGATCCGTCGACGGAGCGGAACCCTGCCGTGTCGAGAAGTCGGCGACCGAGGTCACCCTGCAGCGACGCCAGCAGCTCGGTGGCCTGGCTGCGGCGGGCCCGCTCGGCGGCCAGGATGACGAAGGGATAATCGAATGAGAAGCCATTGCCCGCCGGGTAGACGGCAACCAGCTTGGAATTGCGGCGATCGAGATTGTGGCTGAAGAGCTGTTGTTCGGTGGTCGGCAGCGCCGTCTTGGCCGGCTTCTCGGCCAGCGCGGCCAAGGACGAGGTCGTACGGCTGCTGGAGCGCAGCACCGTGGTAAGCAGGGCGCTCCGCTCGGGCCTGGTCCCCACCGCTGCCTGCAGCCCGATCAGCGCTCCGATGGTGCTGGCGGCTCCGTCGGGCTCAGGAAGCACCCAGCGCACCGGGCCGCTCACTTCCGGAGTCGCCGGGATCAGGTCGGCGGTCGTCAACGGCGCCGCACCCCTGCGGAGGCCTGCGGCGACCGAGGCGGGGACTGCCACCGTCAACGGCGACCGTGCCACCGACGGGTTGTTGTCCGGCACGCCGGTGCCGGGCTTCATCGACCGCTCGGTCCAGACCGAGGAGTCCGGGATCCACACGTCCGGACGGTCGATCAGCTCTTTCTGCAGTGCTGCCGCCGTCGCCGACGGGATGCTGCTGGTGACCTCCACCCGGAGTCGGCAGTCGTCGGTCGCCAGGTTCTCAGCGTCCACGACGGCCTTGATCACCGGCGCGATCTCCGCGGCTGCCGCGACCCGGAGGGGCCGCTGTTCGACGCCGCAGGACGGCGCCGTGCTGTCCGGCACTGCCTTGACGGCCGCTGCAGTCACCACGGTGCCGACAGCAAGCCCGGCCGCCAGTGCCAGGATGCTTCCCTTGGTGATCAGCTTCGGGCCCGCGGGTCGGGCGTCGCTGCCGCTGCGAGGTCTCATGGGGTTCTCCGTCTCAGGTCCGTCAGGCCGCGTGCTGTTCGGCTCGATATCGGATCGGAGGCCGAACGGCCGTCGCTGATACCTGTTCAGCCGCAGAGTTCTGGCTACACGGCTTGGAGTTCGTCGGACGGTCGGGCTGCCGCAGCGACAGTTGGATCGGACCGCTGCCGGCCCGCAGCGCCACCGCGATGATCTGGTTGTCGGCCGGCTGCCACTGGCTGAATGACCACCCCCGGGCGACCGTGTCGCGGTCAGGCGGCTGCACCACGACGGCGGGTCCGCCCAGGTGGAAGGTGTGCCGCCGTACGGGCATCGACAACCCGACACCACAGGCCTTTCCGTATGCCTCCTTCAACGTCCAGTACCGAAACAGCTCCACCCGCTGCGCCCGGAGTGGCAACGCGTTCAGCCGGTCACGCTCGAGGTCGGTCAAGATCATTCCGGCCAGCGCCGGCACGTCGGCACCCGGGTCGACGGTCTCGACGTCCACCCCGCCGGCTCCGGCGTTGGTCACCAGGCAGGCCACCAACGTGTCGGTGTGTGACAGGGACAGCCGCAGCTCCTCCGCCCTAGCTCGGCCCCCGGCAAGCGGTCCATGAACCGTCGGTCGACCCCCGGGGGCAGTGCCCAGCTGCCAGTCCGACGGAGCCACATCCTGCCGGCGCGCGCTCAGCGCTGTCCGCGCCATGCCGTGCCCCAGCACGTAAACGCGCCGACGCTGCGGGGCGACGAAGCGGTGCATCCGCTGCAGCTCCGTCGACGACAGCAGCGACAGGTACTCCTGGTATCGGTCCCGGGCAGCGTCGGAGCGCGGGTCAAGCGTCCACAGGTCCGCAATGGTGCCGGCTGGCGGGGTGGTGGTGATCATGGTCAGGCTCGCTGCCGGCGGGCGTACGGATGCAGCGGTACGGCGTCGTCCACTCGGCGAAGGTGCAGCCCCGACGTCTTGTCGGCGACAGCAACAACCGCGCGCTGAGTCACCGGCTGAGGCGCGACCGTCGGCTGAGGGACCGCCGTTGGTTGGTGCACCACTGAGAGTGGCTCGGCCGCCGGCAGCACGGCAGCTTCCTCTCGGAGGCCGAACCGTTGATGCAGCGCCGTCAGCGGTGCCGGAGACCACCAGCTCCACCGACCCAGCAGTGCCATCAGGGACGGCACCAGCAGCGCTCGGACGATGGTCGCGTCGAGCAACACCCCGAGCGCGGTACCGAAGCCGAGCTCCTTGATGAAGACGATCTGCGAGCTGACCATCGCACCCAGCGCCACACAGAACAGCAGCGCAGCCGCGGTGACGATCCGGCCGGTTCTGCCGACCCCGAGAATCACGGCCTCGCGCGCCGAAGCGCCGGCGTCATGAGCCTCCTTCATCCGAGCCAGCAGAAAGACGCCGTAGTCGGTGGACAGTCCGAACACCAACGCGAACAGCAGAATCGGCTGGGTCGCGTCCAGGGCGCCCTGGCCGGGGAAACCGAGCAGGTCGGCCAGATAGTCCTTCTGGAACACCAGCACCAGCACACCGAAGGTCGCCGAGATCGTCAGCAGGTTCATCAGCAGCGCGTTCAGCGGCAACAGGACCGAGCCGGTCATCAGCCACAGCACGAGCATGCTGCTCAGGGCGACCACCGCGATCGCCTCCGGCAGGTGATCGAGCAGACTCTCCTTCAGGTCAACGAAGTTCGCGGTCTCGCCGCCGACCAGCAGTTCCGCCTGGGTCGGGAGGTCCCGGATCTGCTTGACCAGCTGCTGGCTGGTTCCGCTCAGTCCCGGCTCGCGAGGGTCCACCAGCACCAGCCATGATCGGTCGTCGAGCGGCTGGACCGGGGTGACGGCGGCGGTACCCGGGAGGGCGTCGATGCGCTCCCGTACGTCGTCGGCGAGCACCTGGTTGATCCGTTGCTGGACCACGTTGCCGGTCTGGTCGGGCAGGTTGACCACCACCAGGATGCTCTCCCGCGGGTTGCTGGCGAAGTCCTCGCCGAGGACGTCATCCACCTGGCGGCTGCTGGCGCTGTCAGGTAGGTCCTTGGCGCCGACGCCGGTGAACCTCACGCCCGCGAACGGCAGCCCCAACGCCAGCAGGATCGTGATAGCTGCCACGGCGACCATCGCGGGCTTGCGCATCACCACTCGGGCGATCCGGAACCACAGCCCGTCGGTCGACTCCGGCTGCTCAAGCGTGCGCCGCCACCTGGCCGGCGAGCCGAAGTCCACCTTGTGGCCCAGCAGCGCCAAGATCGCGGGCAGCACGAACAGGGCCACCATCGCCGCGGATGCCGCGACCAGCAGCCCGCCGACTGCCATCGAGAAAAGAAAACGCTGTTCGAACAGAAACAGCGAAGCCATCGCGGCCGAGACCGTCACTGAGCTGTACACGATGGTGCGTCCGGCGGTGTTGACGGTCACCGTGACCGCCTCCGCTACGGCTACGCCCCGGGCGAGCTCGGAGCGAAACCGGGACACCACCAGCAGGCTGTAGTCGATCGCGAGGCCGAGGCCCAACGCCGTCACCAGGTTGAGGGCGAAGATCGACAGATCGGTGACCTGGCTGACAAGCCGCAGGCCCAGCATGGTGAGCACCACGTTCAGCCCGCCGATGACCAGCGGAAGCGCTGAGGCCACCAGGCTGCGGAAGATCCACAACGAGAGCACGAACAGCACCGGGAAGGCCAGCAGTTCCGCCATCGCCAGGTCGTGGTGCACCGTCGCCACTACCTGCTCGCCGACGACCTCGCTGCCGCCGAGGCGTACCTCCGGGTCGTCGGCGAACCGGTCCAGGAGCCGGCTGACCGTCGGCTGGAACTCGTCGTCGGCGCCGGCCTTCCAGTGGGCCACCACGTAGGTGCTCAGTCGGTCGGTGGACACGAGAGCCGGGTCCTTGGTCCGATCGTGGTTCAGCACCAGCTTGAAAGCGGGTTCACTCTCCATCGCTTGGGTCACCCGGTCGACCGCCGCCTGCGTGCGTGCCGACGTCAGCGGCTCACCGGTGTTCACCAGCGCCAGTACTCCACCGTCACCGACCATCTCGGTCGCATCCTCGAAGCGGGCGCTGGCTTGGTCGCTCTGCGACCCGGCGGTGACGAAGTCGGGATTTCCACCGGTCAGCGATCCGGCCACCGAGATGCCGAAGACGGCCGCAACGGTTGCCACCACGGCAGCCATCGCGGCGACCACCCAGGCACGTCGGGTCACGATACGAGCGATAAGTCCGAACATCTGTGGGTTGCCTTTCGCACAGGGAGGGGGCGGAGGTGGGCTACGCGGCCGCAGGGAGCCGCGCGGGCAGCCGCTCGATCGCTTCGGTCGGCTCGACGTCGAGTCGGGCCACCAGCTTCTGAAGGCGTTCCCGGTAGCTGAAGTGGTCAACTTGGAGCTGGTGCCGGTCGGAGTCGTAGAACGCGATTCCTCCGTTCAGCTGGGCTCCAAACTGCGGCGTGGCCTTGTCCTTGCGGAGCCAGGCGAGTCGCTGAGGGTCCGTTCGCGCGAGGTGGATGTAGCGGCTGATCAGCCGGCTCTGGTGATCCATGATCTGCCAGTTGCCGGTCGAGGTCTGGAAGTAGCCGACCAGGAACAGGTTGTCGTATTCGGGATGGAACATGTGCAGGTGCAGCTCGGGAATGCGGCCATGCCAGTTCAGATGGGACCTGTCGATGAAGGGGAACTCGGTCTGCCGGTAACCGGTCGCGTAGACGATCACGTCGAAGGTCTCCTCGGTGCCGTCGACGAATCTGACCCGATCCCCGCAGAGCTCCTCGACATTCGGTTTCGTGCCGATCTCGCCGTGGCCGAGCGCATAGAGCAAGGTGGAGTTCAGCACGAAATGCTCCTCCAGCAGCTTGTGCGGCGGCCGGGGCAGCCCGTACCCGCTGGCGCTTCCGGCGCTGTTGAGTCGCAGGAACGTGCTGCCGAAGGCCCGAACCACGGGACGAGGCAGTCGGAGCTTGAGGATGTTCTCGTACAGCACATCGGTAGGCAGGCCGAACAGGTACTTCGGCCAGTAGTAGCAGCCGCGTCGGATGCTGAGAGTCGTGCTGGCCGCATTCTGGCTGCTCTCGACCGCGATGTCAGCACCGGAGGTGCCGCCTCCGACCACGAGGACTCGCTTGCCCGCGAAGATCTCTGGGGTCTTGTAGTCGGCCGAGTGCAAGACGGTGCCGTCGAAGTGGCCCGGGAAGTTGGGGTATCGAGGGCACCAGTTGTGTCCGTTGGCGATCACCAGCCCCGCGTAGCGTCGGCGCTCGCCGCCGTCCAGCGTCACAATCCATTGGGGGCTGCCGTCCAGCCGCTCAACCCATTCGACGGTCCGGCCGAACTCGATCCGGTCGTAGACGCCGAAGTGCTGGGCGTACGACCGGAGGTACTGCAGCGCGTGCCGGTGTCCGAGGTAGGTCGGGAACTCTGCCGGGATCGGGTAGTCGAGGTACTCGATGTACGGCTTGGAGGTGATCAGGTGGATCGACTGGTAGGCGCTGCTGGAGCTGCTGGAGTAGTTCCAGTTGCCGCCCACCTCGTCCTCCCGCTCGATAACGTCGACGTCGATGCCGAACTCGAGCAGGTTCTTGGCTGCGGTGAGGCCGCCGGCGCCGGCGCCGAGCACGCAGTAGGTGTCAGATCGATCGACGATGAGCCGGCCAGTGTCGAGGTGCATGTCAGGATCCTTCGGTGGATGGGTCGTCAGTTTTCGGGGCTGGTGGTTGGGCTGCGCGGCGCCGGAAATCCGGCTGGTGGAACATCAGCTGCGGTGCGCCGTCGGATGCGACGCAGGTCCACGTACGGCCGTCGGGCGCGCCGGACGCCCAGCCGGCTGGCGCGCCGACGCCAGTGCCGACTTCGATCCGATGGACCGTCAGGACTCCGGCTGGGTCCGGGCCGAGCCGGTCGAGCTGGGAGAGGCTGATTGCCCGGACGACGTTCTCAACCTGGTTGAGCGGTAAGCCGAACTGCGGCGTGGGCGTTGCGGTGACGAGGTCGTCGATCCGGTCGGGATCGACGGCTGCGTACCAGGAGCCGCTCTCGTCGTCTCTGCGCCAGCCGGCCAGTCGGATCACCTGGCCTCGCCAGTCCAGTGCTCCCGCAAGCCCATCGGTCGGCACCGCAGTCGTGCGGCTGGGCCGCTCCGCCCGTCCACCGTCCACCGTCTGGGGGCGTGACGCATATCGCAGTACCGCGGCGCCGACCTGCCGGGCCGAGCCGTCCGGGTCGACGACCGACAAGGTCGCATCGACGCGCCAGCGACCATCGGCGTCCCAGCTGCCGGCGGCCTCCTTTCGAACCCTGAGCACGTCGGGTCCGTCGAAACGCAGACCGCCCAGATCGATCTCGACCGACTCCATGGTGGTCAGGGTCAGGGCCGCCGGCCGTTCCGGCTGAACCCAGTCCCCGGCAGACCGAAGGAGCTCCAGGCACAAGCTCGCGGGCACCGCCGGCACGCCGGACACGCGGAAGTCGGCACAGCAGGGCAGCTCCCCCATCTCGAGGAGGCTGTCCGACACGATCGACTGGTACGGCTGGAACCTCACGGGCTCGCCGAGCAGGAACCGGCTGGAGACCAGCCGCTCGATCTGCGGCAGTCCGGCGTCTTGCCGGTAACCCCGAAGGACCGTGGGCAGCATGGCCGGGCCGACCTCGCCGATGAAGGTGCGCTCCCCGGTCTCCTCGGCGAGCAGCTCCCGCTGCCAGTGGTACAGACCAGCGTCAATGTCGACCGCGGACATGTATTGCAGGGTCGCGTCGTAGTTGGTGATCATGCCCAGGCGGTCCCAGGTCGGCCAGCACACGGTCGTAACCGGCAACGCCTCGTCACGCAGCGGCTGGTCGGTGCGGTGCGCCGCCCACAGGCTGACCCTGCTCAGCGCCTCGTTCGCCGCACCGTAGTCGAGCTGCCCGGTCATGCCCCCCCAGCGTCCGGTGAGCGACCCCACGCTGCAGAAGAAGGCCGGCTTGGGCCGACCTCGGAGCGCCGACACCAGGTTGAAGAAGCCGTCGACCTTGACCGAGACCACGGCGCGCACATCGGCCGCCGTCTTGCCTGGCAGCCGGATCGGGTGATCCACACCCGCGTCGTGCACCACGCCGGCGATCTTCGGACCGGCGGCCGCCATCAGCCTGTCGACATCCTCCCGCCGGGCGACGTCGGCCTGGCAGTAGCCGATGTCCAGGCCGTCGCGCGAGGCGGACTGCAGGTTGGCGGCAAGCTCGCGGGTACGCAGCTGGCGGTTCAGCTCGGCTCGCACCTGCGGCAACCGGCGTTCGCGAGCGGCCTCGGCCAGCCGCCCATCCCGGTAGGTGCGGAACTCGGCGTCGCTCATCCGGTGGACATCGGAGTCCAGGTCGGGGGCTGGGGCGCGGCCGCTGACCACCACCCGGCAGCCGAAGTTCGCGGCCAGGGCGCGGGCCAGAGCGAACCCGATGCCACGTCCACCACCGGACATCACGACGACGTCGCCGGGGTGCAGACTGCGCGTGGGCGGGCTCACCGCCGCCGGCTCGGCGACCAGCGTGTACCGCCTGCTCGCGTGGTAACCGATCTCGAAGTCGCCCCAGCGGTAGAGCTCTCGACAGACCAGCTTCGCAAGATCATCGCGATCTTGCTCGGCCACATCCAGCACTCGGATGTTGCAGTTGGGCAGCTCCCGCGGCAGACCCTTGGCCAGCCCGGCCCAGAGTCCGCCGAGCGGCTGCGGGACCACATCGTCGACAAACCCCATTCGCCCACCCATCCGGGTGACCGCCAGGTAGAAAAGCCGAACGGCGTCGGTCTCCACCACCCACTCCGGGTAGACGGATTGAAGCACCGCGACGGTCTGGTCGAAGCCTGGACCCCAGCCATCGGTGCCGGTGGCGTCCAGCGGCCGATCGAGGTTCAGATCGATGATGCCGTCCAGCTGTGCGTGCCCGGCCCCTCGGCCGGTGGCGTCGGAGCTGATGACAGCGTGGAGGTCGGCAACCAGGTCGGCAGCGTCCCCCTCACCAGCGGTGGGCAGCCGGAATGGCATCGCACCGGCGGTCCGCAGCTCGGCCGCGACCTGGTCGGCCGTCGTATCAGAGCCCCCGATGATCACCACCCGACGGCCCGCCAGCAGCGGGCTGGGGTCGGCTGGCAGGGCGGCCACCTCAACGGGCCGCCAGACGAACCGACCCACTGGCCGTACCGATGTCGAGGCCGCGTAGTCGATCCGCGGCTCGTCAGGCAGTCCCGGCGGTAGTGCCCGGACACTGACGCCGGCAGCCGTCGAGAGGCGTGTTGTGGACGCCGACGGGAGCGCGATCGTCATCGTTTCCTGCGCTCGAGGGTCAGCCGGATGCCCGAAGTCGGCCGGAGCGACACGAGCGTGCCCTGCTCGAGCCGTGCCGACTCGGGGACCCCGAGCCGAAAGCGCTGGATGATCATGGCCAGCGACAGGTGCGTCTGCTGCAGCGCCATCTGGTTGCCGATGCACTTGCGCTGGCCGCCACCGAACGGGAAGTACGCGTAGCGCGGCCGCGCCGGTGCGTTCTCGGCAAACCGGTCCGGGTCGAACCGGTTGGGGGCGACCCAGAAGTCCGGATGACGATGGGTGACGTACGGGCAGAGGAAGACGCTGCCGCCGGCCGGGATCCGCCACCCGTCGATCACATCCTCCTCGACGGCGTCGCGCGGATAGACCCAGATCGGCGGATGCAGGCGGAGCGTCTCGTCGATCACCATCCGCGTCACCGGCAGGTTCGGCAGGTCCACGAGCCGAGGAGCGCGGCCGCCGAGGACGGTCTCGACCTCATCGTGGACCCGTTCCTGCACGTCGAGATTGCGGGCCAGCTCCCACAGTGCCCACGACACTCCGGTGCCCGTGGTTTCGTGGCCGGCCATGAAGATCGTCATGATCTCGTCGCGGATCTGGTCGGCCGGAAGGCCCTCCCCGGTCTCGGCATCGGTGGTCTCCAGCAGCAGCCTGACCAGATCGACCCGATCGGTGTGGCTGCCGTTGCGATGCGCGTCGACTATCCGCTGGACGATCCCGTACATCACCTCGCGGGCGTCGCGGATGTTCTTGTTGTACGTGGTGGGAATCGGCTCGCGAAGCAGCTGGGGCAGGGTCCCTCGGAAAACCATCGCCTCGATGGCGGTCACCATCGCCGGCCCGATCCGAGGCTGGTCGGGCTCCAGATCGGTGTCGAACATCACCTCGCCGAGTGCGCCGAGGGTGAGGTCCATCATTTCCGGCACTACATCAAGCGGCTGGCCGGAAACACTGCTGCGCTCCCAACGATCGAGTACCCGGGCCGTCGAGCCGGTCATGGCGTCCTCCATCGTGGCCAGCGCCCCCTTGTGGAACAGCGGGTTCACGATCCGCCGACGGCTCCGCCAGGCGGCACCATCAGTGGTCAGCAGGCCCGTGCCCATGAAGGTCTTGAAGGCGTCGTAGCCCTTGCCCCGCACGTAGTTGGCGTTGTTGTCCTGCAGGACGTAGCGGATGGCGTCTGGATGGAAGGGCAGGTGAACGGTGAAGAATCCCAACGGCAGCCGCACCATGTCGCCGTAGGTGCGGCGCAGGTCGAGGAACAGCTGCGGCGCGTCTCGCTGGAACCCACGCAGGCTGCCTGGCACCGACAAGATCCCGCGCGGGCCCGGAGTCGGACAGGTACGGACCTTCTTCTCAGCGCTGGCGGTGTTATCGAGGCCGACCGAAGTCAGTCTCCTGGAGCGTTGCATCGGGACCTGGGTCGCGGGCGAGACGACCTCCGACTGCAGAGCGGTCATGCCGATTTCCTTTCTGAGGCGATTGCGTGAACCGGGAGCTGGCCGGCCGAAGGTGAGGCGTGATTGGGGCCGGCCGAAGGTGATGCCTGATCAGCGGCCTGCGCCGGTGAGACGAACCGTCCGGAGGTGGTGTCGAGGTATCCGATCAGGGTCCAGTCCAAGTTCTTGAGCTGCAGCAGCATCCGCCCGTCCGAGGTCGCTGCCACGAACCGGTTGCCAGCGCCTGGGTGACGGGCATCCGGGGTGGCCTCCGGCGTCACCGCGTAGAGCTCTACCTCCCCGCGCCTGCCCAGGACCTGGGCGTCGTTGATGCGCTCGTAGAGATCGACCCGGCCGATCCGAACGGGTGCCGCCAGCGGGATCAGCCCGCTCTCGGTCTGTGCCAGCACGCCGGTCCGCAGCAGCCCGTCGAGCAGGATCACCGGAACCCGAAACTGCCCGAAGACCGGATGGTCGGGCGGCAGCGCCAGGTTGTACGTCGACCGCTTCCCTCGCGGGTGCAGTCTGGTGCGCGTGGTCGAGACGAACTCGCGGGTGAGCAGCACCGGCGAGCCCGGCTGGTGGTACGGGTCGACCACGGGCTGCTCCGCCGCGGGATGCCACGGCTTCCAGGACGGGGCCGTCGGCAGCTCGTGGGACAACAGCACACGCGCGGAGAAGTGCAGCCGGTCCTTGACCAGCACCGTGTTGTTGGGGGCAACGACATCTCCGGTGACCCGGATCTCCACCACCGCGTGCTCGAACGGCGCTCGCCGCTCAACCACTCGGGCATGGATCCGCTTCGGCAGCGGTCGCTTGCCGGGATACACCTTGAGGAAGTGGTCGAAGACGACGTCCTCGAGCGCGTACGGCTGCAGCTCGGGCACCAGCGCCGCAGCAGCCTCGCAGGCCATCTCCGTCACGAAGGTGCCAGGCAGTGTCGGCACCCCGTCGACCAGGTGATGACGCAGGTAGTCGTCGGAGTTCAGGTCGAAGTCGTGCTCGAACACCATCCGGTCCGGACCCGACTCGACCAGTCGGTCCAGATAGAAGCCCTGCAGCTGCGGCATCGACGACGCCGGTTCGGCTGGGTGACCGGATACGGGTGCCGACGCCGGCTGGGGTCTGTCGAGGAACCCGGGAATGAGCCGGTCCACGGCGGCCCGCTCGGCCGCCCCCAGGTGCACCGTGTACGGTGCCGGCCGGAGCTGGTTGAGCTCGCGGACGAAGTGATGCACGCCCTCTTCGGTACTCATGTGGGAGTAGAGGCCGCTCTTCTCGAAATAGGACTTCGTGAGCTCACTTGCTCCCAAACCGACTTCGCCCCACAGCGTCCAGCCGATGGTGATCTCGGTCGCGCCCGACGCGGCGCTCGCGCAGGCGGCCGTTCCCAGGAAGTCGTTGCCGGCGGCGTAGTCGGCTTCGCCGAGCTGGCCCGTCATCCCCAGCAGTGACCCGAAGTTGCACCACACCCGTGGCGGCTGGTCCGCCGTTGCGGCCTTCAGGCTGGCGTACCCGCGGACCTTCAGGTCGCGGATCCGCTGGAATTCGGCGAAGGACTTGCTGGCGATCGGGGCCGACCGGTTGACGCCCGCCGCGTTGACCAGCAGGTCGATGCTGCCCGCCTCGTCCCGGACCGTCCTCAGGGCAGCCGCCACCTGGGTCGCGTCGGTGACGTCGCAGGGTAGGTAGCGGACCCGGTCGGCTCCGCTGTGCTCGGCCATCCGGTCAAGGTTCGATCGAGTCGCTCGAGCATCGCCGATCCGCTGGAATGCGCGGTTGAAGTCCGCCGGTGTCCGGTCCGGATGGAGGCTGCGCTGCTGAAGGATGTACCGGGGGCGGGATCCGGCGAACTCCTCGTCGGACAGCTCCAGCATTTCGCGTGGGTGCTCCTCGATCCGGTTGCTGCCGAGAATGTAGAGCCGGGACTGGTAGAGCCGGGCGAGCTCGGTCATCAGCTCGGCAGTGATTCCGCGGCCTCCTCCGACTGCCACCACAACTGACTCGCGTCCCAGCAGCGGGGCGTCCGGCGCCAGCAGCTCGCCGGGATCTGGCACGAGCTCGGTCACCAGCCGCTGCCCCGCCTGGTACGAGACCACCGGCAGGGTCCGTCGCAGCCGGCACTCGTGCTCGGCTTCGGCCAACCCGTCCCGCATCCGGGTCTGGCTGGTGGCCAGCACAAAGGCGGCGCCGCTGCCCAGCTCGAGCTGGATCACCTTGAACAGTCCGCCGAAGAGCCCTACGGTCGGGTGCGGCGCGCCGTTGGCCAACCCGTTGAGCAACAGTCCGAGACACGTCCCCTCGGCGGTGTCACCGAGCGTCGCCCAGCGCTGCTGCAGCACCAAGAAGACCAGGTCGTGCAGGGCCAGCAGCGATGGCGGGACGTCGACCCCGCTGGAGGCGGGCAGCGTCGAGATGACGCGCAGGTGGCGCACTCGGCCGTCCGGATCGCGCTCGCGAAGGAGGTCCTGGACCGCCTCCGGTGTCACCTGCGGTAGGTATGCGGCGGCTTCCTCGCGGCCCGAGATCTCTTCCTCAGGCAGCGGCGCCGTCGAGATGACCACCGTCCCGGCCGGAAGCTGGAGCCCGATGAGCAGCTCCGGGTGGTCTGTCAGCACCGCCGTCCCAGCCGCGGGCCAGAACGGGTACTCGTCAGCGGCGGCCTCTCCGGCCGAGGGGACCAGCACGGGCACGTGCCGGCTGACCTGCAGTGCGGCGCCCGACTCGGCGACGCTGGTGTCGTAGAAGTAGTCGGGGGTCCGCGGGCGGCGGTCCGCCTCAGCCTCGGCCACTACCGGCGGCGTCGCGGCGTCGCAAGCCCGCTCGGCGTCGCTCGGGGCGCTGACCGCCGCGACTGTAGCGGCGGAGCTGACCACCATCTCGAGATCGGGGATGCCCGACTCGCTTAGGCAGACCACCACGGCGTCCGGTCCCTGCGCCACCCCCGCAAGTGCCTGCAGCAGTCCGATCGCGCCCTCGGCCCCGAGGTAGGACGTTGTCCTGCCCTCCGGCCGGGCGCCGCAGACCACCCTGGTGCTGGAGCTTTGCGCCGACGTTGAACCCAGCGCCGGTACGGGGTTGTCCACGAAGCCGAGGATCTCCAGGCCGTTCGCCCGCGCGGTCTCCTCGGTGGTGAGTGCCAGCAGGAACGCGCCCTCGGCGAGCTGAGCGTCGCCCGGCAATGCGCTGTCCAGCAGGGAGCGCACTTCGGCTGTGGCGTTGCCGTTGATGCCGCCGACCAGAGCCAGCGACAGGTCCCCCTGCCGCAGGTAGCGCGCGGCGACGTCTACGGCGCTGAGTGTGGAGGTGAAGCCGGTGTCGACGGTCATGTTCAGGCCGCGGAGGTCGAAGTAGTTCGCCACCCTGGCCGGGATGACGTTGGGCATCATGCCCGGGAAGGTGTCCTCGGTGGACGGCGGCACCAGGCCGCGTACCTGTTCGGCCAGCATTCGGGTTGCCTCAGACAGCCATTCGGCGTCGGCCAGGGCTGGGTCGGCGTGCAGCGCCGCGGTCAGGTCGTCCAGGTAGCAGCGGGTTGCGTACAAGGTGGCGTTCCGGGTTGCACCGAGGTGCCCGATCACGACTCCGGCCGTCTCCCGGTTGGATTCCCAGAAGTCGCCGAGGGTGGTACGGAGCTGATGGGCGCACTCGAGCACCATCAGCTGGCAGCGGTCGATCGAGCGCATCGTTCCGGGTGGCATCCGGACGCGCTGGAACGGTGGCAGCGGGTAGCTGGTGCCGAATCCGAGATCGGAGCTGGCGTTGCCTGCGATCCACGAGTCCAGATCCGGCTCGCCGGGCAGGTGCGCGGCCTTGGCGACCACCGCGATGCGCTGCTGTCTCGGACGGTCGGTGGTCCCCTCCGGTGGAACCTGCGACCCGGGTCGGGCGGAGGGCCGAGCGGTCTGCGCCGGCGGGTCGGTGACGATCAGGTGTGCGTTGGTGCCGCCGAAGCCGAAGCCTGACACCGACGCCACCCGGCGCTTGCCGGTGGCCGCCGGCCAGTCCACTGCGGCGGTCGGGATCGCCAGCGGGGTGCTGTCGAGCGCAAAGCCGGCGGGCGCGTCGGTGTAGCGGTGCTGCGGCGGGATGAGCTGATGGTGCATGGCGAGGATGACCTCGATCAACGACGCGACGCCGGCGGCCCAGCCCGTGTGCCCGATCACCGACTTGTTGGAGGTGACCAGCGAAGCCCCACGGGTGCCGACCGTCTCGCGAAGAGTGGTGAACTCGGCCAGGTCGCCCGCCGGAGTGCCGGTGGCGTGCGCCACCACCCAGTCCGGGTGCAGGCCTTGGGCGTTCGGTTGGTCGAACGCCCGGGAGATGGCGAGCTTCTGCCCGGCGGCGCTGGGCGCGTAGATGGCCTTGCCCTTGCCGTCCGACGAAGACCCGAACGAGGTCAGGGTGGCGAGTACGCGGTCGCCGTCGGCGCGGGCCCGGCTGAGCCGCTTCAGTACGACCGCTCCGGCCCCGTCGGAGAACAGCACGCCGTCGCTGCTGGCGTCCAGCGAACGCACCTCGCCGCTGGTCGACAGCCCGTTCAGCTTGGCGAACAGCACCGAACCGCGCGGCCCGACGGCGAACGAGCCGCCGCAGACCGCGATGTCGTGGCGACCTTCCAGCAGCCCCTTGAGTCCGAGGTCGACCGCGTACAGCGAGGAGGAGCACGCGGTGTCGACCAGCAGGAGGTCAGTGTCGGCGGGGAGGATGCCGTGCATCGCTCGTAGGCCGACCTGGTGGGGGAAGAAGTCGAGTCCGTCCGGACCGCTGCGCGGGTACTGCCGTTCGAGGCTTTGGTCAACCCGGTTGATCCAGGCGTCGCGCTCCTGGGTCGGCACGTCGAGCGCTGCCAGGATTGGCTCCATCCGGGTTACCACGCCGGAGCGGACCGTTGCCTCCTCCAGGTGCTGGCTGCCGTCGGCGGTATAGCCAACGAGCAGGGCGCACCGGTCCTCCGGACGAAGCGTGACACCTTCCATGGCCTGGAAGAGGCTGTGCCGAAGCCACAACGCGGTGGAGTCCATCGGGCGCGCAGTGCCGTCGGCCAGTTCGTCGGCTAGCTGAGGATGCGGGACGAAGTCTTGGATGAACCCGGAGTGCCGTGAGTAGCTCTTGTCCTCGTCGCGCTTATCGGCGGAGTGGAACTTCGTGTTGTCCCAGCGGTCTGCCGGGATCTTGACGAACTGGTCGGCACCGTGCAGCAGCTCCTGCCAGTAGGTGTCGGGATCGCTGGCGCCGGGGACCGCAATTCCCATTCCCACCACGACGATCTCGTCGGCATCCGCCGCACCTCCGTCGCCCCCGACCGTCTCGTCGAGCACTGGCGCACTGTCGAGCACTGGCACACTGTTGAACGCCGAAAGCGCCTCGGGCGAAGGGACGGTGTCGGCCTGCTCCGGCTCCGGGTGGTCCAGTACGGCAGGTCCGGATGGTGCGGCTTCGAGCTCGCCATGTTGGGGTGCTGCCGGTTCCGGTGCCGGTGACAGCAGCGCGTACCCGGTCGAGAGGCCGCCGTCAGCGAGCAGCACCTGCCCGGTGATCCAACTGGCCCGCGGTGAGGCAAGGAACGCGACCACCTCGGCGAACTCTTCGGGTTCGCCCAGCCGACCCATCGGCGTGGCCTGGATGACCGCGCGCTGCATCCGCTCGGCATCGGGAAACGCATCGGCCACCCGGCTGTGGATCATGCCGGCCGCTGCCGTGTTGACTCGGATGCCCTTGGCCGCGAACTCGACGGCGAGATAACGCGTCAATGCCTCCAGCGCGGCCTTCGCCGGCCCGCAGGCGAGGTAATTCGCCATCACGAACTGTCCCCCACCGAGGGTGGACAGGTTGACGATGGCAGCGCCCGCGCGGCCGGCCATCAGTTCGGCGGCCCGCAGCGAGCAGCCGAGGCTGCCCTTGAGGTTGGTGTCGAGTGCCCGGTCGAAGATCTTCTCGGTTACCTCGGAGGCGGGCACCAGGCCGCCGTCGGCGGCGTTGTTGACGAGGATGTCGAGGCCGCCGAAGGTTTCGGCGATCTCGTCGAACATCCGGTCGCGTTGTTCCGGGGATGCCACCGACGCGCGGATGACGTACGCCCGCCCGCCGGCGGCCTCGATCTCGGCCTGGGTGTGACGCGCCTCCGCCGGTGACCGGAAGTGGTTGATGATCACCAGCGCCCCGTCGGCGGCAAGCCGTTTCGCAATGACCCGACCGACGTTCCGGGCGCCACCGGTCACGAGAGCGATCCGTCCGGCCAGCTCACCAGGTCCGGTGCCGGTCGTGGTGGCCTGCTCATGTGGTGTCATCGGTTGCTCCCAGAGGTGGTCAGGACGAGGTCGGCGATCCGGCCGAGGGTGTTGTGGTCGGCGAAGCGGAAGTCACTGGGCCGCGGGGGCAGCCCGTAATGATCACTGATCCGAGCCAGCAGCTCGGTCTGCTTCACCGAGTCGACTCCCAGCTCAGCCTCCAGATCGGTGTCCTCGGCGAACACGTCGACCGGATACTCCAGGGCTTCGGCGTAGGTCTGAACCAGGAACTGCAACACGGCCGACCGTGACCCGCCGGCAGGCTCGGCGGCCGCTATCGGATCCGATCCGGTCACCAGGTCGGCGATCCGGCCGAGAGTGTTGTGGTCGGCGAAGCGGAAGTCACTGGGCCGCGGCGGCAGCCCGTAATGATCACTGATCCGAGCCAGCAGCTCGGTCTGCTTCACCGAGTCGACTCCCAGCTCAGCCTCCAGATCGGTGTCCTCGGCGAACACGTCGACCGGATACTCCAGGGCTTCGGCGTAGGTCTGGACCAGGAACTGCATCACCTCCGAGCGCGAACGACCGTCGGTGTCGGTGCCGTTGGCTGCCGTCGGCGTCGTGGCGGCTCCCAGAGTGATCAAGGACGCCGCCTCCACCACCTCGGCGGAGGCCTGCGCGTTGAGGTACTCCTGCCGCGCATAGGCGGAGATGTCGGCGCCGTGATGCGCCCAGAAGTCGGCGAAATCTGCGGGCGCGACATCGGGAAGGAGGACCGAACGCAGCCGGTCGGCGAGGTCGACGGTCGGCAGCACACCCGCCTCGTTCAGTTCGGACAAGGCGGTGGCCAGTGCAATGGTCTCGGTGGGTTCGGGCCGCAGCGGAGCCACCGCGACCGGGTGCGAGTCGACGAGGATGCGCCGGACGATCGCAGTGAGGCTGTGCAGCGCGCCGCTCTCGACGAAGACGGTGACGCCGTCGTTCGCGACGGTTCGGATGGCGTCGGCGAAGCGAACGGGGCGGAGGAAGTGCGTGGCCAGCTCAGCAACCAGGTGGTCATCGTCGCGATAGCGCCGGCCGAGGATCGGCGAGAACACCGGCACCGTCATTGGCTTCTGCGGAATGTCCGCGATCCGCTCCGCGAAGTTCGCGGCAGCGGCGGCCAGCATCGGGCTGTGGAAGGGGTACGCGGCCTTCAGCCTGGTGAAGCCGACACGCACGTCGGCGGCGAGCCGCGCCGCGACATCCAGCGCGGCCGCCGGGCCGGAGACCACCGTCTGACTCGGATGGTTCTCAACGGCGACGACCGCATGATCATCGCCGACCAACCGCAGCAGATGCTCCGTGCGAGCAGCGTCGAGCTCGATCGCCGCCATGTAGCCGTCATCGGTGGCGCTCTCACGGAGGGCCGCGCTGCGATGCCAGACGATCTGTGCGCCCTCGGCGACCGTGAATGCTCCGGCGGAGACCAGGGCGGCGATCTCTCCCAGACTGTGTCCGATCAGCACGGTCGGTTTGAGCCCGTGCGCGGCAAGGATCTGCTGGGTGGCGACCGAGACGCCGTAGATCGCGAGCTGGAGCACGTCCGGCGAGCGACGAAGCCATTCGTCGATACCAGGTGCTGCCGGATCGAGAATCTCAGCCGACACCGGCCGATTCAGCTCCACCTCCAGTGCAGCGTCGATCTCTGCGAATACTCGGTTCACCTGCGGATAGGAGTTGCGGAGCTCGGTCAAGGCGCCGGGGAAATACGCCCCCTGGCCGGGGAAGATCACGGCTGAATGGTTTTGCATGCTCACGGAAGTGGACCCCTTGAAGTTCGATGGGACGTCTGGTGTGGAATCGTCTGCAGGTCTTCGTCGACATCTGAGAATCTCTCCGCGGCGCCGGACCACATCGCGAGGACCTTGTTGCTCAAGGAGTGGACCAGTCGCAACGAGATACATCAGTCGAGCAACTCTGCCTGCAGCGGCATTGAGTGATCATGGGCTGGACGTTCGCGACGGTCGAGCCCTACGGTTGAGCCTGGCCATGTTCGCTATCTAGCCGGGAGATCCATGTACCACTCCGTCGTGAAACGGAAGCTTCGACACTCGTTCGACGAGGTCAACCGCGGAAACCTCGGTGCGATCGTGCGCCAGTTCTCACCCGATGCCGAGCACTGGTTTTCCGGTTCTCACGGATTGAGCGGTCGGCGGGACAATATCGCCGATATTTCGCAGTGGTATGACCGGCTGGCGGTGGTTCTGCCTGATCTGAAATTTGAGATCACAGCTGTGACGGTGAGTGGCTGGCCCTGGAATACGGTGGCGATGGTTGAGTGGGTGGACTCGTTCACCGATCGCCAGGGATATCGCTACTCAAACCAGGGCGTGCACATTATCGGTCTGAAGTGGGGAAAGCTCACGTCCCTGCACATTTACTGTGACACCCAGAAACTGTCGGATGCTTGCCGAGCGCTCGGGGAACAGGGCGTGAAGCTTGCCACCGCCCCGCCGATCGGTGCACAGGAGCCGTTCGCCGCGGCTCAGCGGGTGTCGCTCCCGCAGTAGCGGGTGACGCTCGCAGCGTCGAGCGCGATGACGTTCACGCTGCGCTGAGCGGGCCCGCGCTGCGACGCGTACGGCGTTCGGCGGTGGCAGACAGGCAGACAGGTCAGGCGGTGGCAGAGAGCGCCAGCGGCGACCCGAACAGGTCAGACACCGCCGCGTCGAGGAACTCGGAGTTGACGACCGCAGGCGTACGGGTCCGCCGGGCGAACCGGACCTGAGCCTGTGCGACCGCTCCAGTCTCCACCAGGAGCGGCGGCAGCTGATGCACCGGTGTGGCCGCCTCTGTTGCGGCGGCCCGAGCTGCGAAGCGCAGGCCACGCTCACGCAGAGGCTGAGGTAGCCAGTCCAGCATCGGCACCTCCAGGTCGACGACGCCGCGGTCGTCAGCCAGCACCGTCAGGCCCGGCGGAAGTTGATCAAGCTCGTCTGACAGCACGCTGACGACGGGCATCTCCCGGTCGAACAGCACCAGCAGCGGCCTGGACGCTTCGATCTGCCTGGAGACGAAGTCCCTCTCGGCGCGCTCAGGCCACAGCCCCGCCAAGGTGAAGCCTCGGTGGCTGCGGTTCCATCTGAGCCGGTGCACGCCCTCCCGGACGACGAGAGCGCCGCCCCGCTGTTCAATACTCATCTCTGCTCCTCTCGGCCGGCGTCACATCGACAAGGACGCACAACACTGAGAGCAGGGACGACGTGCGGTGATACCGACCCGGCCGCATTCTGCCGACCATGGTCACGGTCCTGCTCGCCGGTCGCAACCGAGAAGGCAAGAACTCGCCCGAGCGTGCTGCCGCCCTCCTCCGGAGCTCCGACATCGGCCGCATCCTGAGCCGCGCCCACGACGCCGCTGCGCACGCGAGGCGACCACGGTGCCGCCGAGACTCCGCCGTGCGACGGCGTCCAGGTGCGCCCTCGACGCCAGGGGCGTCTCGCGGCCGAGCTGCCACGAGTCGGGCTCGTCGGAGGATCAGTGGGTGCACCCGGCGCCCGCAGCGCCGAGAGCACGACGGTCAGTGCGGCGATCTCCTCAGCTGAGGGGCTGCCCTTGACGATGCGGAACAGCGGGTAGTCCTCTGCCGCTGCGGCGGCGCTCATAGCGGTGGGTTTCCATGCTTGCGTTCGGCCATCGTCGAGGTCTTGGTTCTCAGCATCGCGAGGCCCTCGATCAGGACACGGCGGGTTTCGCGCGGGTCGATGATCTCGTCGACCAGTCCGCGCTCCGCCGCGTAGTACGGGTGCATCAGCTCGCCGGCGTACTCGGCGGCGAGCTGCTGCCGTAGCGACGCAGGGTCCTCGGCGGCGGCGAGCCGGCGGCGGTAGATGACGTTCGTCGCGCCTTCCGCCCCCATCACCGCGATCTCGTTGGTCGGCCAGGCGTAGGACAGGTCTGAGCCGATGGACCGGGAGTCCATCACGATGTACGCGCCGCCGTAGGCCTTCCGCAAGATCAGCTGGATGCGTGGCACCGTGGCTTCACAGTAGGCATAGAGCAGCTTGGCGCCGTGTCGGATCGCCCCACCATGCTCCTGGCCCCGGCCGGGCAGGAATCCCGGCACGTCGACCAGGGTGACCAACGGGATGTTGAACGCGTCGCAGGTTCGCACGAACCGCGCCGCCTTCTCCGAGGCCTCGATATCGAGGACGCCGGCGGAAACCAGCGGCTGGTTGCCGACGAACCCGACCACATGGCCGTCGAGCCGCGCCAGCCCGCAGACCACGTTGGGCGCCCAGCTCTCGTGCAGCTCGAGGAACTCGCCGTCGTCGACGATCTCGCCGATCACCGCGTGCATGTCGTACGGGGTACGAGGGTCGGCGGGCACCAGCCGAAGGAGGCTGTCGACATCGCGGTCCGGATCGTCCGCCGGCACGTACCAGGGTGGATGTTCGGTGTTGTTGGCCGGCAGCATGGACACCAGATGCCGGACATCGTCGAGGCAGGACTCCTCGTCGTCGTGCACGAAGGTGGCCAGGCCGGTCTGCTCACTGTGCACGGCGGCGCCGCCCAGCTCCTCCTGCCCCAGCACCTCGCCCGTAACCGCTTGGACCACGTCGGGACCGGTGAGGAACATCGACGCCGTGCCGCGCACCATGAACACGAAGTCAGTCAGCGCCGGCGAGTACGACGCTCCACCAGCGCAAGGCCCGAGCATCACGCTGATCTGCGGGATCACCCCCGATGCGGCCACGTTCCGGCGAAAGATCCCGCCGTAGCCGGCCAGCGCCGTGACGCCTTCCTGGATCCGCGCGCCAGCGCCGTCGTTGAGGCCGATCAGCGGAGCACCCACCGAGATCGCAAGGTCCATCAGCTTGTGTATCTTCTGGGCGTGCGCTTCGCCAAGGGATCCGCCGAAGATTCGGAAGTCGTGCGCGTAGACGAAAACCTTGGTGCCGTGGATAGTGCCCCAACCGGTGACGACGCCGTCGGTGTCGGGCCGCTTGTCCTCGAGGCCGAAGCCGGTCGCTCGGTGACGGCGCAGCGACTCCAGCTCGCAGAAGGAGCCTTCGTCGAGCAGCAGGTCGAGTCGCTCCCGGACGGTGAGCTTTCCACGAGCGTGCTGGAGCTCGGTGACCCGCCCGTCCCCGGCCCGGAGCTTGGCGCGCCTGAGCGCGAGCTCGTCCACCCGGCCGGACATCGTCGTCGCCGTCTGGCGGCTCACGCCAACGCCGGGCCGGATCGGCGTCACTGTCGCGGTTGTCTCTTCATTCCCACGGACAGGCCCCACCTGGCGGCCTGTTGGGATCCAGAGCTCCGTCATCTTCGCACTCGCACCTTTCGTAGCGGACACTGCAACTACGGAGGGCGGCCTGCTGCTGGTGATACCGCACAGCTGGTTCAGGCCCGAGCGAAGCTTGCATACTCCAGGTCGAGCCCCGCTCGCGTAGGCGTGGCGCCACCACCCAAGGTTGAGGGGCGCATACACCCAATCCTGGGTCTGCACGCGCCGACACGCGCGACAGTAAAGTGAATTCCGGGAGCGCCGCACTGCTCAAACAAGGACGTATTGGTCGGCGCAAGGGGGGTAACACGATGAAGGGCTTCTTTCGCGCTGCGCTAGTAACACTATCCGCGCTATTGACGGGCGCCGTCACAATCACCGGCGCGACCACCGCAGCAGCCGACGATTCGACCAGTAGCCTTCCCGGGTCAGCACCGCACGCGACATCGGTTACCGGACCCCGCAGCTTTCCTGTCAAGACGACCCTGGACGGCCGAACCGCGCGGACCCTGTCCAACCACGCCTTCCCTGACCGGTACCGCCTCGGCAGCTCGGTGCTCGTGGTCTGTCAGGCAAGTGGCGGACCGACCTACGCCGGCAGCACGATCTGGGATCTGACCTCCGACGGTCTGTGGGTGCCGGACCACTTCGTCTCCACCGGGTCCGTGGGCTTCGCCCCCGACCTGACAAGGTGCTCCTTGCCGAAGTCGTACGTGTTGACCTCCACCCTGGATGGCAGGAGCGTCAAGAAGCTCACCGACCACGCCGCAGTTGACCGCTACCGCGACGGCAGCATCGTCCGCATCGTCTGCCAAGCATTCGGTGGCCCCAACTACAAGGGTTCGTACCTGTGGGATCGCACGACTGAGGGGCTGTGGATCCCCGACTACTACGTCCGAACCGGTACCGGCGGGCTCGTTCCCGGCTTGCCCCGGTGCGACGCGGATGCCGCCGACGGCAGCAGTGCGGCCCGGCTGCTTCCCAAGGATCTGCAGTTCTCTTCCCAGGGGGCATCCTTCATTGCGTCCTATGAGGGTTACGTTGCGACACCGTACGAGGATGCCGCGGGCCACTGCACGATCGGCTACGGCCACCTGATCCACCGGGGCGCCTGCACGGGGGCTGACGACGCTCGCTGGGGATCACTGGACCGGGACGCCGCCGTCGGCCTGCTGTGGCAGGACGCCGAAACCTTCGCCGCAGGCATCCGCTCCTCGGTTCCTGACACGTTGTTGAGCCAACCCGAGTTCGACGCGCTGGTTAGCCTTGCGTACAACATCGGCGTCGGAGGGTTCAACTCCAGTTCGGTCCGTGCAGACCTGGCCACCGGCTCGCCCGACTATGCAGCGGTGCCGGCCGACATGCTGAAGTGGGTGAGCTCCGACGACGGTCCGCTGTGTGGCCTGCACCGTCGCCGCGTCAACGAGGGGAACCTGTTCACTACCGGCTCGTACGCCATCACCTATCCCGAATGCCCATTCGGCGTCACCGCTCGGATCGCCCCCTAGCGATCCGCGGTGACGGACACGACGAATCACGCCCGGGGTGACCTGCAAGCAGGCAGGTCCTGCGGCTGGTGGGGACTCGCGTTCGTGCTCTTGCTGCTGGGCAGCGCCGCAATGGTCACCGCGCCTGGGCGCGGCACCGCCGATGCTGCTGCTCGCTCGTTCTATTCGGCCAACGTCGGCGTGATCTTGCTGGCGCAGGTGATCGGGCTGCTGGCCGCGGCAGCATTCGTGGCGTTCGCCAAGGGGCTAGACGGCAGGCAGGTCCAGTCAGGCAGGGACATGCCCCGATCATCGGTAGCCCTTGCCGGCTGGTCGGTGGCTCTCGCCGCCGGGCTGACAGCCGTGCCGGTGCTCTGGCTCAGCGCCGTGGCACAGAACGCCGGCAGCGCGATGCTGCACGCGTTGTTGGCGGCGTCCGACCTCACCGATATGGTGCTGTTCGCCGCCATCACCACCTTCGCGCTGGCAACGGCAGCGGCGGCACGTGACCGGTGGGTTTCGATCTGGGCGCTGGTGGTCGGTGCACTCGCAGCAGCACGTGCCCTGCTGCTGCTCTTCCGGTCCGATGCGCTCGAAATGGTCGCGCCGATGGCCTTCCTCAGCCTGGTGCTGTTGCTCAGCGCGGCCGCGCTGGCCCGCCGGCCCCTCCTTCGCCCGCGACCGGCGTCGCCTAGAGTGGCGGAACTGTGACCCCTGCCTCCAGCGACATCAGCTTCCGTACCCGCAAATGGGTTCGGCCGGAGGATCTCAATGCGAACGGCACCCTGTTTGGCGGCAGCCTGCTGAAGTGGATCGACGAGGAAGCCACCATCTACTCCATCATCCAGCTCGGCAACGGGCGCGTCGTGACGAAGTTCATCTCGGAGATCAACTTCGTCAGCTCCGCTCGGCAGGGCGACCTGGTCGAGATGGGCCTGCGCGCGATCGAGTTCGGCCGCACCTCCATGACGATGCGTGCCGAGGTGCGCAACATGGTCACCCACGCGAGCATCCTGACGATAGAGCGGATCACGTTCGTCAGCCTCGATGACCACGGCAGGCCGATGCCTCACGGCTTCACCGAAATCACCAACGACCGAGACCGGATCCATCCCGAGACGCTGCGCTGAGCACCTCTGGCGTCGGTGCCACGTCTGCACACGCCAAGCCTTCACACACCAAGTCTTCACACACCAAGATGAGCCAGAATCTGCGGCCAGCGCGCCAGTATCAGCCCGTGGGCCTGGTCCGGATCGAAATGCGTCCTGCAGTTCGGTAGCAGCTTGGCCATTGCCTCCGCATGCGCCAACGGGATGTAGCCATCGTGATGCCCATGCCACAAGGAGACATCCCGCCGAACCTCCGCAAGCAGGAAGCCCCACGAGCAGCGCTCCAGCACCTCGTCTGACACATAGCCAGCCAGACCTCTGTGCACCGACTCCCGAACTGAGGTCGCAAACATCGCCCGCAACGACGGCTCCTCCAGCAGCCGCTGGTCCGGGGCCGGACGCGGGAACGAGAGGAACCGATCCGGATCATCGGCCAGCCACGACGCGGCTCTCCCGATCCGCTCAGCCGCCTCAGTCGGATCGCGTCGGCATAGCTCCACCAGCTCCCGCTCGCTCTCGTCAAGGCTGGCTTCAGCAGCCGGCACCTCGTCAAGGGGAACCACGCAGCTCACCAAGCCGACACGGGTCACCCGCTCCGGCAGCCTCACCGCGCAGGCGAGGGCGTACGGACCACCCGATGAGTGCGCCGTGACCGCGAACCGTTGGAGACCCAGCGCATCGACCAGTTGCTCCACATCCGATGGCCAGTCCACGATCCGGCGCCCTGGCTGCGGGGCCGAGCGCCCATAGCCCGGCCTGTCGACCGTGACCAGCCGGACGCCGGCAGCGGCCGTCTCGGACGGGTCGGGAAAGAACAGCCGAGACGACGGCGACCCATGGAAAAGCAGCAGCGGCCGACCGTCCGGATCGCCCGAGACGGCGTAGCCCAGCGTGCGGCCATCTCGAAGCACCATGGTTGTATCGCGCACCGGCACAAACTGCGACATGAAGACCACGATGCTCCCTGATCCCGAACACGACAAGTGCCAGATCTCCTCCCGGACCCAATCGCCGCAGCCCACCTCCGCGATGACTCTCCCCACCAAGATGGACCGGCATTTCTTGCTGCTTCAGGCTCGCAAGACCGCTCGCAGGGTGGACACGGAGAGCGAACGGGTGGAGCCTGATATCAAGGGGGGAGAGCTATGCCGCTGCGGTCTTATGGTGTCGTCTCCGGGCAGGTCGTCGACACGCGCCGGGAGGGTGGGACGGATTCGCCGCACTATCAGATTTCTCTTGTTGACAATGCTGGCATCCATTACCGCGTCGCGGTGAATGTGGAGTCGCAGCAGTCTCCCTCCGAACTGCTGTACCTGGTCGACGACAATTTCCAGCACCCACTGATCGGCGCACTTCCCGACGCCGGATCCGGATGGACACCTTTACCAGCCGTGCCCGGACGCGCCAACCTGGACTTCATCCGTGCCAATCTCTTCGATCCATCCGCCATGCGGCTGCTGCCGCCTGATGTCGTTGGGCCTGACAACGACCTGGCGGACCTGCTGGACCACTATCTGCAGCGTGCGAAGGACAATCCGCTTATTCCTACCTACGTTTTCGGTGAGCGCTGGGGACCTGAGGAGAACGTTCCGGACAAGATCTTCGGCTTCAGTCCGGGCAACGGCGTCCACGACGTCCACATGAACCAGGGCAACAGCGCCAGGTTCCGAAGCGACGATGGAGTTTGGCAGGATGGCGGGATATTGCTCCACCTGACCGACGAGTCCCGCTGGGTCGGCGTCTTTCTGGCGTTCCAAAGCCAGGCGTGGCACACCGACGACGCAACCGGCCACGCCATCGATGGGACCAAACCCCGTCCAGAGCCCGGCTCCGATCCCGTCCGAGTCGTCGCCGCCCTGGTCAACCCGATCGGCATGGCCCCTGAGGAAGAGACCATAACCTTGATCAACGCCTCCCCGACTCCGCTCGACCTGACCGGCTGGAGCGTGGCCGACCGGAGCAAGCGGACCTGCCCGGTACCGGCTGGAGTCCTACCCGCTGGCGCGACCCTGGTCATGACGCCGAGCAACCAGGTGGCGCTCGGCAACAACGGAGGCGTGATCACCGTGCTCGACCCGCAGGGTCTGAAGGTTCATGGAGTGTCGTACACCGCTGATCAGGCCCGGGAGGAAGGCTGGTCCGTCGTCTTCTAACTCCGGCTGTTCATCACCACGTGCTGGACGTGCCCGGGAGCAATCCTCGGAGAGCCTGGCTTTTGCCGGTCGCCCCGCTTCGGTACGTTGTGCTGCGGAGGTGAGAATCTGCATGGCTGCCACGGGCACGGCTCCGGTCGACCGCGCGTCGGTCGTGTCGACGATCTCCGACGCGGAGGGGTACATCGTCTCGATCTGTTTCAAGACCGGGCCTCCACGGCTCGTCGGCGTGGAGTTGGAGTTCCTGGTCCATGACCAAGCGGATCCGCGGGCTGTCATCGAGCCGGCCCGGCTCCGCCGGGCGCTCGGGAATCATGCACCGACGACCCTGACACCGGACTCCTCGACGCTACCGTTGTCCCGAGGTGGGGTCGTCACCGTCGAGCCCGGTGGACAGGTAGAGATTTCCACGCCGCCGTACTCGTCACTGGCACGACTGGCCGCTGACACCGCAGCCGACCTCCTCCAACTGCAGGGGCTGTTGGCCGCCGAAGGTCTGACCACGCGCCACGACGCGATAGACCCACTACGGACGCCCCATCTCATGCTGGACACACCGCGGTACCGCGCGATGGCTCGGAACTTCAACCATGCCGGTCCCGAGGGCTTCACCATGATGTGCAGCACGGCCAGCCTGCAGGTCAGCATCGACGTCGGTGCGCCGGATCGGATTGCCGCCCGCTGGGCGGCGGCACATGCGGTCGGCCCGGTGCTGCTGGCGGCGTTCGCCGCCGGAGGACGGCATCCAGCGATGGACAGCGGCTGGGCATCGCCTCGGATGCGGACCTGGTTGAGCATCGACCAGGCGCGAACCCGGCCGGCCTTCTGCAGCGAGACCAGCGACCCGACGCGCGATTGGGCCCAGTATTCCTTGGACGCGCCCTTACTGTGTCGACGCCGGGCTGGGGAGGACTGGAGCGTTCCGCGCGGACTGACCTTCGCGGACTGGATTCGCCATCCCGAGCCGTTTCCGCCCACCTTCGGCGACCTGGAATATCACCTCAGCACGCTCTTTCCACCGGTCCGACCCCGCGGTTACCTCGAGCTCCGGTATCTCGATGCACAGCCCGCCGGCCAATGGCTCGCTCCAGCCGCGTTGCTTGCAGGACTGAACACCGACGATGCGCTCCTCGACGAGGCGGCAGAGATCTGCGCGCCGGTTCGCGACCGCTGGCACGAAGCAGCACAGTGGGGCCTGGCCGACCGGCCGTTGGGTGCGGCGGCGCTGGCTCTGCGGGACGTTGCCACGCGAGCCGTGGGTCGTACCGACCTCTCGCCCGCACAGATCGACGCCGTGGTCGAGCGGCTGGAGCGATGCCTGCAGCCGAGGAGTCTGCGATGACCAGCCCGTCCGCCGACCGGCTCCGGGAACGTGTCGTGACCGATCTGGAGCGCGCGCGTTTGCGTACAGCGCTGTTGACGGAGGCGGTTGACGAGGACGACCTTGTGCGTCAGCACTCGCCACTGATGTCTCCGCTGGTCTGGGACCTGGCACACATCGGGAACCAAGAGGAGCTTTGGCTGGTTCGCGATGTCGGCGGCCGAGAACCGGTCCGCTCCGACATCGACGAGCTGTACGACGCCTTTCGGCATTCACGGTCGGACCGGCCGAGCCTCCCCCTGCTCTCTCCGACCGAGGCGCGACGCTACGTCCGGCAGGTGCGCGACAAGGTCTGGGACCTGCTGGACACCGTGTCACTCGAGGGACGCCCGCTGGTCTCGGAGGGGTTTGCCTTCGGCATGATCATCCAGCACGAGCAGCAACATGACGAGACCATGCTGGCGACCCATCAGCTCCGGTCCGGCAGCGCCGTACTCGATGCCGCACCTCCCCCGCCGGCACGTCTTGCGGTCTCGGGCGAGGTCGCAGTCGACGGTGGGGGGTTCTCGATGGGTACCTCGACCGAGCCCTGGGCGTTGGACAACGAGCGCCCAGCGCACCAGGTCCACGTGCCAGGATTCTTCATCGACGCGGCACCCGTCACCAACGCCGAGTATGCGGCATTCATCGCCGACGGCGGCTACCATCAGCCCCGCTGGTGGAGCGCGGCTGGATGGCAGCACCGAGTACAAGCGGGGCTGACAGCGCCGATGCACTGGCTGCCTGACCACGGCGGCTGGTCGGCGAGGACGTTCGGTCGACGGGCTGCGCTGGTACCCGAGGCACCCGTGGTGCACGTGTGCTTCTACGAAGCGGAGGCCTACGCCAGCTGGGCCGGGAAGCGACTGCCGACCGAGGCCGAGTGGGAGAAGGCGGCTCGATACGACCCGCGGACAGGACGCACCCGCCGGTATCCCTGGGGAGACGAGGACGCCGGACCACAGCACGCCAACCTCGGCCAACGCCACCTCGCCCCGGCACCCGTGGGTGCCTACCCGAACGGCGCCTCCCCTCTCGGCGTGCACCAGCTGATCGGTGATGTCTGGGAGTGGACCGCAAGCCCGTTCACCGGGTATCCCGGGTTCCGCGCCTTCCCCTACCGGGAATATTCCGAAGCGTTCTTCGGCGACGCCTACCGGGTGCTGCGCGGCGGCTCGTTCGGCACCGATCCGGCAGCGTGCCGCGGCACGTTCCGCAACTGGGATTACCCGGTCCGGCGTCAGATCTTCAGCGGCTTCCGCTGCGCCCGGGACGCCGTTGCCGGTGAGCTGGCTTGATGTGTGTCGCCATCTCGCTTACCTGGGACCGCCGATCGCGCTGGCCGACCTGCTCTTCACTGCACCTCACGGCCTGGTTCATCAGTCCTGGGCGCCGCGTGACATGCGAGGCGGCGGAACGATCAACGCGGACGGCTTCGGAGTCGGATGGTATCCGGGATCGGCGAAGCCGGTCCGCTACCGGCAGCCGCACCCCATCTGGTCCGATGAGAGCCTGGCGGAGCTGGCCGCGTCCATCGTCACCGGAGCGGCCGTCGCTGCCGTCCGGTCAGCGAGTGTCGGCATGCCGGTGACAACGGGCGCCTCGGCGCCGTTCGCCGAACGGAATTGGCTGTTCAGCCACAACGGACTCGTGGCCGACTGGCCGGAGTCGATGAGCGATCTCGCCGAGCAGCTGCCCGTCCGCGACCTGCTCACCCTGGACGCGGCGACGGACGCAGCGCTGCTCTGGGCGCTGGTACGCCACCGGCTCCGTGGCGGCGCCGGCCTCGATGCCGCACTGGCGGCGACCGTCGCCGACGTACTCCGGGTAGCGCCGGGCTCGCGCCTGAACCTGCTGCTGACCGACGGACGACAGCTGGCAGCCACCACCCGCGGGCACAGTCTGTGGTGGCGACGAGTGCCGGGGGGCGTTCTGGTGGCATCCGAACCGCTCGATGAGGACGAGTCGTGGACACCGGTGCCCGAAGGCAGCCTCGTGTACGGCACTTCGAGCGGCGTAGCGGTCAAAGATCTAGGAGCGGCATGACCACGTCGGACATCGAGATCCACCTTGATCGAGACGACTTCGCCCAATCCATCCGCGATGACGTTCGCCTCGGGTTGTCTGAGCGGCCGCGGTGGTTGCCGCCGAAGTGGTTCTACGACACCCGCGGCAGCCGGCTCTTCGACGAGATCACCCGATTGCCGGAGTACTACCCGACCCGCACCGAGCGTGCCATCTTGGTCAGACATGCGGCCGAGATCGCCGAGCTGACCGGTGCACAGTCGATCATCGAGCTGGGTTCCGGCTCTTCGGACAAGACGCGTCACCTGCTCGATGCAGTTGTCGCGGAGGGCACACTGCGCAGCTTCACCGCCTTGGACGTGAGTGAGTCGGCGCTTCGCGAGGCGGTCACCTCCTTGGCTGCGGGCTATCCACGGCTGCGGGTTCAAGGCATCGTCGGCGACTTCACCCGACATCTGTCGTTACTGCCGCGCCTGGAGGACCGGCTCGTCGTTTTTCTGGGCGGCACCATCGGTAACCTGCTACCCGCCGAACGGGCCGGGTTCCTGTCGGCGATGCGGTTAGCGCTCCAGCCCGGCGAGTGGCTCCTGCTCGGTACCGACCTGGTGAAAAGCCCGCACATCCTCGTACCGGCCTATGACGATGCGGCCGGTGTGACCGCCGACTTCAACCGGAACGTGCTCCGGGTTCTCAACCGGGAGCTGAACTCGACCTTCGACGAGGACGCATTCGCTCACGAGGCTGTTTGGGATGCCCAGCAGGAGTGGATCGAGATGCGACTTCGAGCGCAGCATCCCATGCGGGTCGAGGTGCCGGCGTTGGACATGACGATCGCCTTCGATCGTGATGAGGTTCTCAGAACCGAGATCTCGGCGAAGTTCCGGCGCGGCGGTATCACCGACGAGCTGGCAGCAGCCGGCTTCGCCCTGCGGCATTGGTGGACCGATCCCGATCAGCTCTTCGGAGTCTCGTTGTCAGTGGCTGTCTGACCCGGGTCCCGCGACGGGTTGGTCGCGGACGCGTGGAGTTGGTCTTCATGCACGGGATGGCGGCGTCCGGCAAGCTGACCGACGTCGAACTACGAAGGTTCGACGATCATCCGACGCTTCGGCCTTGTGAGGCAACCGGTGAGGGCCCGATATCCCGATCCAGTCCCGACGGATCAGCAATGAGTTGTGGTCAAGCCTGGGGATCCTCCTCAGGTTCGAAGGAGCTGCCCTCGCCCTCCACAACGCCGATCTCGGCGCCAGGAGCGTCCTCAGTCGTCGCCGCGTCGCTGGAAGCTGCCGTGTCCGGTTGGCCGGGACTGTCGTCGGATGTGGAGTCATGGGGTGCGTCGGTCATGCGATCATCCTCTCGTCGAGTGGTGCTGCGCTACTGACTATGTACCGCGGGACGGCTGGTTGGAAACTCCCCCTTCCAAACAGATCGCGATCCGGGCCCACGGCAGGCCGCGGCTGACATGATCAACCATCGGGGCGCTGCTGCGGAGTGGGTAGGACCATCTCCAGCGCCGAGGGAGCAATAGTCCACGTTCGACCCTGTTCGGGGCCTTGGATCTCGCCGTCCGCACTGCAATGGAACGGCTCCCCGGCTATCGTCACGGTACGAGCACGCCGGTGCACGGCGTCGGGTCGCTCGGTGTGCCGGGAGCGGAGGATGTCGACGCCGTAGCCGACGCGTTCGACGGATCCAACGGCGAACGACACCATCACGTCGAGCCGCCCGCTCTGGGGATCCGCAGCTGGGTTCAGGGGTAGACCACCACCGACTGTTGCGCCGTTTCCGACAGATACCTCCAGCACCGGCCGGTCGCCGTCCGCGATGACGGTTCCGTCCACCTCAACCCGTACGCGCAGGTACGGCGCCCGGAACGCGGCGTGGAGCAGACCCAGCACGTACCCGGCTCGTCCCACCCGCTGCTTCCACTTGGCCGCCCTCCGGCTGGCCTCGACCCCGACGCCGGCATGCACGTTGTTGACGACGACGCCTCCGACGCTGTCCAGAATGAGGTCCACCTTGCCTGCCCTTCCCTGCAGGACGACTCGGGCGGCAGCAGCGGGATCAAGCGGAATCCCGATGCCGCGCGCGAAGTCGTTCCCCGTGCCGAGGGGAATCAGGCCCAGAACCACCGCCTCCAGCTCATCGCGGCGGTTCAGAGCCTCGACGGCGCTGTGCAGGCTGCCGTCTCCGCCGGCCACGACAAGAATCCTGCTCTGCCGGCGGCGAAGGACGTTGTCCAGATCATCGGCACTCGAGGTGCGGCACACTTCCACGTCAGCGTCCGACCGGAGCGCGTCCAGGGCCGCCGCCAGGCCCTCGTCAGCGGTTCCCGCCTGCACGTTGGTCACTAGCAGGATCGAATCCACGGTCTGGACACTACCGCTGCATGGTGCGGGCGCGGTCGGTCGCAACGAGTCTGCGTCACACGGCTAGGCCGAAGACCAGTCCCAGTCCGGCGGCCGTGACCGAGGCGATCAGCATGCCGATGCTGTTGACCGCTGCTGCCAGATATCGGCCGTCCTCGAGCAGGCGTACGGTCTCGAAGCTGGCCGTGCTGAACGTGGTGTAGCCGCCCAACAGCCCGGTTCCAGCGATCAGCAGCCACGCAGAAGGCAGCTCACTACCCGTCAGCCCGATGACCACGCCCAGCAGTAGGGAGCCGGTGATGTTGATGACGGACGTCGCTACCGGATAGGTGGACCGAAGTCGGGCCCGGACGGCACCATCGATCACGAATCGCAGCGCCGCACCGACCCCGCCGGCGGCACAGATCAGCAACGCTGTCAGTGCGCCGGTCACGACCGACCGTCGATCAGAGCAGGGCGCAGATGGCCGCGCGACAGCCAGATGCCCAGCACGGAAGCCACAGCGCCCAGCACTACTGTTGCCGACGCATATCCCACCGCCCGGAACGGATGGCCGACCGCCAGCGTCACCGTGTCAGCAGCGAGAGCACTGTAGGTGGTGAACCCGCCCAGGCAGCCGGTGCCGACCGCAAGCCGGATCCGGCGGCTCCAGCCGGCATCGAGACTGCGGTCGGCGAGCAGCTCCAAGAGGGCACCCAGCAGGAACGCGCCGACCACGTTGATGCCGAGCGTGCCGATCGGCACGCCTGCCCAGCGAGGGGGAGCTAGCGTGATCAGATATCGCAAGCCGGTACCAACCACGCCACCGCCAACGACCAGCGCGATGTTGGACCAGGACAGGTGGACTTGCGTGGACCCACCAGACGCCTCGCCTGCCGCGTCGCGGTCAGCGTGCGTCGGCACCACGGCTCGTTCGGGATCGCTCACGAGCCGGCGTCCTCCCACGGGAGACGACTCCCGGCACGGACCGGAGCGAGCGGAATGACGACGACCGGGCGGCGCTGTCGGTGAGCGAGGTGAGCGGCGACCGAACCGCCGAAGAACTCCTGCAGGCTGGACCGGACACCGCGACGGCGACTTCCGACGACAATCATCTCCGCTTGCAGGATCTCAGCCAGCCTCCCGAGGGCGTGGGCAACATCCCCGGCGAGCTCGCGAAAGACCACCGCGACATTATCCTCGTCGGCAACTCCACGGATGCGACTGGCAAGCTCGTCATCGAAGGGACTGGAAACCCAGTCCGGCAGATCGGGGTCGATGGGGCGTGCCTCCACTGACCCGTCCGGATGTTCCACGACGACGTAGCTGGCCGGGTCCACGTGGGCACAGACGACAGTCGCGTCGAAACGACGGGCGAAGCGTGCCGCCTGCCGCAGAACAGCCTCCGGCTGCTGGGCGGTCACGCCCACCACGATGCACCGGGGCGGCTTGCCTTCCTCAACCATGAGCTCTCATCCCGTCTGCTCGGTCTCGTAGATGTCCGGAATTCCGTTGTGATCGGTGTCGGCCTGCTCAGCTTCATGCAGCCGGCGGTACGTCCGGTTACGCGCTCGCAGGATCACCGATGCCACGACAGCGGCCAACAGCGACCCGGTCAGAACAGCCACCTTCACATGCTCGGTGCGCTCGCTGCCGGCGCCGAACGCAAGATCGCCGATGAGCAGGGAGACGGTGAACCCGATCCCCGCCAGCACCGCGACTCCGAACACGTCCACCCAGCGGAGTTCATCGTCGAGATGGGCGCGGGTGAATCGCGCCATCACGAACGTACACCCGAAGATACCCAGGGCCTTTCCGGCGACCAGACCAAGCACGACCCCGAGCGAGATCGGATCTGCAAGGGACTCGGCCAGGCCGCGAAATCCGCCAATGGTCACGCCTGCGGCAAAGAACGCGAAGACGGGCACCGCGAACCCCGCTGAAAGCGGCCGCATCCGATGCTCGAAGTGCTCGGCCAGGCTGTGCTCGGACTCGCCCCCGTGGTCGGCCTGGCGGCGGAGCACCGGCACCGTTAAGGCCAGCAGCACGCCGGCGACGGTGGCGTGCACGCCCGAGGCATGCACCAGGCTCCAGGTAATCGCGGCAAGGGGCAGCAGCAACAGCGCCGACCCGACCCGTCGTTGGACGAGCACGCCGAACAGTGCGAGGGGGATCAGGGCCAGAAGGAGCATCAGCGGATGCAGCTCGTGTGTGTAGAAAAGGGCGATGATGGTGATGGCCAGCAGGTCGTCGACGACGGCCAGGGTCAGCAGGAACGTGCGCAGACCGGTCGGTAGATGCGTGCCAACGACAGCGAGCACGGCGAGGGCAAACGCGATGTCGGTGGCAGTCGGAATGGCCCACCCCTGCAGCGCCCCGGCGCCGGTCCGAAGGTTGACGAGCACGAACAGCAAAGCTGGAGCGACCATGCCGCCCACGGCGGCCACCACCGGCAAGGCGGCCCGGCGAGGGTCCCGCAGGTCACCGGCGACGAACTCCCGCTTGAGCTCCAGTCCTGCCACGAAGAAGAAGATGGCGAGCAGCCCGTCAGCAGCCCAGTCCCCCACCGACAGGTCGAGGTGCAGCCGGCCCGGCCCGGCGGTGAAGTCACGCAGTGCCGCATACCCGCCGGCCCACGGCGAGTTGGCCCAGAACAGCGCCAACACGGCGGCGACCAGCAGAAGACCACCACCAACGGTCTCTCTCCGCAGCAGCGCCGAGATCCGAGACGCCTCCGGCCAGGAGCCCGGCGAGAACAGCGACATCTTAGCGACTGGGGGTGGCATGGTGGTGTCCTTTCAGGGTCGGCGCAGTACCGCCGACCAGACTTCCCGGCACACCTGGGGTCCAGCCTAACGGGCGTCGCAGACAAGCCTCCACTCCACCGCGGCCCGCACCGGCGAGGCCAGCTGGCACTAGCCTTGGCGCATGAAGTTGGCGACGGTTGTCGGCGCAGCCGCCCTGCTCCTCGGCGGCTGCGCCGCACCTGTCGGTCAGACCAGTGTGAATCTGCATCAGGACGCAGTGTTCGACGACGGCACGCGTGTCTCGGTCGCCGAGTTCAAGGTCTCTGAGCAGGTCAGCAACCTGTCCCACGGACCGGCGAAGGTACCCGGACAGGTGGTCACAGTCTCGGTGGAGATCTCGAACGCCGGAAAGGCAATCAACGCAGCCGATGTTCAGCTCGACTTCCGGTACACCGACGACCGCAACACTGAGGTCGCGCCACCTCAGGTCGGCGGCAGCAGAAACGCCGTCCTGCCCGGTACGAGTGGCCGGGTCAGCAAGGACTTTCGGGTCGGCTCCCCCTCAGTGCTGTTTCGATCCGGCCATCTGCGGGTGGAGGTGCAGGCCCCCACCTATCCGAGCGTCACCTTCAGCGGCCAGGTCCCCTGACCCCTCGCGAAATCGAGCCCAGCGGTTGCAGGGGGACCGACGCCACACCCCCGACCCGAGGTGTCGCGAGATACGCCGCAAGGTAGAGGGCGGCGCAGACGACCAGCAACGAGCGGTAGCCCGTCGCGATCGCAATGTACTCAAGGCAGCCGCCGACCATGGCTCCCAGCAGGTTGGCCCCGAAAGCAGTGGTCGGCTCAGCGCTGGCACGGAACCGCTCCGCGAAGATGATGTTCGCAGCGGTGATCGGGACGAAGGCCAGCATCGTCGCGACGATCAGCCGCAGCAGCACCGGTAGGGCCAGAACCCATGATGGTGGCACCAGCCAGGCGAGCAACAGTCCGCCCAGCAGGACCACGTACATCACCCGCAATGGTGGCGTCGAGAACCGCCGGGTGACCTCGACCGCCGTCAGCACGGCCACGAGGACGCCCCCGAACACGAGCGCGTTGACCAACCAGGTGGTGCCGAAGTAGAGCGCGAAACCGGTCACGGCCTTGGTCTCCAGCAGCAGGAAAGCCACTCCCAGCAGGAAAAGGTCGCGATACCGCCACAGGGAGCGGACTTGGCCGACACCGCCGACCAGGGCGATCGCGATCATGCTCACAAGCAGTATCAAGCTGATTGCGATCACGTAGATCACCGGAACTCCGAAGAGACCGGCGTCATCGTGGACGTAGAGGAACGGGTGGTCGTCGGTCGACGGCGACGGTACCGACTCGCCCGGTTGCCAGCTGACCTGACACTGTTGGTCCCCGGGCGTGAGCCCGACCAAGAACACCGCCAAAGATATGGCCTGCGGGTCGGACAGGATGCAGGGTGAATGACCGAAGGACTGGCGCAGCGTGTTCCCGAGGCGGTCCACCAGCCACGGTTCGCGGTAGTAGTTATACATGGAGAAGGCGCCGCCGGGAGCTAGATGCTCTCGTGCCGACTGCATCGCCTGCTGTGTGAAAAGGTAGCTCTCGAGCCGCAACGCGCTCGCTCCCGAGACAAGGGTGAGCGAGTCCGGAAGGGCGAACAAGATCAGGTCGTACTTCTTGTCGGTCCGCTCCAAGAAGGCGCGGCCGTCATTCACGTGGGTGGTCACCCGGGGGTCGGAGTAGGCGCGGTCAGGATTGTGCTGCCTGCCAAACTCCAGCAGGCTCGGGTCGATCTCAACGGCGTCGACCTGGCGTACCCCATGCGACAAGGCGATCGACACGTCGGTACCGGTTCCGGCCCCGACGATCAGCATGGTTTCGGGGACCTTTGGCACCCGCTGGTACGGCTCGTCGTAGAACGGCTCCTGCTTCAACCGGGTGGCGGCGGTGGTCAGCCGTTGATGCGGGATGCCGTTGACGTACACCTGCCACTGGGTGCCGCCGTTGGAGTCTGGTTCCGAATACGTCGTGACCCGGTAGTAAGGGGACCAGAACGCACCCTGCTCGCTCAGCAGTGGATAGCCGAACATCGCGATGGTCGCGATCAGCAGCGTCAGCGAGACCGATTTCCCTCCCGACCCCATCAACACGACGAACGTGCCGGCGACGACAAGAAACCAGACAAGTGGTGGTATGCCGAGGAACGAGCACAGCGTGAACGAAGCGATTCCCAGCAGTGAGCCGAGCAGGTCGTACCGGTAGGCCTCCAGTCGCCCAAGCTTGTGGAAACAGCCGGCAACCATCTCGCCGGGGCCCGCAAGGACCGCAGCCACCGTAAGGAAGATCACCGGCAGCGTCACCCAGATCGGCGGGCCGGAGGTGGAGAGGCTGGTGAAGTAGATGACCGATCTACTTTCACGATTGACGGCGACCGGATACGCCGATAGGAAACCGATGAGCGCGAGCAGGGCGACCGGCGAATAGAACGGCTGCCCGACCGGAGACCTCGAGGCACGCAAGAATCCCAGGCCGATCCCGAGAAACGAGCCCAGCAGCACGAAGTTGCTGAAGTAGCTGAGATGCAAGACGGTGGCGCCCGACCAGCGGATCAGGGAAAGCTCCAAGAACAGCATCAGAAAGCTGGCCAAGAGTAGGCGCAAACGCGTGGACAATGCGCCGCTCACATCACGAGAAAACTGCGGTCGCTGCGCCAGGCGCGCCGCTGCTCGTCCTCACGGAACGAACGTAACAGGTGGTGACACCCTGGCCAGAACCGCCGGGCATTACAGCGAGCGACTCACGATTTCACTGACCTCTACGTCGGTCAGCTCGACGGGGTTCCCCCGCATGCTGCTGGCCCTCTGGGCGGCTGTCACGACGTCGGCGACCTGCCCCTCGGTCAGCCCATAGCCGGCAAGGCCGGGGATCGACAGCTCGTCGGTCAGCCGCTGGAGAGCTTCGACTGCGTCCTCGCCCCGCGCTTCCGGCTGGTCCGTGAGCACGGCCGCCACCTCTGCCAGCCTAGGTAGCGCGGGGTGCTGGGGCGCGCGGTCGCGCAGTGCCCGCAGATTGACGTCAACGGTTGCGGCAAGGACAGCCGCGCAGACGGCACCGTGCGGCGCCGAGAGCCGTGCGCCGGCCGCAGCCGCGAGGCCATGGACGGCACCGAGCCCAGAGTTGGCCAGGCACATCCCACCGAACAGGCTGGCGAGGGCAAGGTCCTCGCGGACTTCCACGGTCTCCATCCCGTCGGCATAAGCCCGCCGAAGTGACCGCGCGGAGCGGCGAATCCCGTCTCGGGCCAGTGCATCGCTGAAAGGATTGGCGCGCAGCGACAGCAGGGGCTCGATCAGCTGAGACAGCGCATCCATGCCGCTGGCGGCGATGGTCGCCCTCGGCACGCCGACCAGCAGGTCTGGGTCCACCACTGCCACCTTCGGAAGCAGAAAAGGGCTGCGCAAGCTGGCCTTCACCCCACCGCCCGACAACACCGAGTTGCGGGTCACCTCCGAACCCGTCCCGGCGGTCGTCGGGACCGCAACACACGGCAGTCCCGGCTGCACGATCGGTCGACCGGCGCCGATGACCTCAAGGTGTTCCAGGGGGTCGCTAACCGCCGCGGCCAGCACAGCAACAGCCTTGGCGACATCCAGTGCGCTGCCACCGCCGAATCCGAGCACGGCGTCACAGCCAGAATCGGCCACCAAGGCAAGAGCGGCCCGTACGACGTCGAGAGAGGGCTCGGCCGCAACGCCGAAGACGACGGTGGACATGCCCGCCTCACTGAGCGCTGATCGGACCTGAGTCGCTCGGGATGGCGTCCGGCCAGTAACAACGAGGACCCGGCTGGCTCCGAGCGCGGCAAGAGCCTGGGGCACCTCGGCGACCCGACCGGACCCGAAGCGGATATCGCCCGGGACGGCGAGGTCGAAGCGAGTCATCCTGCTAGAAGTCCTCGTCCGCCGGCGAAGTGTTGACGTACCGGGTCGCCTGACGCGGGCGGGCCATCATCGGGGCCACAGTGTCGCGCCACCTCTGGTAGTGGGCGGTGTCCTTGTGGGCCGCAGCAGCCGCCTCGTCTCGATAGATCTCAACCAGCACAACGTGACTGGGATCGTGGCGATCGCTCAGCAGGTCAAACCGCACGATGCCGGGCTCGGCACGACTCGCGGTTGCGTTGTCGTGAGTTGCGGCCAGGAAACCAGCAAGATCTTCGGGTACGACCGCGATGTCCACATGGACGATGAGCAAGCTATTCGGCACAGGCCGACTCTATTCGTCTCGCGCCCGCCAGGTACATAGGCAGACCTTGTTGCCGTCCGGGTCGGCCAGCACCCAGAAGCTGGGGGCCGCCTCGTCACTGACGAGTGTGCCGCCGGCCCCGATTGCGGCGTCGATGCGTGGCTGCACCTGTGCCGGATCCACCCAGACGTCGAGATGCCAGCGTTGTCGGGCTTGCTCATCGCCAGACGGCTGGAACCAGACGGCAGGCAGGACGCCGTAGGGGTCCCGCAGCTCTTCGGGGTGACCGAG
>DASTIW010000013.1:0-59496 GCA_035717205.1 Propionibacteriaceae bacterium | reverse complement strand
GGTGCGTCGTGAGCAGCACGGCGACACCGTCGCGGCGCAGCGCGGACACCAGCTCCCAGACCAGCCTGCGGCCCTGCGGGTCCAGGCCCCCGGTGGGCTCGTCGAGGAAGACCAGCTCCGGCCGGCCGACGATCGCGCAGGCCAGCGCCAGCCGCTGCTGCTGCCCGCCGGACAGGCGCTTGTACGGCGTCCGGCGCGCCGAGTCGAGCCCCAGCACGTCGATCAGCCACGCCGGGTCGATCGGGTCGGCCGCGCACGCCGCGACGAGCGCCAGCATCTCCTCCGCCCGCACCCCCGGGTACGCGCCGCCGCCCTGCGGCATCACGCCGATGCGCGGCCGCAGCCGTTCGTGGTCGGTCGCTGGGTCGAGGCCCAGCACCCGGACCGTGCCCGCGTCGCGGCGCTGGAACCCCTCGCAGATCTCCACCGTCGTGGTCTTGCCCGCGCCGTTGGGCCCGAGCAACGCGAGCACCTGCCCGCGGTCGAGCCGCAGGCTCAACCCGTCGACCGCGGTCGTCGCGCCGAAGCGCTTGACCAGCCCGGACACCTCGACGGCAGACTCACTCACGGTCGCTAGGTTATTGCCGTTTCCGGTGCTCGCTTGCGGCGGGGGCGGCTCGGTATGTGCTTGCGCACCGCGAACAGGGCCACCGCGACGACGATCGCGGCCGCGAGGTAGGCGTACGGCAGCTGGTAGGTGCGGCCGTCGAACGTGTTGCCGGTCGGCGGCAGCGCCACCGCGAACACGGCGCTGATCGCGGTCGCCGCCATCCGGAACCGGGTGTTGCCCGCCGCCGACGCCAGCGGGATCGCCGCCCACAGCAGGTACCAGGGCTGCACCGTCGCGCCGAGGACCAGCACCGCGCCCATCGCCGCGCCGAGGCCGATCATCGGCCGCAGCCGCCAGCGGAAGCTGTCGAGCAGCAGCTTCGCCGCGAGCAGCGGGCCGAGCAGCGTGCCGACCATCCGGCTCACGGTGATCGCCGCGTCGATGTGGTTGCCGAGCCCGAGGATGATGCCGAGCCCGCCGGCGCCGAAGCCGAGCGCCGTCATCGGCGCCATCCAGCTCTTGATCGAGTTGGCCGTGTTCAGCGTGGTCGCCCAGCCGAAGCCCAGGCCGCTGCCGATCGAGGTCAGCGCGACCACCGCGAGGAAGATCACCAGCAGCGCGCAGGCCGTGACGACCAGGTGTTTCCACCGGCCACCCCACCGGCGCGCGATCATCACGCCGAGGAACCCGAGCGCCAGCGCGGCCGGGATCTTCACGACCGCGCCGAGCGTGATCACCACGGCGCCGATGCCGTACCAGAGCAGCTCGCCCGGCTGCCACGGCGGATACGGCCCGCCGGGTCCGCACGGCGGCATCCTCCGCAGTCCCAGCTCGATGCCGACCAGCATGAGCCCGATCGCGAGCGCCTCGTTGTGCACGCCGACGACCAGGTGAAACAGGACCAGCGGGTTCGCGGCACCCAGCCACAGCGCGCTGACCGGGTTGATGCCGAACCGCCGCGCGAGCCGGGGCAGCGCCCACACGATCATCGCGAACCCGAACAACGCCAGCAGCCGGTGGAACACGACGCCCATGACCACGTGGTCACCGGTCAGGAGCGTGATCCCGCGCCCGATGACCAGGAACAACGGCCCGTACGGCGACGGCGTCTCCCGCCACATGGTGGGCACGTTCTTGGTGAGGATGTCGTCGATGCCCAGCGCGTCGGCCGGGCCGACGGTGTACGGGTCGAGCCCGCGCGCGGCGATCTCGCTCTGCGCCAGGTAGCTGTACACGTCCTTCGAGAACATCGGCACCGTCAGCACCAGCGGCGCGGTCCACATGACCAGCGTGCGCGCCATCTGCGGCAGCGACACCATCCGCTCGCGCCCCGGCAGCGACAGCCGCCCCAGGCCCAGCCACGCGAGCACGATCATGAACACGCCGGCGAACGCGATCGCGAGCGACACCGTGGTCATGCGGCTGAACAGCCCGAACACCGGCAGGCCCCAGACCGGGTTGTTGACCGGCGCGGCGCCCGCCCCGAGCGACCCGGCGGCCAGCAGCAGCGCGCCGACCGTGCCGAAGCGCCGGATGACGTCGAGCTGCCGCCGCTCTCGCTGGTCTAGAGGCGCGGTGGAGGACACCGCGGTCCTGGCCGGGCGTCCGCCCAGCTCTGCCCCCACCACGTCACCCACCGCCACGTGCGGAAGCGTATCGGTCGGGCCCTCCCGTGACTCCGATCACCTCACGGCGGGCCCGCTTTGCCCACCTCAGGGAAATAAGACACACTGGTGTTGTGAAAAACGACCAGCAGCTCTCCGAGGGCCGCACCAGGCATGGTGTGGCGCGGTTGCTGCTGGAGCGGGGACCGATCACCGCGGCGGCTGTCGCGGAGACGCTCGGGCTGAGCCCGGCCGCGGTCCGCAGGCACCTGGACTGCCTGGTCGCCGACGGTGAGGCGGGCATGCGTGACGCCCCCCGTCAGAGCCAGCGCGGTCGCGGGCGGCCCGCGAAGCTGTGGCTGCTCACCGAGGCCGGGCGTGCCCGGTTCGGCCACGCGTACGACGACCTCGCCATCGCCGCCATCCGCTTCGTCGCGGAGTCGGCCGGCGAGGACGCGGTACGCGAGTTCGCGGCACGCAGGGTGGCCTCGATGGTCGGCAGGCATCGCGACGAGGTGCTCGGCGAGGAGGGGCCCGCGGAACGGGCGAAGGCCCTCGCGGACGCTCTCACCAGGGAGGGTTACGCTGCGTCGACCCGGCGCGTCGGGGCAGGGGAGCAGCTGTGTCAGCACCACTGCCCGGTCGCGCACGTCGCGGCGGAGTTCCCCGAGCTGTGCGAGGTCGAGACGGCGGCATTCGCCGAACTCCTCGGCACCCACGTACAGCGACTCTCCACCATCGCGCGCGGCGACGCCGCGTGCACGACACACGTACCGCTCGGTGGTGCCGAACCAGCCGAGCCGGGTGCGCAAGCTCCCACCACGACCGAAGGGACGCCTTCATGACCACCGCCGCGGAGCGCGCTGGCACGCCGCTGACGCAAGAGGAGACGATCGCCGCACTGGGCAAGTACCAGTTCGGCTGGGCGGACTCCGATGCTGCTGGCGCGAGCGCCCAGCGCGGCCTCTCCGAGGCCGTCGTCCGGGACATCTCGGCCAAGAAGAACGAGCCGGAGTGGATGCTCGAGTCCCGGCTCAAGGCCCTGCGTCTCTTCGACCGCAAGCCGATGCCCAACTGGGGCGCCGACCTCTCCGGGATCGACTTCGACACGATCAAGTACTTCGTGCGGTCGACCGAGAAGCAGGCCCAGAGCTGGGAGGACCTGCCGGAGGACATCAAGAACACCTACGACAAGCTGGGCATCCCGGAGGCCGAGAAGGCCCGCCTGGTCGCCGGTGTCGCCGCCCAGTACGAGTCCGAGGTGGTCTACCACAAGATCAACGAGGAGCTCGAGAAGCAGGGCGTGATCTTCCTCGACACGGACACCGCGCTGCGTGAGCACCCGGAGCTGTTCGAGGAGTACTACGGCTCGGTCATCCCGCACGGTGACAACAAGTTCTCCGCGCTGAACGGCGCCGTCTGGTCCGGTGGCTCGTTCATCTACGTGCCGAAGGGCGTGCACGTCGAGATCCCGCTGCAGGCCTACTTCCGGATCAACACCGAGAACATGGGCCAGTTCGAGCGGACGCTCATGATCATCGACGAGGGCGCCTACGTGCACTACGTCGAGGGCTGCACCGCGCCGATCTACAAGTCGGACTCGCTGCACTCCGCGGTCGTCGAGATCATCGTGAAGAAGGGCGGCCGCTGCCGGTACACGACCATTCAGAACTGGTCGAACAACGTCTACAACCTGGTGACCAAGCGGGCCAAGGCGGAGGCCGGCGCGACCATGGAGTGGATCGACGGCAACATCGGCTCGAAGGTCACCATGAAGTACCCGGCCGTCTACCTGATGGGCGAGTACGCCCGCGGCGAGACGCTGTCGGTTGCCTTCGCGGGCGAGGGTCAGCACCAAGACGCTGGCTCGAAGATGGTGCACTGCGCTCCGCACACGTCCAGCTCGATCATCTCCAAGTCGGTGGCCCGAGGCGGCGGCCGTACCTCCTACCGTGGGCTGGTGCAGGTGCAAGAAGGTGCCTCGCACTCCGCCTCGGTGGTCAAGTGTGACGCGCTGCTGGTGGACACCATCAGCCGCTCCGACACGTACCCGTACGTGGACGTCCGTGAGGATGACGTCTCGATGGCACACGAGGCCACGGTCTCCAAGGTCAGCGAGGACCAGCTCTTCTACCTGATGAGCCGCGGAATGGGCGAGGACGAGGCGATGGCGATGATCGTCCGCGGCTTCGTCGAGCCGATCGCGAGGGAGCTGCCGATGGAGTACGCGCTGGAGCTGAACCGGCTGATCGAGCTGCAGATGGAAGGCGCGGTCGGCTGATCGGCTCCTCGATCGACCCTCGGCTTGCTCCCTGACCAGAGAAAGTGACAGTTCGTTGACAGTAGTTCCCAATGTTGCAGGCGCGCTCGAGACCTCCGAGAAGGTCGCCAGCCACCTGCATCCGGCCGGCTCGTTCAACGTCGGCGACCACCCAGTTCCGACCGGACTGGAGGAGATCTGGCGCTTCACACCGTTGAAGCGCCTCCGCGGGCTGCACAAGGATGCCTCGTTCGGGGTGGACGGTCTGGTGGTCACGACGGACGCCGCCCAGGACGTCACCGTCCGCGAGGTCAGCAGCGACGACCCGCTGGTCGGGTCCAGCGGCTACGTGCCGTCGGACCGGGTCAGCGCACGCGCCTGGCAGGCGGCCCAGACGGTCACCGTGGTCACCGTTTCGAAGGAGGCCGTGATCGATGCGCCGACCGTCGTCACGGTTCGCGGCGACTCGACCGAGATGGCCACCGCCTGGCACCTGATGATCGTCGCCGAGCCCTTCTCCAAGGCGACCGTGGTGCTGCGCTTCGAAGGGTCGGCGGTGCTTGCCGACCACGTCGAGATCGTGCTCGGCGATGGCGCACAGCTGACGGTGGTCTCGGTCCAGGACTGGGCCGACGACGCGGTCCAGCACTCCACCCAGCACGCCCGGGTGGGACGGGACGCGTCCCTGCGACATGTGGCCGTCTCCTTCGGCGGCGATCTGGTCCGGATGAACCTCTCGCTGGAGTACGGCACGTCCGGCGGTGAGGCCGAGCTGCTCGGCCTGTACTTCGCTGATGCCGGTCAGCATCTGGAGCACCGGCTGTTCGTCGACCACAACGCCCCGAAGAGCAAGAGCAACGTCGACTACAAGGGTGCGCTGCAAGGACGCGGTGCGCATTCGGTCTGGATCGGTGACGTACTCATCCGCAAGGCGGCCGAAGGCATTGAGACCTATGAGTCGAACCGGAACCTGGTGCTCACCGACGGCTGCCGGGCCGACTCCGTGCCCAACCTGGAGATCGAGACCGGCGAGATCCAAGGTGCCGGCCATGCCTCCACCACCGGTCGGTTCGACGACGAGCAGCTGTTCTACCTCCGCAGCCGCGGCATCGATGAGGCCGAGGCACGCCGTCTGGTGGTGCACGGTTTCTTCGCCGACATCATCCGCAAGATCGGCATCCCCGGCATCGAGGACAAGCTGATGCAGGCCGTCGAGGCCGAGCTTGAGATCAACATCGGCACCCCCGCCGGCGTGGGGAACCTCGACCCGGCGGCAATCGCGGACGTCGCCGAATGACCGAGTTCATCCGCGCCTGCGCCGTGGCGGAGGTGCCGCCGGAGTCTGCGATCGCCGTCGAGGTCGGGAACGAGGACCTCGCGATCGTGCACAGCAACGGTACGTTCTACGCCATCGCCGACGAGTGCTCCCATGCCGCGATCCCCTTGTCCGAAGGGGACGTCGGCGACGGCGAGATCGAGTGCTACCTGCACGGCTCGCGCTTCGACCTGCGGACGGGTCAACCCCTCGGCCTGCCGGCGACCGAACCGGTCGCCGTCTACCGCTGCCGGGTATCGGGCGACGACGTCCTCGTCGATATCAGCAGCCCTCTGGACCCCGAACAATCCGATACCGAAGAAACTCAGGAGCCCTGAACCGATGTCCACACTCGAAATCCGCGATCTTCGCGTCTCCGTGCAGACCGAGACGGGCCCCAAGGAGATCCTCAAGGGTGTCGATCTGACGATCCGCAGCGGTGAGACGCACGCCATCATGGGCCCCAACGGCTCCGGCAAGTCCACCTTGGCGTACTCGATCGCCGGGCACCCCAAGTACACGATCACCTCCGGAACCGTCACCCTGGACGGGCAGGACCTGCTGCAGCTGAGCGTCGACGAGCGCGCCCGCGCGGGCCTGTTCCTCGCCATGCAGTACCCGGTCGAGGTGCCAGGCGTGTCCGTGGCCAACTTCTTGAGGACCGCCAAGACCGCGCTCGATGGTGAGGCCCCCAAGCTGCGGACCTGGGTACGCGACGTCAACGCAGCCATGGACCGGGTCAGCATGGACCCGGAGTTCGCCAACCGCAGCGTCAACGAGGGTTTCTCCGGTGGCGAGAAGAAACGTCACGAGATCGTCCAGTTGGAGCTGTTGAACCCCCGGTTCGCCATTCTCGATGAGACCGACTCCGGCCTGGACATCGACGCTCTGCGGATCGTCTCCGAAGGCGTCAACCGGTACTCCAACCAAGGTGATAGAGGGGTGCTGCTGATTACCCACTACACCCGGATCCTGCGGTACATCAAGCCCGACCACGTGCACGTCTTCGTCGCCGGCAGGATCGCCGAGCAGGGTGGCCCGGAGCTGGCCGAGCGGCTCGAGGTCGAGGGTTACGACAGGTACGTCCAGGCCGCCAAGCAGACCGCAGCCGCGGGAGTGGAGTAGTCACCATGTCCAGTGATGTGAAGTCCGCACAGAGGCTGCCGGAGTATCCGGACACCGTGTCGAAGGGACAGGTGGAGCCGCTGGCCGACGAACCGATCGGCTTCGACGTGGACAGCATCCGGCGCGACTTCCCGATCCTGGAGAGGACCACGGCGACCGGCCCGCTGGTGTATCTGGACAGTGCCAACACCTCTCAGAAGCCGCGGGTGGTCGTCGAGGCGATCGAGGACCATTACCTGAACCACAACGCCAACGTGGCGCGGGCGATGCACCTGCTCGGAGGAGAGGCGACTGCCGCCTTCGAAAGTGGCCGGGCTCGGGTGGCGGCGTTCATCGGGGCGACGCGATCCGAGGAGGTGATCTTCACCCGGAACGCAACCGAGGCGCTCAATCTGTGCGCACATACGTTGGGGGCTGCGCTGAAGCCGGGCGATGAGATCGTCATCTCGGTGATGGAGCACCACTCGAACATCGTGCCGTGGCAGCTGTTGGCTGAGCGCACCGGCGCGACCTTGCGCTGGTTCGACGTCACCGAGGAGGGTCGGCTCGACCTGGACGCGGCGAAGGCCGACAACCTGATCAATGAACGCACCAAGATCGTGTCGATCAGCTATGTCTCCAACGTGTTGGGCACCGTCAACCCGATTCGCAGCATCGCCGCTGCGGCGCACGCCGTTGGCGCTGTGATGGTCGTGGACGCCTCCCAGGCCGTCCCGCAGTTGGCCGTCGACGTCACCACTTTGGGCGCCGACCTGCTGGCTTTCACCGGCCACAAGATGGTTGGACCCACCGGTATCGGTGTGCTCTGGGGTCGCTACGAGCTGCTGGCTGACCTTCCGCCGTTCCTTGGCGGCGGCGAGATGATCGAGGTCGTCAAGATGACGGGCTCGACCTACGCTCCACCGCCGCACCGCTTCGAGGCCGGCACGCCGCCGATAGCGCAGGCCGTGGGACTGGGAGCGGCCGTGCAGTACCTGTCCGGGATCGGCATGGAGGCCATTGCGGCGCACGAGGCCGAGATGACCGCGTACGCCCTGAAGGGGCTGGCGACGGTGGGCGGGTTGCGAGTCCTGGGTCCCAGTGAGCCGGTCGATCGCGGTGGCGCTATCTCCTTCACCCTGCCGGACATCCATCCGCACGACGTGTCCCAACTGCTCGACTCCCGCGGGATCGCCGTCCGCGGCGGGCACCATTGCGCCCGTCCACTGCACGAGCGGTTCGGCGTCCAGTCCTCCACGCGGGCATCGTTCTACCTGTACACGACCCGGGCAGAGATCGATGCGCTGGTCGACGGGCTCGAGTACACCGTTCAGTTCTTCAAAGGAGCACGATGAAGGTCGAGGAGCTCTACCAGGAGATCATCCTGGATCACTATCGAGCCAAGCACCACAGTGGCCTGCGCGACCCGTACCAGGCTCAGGTCCACCACGTGAACCCCAGCTGTGGCGACGAGGTGACGCTCCGGGTCCAGCTCGACGGTGACACGGTTCGCGACGTGTCGTATGAGGGTGTGGGCTGCTCCATCTCCCAGGCGTCCACCTCGGTGATGAGCGACCTGGTGATCGGCCAGCCAGTCGATCACGGCCTGGGCCTGCACGAGGAGTTCGTCACGTTGATGCAGAGTCAAGGCGAGCTCGAGCCCGACGAGGAGCGCCTCGAAGACGCCATTGCCTTCGCGGGCGTCTCGAAGTTTCCGGCCCGAGTGAAATGTGCCCTGCTCGGCTGGTCCGCCTTCAAGGACGCCGTCATCCAGGCCCGCGGCACCGCGAACTGAATCCGTAACCAAGGAGACAATCGATCATGACTGACCTTTCGACCACAGATCAGGCGGAGCCGCGCCCGTCTGACCTGGTCCGCGACGAGCTGCCGACGCTGGACAGCGCGGACAACCACTCCGGCGCGCCGTCTATCGAGGACTTGACCGAGGCCCTGAAGGACGTCGTCGACCCCGAACTGGGCATCAACGTCGTCGACCTCGGGCTGATCTACGGGCTGCACCTCGACGAGTCCAACATTCTGACGATCGACATGACCCTGACCTCGGCAGCCTGCCCGCTGACGGACGTGATCGAGGACCAGACCAACACAGCTTTGGAAGGTTTGGTCTCGGGCTTCTCGATCAACTGGGTGTGGATGCCGCCGTGGGGGCTTGAGAAGATCACCGATGATGGGCGGGACCAGTTGCGGGCGCTTGGGTTCAATGTGTAGCTGAGTCCTGGGGTTTCCGGTCTTGGGGTCTCTGGGGCTCGGGATCCGGGTTCGGGTACGGGGCTGCGTGCGCGCGGCAGCCATCCGCGCGGCCCGTCCGCGCCGCGCGCACGCAGCCCCGTACCCGAAGCCCTTGGGGTGCGACCCCTGCCGGAGCCCTTGGGATTCCGATCCGTACCGAGCCCTTTGGGGTCCGGCACGTTACCCGGGCTCTGGGCGATGCTGACGCAACTGGGTGGAGGGCTGGGGCCGCGATCTGGTGGGAGGGTCAGCGCCTGAGGGCGTGGTCGTGAGAAGGCTTTGTTGGTTTGGTTGTGCTCTTCTGGGAGCGCCTTGGGTGAGGAATATGAATGCTCGTTGTGCGGGATGTCGAGGTGCGTGCGGGCGCGCGACTGCTGCTGGAGCATGCGTCGTTCCAGATAGCTGCCGGGGACAAGATCGGGCTGGTGGGGAGGAACGGGGCGGGGAAGACCACGCTGACCAAGATCTTGTCCGGGGAGGGTACGGCCGCTTCGGGCTCGATCTCCCGGACGGGTGAGGTCGGATATCTGCCGCAGGATCCGCGGACCGGGGACGTCGAGGTGCTGGCGAAGGACCGCATCCTGTCGGCGCGGGGAATCGACTCGGTGATCGCCCGGCTGCGCAAGGCGGAGCTTCAGATGGGTGATGATTCCGAGGCGGTCCGGGACAAGGCGATGGCGAGCTACGCCCGCGCTGAGGCCGAGCTGGCGGCGGCCGGCGGATACGCCGCAGAGGCGGAGGCGGCCCGGATCGCGAGCAACCTGTCGTTGCCCGAACGGGTCCTCCACCAGCCGCTCAAGACGCTGTCCGGAGGCCAACGGCGCCGCGTCGAGCTCGCTCGGATCCTGTTCTCCGGCGCTGAGACGCTGCTCTTGGATGAGCCCACCAACCATTTGGACGCCGACTCCATCATCTGGCTGCGGAGCTATCTGCAAGGGCATTCGGGCGGACTGTTGGTGATCAGCCACGACACCGGACTGCTGGACGAGACTGTCAACAAGGTGTTCCATCTGGATGCGAACCGTTCCGAGCTGGACATCTACGCGATGGACTGGAAGCGCTACCTCCAGCAGCGGGAGACCGACGAGAAGCGACGCAAGCGGGAGCGGCAGAACGCTGAGCGCAAGGCAGACCAGCTGATGAGCCAGGCGGACAAGATGCGCGCCAAGGCGACCAAGGCGACGGCAGCGCAGAACATGGCGAAGCGGGCCGAGCGATTGCTGTCCGGCTTGGAAGGGGAGCGCGCACAGGATCGGGTGGCCAAGATCAGGTTTCCCGAACCTGCACCGTGCGGAAAGACCCCTCTCACTGCAAGCGATCTCAGCAAGACCTATGGGTCGCTGGAGGTGTTCACCGGAGTTGATCTTGCCATCGACCGTGGGAGCCAGGTCGTCATTCTGGGCCTCAACGGCGCCGGGAAGACAACCCTGTTGCGGATTCTCGCGGGGATCGAGAAGTCTGACACGGGCGAGGTCCTTCCGGGGCACGGTCTCCGGCTGGGGTACTACGCCCAGGAGCACGAGACGTTGGACGTCAATCGCTCGGTGCTGGCGAACATGAAGACGGCGGCTCCTCAGCTCAACGAGACCGACGTACGCAAGGTGCTCGGCTCGTTCCTCTTCTCCGGCGACGATGTCGACAAGCCCGCAGCGGTGCTCTCCGGTGGAGAGAAGACTCGGCTGGCGCTGGCTGCCCTGGTGGTGTCCAGTGCCAACGTGCTGCTGCTCGACGAGCCGACGAACAACCTCGACCCCGCCTCCCGGGCCGAGGTGCTGCAAGCCATCCGTAACTACGCGGGAGCCGTCGTCCTGGTCACGCACGACGAGGGTGCCGTGTCAGCGTTGAACCCGGACCGTGTCCTGCTGCTTCCTGACGGCGTTGAGGACCTGTGGACCCCGGAGTACGCCGACCTGATCTCGCTGGCGTGATCTTGTCCGGAGAGCGGGCCTCGGCTGATCTTGCTGTCCGGCGTAGGGCGGATCAGGCCCACTCTCGGCACAACACGAGCGGAAAAGTGCGCCAGGACCTTGATCAATGATCATGTCAAGTCGATCATTAGTCCCGACGGGTCGACGGGGAATGCGATCGCCGACGCTGAATCCGACCGAGGAGAGGCACCATGGCCAAGCCATTGACCAAGGGTTCACGGATCACCGGAGCGCAACGGACAGACTTGGCGTCTGAGTTCGCCAGGCGCTACACCTCAGGGGAGAGTATCCGGGCAATCGCGGAGGACTCCGGGCGCTCTTTCGGCTTCGTGCACGGGGTGCTGGTGGAGGCGGGCACCGCGATGCGGAGTCGTGGTGGGGCGACCCGAGGCCCCAATGCGATCAAGAGCGCCGCCGCCAAGAAGACGTCGTCCAAGTCTGCCTCGAAGAAGACTGCCGCAAAGGCGGCTTCCGTCGCGACAGCACCGAAGTCCGCGGCGAAGGGCACGGCAGCGAAGGGTACGGCGTCGAAGTCGGCGGCCAAAGGTACGGCGTCGAAGTCGGCGGTCAAAGGTACGGCGTCGAAGTCGGCGGCCAAGGGCACCGCGTCGAAGTCGCCGGCCAAGAGCGCCGTGCCACAGTCGGCGGCCGACGGTGCCGCGGCGAGGTCGGCGAGCAAGGGGACCGCCGTGAAACCTGCGGCTAAGACCACCGGCACGAAGTCAGCCGCAAAGCCCTCGGCTGCCAGGTCGACGGCGAAGGCGCCCGCCAGGAAGTCAGCAACGCAGAACGCCGCAACCAAGCCCGCCAAGGCACCCGCCACCAAGGCCGCCAAGTCGGGCGTGACCAAGTCCACGGCCAAGGGCACCGGTGCTCAGCAGAGCCCGGCCACGAAGGCAGCCGCCAAGAGCACAGCCAAGACCGCGAAGGTCACCGCGACCACGGCAACGGCGAAGAAGGGCAGCTCCGCGGCCGGCCCCAAGAAATCCGCCTCCAAGTCAGCCGCCGGAAGTCTGCGCGCAGCGGCGGCGGCTCCGGTGAAGAAAGCCGCCAAGGCGGCGTCGGAAGCCCCCGCGCGCCTCAAGAAGGCGGCTACCAAGAAGCGCTGAGCCGCTCGACCGGGCCCAAGGGACAGGCGCAGAACCGCCAAAGCGTTCGCACGCGGCTCACTGGCTGCCCGGGTCCGGCCTACTCTGTTCCGCAGTGACGTACCTTCGAGGGCGTACTTGATGGGAGCGGAGGGGAGCGCGCGATGTCGATGATGCGAGGCGGAATGATGAGCCGGATGTCTCGCGACCCGTCGATCGCGCAGCACCGGCTCAAGAAGGGTGTCGTACGCCGGGTGCTCGCCTTCGCGCGGCCTTACCGGAACCTGATCGCCGTTTTCATCATCTTGGTGGCCATCTCGTCTGCTCTCTCCGTCGCGCCGCCGTTGCTCTTCCGGCTGATCATCGACGACGGAGTGCTGGGTGGCGACCGCCGGCTGGTAATCGTGATGTCGGCGGCGGTTGCCGGGTTGGCCATCGCGGAAGCGGTGATCAGCGTGGTGCAACGCTGGTGCTCCTCCAAGATCGGGGAGGGTCTGATCTTCGACCTGCGCACCCAGGTGTTCGACCACGTGCTGCGGATGCCGATCGCGTTCTTCACCCGTACCCAGACCGGCAAGCTGGTCTCGCGGCTCAACTCCGACGTGATCGGCGCGCAGCAGGCCTTCACCTCGACGCTGTCCACGATGCTCTCCAATGTCATCAGCTTGATCCTCGTGCTGACTGCCATGTTCGTGCTCAGCTGGCAGCTCACGGTGGTGGCGCTCGTCCTGCTGCCGATCTTCCTCATCCCGGCCAAGCTGGTCGGCCGTCGGCTCGCTGTGCTGACCCGGGAGCAGATGCAACTGAACGGCGACATGTCGGTGAGTATGACCGAGCGGTTCAGCGTCAGCGGCGCATTGCTGGTGAAGCTCTTCGGTCGGCCCGACGATGAGCATCAGCGGTTCGCCGAGCGGGCCGGCGCCGTGCGAGATGTGTCGGTCAAGATTGCGCTCAACGGACGGTTCTTCATGACATCCCTCGGCCTGGTCGCGGCCCTTGCCACCGCGCTGGTGTACGGGTTGGGGGGCGTGCTGTCGATCCAAGGCGCCCTGACCGTCGGTACGCTGACGGCCCTCGCCGGGCTGCTGGCCCGGCTCTACGGACCATTGACCCAGCTCACCAACCTGCCGTTGGACGTGATGAGCGCGCTGGTCAGCTTCGACCGGGTGTTCGAGGTGCTGGACCTGGCCCCGATGATCGCCGATGCCCCGGACGCGAAGCCGGTGACCGGGCCGGCGTCGGTGTCCTTCCGGTCGGTGTCATTTCGGTACCCGGGGCCCGACGAGATCTCGCTGGCAAGCCTGGAGTCGGTGGCCTCGCTGGACCAGCGACGAAGCGAAGACGTGCTGCACGACATCACCTTCGACGTGAAACCGGGCCAGACTGTCGCGCTCGTCGGTCCGTCTGGTGGTGGGAAGACCACCATCACGCACCTGGTGGCCCGGCTCTACGACACCACCACCGGAACCGTCGAGGTTGGCGGCGTCGACGTCCGCAAGCTCCAGCTGGCATCCCTGCGTCAGACCGTCGGCTACGTCACCCAGGACGCACACATGTTCCACGACACCATTCGGGCCAACCTCGCGTACGCACGGCCGGACGCCACTGAGGCAGAGATGATGACGGTGCTCGCGGCGGCGCAGATCAGCGGGTTGGTCGAGGCGCTGCCCGACGGGCTGGAGACCGTGGTGGGAGAGCGCGGCTACCGGCTCTCGGGCGGGGAGCGTCAGCGGCTGGCGATCGCCCGGCTGCTGCTGGCGGCTCCGCCGATCGTGATCCTCGATGAGGCTACCGCCCACCTGGACTCGGAGTCGGAGGTTGCTGTGCAGCGCGCGCTGGACCAGGCGATGCACGGCCGGACCAGCATTGTCATCGCCCACCGCCTCTCCACCGTCCGGCACGCCGACCTGATCGTGGTGATCGAGAAGGGGCGGGTCGTCCAGCAGGGCCGGCATGCCGAGCTGCTCGCCCAAGGTGGCCTCTACTCCGAGCTGTACCGCACGCAGTTCGCCGAGGCGAAGTCTGACGTCATGGCTGACGCCGCTGCCACGCACTGATGGTGACGGCGGCGGTGACCGTTACGGGTAGTGCGAGCCGGCCGACCAGGGTCTCGAGCTGAGCCGGATCGAGATGGAACGCGTTGGGCCCCATCCCGACCAGATCGCCGACCGCCGCCTTGTCGAGCTCGGTGTCGAACTGGATCCGCTGCTCGCTGCACCAGGTGAAGTGCGCTGACAGCGTGCGGTGCAGACGCTCCCCCTTGGCATCCTCGATGGCGAGCAGCCGGAGCGGCCTTCGTAGCTGCTCGAGGTGCGCAGGCTCGGGATGGACGACCACCAGCAGGCCGCCCGGTCTGAGCACCCGGGAGAACTCTGCGGCGTTGCGGGGGGCGAAGACGCTGCTGACCAGGTCGACAGCGGCGTCTCGAATCGGCAGCCGCTGCCAGACATCGGCCACGACGGCCGCCAGCCGAGGATGGACCGAGGCCGCGCGTCGGCACGCGGGTACGGACACGTCCACCCCCAGCCCACGTAGCTCTGGCGCCGCGTCCAGCATGGCCGCCGCGTAGTAGCCGGAGCCGCAGCCGGCGTCGAGCAGGCAGCCGGGGCGTGCAGTGGCCGCCAGCGCGGCGAGCCGCTCGGCAATCGGCCGGTAATGGCCGCATCTCAGGAAACGGTCGCGGGCGGCGACCATACCGCCGGTGTCGGCATTGAGCGGCTGCCGCTCGCCGAGCAGGTTGAGATAGCCCTGACGGGCCAGGTCGAAGGTGTGGCCGGAGCCGCATCGCACCGTTCGAGCCGCTGGCGCGGTCGATAGCGGGTTCTGGCAGTGTGGGCAGCAGAGCAGGTCGACGATGTCGGAGATGCTCACCGTCGCGGTCCGCTCACAGGCTTCGCAGAGATCCGCCCTCCACCGGGATCACGCAGCCGGTGAGGTAGGACGCCGCCGGGGACAGCACGAAGGCTGCAATGCGCCCGAACTCCTCCGGGCGTCCGTACCGGCGAAGCGGAATGGATGACTCGGCAGCGGCTCGGCTGGCCGCCGGATCGTCGGCAAGTGAGTCCAGGTGCTGGACGCGTTCGGTCTCGATCCGTCCGGGCAACAGGCCGACCAGGCGGGTTCCGTCCGGGCCGAGCTCGTCGGCCAGCTCCTTCACCAGCATCCCGAGGCCGGGACGCAGGCCGTTCGAGGCGGCCAGTCCACCGATCGGCTGCTTCGCCGACACCGACAGCACCCACGCGACCGCCAGGTCTGAGGCGGTGCCGCGGCGGACGACCGCACGGGTCACTCGCAACGCCGACAGGAAGACCGACTCGAAAGCCGACCGCCACTCCTCCTCCGTAGTGCCCAGTGCGCTGCCAGCCGGCGGACCACCAACGCTCACCAGCGCGCCGTCCAGCCGGCCGAAGGTGCTCACCGCCAGCTCTGCGGCGCGGTCGGCGACGGTCGGATCGGCCAGGTCCGCGGCGAGGGCGACCGCCCGGTCCGGTCCGAGATCGTCGATCACGTCGTCGAGCACCGCGGCGCGTCGCGCCAGCACGACCACCTTCGCTCCCTCGGCCACCAGCTGCGTCGCACTGGCCCGCCCCAGCCCTGCGCTGGCCGCGGTCACCACGAATACTCGGTCGGTCAGTCCAAGGTCCATGCGGGCGATCTTGTCACACGGAGTAGCGCCGTTCCTCGACCGCGACCAGAGGCGACGAGCCGGCCGCCTCACGCCGCGCGCGAAGGTCGCCGCGGATGAAGACGACGATTCCCAGCACGGCGAGCCCGGTGAACATGAACCACTGCACCGCGTACCAGAAGTGCGGCCCACTGGACAGCTCCGGTGGCAGCACCGGAGCCAGGTTCCCCGTCTGCGGGGGCTGCACGGTGAGCAGACCGAGGTAGCCGTCGGGCACCGGGTACGGCAGCGCAGTCTGCAGGGCGGCCGCGTTGATCAGGCGGACCTGTCCCGCCACCGGTTGCACGGCACCGCGGCGGCCCTGCTCGCTGCGGCGCAGATGGCCTACTACTGTGACCTCGCCGGAGGGCGGCGGCGGTGCTGTGGTGGGGATCTCGACACCACGCTCGACGGCGACGAAGCCGCGGTCCACCAGCAGCCACCCCCTGGCAGTGCGTAGCGGCGTCACGACCTCGTACCCTCTGGCGTCGCCGTTGTTGCGGTAACGGATGACGAACTGGTGGTCCGGGTCGAAGGTGCCGCGGGCCTGCACCCGTTGCCACTGGTCGGCGTCACCGATGGGCCGGGTGAACACCGTCGCGGCGTCGGCGACGGGACGCTGCTCGTTGGTGACCTGCGTTGCGTTGTGCTCCTTGCGCTGCTCCAACCGGCGAAGCTGCCATTCACCCAGGTTCACGAAAACGGTGCCGAGAACAGCCACGAAGAGCAGAAGGGCCGCCCATCGCAGCCAGAGCCGTTGCACCTGTCAAGGCTAGCCCGCCGGCGGCTCAGTCCTGTCGTCACCGGAGGGGTGGTGCTCACGCATCGCCAAGGCGGTGGCCTTGGCCGCCACCGCGCCCAGCGGATCGCCTCTGCCGACCGCGACCCCAACCAGGAAGGTTGTCAGCGGGGCCGCCGGGCGAGCCACCTCGTGGGCTGCGTCTCGAGCCAGGTCGAGCACGGTATGGATGGCGTTGTTGTCGAAGGCGAAGTCCTGGGTACCTATCTCGGCGGCCAGGGCAGCGAGCCACTCATCCAGATCCATCGTCCATGCTCCTCGTGGTCGGGTATTCAGTTCGCGTTGGTGCTACCTGACAGGATGATGGCATGGGACGGGTGACGCGTCGGTATCCGGTGCTTCGTCTGCGGTCGGGCGCAGTCACCCGAGCCCCGGACACGGTGGCGGTGGAGGAGCCGCTGGAGATCCGGCTGAACGGCGAGTCCTTCCAGGTCACGATGCGGACGCCGGGGCACGACATCGACCTGGTGCATGGCCTGCTGCACAGTGAAGGCATCATCTGCGAGTCGGCCGATGTCGTGCTTGCGCGCTACTGCGAGGGCGCCGGGCCGGACGGGCTCAACACGTACAACGTGGTCGACGTCTCGCTCCGGGACGGCCTGGCGCCGACCGCCGGACTGGCCCGCAACGTGCTGACGACCAGCGCCTGCGGGATCTGCGGCACCGCCTCCGTCGACCAGGTACGGCAGCGCTCGCGGTACGCCCCCGACCCGGACTTCCGGGTCGTTCCCGACGTCGTCCTCGCGGGACCGCAGCGGCTTCGGGCCGAGCAGCGTACGTTCGACAAGACCGGCGGCCTGCACGCGGCCGGACTGATGACCGCCGACGGGCAGATGCTCTGCGTCCGCGAGGACGTGGGCAGGCACAACGCCGTCGACAAGGTGATTGGCTGGGCGCTGCGAGCCGGCAGGCTGCCGCTGGCCCATACCCTCTTGTGTGTGTCGGCCCGAGCGTCCTTCGAGCTCACCCAGAAAGCTGTGCTGGCCGGCATCCCGCTGCTGGCCGCCGTCTCGGCGCCGAGCTCGCTGGCCGTGGAGCTGGCGGAGGAGTCCGGCCTGACCCTGGTCGGTTTCATTCGCAACGACGGCATGAACATCTACAGCCATCCGGACCGGGTTGGCCTCCACGAGTCGAGGGAGCCGGTGGGAACGGCAAGCCCGACCTGCTGATGGTCAATCCCCTCCATCCCCGGCCCGGCGCCTACAGTTGACCCATGACGACGGTGCTTCCGTTCCCGCGGATCCGTACCGCTGCGCGCCCCGGCGAGGGGCCTGCGGCCGGTACGGCAACCGTCGCGCGCAGCGGACCGGCCCGGGTGCTGTCGGACTCGTTCGGGAGGGTGGCAACGGACCTGCGGGTGTCGCTCACCGACCGCTGCAACCTGCGGTGCACGTACTGCATGCCGGCCGAGGGCCTGGACTGGATGCCGTCGGATGAGCTGCTCACCGATGACGAGATCATCCGGCTGATCTCCATCGGGGTCACCAGCCTCGGCATCACCACGGTCCGGTTGACGGGCGGAGAGCCCCTGCTGCGCAAGAACCTGGAGCGGCTGGTCGCCGAGATCTCCGCACTGACACCGCGCCCGGTGACCGCCTTGACCACCAACGGGATCGGGTTGGCGTCCCGCGCGGACGCACTGGCCGCGGCCGGTCTGACCCGAATCAACGTCTCGCTGGACACCTTGGACCCGGCCACGTTCAAGCGGCTGACCCGACGGCCGCGGCTCGACGACGTGCTGGCAGGTGTCGCGGCCGCTCGGCGGGCGGGCCTGCAGCCCGTCAAGATCAACTCGGTGCTGATGCGTGGCGTCAATGACCACGAGGCAGCCGACCTGCTGTCCTGGGCGATGGCGCAGCAGGCGCAGTTGCGGTTCATCGAGCAGATGCCGTTGGACGCCCAGCACGCCTGGCACCGCAGCGAGATGGTCACCGCCGCAGTGATCCGCGCTCGGCTGGACGAACGGTTCGAGCTCATCGAGGACCCAGACGATGCGAAGCTTCGAGGCAGCGCCCCGGCTGAGCTTTTCCGGGTCGTCGGCGCCGACTACTCAGTCGGGATCATCGCAGCGGTCAGCAAGCCCTTCTGCGGCGCCTGTGACCGGGTGCGGCTGACCGCGGACGGCCAGATCCGCAACTGCCTGTTCTCCCGGGTCGAGTCCGACCTCAGGACACCGCTGCGGAATGGGGCCACTGACGACGAGATCGCCGATCGCTGGGTTGCCGCCGTTGCCGGCAAGCTGGCCGGGCACGGGATTGACGATCCGAGCTTCCTGCAGCCGGACCGGCCGATGTCGGCTATCGGGGGCTGACCTCGCGCAGCATGCCCCGCGCCGACAAGAAGGCGGCCAGGGAGTCACGGTGATCATCACAGGCCAGCCAGTGCTTACGCCGCTCGGGCGGGTGGATCCTCGGGTTGTTCCACTGCAGGTCATACGTCGCGACGGCCGGGCACCCGCGGGCCGAGCAGATCTCCGCGGCCGGACCGACCAGCCGGGCCTGATCCTCAGGCACGCCGTCGTTCCTGCTGCGCATCGTCAGCGCTGCCGGAGATGATCTCAGGGGCATGACCGACTTCGATCTGGGGTGCCGGCGAGGGCGCACCCGGCTGCATGACCCCGGTTGCCGTCTTGGTGTTCGCCTGGTTGGCGAGTACGACGGCGATGTAGGGGAGGAAGACAGCGCAGGCGAACAGCACCCAGCGGGCGGCCCCCGGGACGAAGATCAAGGCGACGAAGCAGGCGGTCCGAAAAGCCATCGTGATGGTGTACCGCTTCTGCCGGCTGGCCTGGTCCTTGCTGGTCGGGAACCTGGCGTCGGTGATGAGAGCACGCGGCGCCCGACCCTGAGCACCGCCAGCCTGCGGTAGGTCCGGGGTGCCTGTCACTCCGCAAGCCTACGCCTGCCCGCCACCGAGCCTGAAGCTGTCGGTAGCGTGACCCCCGTGACTGAGAGATCCGCAGAGAACGACGCCCAGACGGGGCCCCGCCGGACCGTGCTCGTGACGGGCGGAAGCAAGGGCATCGGCTACCGGATCGCGGAGCGGCTGGCGCAGTCCGGCCACCGGGTGGCCGCCACCTACCGCAGCGGCGAGGTGCCGACGGGCGTCCTCGGAGTGCAGTGCGACGTCACCGACGCGGGCCAGGTGGAGGCTGCCTTCGCCCAGGTGGAGACTGCGCTCGGTCCGGTCGAGGTACTGGTTGCCAATGCCGGCATCACCCGCGACACGCTGGTCATGCGGATGACCGACGACGACTGGGACGCAGTCATCGCCACCAACCTGACGGGCGCATTCCGGGTGGCCCGCCGGGCCGCTCGGCCGATGATCCGCAACCGGTTCGGGCGGATCATCTTCATGTCCTCGGTGGTCGGGCAGCTCGGTTCAGCCGGCCAGGTGAACTATGCCGCCTCCAAGTCGGGCCTGGTCGGGATGGCGCGTTCCCTCGCGCGCGAGCTGGGTTCGCGCGGCATCACCGCCAACGTGGTCGCTCCCGGATTCATCGAGACCGACATGACCGCCGAGCTCGGCGAGGACCTGGTCAGCAAGTACGCCGAGCAGATCCCGCTCGGCCGCCTCGGCTCCGTTGACGACATCGCCGGCACCATCGACTTCCTCGCCGGCCCGTCCGCCGGCTACATCACCGGCGCCCTCATCCCCGTCGACGGCGGACTGGGCATGGGTCACTGACCCGCTCCCCGGCTTCCATCCCGCGCGTCGGCGTCGCGTACGGCTCACCGCAGTTGTCCCTGTTGGTTCGAAGAGATCGGAGTGGGTAAGTGGGAATCCTCGAAGGCAAGGCGGTCCTGGTCTCCGGCGTCACGCTGGACACCTCCATCGGCTTCCACGTCGCCAAGATCGCGCAGCATGAGGGCGCGAATGTCGTGGTCTCCAACTTCGGCCGCGCGATGAGCCTGACCAAGCGGGTGATCGCCAAGCTGGATCCGGTGCCGCCGTTGCTCGAGGTGGACGTCACCAATGAGGAGCATCTGGCCGGGCTGGCCGACCAGCTCCGACAGCATGTCGACACCCTCGACGGCCTGGTGCACTCCCTTGCCTTCGCAAACCCGGAGACCGCCCTGGGTGGGAGGTTCCTCACCACACCGTGGTCGGACGTGGCAACCGCCCTGCAGATCTCGGCGTACTCGTTTAGCTCGCTGGCGATGGCCTGCAAGCCGCTGTTCGCTGACAGCGCCTCGGTGGTCGGGCTCACCTTCGACGCCACCGTCTCCTGGCCGGTGTACGACTGGATGGGCGTCTCCAAGGCTGCCTTGGAGAGCACCAGCCGCTACCTCGCCCGCTATCTCGGCCCGGAGGGGGTCCGGGTCAACCTGGTTGCCGCGGGACCGCTGGAAACCCTGGCCAAGAGAGCCATCGGCGGCGCCGACGAGTTCAACACCGTCTGGGGGGAGCGGGCACCGCTGAGCTGGGACCCCAAGGACATGGAACCGACGGCACGCGGGGTGGTTGCGCTGCTCAGCGACTGGTTCCCCAAGACGACCGGGGAGATGATCCACGTAGACGGTGGCGTGCACGCCATGGGCGCCTGACCCGCCTCCGGGGAGGTCAGGGCGCGTCGATCCAGCTGACCGCCGCGCAGAGAGCAGCCACGCTGGCGTCGCGCACCATCCGTAGCTGGCGTGCCCGCACGTCCACCTCGAAGGATGAGATGCTCCGGCCGTCGTCCAGCAGCGCGAGGTCACAGGCCACCAGCAGTCGCAGGGCGCGCTCGGCGGTCGCCTGCTGGCGTGGCCGATAGCCAGGCGGCAGACCGAAGGAGCCGTTGGTGCGTGGCCGGCTGCCGGCCGCCACGTCCAGCCGGGCGAGCGTCTGGGCCGCCGACAGCACCGCTTCGCTGAGGGCCCGCTCCGCCTCGTACGGCGTCGCCGGGGTCGCCGGCCGATTGGCGGCGAAAGCCCGCCACTGCACGGCCCGCCCGACCTGGTGGGGAACCAGGGCGACCCTGCCCGAAGCTGCCAGCACGACCTCGCCGGCGCCGATGGCGGCGTCGGTCAGCTCGCGCGGTCCGCGCAGGCATCCCGGCATGCCCGGAAGCGGCAGCTCGAGAATCCAGTGTTCCGGTTCCATCGACGAGATGAGCGGCAGAGCAACTGCCAGCGGCGTGGCACTGGCGTTGTCCAGCACCCCGAGGACGCCCCCGGGATCCACCACGTGATGGGCGACGTCGTCGGCCACCACCGCCGCCGATGCCACCTCCGAGCTGACCTGGCGGGCCAGCAGCGAGTTCAGCCAGGTGGCCAGGCGAAGAGAGGGCAGAGACTCCACCGGCGCCACACTACCGACGGCACACCCCCTCAGACGGGCGCGGGACTGCCCGGCACGGGCAGTGTGGCTCTTGTAGGTTCTACCCCATGGTGGCTGTCGTGGATCTTGCTGGTGTGAGCGTCGTCCGGGGCGGTTCGACCCTGCTGGCCGACATCGACTGGCAGGTGGACGAGTCGGACCGCTGGGTGGTGATCGGCCCGAACGGCGCCGGCAAGACCACCCTGCTACAGGTGCTGGCCGCTCAGATCCATCCCACCACCGGCGTGGCGGGCCTGCTCGGTGAGGTCCTCGGCACGGTGGACGTGTTCGAGCTGAGGCCCCGGATCGGACTCACGTCCGCCGCTCTGGCCGAGCGCATCCCGCGCGGTGAGAGCGTCCACAACGTCGTGGTCTCCGCGTCGTACGCCGTCGTGGGCCGGTGGCGGGAGAGCTACGACGAACTGGACCACGAACGCGCCACCGAGTTGCTCGGTCAGCTGCGAATCGACGGTCTGGCCCATCGTACGTTCGGCACCTTGAGCGAGGGCGAGCGTAAGCGAGTGCAGATCGCCCGGGCGTTGATGACCGACCCCGAGTTGCTGCTGCTGGACGAGCCGGCCGCCGGGCTCGACCTGACCGGGCGGGAGTCGCTGGTGCGTACCCTCAGCGATCTGGCCAACGACGCGTGGGCACCGGCGTCGGTTCTGGTGACCCACCACGTCGAGGAAATCCCGCTGGGCATCACGCACGCCATGCTGCTCAAGCGGGGGGAGATCGTCGCCGCCGGGCCGCTCCGGGAGACGCTGACGGCGGAGAGCCTCACCACCACTTTCGAGATTCCGCTGACGTTGACCGAAAGCGACGGCCGCTGGGCGGCACGTGCCCTGACATGATCATGGCCCCCGCGCATTGGGCCCGGTCTGGCACCATGGGAGACAGCCGGTGCACACCATGGAGGTGAACTTGACCGACTGGATGGGCGACCACGCCTGGGCGTTGTGGTTGAGCCTCGCCTTCCTGCTCGCGGTGGCGGAGATGCTCTCCCTCGACCTGGTGTTGATCATGCTCGCGGCCGGGGCGCTGGCAGGAACCGTGACCGCGTTGGTGGCTCCGGACCTGTGGTGGTTGCAGATCAGTGTCGCCGCCGCTGTCTCCGTCGGCATGCTGGCGCTGCTGCGGCCCACTCTGATGGAGAAGGTTCGGGCCATGCCGGGCTACCGGTCCTCGACAGCGAAGATGGTGGGCAGCTCGGGTGTTGTGCTCTCCCGGGTCACCCGTACTGGCGGGGAGATCAAAGTCGATGGCCAGAACTGGACGGCCCGCCCCTATGACGCGGACCTTGTGATCGAGCAGGGCACCGAGGTCGAGGTCTACGAGATCGACGGAGCCATCGCCGTGGTCTACCCCAAGCATGATCAACTCCCCTAGTACGAACATTCCGTAGTCTGAAAGGCATCGAATGGATCTGACCGTCCTGGTCGTTCTCGTGGCGGCGGTGATCGCGCTGGTCCTCTTCCTGACCAGTGCGATCCAGGTAATCCGGCAGCAGCGGGTCGGCGTGGTCGAGCGGCTGGGGAAGTTCAACCGGACGCTGGAGGCCGGCCCGCACCTGGTCGTCCCGATCGTCGACAAAGTGCGCTACAACATCGACATGCGCGAGGCGGTGGTCCCGTTCCCGCCCCAGGGAGTGATCACCGAAGACAACCTGATGGTCAACATCGACTCGGTGATCTACTTCCAGGTGATCGACCCGGTCCGGGCAGCGTACGAGGCGCAGGACTACATCAAAGCCATCGAACAGCTCACCATGACCACGCTGCGCAACATCATCGGCGGCCTTGACCTGGAGAGCGCGCTGGTCAGTCGTGAAGAGATCAACCAGAAGCTCCGGCTGGTGCTGGATGAGGCCACCGGCAAGTGGGGGATCAAGGTGAACCGGGTGGAGCTACGGGCGATCGACCCGCCGGCGACCATCCGCGACGCGATGGAGAAGGGTGCCCGGGCCGAACGCGACAAGCGGGCTTCGATCTTGATCGCCGAGGGTCAGCGGCAGTCGCAGATCCTGTCGGCGGGCGGTGAGAAGGAGTCGGCGATCCTTCGGGCGCAAGGTGACCGGGAGGCGGCAGTGCTGCGGGCGCAGGCGGACCGCCAGGCGCAGATGCTCCGAGCCGAGGGTGAGGCCCAGGCCATCACGACCGTCTTCGGCGCCATCCACGCCGGTGAGCCGGATCAGGCGCTGCTCGCGTACCAGTACATGCAGATGCTGCCCAGCATCGCCCGCGGCGACGCGAACAAGGTGTGGATCGTCCCCAGTGAGCTGAACAGGGCGCTGGAGGGACTGGGAAGTGCGGTCACGTCGGCCGCCTCGTCCATCCCCAGCGAGCCGAAAGGCCAGTTCAGGGCCCCCGAGAAGGTGAACGTCCAGGAGGAGATCCAGAAGCAGGCGGCAGCCGACCGCGAAGCGACCGAACGCACCGTGCAAGAGGCCATAGCGGCCGCCAGGGAACTGGAGACGGCAACTCCCAAGAGCCTTGGTGTCGATCGGTCCACTCCGGCAGATAGGCGGGGGGAGCAGCGGGCCCTGGCGGGTCAGCCGTCGGGTGACGAGCCCGACCTCGGGCAGCCATCGCTGGCCGACCAGCCGCAGCAGCGCTAGCCTTCTCGCCGCTGTGCACGACGATCGCATCGGGCTCGAACGTCGGCTGTTTCGGGTCCTCACCGAACGGCTGCAGCCGGCGACCTATCGGAGCAGCGTTCCGCTGACCGTCCGCAGGTGGGACGTGCCGGGGGAGCCGGTCAGCGTGCCTGAGGCTCTATCGGCGGTCTACCGGCCGGCGTCAGTCGGCGAGGGATGGGGCCCGGCCTGGGGAACCACCTGGTTCGAGCTGACCGGTGAGATACCGCAGGCCTGGGCCGGGGAGGTGCTGGAGGGGGTCGTCGACCTCGGCTTCGAGCCGAACGTTCCGGGGTTCGCCGCCGAGGGTCTGGTGTATCAACCGGACGGGTCGGCGGTGAAGGGGTTGCACCCGTTCAACCGCTGGTTTCCGGTCGATGCCGGGTCAAGACAGGTCCGGATGTTCGTCGAGGCGGCCGCCAACCCGACGATCGTGATGCGGATGCCGTCGGGAATCGGCGACGTGCAGACCGCGGGCGCCGACCCGATCTACGTCCTGCGACAGGCCGACCTGGCCGTGGTGGACGTGGAGGTCCGCGCCCTGGTGGCCGATCTGGAGGTGCTGGGTCAGCTGGCAGCCGTGCTATCCGACGACGACCCCCGCGGGGCCCAGATCCGGGCAGCCGTCTCGGACGCCTTGGATGCCGTCAACCTCGCCGACATCACCGGTACGGCCACGGCCGCCCGAGCGATCCTGGCACCCGCCTTGGCCAAGCCGGCCAACGCCAGCGCGCATCGGGTGAGTGCGGTCGGGCACGCGCACATCGACTCCGCGTGGCTGTGGCCGGTGCGGGAGACGGTACGCAAGGTCGCGCGGACCTGCTCGAACGTCACGCAGCTGATGGACGACCATCCCGAACTGGTGTTCGCAATGTCCCAGGCGCAGCAGCTGGCCTGGATTGCGCAGGCACGGCCGGAGGTGTTCGCCCGGGTGCGGGAGAAGGTCCGCGCCGGGCAGTTCGTCCCGGTGGGCGGGATGTGGGTCGAGGCGGACACCAATATGCCTGGCGGCGAGGCGATGGCCCGCCAGTTCCTGCACGGCAAGCGGTTCTTCTGGGATACCTTCGGCATCGACACCCAGGAGGTCTGGCTGCCGGATTCGTTCGGCTACTCCGCTGCGCTGCCACAGCTGATCGCCTTGTCAGGGTCGCGGTACTTCCTCACCCAGAAGATCTCCTGGAACAAGACCAACCGGTTCCCGCACCACACCTTCTGGTGGGAGGGCATCGATGGCACCCGCATCTTCACCCACTTCCCGCCGGTGGACACCTACAACTCCGACCTCTCCGGCATGGAGCTGGCCCGTGCCAGCAGCCAGTTCGCCGACAAGGCTCGAGCCAACTACTCGCTGGTGCCGTTCGGCTGGGGGGACGGCGGTGGCGGGCCGACCCGGGAGATGCTGGGACGGGCTCGCCGGACCGCCGACCTGGAAGGCTCGCCGCGGGTCAGGGTCGAGGCGCCTGCCGAGTTCTTCGCCCGCGCCGAGGCGGACTACCCGCAGGCCCCGGTCTGGTGGGGCGAGCTCTACCTGGAGATTCACCGCGGCACCTACACCACCCAGGCCGCCATCAAGCAGGGCAACCGACGCAGCGAGCACCTGCTGCGCGAGGCCGAGCTGTGGGCGGCCACCGCTGCCGTCCGGCACGGCACCCCGTACCCGTACGACACATTGGACCGGCTGTGGAAGACCGTGCTGCTGCACCAGTTCCACGACATCCTGCCCGGATCCTCCATCGCCTGGGTGAACCGGGAGGCACGGGACGGCTACGCGGCCGTGGCGACCGAGCTGGAGACGCTGATCACCGCCGCACTCGATGCGCTGGCGCCCGCCCCCGCAACCCCGGCCTCGTCCGGATCGCCCGCGACCTTCAACGCCGCACCGTTTTCGCGCCGGGGCGTACCGGCCCTCGGTGCCACCGTGCCGACGGTCGCTCAGCCGACCCGGGTGCAACGGGAGCAAGGCCGCTACGTCTTGGACAACGACCTGCTGCGGGTCGAGATCGACGACAACGGTCTGATCCGATCCGTGGTCGATCGGGCGACCGGCCGGGACGCGATCGCTCCGGACGGCGCGGGCAACCTGCTTCAGCTGCATCCTGATCTTCCCAACGACTGGGACGCCTGGGACGTCGACGCGTTCTACCGCAACACCCGAACCGACCTGCGCATCGCGGACGGCGTCGAGGTCGTCGAGCTGTCGGATGGCGCGGCCGGCGTCCGCTCGGTACGTCGCCACGGGTCGTCGACCTTCACGTCGCTGGCCACGCTGGCCCCCGGAGCGGTGACAGTGGACGTTCAGCTGGATGTGGACTGGCAGGAGCGGGAGACCTTCCTCAAGGCGGCCTTCGACCTGGATGTGAGGGCGGAGGTATCGGCGTCGGAGACCCAGTTCGGTCACGTTCGCCGGGCCACTCACGACAACACCAGCTGGGACGCCGCGAAGTTCGAGTTCTGCGCCCACCGGTTCGTCCACCTGGCGGAGCCCGGGTACGGGGTCGCGGTGGTCAACGACTCCACCTACGGCCACGACGTCATCCGGCAGGTCCGCCAGGACGGGGGGACCACCACCACGCTGAGGCTGTCGCTGCTGCGCGCTCCGCGCTGGCCGGATCCGGAGACGGACCAGGGCCGGCATCGGCTGCGGTATGCCCTGGTGCCGGCCGCCGCGATCGGCGACGCGGTCCGCGAGGGCTATGCGATCAACCTGCCGCTCCGGCAGCGGCCTGGGGCCGCCTCCGTCACGCCGCTGGTGACTGTCAATTCGCACGACGTCGTAGTCGAGGCGGTCAAGCTGGCCGAGGACCGCAGCGGGGACGTGGTGGTCCGGCTGTACGCAGCCAGCGGCGGCCGGGCCCGGGCCACCGTACGACCCGACTTCGCGGTCCAAGCGCTGGAGTCGGTGGACCTGCTGGAACGGTCGCTGGATATCGGGCAACACTGGCAGGACCCGACCGCTGCGGTCGTCAGCTTCCGCCCGTTCCAGATCATCACACTCCGCTATCGCCGCTGAGGACGACCAATCACCGCCCCGGGACGCGACGCCGAGCATCGACTCGAGCGGACCGCGCAGCGCGGAACTCTAGATCAGGATTTCCGCCACGCCGGCACAGATTGCGGCCCAGCCGATGCTTGCAAAGGTGCCGATGATGAACCGCTCCGACACCCCGCTGCTCTGGCTCGTCTTGAGCTCGGGGTAACGCGCCAGCCCCTTCACCGCGAGAATCACGGCCAGCCCTTCGGGCCAGCGCGCGAGCAGCGACGCAGCGATCCCGAGCCGCTCCAGCGACCCGATCCAGGCGCCGCCGCGCAGCACCGTGCGGCGCACCCGTACGCCAGTGCGCCGAGATGAGGCGTCGGCGAGGTCCAGCACCGCCGTGGTCACCGCGCCGCCGGTCAGCAGGGCCGCGCTGACGGCGACGCCGACCACCACCCACACCCATCGGCCATCGACGGGGTCGGCGAAGCTGGCCAGCAGGGCCACCGTCCCGGTCCCCAGACCGGCGACTACAAGCACCGCAACGAGCGCCGGGGTCTGGGCGAGGGCAGGCCGCACCGCTCCCGGGCGCGGTGACACCCAGACCACCACGCTGAGCACGGTCAGCATCAGCCAGAGCACCACAGCGACCGCGGACAGCGTCGTCACGGGGTCACCCGTCCGGTCGCCGCGGCCTCCGCGCGGTCCAGCAGTCGGGCCAACACCGGCACGGCGTCGTTCTCCAGCGTCCAATGCGCTGCCTGCAACCGCTGCCCGACCGCCTGTCGGCTGATGTTGAGCGTTTCAGCCACCTCGACCATGGTGGCGCCGGTACGCATCAGGTCGACGGCGTCCCAGCCTGCCTCGGAGCGCCGCTCGCGCAGGGTGGCCAGCAGTCTGAGCACAACCTCGGCGTCGTGGCCGAGATCCTCTGCCGGCGGGCCGGCCACCACCCGGACGTGGGTCGGCTCTCGCTTGGCCAGGTCCACGGCGCTCCGGGCCGCCACGAAAGCGATGCCGCGGCCGGCGCGGGCGTGCGCGGGAAGCGGCTCCTCCACCGCTCCGATGCCGAGGCCGATGTGCCAGGTACCGGTTCGCATGAGTTCGAGGATGGCGGTGACCACTGACGCCGGCTCAGCGAGAAGTCCTTGGAACTCGTCCCCCGCGGTACGGGCGAAGTCGAGTACCGTGTCGATAGCGGCCAGCGCGGCGATGGTGTCATCGACTGCATCGCGCTGGGATCGTGAGTTGATCTGGTCCACGGTGAGCACGTACGGCATTTGGCAAGGGTACTGCCTTTCGTCCTGGAGTAGCAAGGCGCTGGGCTTGTCAAACACTGGACTAAAACACTGGACTTAAGACACTGGACCCGAAACACCGTCGGGCGCGATCTTGAAGAGGGGCGGCCCGTGCTTGACCCTGTGCCCTTGCACATCATCCGCGTGACCGATCCGACCGACCAGCGGCTCGTTGACTACCTCCACCTTCGAGACGCATCGCTTCGGCGTCACCTGGAGAGTGAGCGCGGCCTCTTCATCGCCGAGGGTGCGAAGGTCATCCGTCGGGCGCTCGAGTCCGGGCATCGGCCGCGGTCGTTCCTGCTGGCCGAGCGGTGGCTCGACTCGCTGCTCGACGTACTGCTGCAGTGGCCGACAACGCCGATCTACCTGGTCACCGAGGAACTGGCCGAGCAGGTGACCGGATTCCACGTACACCGCGGCGCGCTCGGGTCGCTGCACCGCGAGCAGCGGTACACCGTGGATGACCTGCTCGGCCATCGACGGCTGGTAGTGCTGGAGGACATCGTCGACCACACCAATGTCGGGGCGATCCTGCGCAACGCCGCCGGGCTCGGCTGGGACGGTGCTTTGCTTGCTCCGCGGGCGGCCGATCCGCTCTATCGGCGGTCCATCAAGGTCAGCATGGGGGCGGTGTTCTCGCTGCCGTGGGCCCGGCTGGCGGACTGGCGGACTGCGCCGGAGCTTCTGCAGGGGGCCGGTTTCTGCACGGTCGCCCTGACGCTCGCCGACGACTCCCTTGAGCTTGGTCGCGTCGGGGAAAGCCTGCGGCGGCACCCCCGCCGGGTCGCGATCATGGTGGGCACCGAGGGCGCTGGGCTCTCCGAGCTGTGGACCCGGCGGGCGGAGATCCGCGCCACCATCCCGATGCGGGCCGGGATCGACTCGTTGAACGTGGCGGCGGCGGCCGCCGTGGCCTGTTACGTCTTGGGAGAGGCCGGCCAGTCGGCGGGATAGTCCTCGGTCATCTTCTCGTGCAGTGCGAAAAGCTTCTTCCGCGCGCGACCGGACAGCCGATCGCCGAACACGGTCCCGTTGAGGTGGTCGGTCTCGTGCTGCAGGCACCGGGCCAGCAGGCCGCTTCCGATGACCTCGACCGGGTTGCCGAACGGGTCGAGTCCGCGGCAGGTCGCGGTGTCGGGCCGAGCCAGCTCCATGTACGCGCCGGGCAGCGACAGGCAGCCCTCATCGGCGGCCTCCAGTACTCGATCCTTGCCGGTGGGCAGCGTGACCTCCGGGTTGCAGATCACGCCGACGTGTCGGACGTGGTCCTCATCAGGGCAGTCGAAGACGAACACGGACAGATCCACGCCGACCTGGGTGGCCGCCAAACCGACGCCCTCGGCCGCCGCCATGGTGGCGAACATGTCCCGGATCAGCTGGTGCAGCTCGTCGCCGAACTCGGTGACCGGCCTGGTCGCCGCATGCATCACGGGCGAGCCCCAGCGGGTGATCGGCAGCACCGTGCCGCCGGTGATCAGCCCAGTCAGCGCGTTCACCGCTGGCCTCCCGCTGGACCTGAGGAAAGAGCAAGAACGGCGTACGGGTCAGCGGTGACGCCCTCGCCGCGCTCGTCGTCGAACTCGTAGACCTGTCGCCCCTCGATCACGACCGTGCGCACCCGGCTCATGATCTCCAGCGGGTCGCCGTCCCAGATCACCACATCCCCGTCCTTGCCGACCTCCAGCGAACCGATCCGGTCGTCCAGACCGAGAATCTCCGCCGGATTGATGGTGATGGCTCTCAACGCGGTCTCCCGCTCCAGCCCTTCCTTGACCGACAGGATCGCCTGATACACAAGGAAGTTGATCGGTACCACCGGATGGTCGGTCGTGATGGCGATCTTGACGCCGGCTCTGGCCAGCAGACCCGGGTTGCGCAGGTGCCGCTGGCTGACCTCGACCTTGCTCCGGGTCGTGAACAGCGGCCCGACGATCACCGGGACGCTCCGGTCGGCCAGCACATCTGCCAGCAGGTGTCCCTCGGTGCCGTGGTTGATCACCAGCCGGAAGCCGAACTCGTCGGCCAGCCGGATGGCGGTGGCGATGTCGTCCGCCCGGTGTGCATGCTGGCACCAGGGCAGCTCGCCGTCGACCACCCGAGCCAGCACCTCGGAGTTGGAGTCGCGGTCGAACGGCTGCCCTGCTGCCTCGCTGCTCTCGCGCCGCGCCCGGTAGTCCTCCGCGTCCCGCAACGCGTCGCGGATGACCGAGGCCACCCCGAGCCGCGTCGACGGCGTCTGTTTCTTCTCGCCGTACACGCGCTTGGGGTTCTCGCCGAGTGCGGACTTGACGCTGCACGGCTCGGCAATGACCATCTCGTCGACGATCCGACCCCAGCACTTCAAGGCGACCGTCTGGCCACCGATCGGGTTCCCAGAGCCGGGCTTCACCACGACCGACGTGACGCCACCGGCAAGCGCATCCTGGAAGCCGACGTCGGCGGGGTTGATCGCGTCCAGAGCCCGAAACCGAGCACCAAGGGGGTCGGTGAGCTCGTTCGTGTCATGACCGGCCCAGCCGGTGCCTTCCTCGTGGACGCCGACGTGGCCGTGTGCCTCGAGGAACCCGGGAAGCACCCAGCGGCCAGTGGCGTCCACAGTCGGGACCCCGGCTGGAACCGCGACCTCCGGGCCGATCGCGCGAATGGTGCCACCGATGATCAGCACGGTCCCGTCCTCGATCACCTCGCCAACCACCGGCACGACACGGCCCCCGACAATCGCGAGGTCAGCGCCTGCCGGTCGAGGCCTGGGGGTGCTGAGAGTGGTGCTGGTCGTCGAGCTCACGGGCATCACGGTATCGCGGCTTGAACCGAAAGAAGCCGATGCGGGCCGGGGCTCGGAGTGGAGATCTCGTCCCACCCGGCGTACTCCGGTGAGTCGCCTCCGATGGCGAAGCACGGGTCGGCATGGTCGGTGCCTCATCGGGGTGAACGTCACCAGCCGGTCGCGCCCCGTCACGGCACGTGGGAGCCGTCAGACAGCGTCGCGGAATGGGCGGGCTGCGCGCGAAATATCGCGGGGATGACACTTCGGTGCGGCAACTTGCGCGGGCCCCCGCCGGGGCGGAAGGTGGGCAGATGTCTGATGCGGCGCCCGGCACGTTTGGGGAGAAGGAGGCTGGCGACGGTGTGGACGCTTTGGGCGCCGACTATCTGAGGCTCTTGGAGGAGTACGTCCGGCATCTTCGGATGGAGCGCCAGCTGTCTGAGCACACTATCCGGGCCTACCGCACGGACCTGGTCGGACTGCTGACGCATCTGCGCAGGCTCAAGGTGGAGCACCTCGATGAGGTGACGGTCCGCTCGCTGCGCAGCTGGCTGGCCCGACAGCAGACTGCCGGCCAGGCCCGCAGCACCTTGCAGCGCCGATCTGCCGCCGTCCGGGTGTTCTTCGCCTGGGCGCACCACACCGGCAGGTCCTGCTCGAACCCGGCAGCGTCCCTCCGGTCGTCTCGATCAGCACGGGCGCTGCCCCCGACTTTGGACCACGGCGACGCCGTGGACATGTTGACCGGCGCTCAGGGCGCGGCGGTCGAGAGCGACGGTCCGACAGGGCTGCGAGATGTCGCCATGCTGGAGGTGCTGTACGCGACCGGGGTTCGGGTGTCGGAGCTCTGTGGCCTGAACCGGCCCGACGTCGATCGCGACCGCCAGGTTTTGCGAGTGTTCGGCAAGGGCAGCAAGGAGCGCAGCGTGCCGCTCGGGGCCCCCGCCCGTCGAGCGCTGGACCGGTGGCTCGTGGCCGGCAGACCATCGCTGCTCACGAGCGAGTCGGGTGAGGCGGTGTTCCTGGGAGAACGCGGCAAACGGATCGATCCCCGGGTCGTCCGCCGAATCGTGCACCGTGCCCTCTCGCAGGTCCCCGGCGCACCCGACCTCGGACCGCACGGGCTTCGCCACGCGATGGCGACCCACCTGCTGGAAGGGGGAGCGGATCTCCGCAGCGTCCAGGAGATGCTCGGCCACGCCTCGCTGGCCACGACGCAGATCTACACCCATGTCACCAGCGAACGCCTCCGAAGCGCCTTCGAGCAGGCCCACCCCCGCGCCTGAGGTTCGCGAACCGATGATCACGGCGAGAACCAGGTCATCGGGTTCGTCAGCGTCCCGTTCAGCCACAGCATGAGATGAAGATGGCAGCCCGTCGAATAGCCAGTGGCTCCGACGAACCCGATCAGCTCTCCACGGCTGATCGCCTGACCGGGGCGAACGACGTACCGCTCGGCGTGGTTGAAGGCGGTCACCACCCGCTGCCCCTGCACGATCCCGTGGTCGATCAGCAGCCGATTCCCGTACCCGGCGTTGAAGTACGCCTGGCGTACCCGACCGGGCGCCGGGGCCAGGATCGGTGTGCCGCAGGACGCGCCGAAGTCGGTGCCGTCATGCAGTTTCCATACGCCCAGCACCGGATGCCGACGCATCCCGAACCCCGACGTCACTCCACCCGAGACTGGCTGGCCGAAGGGAAGCCCGTCCGGCCGGAGGCCGACGGCAGCGGAGCCGGCAGAAAACGACGCCGACCGCAGGGCCTCATCCCGAGCCGCTGCCCGCCCAGCCGTCCGCTTCTTCGCGACATCGCGGGCCGACTCCGCCACCAGGCGTACCGGAGACCTCGCACCGCCGAGCAGCGAAGGATCCAGATAGGTCTGAGCCTGCCGCAACCCCCAGTGCAGACAAGCCCTTGCACAGTGGGCCCCGACCGCAACGCTGCCGATCCGCTGACCCATCCGTACGCCGACGCCCACGGCTACCGCGCGGATCACAGGCTCGTACGTGGTTCGCACGCGGCCGTGGGTGACCACCACCACGCCTCGACCCGCCAGCGGACCGGCGAACGTGACCACGCCGTCCGCCGCGGCAAATACCGCCTGGCCGGGCTCAGCCGCAAGATCGATGCCGCGATGACCGGCGCCCCACGGCGCATCCGGCGGATCGAACCCGCGGACTTGCCGGATCGGCCCGTCCAGCGGCCACCGCGACGGGCCGGGCAGCGCCGGCTCGGCCGCCGTGGCCGACGCCAACGACATGAGTGGCAGCACGGCGGCGCTCAGCATCGCGACCAGGCCGACTATCGCGGCGAGCATCCGACTCATGGCGAAGTGTTCGGGCGGCGCGGCGGACAGTCGGACATACCAGTAGGTTTGCTTCAACAGCCAAAATCGAGCCGGCACGCAGACAAGACTGTGGATACCGGTACAAGGTCAACCGCGGCTGTGGAAGGTCGACCTGCTCACGATTTCCGTCCTTCGGCCTCGGCGCGTAAACTCACGCGAGCAACTCAGCAGCTCTGAGTTGACTTCGCATGCTCGCGAACCGATCCGAAGGATCGGGCGGCACGCGCGGTCCCAGGAAGGACGACTGTCCAGCCCGGGTGCGTGCCGCGCGGGCATCAGGCGGTGCCGAACGGCTCGACACCGAGGACAACTGCACGCCGGCACCGACTGTGCCGGCAAAGAGAGGACACGGCCATGGCCGTCGTAACCACCCGCCAGCTCCTTGAGAGCGGCGTCCACTTCGGACACCAGACCCGCCGTTGGAACCCGAAGATGAAGAGATTCATCTTCACCGAGCGCAACGGCATCTACATCATCGACCTGCAGCAGTCGCTGACCTACATCGACCGCGCGTACGCCTTCGTCAAGGAGACTGTCTCCCGCGGCGGCCAGGTGCTGTTCATCGGCACGAAGAAGCAGGCCCAGGAGGCCATTGCCGAGCAGGCGACCCGAGTCGGCATGCCGTACGTCAACCAGCGCTGGCTGGGTGGCATGCTGACCAACTTCCAGACCATGGTCAAGCGGATCCAGCGCCTCAAGGAGCTGGAGGGCATGGACTTCGACAATGTCGCCGCCTCAGGACTGACGAAGAAGGAGCTGCTGGGTCTCCGTCGCGAGAAGGACAAGCTCGAAAAGACCCTCGGCGGCATCCGCGACATGGCCCGCACCCCGCAGGCTGTCTGGGTTGTCGACACGAAGAAGGAACACCTCGCCGTGGACGAGGCCCGCAAGCTGCGGATCCCGATCATCGGCATCCTGGACACCAACTGCGACCCCGACGAGGTCGACTTCGCCATTCCCGGCAACGACGACGCCATTCGCTCGGTCTCGCTGCTCACTCGGGTGCTGGCAGACGCCGTTGCCGACGGCCTGATGGCGCGTTCCGGCGCGCAGACCGGCACCGAGGCCGAGGTCGAGCCGATGGCCGACTGGGAGCGCGAGCTCCTTGTCCACGCTGACGCTTCGCCCGCGGCCGAGACCGTCGCGGAGATACCGGCCTCGCCACAGGCGCCGGCAGCCGAGGCGGCCGACGCATCGGTCGCCGACCAGTCGGCGGAGGAGGCAGTTCTGGTTCCTGCGGCCGAGACGCCAGATGTTGCAGCAGAGCAGGCCGAGGCGGCCGCTGACTCCGTCTATGGCTCCCGGCCGACTGCTGGCGCAGCCGAGGCTGACGTAGCCGAGGCTGACGCCGCCGGGGCCACCTCGTCGGCTGCCGACGCGACCAACTGAGCACCTTCCATCTCAAGAAGTAGAGGACTGTAAGTCATGGCGACAATTGCCGCTGCTGATGTGAAAAGACTCCGGGACGCCACCGGCGCCGGGATGATGGACGCCAAGAGGGCGTTGACCGAGGCCGAGGGCGACTTCGAGAAGGCGATCGAGATCCTCCGGGTCACCGGTCAGGCCAAGGCTGCCAAGCGCGGCGCCGAGCGCGAGGCCAGCAACGGCCTGGTGGCAGCCGACAACGGTGCGCTGGTGCAGCTCGGTGCCGAGACCGACTTCGTCGCCAAGAACGAGGAGTTCCAGTCGCTGGCCGTGGACGCCGTCAAGGCCGTCGCCGCCAGCAAGGCCGGCACCTTGGAGACCGCCAACGCCGCCCAGCTGCCGTCGGGCAAGACGGTTGCCGACGCAGTCCAGGAGCTGGCCGCAAAGATCGGTGAGAAGCTCGAGCTCTCGCAGGCGGCCTACTTCGACGGTCAGACCGCTGTCTACCTGCACAAGCGCGCCTCGGACCTGCCCCCTCAGGTAGGCGTCCTGGTCGAGTACGAGGGCTCCGACGAGACGGCTGCCCGGGCGGCGGCGATGCAGATCGCCGCCATGCGACCGCAGTACGTCAGCCGGGACGAGGTGCCGGCCGAGACTGTCGAGAACGAGCGACGGATCGCCGAGGCCACCGCGAAGGAGGAGGGCAAGCCCGCGCAGGCGCTGCCCAAGATCATCGAGGGCCGGGTCAACGCGTTCTTCAAGGACGTGGCCCTGCTCGAGCAGCCGTCGGTGACCGACAACAAGACCACCGTGGGCAAGCAGCTCCAGCAGGCGGGCGTGACCATCAAACGGTTCGTCCGTTTCGAGGCCGCTGGGTCCTGACTCCACGACATGCGCTACGAATCAGGTGATTCGTAGCGCATGTTGCATGTCCGGCCGCACCCACCGCCTTACTGGAGGAGAACCCGATGAGCAGTCCGTACAAGAGAGTCCTGCTTAAGCTGTCCGGCGAGGTATTCGGGGGTGGCAAGGTGGGCGTCGACCCAGACGTGGTCGCGGGCCTGGCGGCACAGATCGCCACGGTGGTCCGCAGCGGCGTCCAGGTGGCCATCGTGGTCGGTGGCGGCAACTTCTTCCGGGGCGCCGAGCTCCAGCATGGCGGCATGGACCGTGACCGGGCAGACTATATGGGCATGCTGGGCACCGTGATGAACTGCCTGGCGCTGCAGGACTTCTGCGAGAAGGCCGGGGTGCAGACGCGGGTGCAGACCGCGATCGCGATGGGGCAGGTGGCTGAGCCGTACATTCCGCGCCGGGCCGAACGGCATCTGGAGAAGGGCCGGGTCGTCATCTTCGGGGCCGGCTCGGGCATGCCGTACTTCTCCACCGATACCGTAGCCGCGCAGCGTGCGCTGGAGATCGGTGCCGACGTGCTGCTGATGGGCAAGCAGGGCACCGACGGCGTCTACGACTCCGATCCCGCGAAGAATCCGGACGCAGTCAAGTTCAGCGACATCACCTATGACGACTACCTGGCCCGCAACTTGAAGATCGCCGACGCGACCGCGATCAGCATGGCGCGCGACTACAAGCTGCCGATGGTGTTTTTCAGCTTGGACCACGACGGCACCATCGTCCGGATCATCGAAGGTGAGAAGATCGGTACCACTGTCCACCGCTGAGGAACCCATCGCCTCGACACAGCACGCCGAGGCCACGCAGCCGCACCACACGAAAGCCGAAGGAGCCCGATCACCGTGATCTCCGACATCATCCGCGACGCGGAAACGAAAATGGCTAACGCCATCGAGTACGCCAAGGAGGAGTTCGCAGCCATCCGGACGGGGCGGGCCCACCCGGCGATGTTCGCGAAGCTGACCGCCGACTACTACGGCTCCCAGACACCGATCCAGCAGCTGGCCACCTTCCAGGTGCCGGAAGCCCGCATGATCATCATCAGCCCGTTCGACAAGGTGGCGATGGCCGGCATCGAGAAGTCCATCCGTGACTCCGATCTCGGCGTGAACCCCACCAACGACGGCTCGGTGATCCGGGTCACCATGCCGCAGCTGACCGAGGAACGGCGTCGGGAGTACATCAAGCTGGCCAAGACCAAGGCCGAGGACGCCCGGATCTCGATACGTGGCGCCCGGCGGACCGCGAAAGAGGCCTTGGACAAGCTGGTCAAGGACAAGCAGGTCGGCGAGGACGAGGTTGCGCGGGCGGAGAAGCAGCTGGACGCGGCCACCAAGAAGCATGTCGACTCCATCGACGACGTCCTCAAGCACAAGGAAGCAGAGCTTCTCGAGGTCTGATCGGTGACGGACATCCCAGTACCGCCGGTCCGAGACCACGGTCGGGCCGGTCGCGACCTGCCCGCTGCGATCGCGGTCGGCGTCGGGTTGGGCGCCTACATCGTGCTCAGCCTGCTGTTCTTCCAGCCGGCTTTCGTGGCTCTGGTGGCGGCGGCGCTGGCTCTGGGCTCGATCGAGATCTACCAGGCGCTGCAGCGGCAGGGACTCCGGGCCGCAATCGTGCCGATCGTGATCGGCACGATCGCCATCTCGACCGGCTCCTATCTGGCGGGTCAGCAAAACCCGGTGGTGTTCCCGACCACCAGCGTGCTGCTCGCCTCGCTGGCCCTCACCGTGCTCGCCAGCCTGATCTGGCGGATGCCCGGCGGATCGACAGGATTCGTCAAGGACGCCTCGGCGAGCCTGTTCATCATCGCCTATGTGCCGCTGCTCGGGTCGTTCGCGGCCCTGCTCCTCGGCGGCTCCAACGGCGGCACCCGGATGGTCACCTTCATGCTCATCGTGGTGATGAACGACGTCGGCGGCTACATCGCCGGTGTGCTGTTCGGCAAGCACCCGATGGCCCCCAAGATCAGCCCGAAGAAGTCCTGGGAGGGCTTCGGAGGTTCGTTGTTCTTCGGCACGGTGGCCGGGGTCTGCATGGCGGTCTTCGGTCTGGGAGTGCCGTTCTGGGTCGGGATCATCCTCGGTGTCTGCCTCGTCACTGTCGGCACCTGTGGCGACCTGATCGAGTCGATGATCAAGCGAGACCTCGGCATCAAGGACATGAGCTCGTTCCTACCGGGCCATGGGGGTGTGATGGATCGACTCGATTCGCTTCTCATCGCCGCCCCGGTAGCCTGGCTGATCATGTACGTACTGGTGCCCGGCGGATGAGCAAGCCACTTCCTCTCGTCTTCGAGGCGCCTCGGCGTGGCCGTCCCCCGAGACACTGGGCTGATCTGACTCCCGCGGATCGGCGCGCTGCCGTGGAGTCTCTCGGTCACCGCGCGTTTCGGGCCCGGCAGCTCTCGATGCACTACTTCGAGGGCTTGCGTACCGATCCGAGTGAATGGACCGACCTGCCCAGCGATGTCCGCTTGGAGTTGGCGGACGCCTTGCTGCCGCAGTTGCTGCAGCCGGTCAAGAACACGAGCTGTGACAGTGACACGACGGTCAAGACGCTGTGGAAGCTGCACGACGGCGCTCTGGTCGAGAGTGTGCTGATGCGGTACCCGGACCGGGTCACCATGTGCGTGTCCAGCCAGGCCGGTTGTGGCATGGCGTGCCCATTCTGCGCCACCGGGCAGGGCGGGCTGCAGCGCAACATGAGCACCGCCGAGATCGTCGAGCAGGTGGTCGACGGCGCCCGCCGGCTTGCCCGCGGCGAGATCGCCGGTGGGCCCGGTCGCGTCAGCAACGTGGTGTTCATGGGCATGGGTGAGCCGCTGGCCAACTACAACGCGGTGATCGGCGCGGTCCGCCAGCTGGTGACACCCAACCCGGACGGGCTCGGCATGAGCGCACGGGGCATCACGGTGTCGACCGTCGGGCTGGTGCCTCGCATGCAGCAGCTGGCGAGCGAGGGCATCCCACTCACCCTGGCGCTGTCTCTGCACGCCCCCGATGACGAGCTGCGCGACGAGCTGGTGCCGATCAACACGCGCTGGAACGTCGAGGAGGTCATCGACGCGGCCTGGGAGTACGCCAAGGTCACCAAGCGCCGGGTGTCCATCGAGTACATCCTGATTCGCGACATCAACGACTCGGCGCACCGCGCCGACCTGCTCGCCAAGGTGCTGAAGCGCCGCGGCAGCTGGGGTTGGGTGCACGTCAACCTGATCCCGTTGAACCCGACGCCGGGTTCGAAGTGGACGGCGTCGCGCCGCCGGGACGAGGACGAGTTCGTCCGCCGGCTGGAGGCACGTGGGATCCCGGTCACGGTTCGAGACACCCGGGGCCGCGAGATCGACGGAGCCTGCGGGCAGCTCGCCGCATCCCAGAACTGAGCATCCCAGGGTTGTTGACACGCCTCCGGGCTACTCGTACGTTCTCAGTGCCCGGACGCCCGGGCTCAACGACAACAAGGGAGCGGGCTCGTGGAACTGGACCCGGCGCTGCGCCAGCTGGCCGATGCGCACTCGATCGCAACCGAGTATTGGGACTGGCAGGGACGGCATGTGCTGGTCGCGCGACAGACGGTCGTGGACGTGCTAGCAGCGATGGGGGTGGATGCATCGACACCCGAGACGGCTGACCGGGCGCTGGCCGAGCACTACCGGCGGCCCTGGACCCGGATGCTGCCCCCGTTCCAGGCCATCCGGGACGGCCGCACCTCCTCGGTCTGGGTACACGTACCGCACGGCGAATCCGTGCACGTCTGGATCGATCTCGAGGACGGCAGCGTACGGGAGCAGCTGTGGCAGCTGGAGAACTGGACTCCGCCGCGCGAGGTCGACGGGCGGCTCGTCGGTGAGGCGTCGTTCGAGATCCCGGCCGACCTGCCGCTGGGCTACCACACGCTCCGGGCCCGATCCGGTGACCTGGAGTCATCCATGTCGCTGGTGATCACTCCCAGCTGGCTCGGGTTTCCCCAGCGGATGGGCAGCCGCCGCGGTTGGGGGCTCGCCACCCAGCTCTACAGCGTCCGGTCCAAGAAGTCCTGGGGGATCGGCGATCTGACGGATCTGACCGACCTGGCCGTCTGGTCCGCCGCCGAGCACGATGCCGACTTCGTGCTGATCAACCCGCTGCACGCCGCCGAGCCGGTGGCCCCGATGGAGCCCTCCCCGTACCTGCCGACCACCCGGCGGTTCGTGAACCCGATCTACGCCCGGGTAGAGCGGATCCCAGAGTACGCCGAGGCCAAGGACGCGCAGCGCTCGCAGGTGCGGGCCGTCCGTAAGCGGCTCCGCGCTGCCGGCGGGATCAAGAAGCGGATCAACCGGGACGCCGTCTGGGCGGCGAAACGAGAAGCTCTGTCGATCGTCTTCGACCTGCCCCGTACCCCTGGGCGTGAGATTGCGTTTCGGGCATACTGCGCCCGGCAGGGAGCCGGGCTGGACGACTACGCGACCTGGTGCGTGCTGGTGGAGAACCACGGGACCGACTGGAGCACCTGGCCCGAAGCACTGCAGCACCCCGCGGCAGCGGAAGTGGCCGACTTCCGCGCCGAGCACAGCCACGAGGTCGACTTCCATCGCTGGCTGCAATGGGTGGTGGACGAACAACTCCGAGAGGCACAGGGCGCGGCCGTCGACGCCGGCATGGCGTTGGGCGTGATGCAGGACCTGGCCGTCGGCGTGCATCCCCGCGGCTCGGACGCCTGGGGCCTGCAGGACATCTACGCCGGTGGAATCGCCGTCGGCGCGCCGCCCGATCCGTACAACCAGAACGGCCAGAACTGGACCCAGCCGCCGTGGCGGCCCGACCGGCTGGCCGAGACCGCGTACGCACCGTTCCGCGACCTGGTGTCGACGATCCTGCGGCATGCAGGCGGGATCCGTGTCGACCACATCATCGGGCTCTTCCGGCTGTGGTGGATCCCCGACGGTGCCGGGCCCACGGAGGGTACGTACGTCCGGTACGACCACGAGGCGCTGATCGGGATCCTCGCCCTGGAGGCGCACCGGTCGGGAGCACTGGTGGTCGGGGAGGATCTCGGCACGGTCGAGCCCTGGGTCCGCGAATACCTCCGTGACCGCGGCATCCTCGGCACCTCCATCTTGTGGTTCGAGTTCGAGTGGGACCACGGTGGTGCGCCGCTGCGGCCCGAATGGTGGCGGGAGTACTGCCTGGCGTCGGTGACCACCCACGACCTGCCACCGACTGCGGGCTACCTGGCGGGTGATCACGTCGTGCTCCGGGAGCAGCTGGGGCTGCTCACCCGACCGCTGGCCGAGGAGTTGGCGGTGGACGAGTCCGAGCGGCAGGCCTGGCTCGACAACCTGTCCGCGCACGGACTGCTGCCGGAGGGAGCCGACGTGGAGCAGACAGTTCGGGCACTGCACGCCTACCTCATGCAGACGAGCTCGCGGCTGCTCTGTGTCGGTCTGGGCGACGCGGTGGGGGACCGGCGCATCCAGAACCAGCCGGGCACCAGCGATGAGTACCCGAACTGGCGGGTTCCGCTGTCCGGCCCGGACGGCAGCCCGTGTCAGCTCGAGGAGGTGCTCACCAGCCGTCGGGCCGCTGACCTGCTCGCTGTCGTTCAGGGCAACGCTCGGGTCTGAACCGGCGCCACCGGCCGGGCGCCACGCGCGCGGTGGCCCAGCGCGACGGGACACCCGCCGCGCCGGTCCTACCACGGTCAGCCTCGGGAGAGCGGGCCGTCAGAGGAGGCTGCTCCGATGCCGGGGATGCTCGGGTGCAGGCGTGATGCCGGTCAGCGGTGCCCGCCGCCCACGTGGATGACACCCTTCTGCACCGCCTTGGTGACGGCATCCGCCTCTGCCTGCGTCAGCGTGCCATCCTTGACTGCGGCGTCGAGGTCGTCCTTCAGCTCGGCAGCGTGCTCCGCCTGCCGGGCGGTCTGGATCTCCTCGAGTGCCGCGGTGACCTTGGCCTCGTCGATGCCGAGCTCCTTGGCCAGGTCCTTGGCCAGCTCCGCCTGCCGAACGGCCGGATCTGGTCGCTCGGTGCCGGCCGTTGGCGCAGCAGTCGGCCGGTTGGCCTCGTGCACCGTCTGCAGCGCCGCGGTGACCTTCGTCTCGGTGATGCCGAGCTTCTCGGCCAGCTGGGTCGCCAGCTCCGCTTCCATCGCGCCGTGTCGGCCGCCGGGCCCGCCGCGGCCGTCGCCCGGCCGGGCGTCGGCTGAACCGGTGCCGGTGGACGGGCTGGCCGTCGCGGACGCACTCGGCGACGACGACGGGGTGGGGTCGGCCGAGGCCAGCCCGGCCACGCCGATGCCCGCGCCGAGCGCCATCGCACCGGCGGCCACAGTGACCACGGTTCTCTTCGTGAAACCTGCCATGACGTTGCTCCTTCTCGCGTATGCCGTCGGCACGGTCGCCGACTGGGAACAACTGTGCTGGCGTGGGCTGGCACAGCGCTGGCAGCAACCTGGCAGGAGCCTGAGTGTTCAGCGCCCTCAGGGGAGCGGTTGCAGCACCAGCGCGCAGGCCTCGTCCACGGTGTCGACGCAGTGCACCGCGGCGGCCATCGAGCGGCCGCGAGCCAGCTTGTGGAGCAGCGGGTACGCCGGGTACCGCTGGGTCCAGTAGTCGACTCCGACCAGCACCAGCGGCGCGATCTGGGCCGGGGAGGCGGCGTAGAAGTTCTCGGTGGCGGCCTGAAAGATCTCCTGGATGGTCCCCGCCTGGCCGCTGAGGTAGATGATCCCGCCGCGGCAGCGGTGCAGCAGGGTATCCTCGCGGAGCGCGTTGGCGAAGTACTTGGCGATCTCGGTGGCGAACACGTTTGTCGGCTCGTGGCCGTAGAACCAGGTGGGGATACCGACGCTGTGCCCGGCCTGCTGAGCCGGCCAGCGGTCTCGCACGTTGAGGGCTACCTCCAGCCAGCGCTGGATGTCTGGCCGGTACGAGGTGACCTCAGCCAGCATCGCCACCGCCTCGTCGATCGCGTCCGGCCACGGGCTGAGGTAGGCACCGAGGTTCGCAGCCTCCATCGCACCCGGTCCGCCGCCGGTGAGCACCGTCCGGCCGGCAGCCCGGAGCCGACTGCCGAGGTCGACCGCCTCGCGGTAGCTCGGTTCGCCGCGGACCAGCGCGTGGCCACCCATCACACCCACGACGGTCCGTTCGTCGACGCCGCGCATGGCGTCGTCGAGGGCGTCGCTGACCGAATGGTCGTGCAGCGCCGCCGCCAGGGTGTGCTGGACGGTGGGCGTCGGGGTCACGGCCTGCGACCAGGCGTAGACCGCGGCATCGGCGCTGTCCTCGTATCGGCCCCGGCCGTACAGCTCGATCGCGTCATACAGCCGGGGCCGGTACGGGTCGAACGGGAACTGGGGTAGCCGCGGAAACAGCAGCGCACCGCGCTGGCGCAGATGCGTCTCGGTCTCCGGGGTGAAACGGCAGCCCAGGAACACGGCCCCGCGCGGGTCGGCCTGCGCCAGCTGCGGGGCCCGGTCCGTCAGGTCCACCGACTGCACGAACCAGCCGTTCAGCCTGGCTGCGCCGTCGATGTAGTGGTCGAAGTCGACCAGCGACTCGATCTCGAGCGTGCGTCGGGTCATCGGCGCGCACGCGCGGGGACCGCCAGCTCGGACCCTCCAACGGCGTCCAATGGCGCGATCCGCCAGCGGGCCTGCACGGTGCCGGCTCCGAAGTCGGCGACCACCTCCATCCGGTGCGGCGTCGAGATGAACGCGATCTCGGCGCGGAAGGTCGCCGCCGCGGTCCACGCGCCGCAGGCGGCGGTCCTCAGCAGGGCCTGCCCCAGCAGATGCTCGCCTGACCTCCACTGGCCGTGACCACACGGCACCTGATAGGTGGCGCGAGCGTCGGTGATGCTCAGCAGCCAGCCGCCGTCGGCTGCGGGCGACAGGTCCAGCCGCGACACCGGCTGCTCGCCGTCGGCCCGAAGCGATGTGGCCGACCAGCCGCCGGCACCGGACCCACGCGACTGGTGCGTGGTGGCCGGCTCGGCGTCTCCCCGGACCACCGGAAGTGTCAGCGCGGCCAGCCGGTCCTCCAGCCTGCTGTCGTTGGCCTCTGGCACGGAGTCTGCGCGAAAGGCCGGCAGCAGCCGCTGCCAGAGGGCGTCCAGGACCGTCTGCATATCCTCGACCGCCGCCGTAGTGACGAGCACGACATCGTGCTCGGGCAGCACGACGCAGAACTGTCCGAAGGCGCCGTCGCCTCGATAGCTGCCGTGCCGGCACCGCCAGAACTGGTAGCCGTAGCCCTGCCGCCAGTCCGGGTGCGGCTCCCGAGGGCTGTCGACCTGGAGCCGCGTGGCCGCCGTCACCCATCCGTCGGGCAGTAGCCGACGTCCGTCCCAGACGCCGCCACGAAGGTACAGCTGCCCGAACCGGGCGATCGACTCCGTGGTGAGGTACAGGCCGGAGTATCCCTGGTCGACCGACTCGGTGCCCAGCCACCAGGCTTCCCCGATCCCCAGCGGGTCGAGCAGACGCGGCCGTAGATACTCCAGCAGGCGCTCCCCGCTCACCGCGGTGACGATCAGCGACAGCATCAAGGAGGCGCCGTTGTGATAGGTGAACCAGGAGCCCGGCTCCTCCTCGGGCACCACCGCCAGGAACGCCGCCGCGGGAGCCGCCGCAGCCAGCATCAGCGGCCGGGTGTCGATATGGTGGCCGGTCGCCATGCTCAACAGGTGCCGGACCTGCATCCGCTGTACCCGTGGGTGCAGTGACTCGACCTGGTCCTGCGGGAAGAATCGGCTCACCGGTTCGTCCAGGCTGAGCCGATTCTCCGCGACGGCCAGACCGACTGCGGTGGCGGTGAAGCTCTTGCTGAGCGAATACAGCAGCTGGACGCCATCTCGGGTGTACGGCGCCCACCAGCCTTCGACCAGCACCGTCTGGTGTCGCAGCAGCATGATCGAGTGCAGCTCGACCCCGTCGGCCTCCAGCTGGTCCAGGAACGCCTCGATGGCAGCCGAGGGCACACCGTGCCGTTCGGGGCTGCTGCGCGGCAGCTGAGCAGGAGGGTCCGACGTCACACCGGGCACGATATCGCCACCGTCGAAATCGGCCGGAGGTGTGCTGGACGCCTGCGGCTGCCAGACTGAACAGGTGCGCGACGTGGTGATCCTGGGCAGTACCGGCTCGATCGGAACCCAGGCATTGGAGGTTGTCGCGGAGCACCCGCACGACTTCGCGGTGGTCGGACTGGTCGCGGCCGGCTCTCAACCGCGGCTGCTGGCGCGGCAGATCCTGGACACCGGCGCCCGACTCGTCGGGGTCACCCGGTCCTCGACGGTGCAGGACCTGCAGCTGGCGCTGTACGCCGAAGCCAGCCGGCGCGGCTGGTCGTCCGGCGACTTCCGGCTGCCACGCATCGTCGCCGGGCCGGACGCCGCCACCGAGGTCGCGGCCATGTCCTGCGACGTCGTACTGAACGGCATCACCGGGTCGGCCGGACTCCAGCCGACGCTGGCAGCGCTGCGCGCCGGCAGCACCCTGGCGCTGGCCAACAAGGAGTCGTTGGTGATCGGCGGCAGTTTGGTCACCGGAGCGGCTGCGGAGGGCCAGATCGTCGCTGTGGACTCCGAACATTCCGCGCTGGCGCAGTGCCTGCGAGGCGGCAGCCCGGCCGAGGTCGACAGGCTGATCTTGACCGCGAGCGGCGGTCCGTTCCGCGGCCGTACCCGCGAGCAACTGCGGGACGTCACGCCGGCACAGGCGCTGGCCCATCCCACCTGGGACATGGGGCGGGTGATCACCACCAACTCCGCCACGCTGGTCAACAAGGGTTTGGAGCTGCTGGAGGCGTACCTGCTGTACGGGGTGCCGCTCGAGCGGATCGATGTGGTCGTGCACCCGCAGTCCATGGTGCACTCGATGGTTCAGTTCATCGACGGGTCCGTGCTTGCGCAGTGCTCCCCACCGGACATGAAGCTGCCGATCGCCCTCGGGCTGAGCTGGCCGGATCGGCTGGGGCAGGTGGCTGCCGCCTGCGACTGGTCGACCGCGACCAGCTGGACGTTTGAGCCGCTGGACAGCGTCGCCTTCCCCGCGGTCGACCTGGCTCGCCGGTCGGGTCTTCTCGGCGGCACCGCGCCCGCGGTCTTCAACGCGGCGAACGAGCAGTGCGTGGACGCTTTCCACCAGGGCCGGATCGGCTTCCTGGACATCTTGGAGATCGTCGAGGAGGTCGTGGTCGAGCACTGCAGCGGTGCGGTTTCGGCTACCGACGTAGGCTCGACGTTGGTCGCGTCCGACGAGCTGGACGTTGCCACCGTGCTCGCGGCCGATCGGTGGGCGCGATCTCGCGCTGAGGCTCACGTTGCTCAGCGGGGTTCCGGGGAGCCAGTCGTAGGGATGGAGAAGGCACGCTAGATGGAGATCGCAATCTATATCTCTGGGGCGGTGCTGTTCTTCGCCCTGGTGATGGCCTCCATCGCACTGCATGAGATCGGCCACCTGGTGCCGGGCAAGATCTTCGACGTCAAGACCACCCAGTACTTCGTCGGCTTCGGACGCACCCTGTGGTCTCGCCGCAGGGGTGAGACCGAGTACGGCATCAAGGCCATCCCGCTCGGGGGCTACGTCCGCTTCGTCGGCATGTTCCCTCCGGGGAGGAATGCCCCGGAGAACAGAGTCCGGGCGGTTCGCACCGGCATCTTCCAGACCATGGCCGACCAGGCGCGGGCAGCCGAATGGGAGGATATCCGCCCCGCCGACCAGGGTCGGCTGTTCTACCAGAAGAAGTCGTGGCAGAAGCTGATCATCATGGCCGGCGGTCCGATGATGAACATCGTGCTCGCGTTCTTGATCCTGCTGGGCGTGACCGGCTTCTACGGCGTCTACCGGTCGCAGCTGACCGTGCGAGCGGTGCAGGAGTGCATCGTCGCGGCCGACGCGACCGACACCTCCTGCGCCGGCAAGCCGAAGACACCCGCGTATGCGTCCGGGCTGCAGCCGGGGGACCGGATCGTCGCCTTCAACGGCTCGCCGGTCGAATCCTGGGACCAGATGTCCACCGCCATCCGCGCGAACCTGGACGGTGAGGCCCGGATAACCGTGGACCGTTCAGGCGAGCAGGTCCAGCTGCCCGCCGTCCACACCGTGATCACCGGTGTGCCGCACAAGTGGGACCCGTCCAAGCGCGTCGCCGCCGGCTTCCTGGGCGTGGAGCCGGTTGTGGAGCGGGAGCGTGGCGGCCCCCTCGTGGTGCTGCGGGACATGGGCAAGATGGCACAGCAGACGGGGTACGCCCTGGTCAGGTTCCCGGCGAAGGTCTACCACACGGCGGCGAACCTGATCACCGGGAAACCGCGTGATATCTACGGGCCGATGAGCATCCTCGGGGCCAGCCGCGCCGCTGGCGAAGTGGCCTCCACCGACAAGATCGGCGCACCAGACAAGGTGGCCACGCTGTTCTCCCTGCTCGGATCGGTCAACCTCTTCGTCGCCTTGTTCAACTTCGTCCCGCTGCTGCCCCTCGACGGCGGCCACATCGCCGGCGCCCTGTACGAGGCCGCCAAGCGCCAGCTAGCGCGGCTGCTGCACAAGCCGGACCCGGGTCATGTCGACACGGCGAAGATGCTGCCGGTCGCCTATGTCGTCGGAAGTGTGATCGCGCTGTCCGGGGTCGTGCTCATCCTGGCCGATGTCTTGGACCCGATCAGGCTGTTCTGATCCAGGCGCGGTTTGCCATCGTCCATATCTGGGCTACGCCGCCGACAGTCCCGGCGCCAACTCTTTTCGCAGGCTCGGACACACATCAGGCCGATAGCTCCTCGATGAGTTCCGTTGCCCGCCACCTATCGATTGACATTCGATAATAGATACGCGATATTCGATGCATGGTCAAAGAGAATCGGGTGGTAGCTCTGCTTCGTGTCTTCCTCGTGCTGCTGTTCGGCATCCTGGTCATGCTGCAGACCTTCTCGCTGCCTGGACAGTTCGCGTACATGGCCAGGCAGGACCCCGAGATGGCCTACCTGAGGTGGCCGATGACTGCTGTGTCGATCTTCTGGGTGCTGTGTGTTCAGGTCGTGGTGGTGGCCACCTGGAAGCTGCTGACCATGGTCAACCAGGACCGCATCTTCAGTGACGCCTCGATGGTTTGGGTGAATGCGATTCTCTGGGCGATCGGGGCGGCGTGGGCGGTGCTCGTGGGGGTGTTTCTCTATGTCGGGTTCAATGCTGATGATCCGGGCGGGCCCCTGCTGCTCCTGCTGCTGTTGACGGGGGTCACCGTGCTGGGCCTGTTGATGGTGGTGATGCGTGCACTGCTCAGGCAGGCCACGACGCTGCGGACCGACATGGAGGCGGTGATCTGATGCCGATCGTGGTGCGCATCGACGTCGAGCTAGCCCGACGGAAGATGAGCGTGGGCGAGTTCTCCGAGCGTGTCGGGCTCACCCCCGCCAACGTTGCCGTACTGAAGAACGGCCGGGCCAAGGCTGTGCGCTTCAGCACCCTGGAGGCCATGTGCCGAGTACTTCAATGCCAGCCCGGCGATCTGCTGGAGTGGGTCGAGGACGATCGGAGCACACCGTGAGGTACCTGCTTGTCGCGCTGGTCATCGGGCTCGGCGCAGCCGGTGTAGTCGCCGGGGAGGCCGACGACTCTCCCGGCCTCCAGCTCCTCGGCGGGCTGCTGATCTTGGGTGCGGTCGTGCAGTGCGTGCGGATGGTCAAGCGCAGCAGGTAGCCCAGTCGCCGGAGCACCCCAAACCGGCGACCACTCGCGTACGTCGCAAAAGCGCGTCGGCTGAGGGCTGGCTGTCCCGAGATCGGGACCGGCGGTTCAGCGATGCGGCTACGCTGAGGAGGCGAAGGAACGTCGCGACGGTCCTGTGTACGTCAGCCCCCGACAAGAATGGGCCCATGAGCATCGATCTCGGTCTGCCAACCCTGCCACCGCCAACACTCGCTCCTCGGCGACCCACCAGGAAGATCAAGGTGGGCAAGTTGCACGTCGGCGGCGACGCCCCGATCAGCGTCCAGTCGATGACCACAACCCTGACGTCAGACATCAACGCGACGCTGCAGCAGATTGCCGAGCTGACCGCCACCGGCTGCGACATCGTTCGGGTCGCCGTACCCAGTCAGGACGACGCCGATGCGCTGCCGGCAATCGCGAAGAAGTCGCAGATCCCCGTCATCGCCGACATCCACTTCCAGCCCAAGTACGTCTTCGCCGCGATCGAGGCTGGCTGTGCCGCAGTCCGGGTGAACCCCGGCAACATCCGAGCGTTCGACGACCAGGTCAAAGAGATCGCCCGGGCGGCTGCCGACCACGGCACCTCCCTCCGGATCGGCGTCAACGCCGGATCGCTGGACAAGCGGCTGTTGGCCAAGCATGGCAAGGCGACGCCGGAGGCCCTCGTCGAGTCCGCTCTCTGGGAGGCCAGCCTGTTCGAGGAACACGGCTTCCGCGACTTCAAGATCTCGGTCAAGCACAATGACCCGGTGATCATGGTCCGCGCCTACGAGCAGCTGTCGGAAGCCTGCGACTACCCGCTGCATCTCGGCGTGACAGAGGCTGGCCCCGCCTTCCAGGGCACCATCAAATCCGCGGTCGCCTTCGGATCGCTGCTCTCCCGCGGGATCGGTGACACCATCCGGGTCTCGCTCTCGGCCCCTCCAGTGGAGGAGGTGAAGGTCGGCCTGAAGATCTTGGAGTCACTCAACCTCCGCCCACGCAAGCTCGAAATCGTCTCCTGTCCCTCCTGCGGACGGGCGCAGGTAGACGTCTACAAGCTGGCCGACGAGGTGACCGCCGGGCTTGAAGGTCTGGAGGTTCCGCTGCGGGTGGCCGTGATGGGATGCGTCGTGAACGGTCCCGGCGAGGCCCGGGAGGCCGATCTCGGGGTGGCGTCTGGAAACGGCAAGGGCCAGATCTTCGTACGCGGAGAGGTGATCAAGACCGTCCGGGAGAGTGAGATCGTCGAGACGCTGATCGAGGAGGCTATGCGGCTGGCCGAGGAGATGCCGGCAGGCGACGGTGCTCCGCAGGTGAGCGTGGGCTGAAGGTGAACGAAGCCGCGGCGGTGCGGGGCGACCACCAGGTCGCTGGAAGCGGCGGTGCCGTCCGGCTGCTGGAGCGCGACGACCTCCCGGCCACCATCGCGATCCTGACAAGCAACCCGGTGGAGAACGTCTTCGTCGCGGCCCGGATCCGCAGCGCAGGTCTGGAGCAGACGAGTCTGGGCTGCGCGATGTGGGGGTTCGAGCGTGCAGGCGTCCTTCGGTCCCTCTGCCACGCCGGCTTCAACCTGGTTCCCGTCAACGCCGACGCCGAGGCAGTGGCCGCTTTCGCCGGCTTCGCCGGCAGAGACCGGATGTGCTCGTCGATCTTCGGACCCTCCACCGTGGTGATGGACCTGTGGCATCAGCTCTCCGAGCGGTGGGGTGGCTGCTGGGCCGATGTGCGAGAGGTGCGGCCCCGGCAGCCGGTTCTCTCGATAGAGACCGAGCCGTCAGTGGAGCCCAACCCGGCGGTTCGCCGAGTGACGATCGAGCACTGGGACGCGTACTTCGACGCTGCGGTCAAGATGTACACCGAGGAGGTCGGCGTGTCGCCGATCCAGGGCAACCCGGCCGGCTACCGGTTCTACGTACGGCAGCTGATCACCTCCGGTCGAGCCTTCGCCCTGTTCGACGGCCCCCGGGTGCTGTTCAAGGCCGACCTCGGCTCGGTGTCGGGCACCGTCAGCCAGGTGCAGGGCGTCTGGGTCGACCCGGAGCTACGCGGACGGGGAATGGCGGCACCCGCGATGGCGGCGGTGGTCCGGCTGGCCCGAAAGATCACCCCGACCGTCTCCTTGTACGTGAACGACTTCAACACCCGGGCGCTGCGGGCGTACCTGCGGGTCGGCTTCACGCCGGTCGGCGAGTTCGCCACCGTCTTGTACTGAGGCGTCGGCTGGGCGGCCTTGTACTGAGGCGTCGGCTGGGCGGCCGCCGATCGCGTTCGTTGTGGATCGGACCAAACGGTTTCTTCCGGCCACCGCCGCGCCGATACAGTGCTGTCCGCACGAAGCCGCGTACGAGGACTCGAAAGGCACCCTGTGATCACCCGAATGTCGGAGCTGTTCGTCCGCACGCTGCGCGAGGACCCAGCAGATGCCGAGGTGCCGAGCCATCGATGGCTGGTGCGCGCGGGCTACATCCGGCGGGCAGCGCCCGGCATCTACAGCTGGCTGCCGCTCGGCTATCGGGTACTGCGCAACGTCGAGCGCATCGTGCGCGAGGAGATGGACGCGATCGGCGCTCAGGAGGTCAGCTTCCCGGCGCTGCTGCCCCGCGAACCGTACGAGGCGACCGGCCGCTGGACCGAGTACGGGCCGAACCTGTTCCGGCTGTCGGACCGGAAGGGGGCCGACTACCTGCTCGGCCCGACGCACGAGGAGATGTTCACGCTGCTGGTCAAGGATCTGTACTCCTCGTACAAGGACCTGCCGCTGTCGCTGTACCAGATCCAGACCAAGTACCGCGACGAGGCCCGGCCGCGGGCCGGTCTGCTGCGCGGCCGCGAGTTCGTGATGAAGGACTCGTACTCCTTCGACATCGACGACGCCGCGTTGCAGAAGTCCTACGACCTGCACCGCAGCGCCTACATCAAGATCTTCGACCGGCTGGGTCTGGAGTACGTGATCGTGGCGGCGCTGTCGGGAGCGATGGGTGGCTCGGCCAGCGAGGAGTTCCTGGCAGTCTCGGACAACGGCGAGGACACCTTCGTGCGCTCTGGCGGCGGGTACGCCGCCAATGTCGAGGCCGTCCATACCCCACTGCCGAACCCGGTGCCCTTTGACGGCGCCCCGGACGCGCAGGTGCATGACACCCCCGACACGCCCACGATCGAGACGCTGGTGACGCTCGCGAACGAACGGGTTCCGCGCCCGGACCGGGACTGGCACGCCTCGGACACCCTGAAGAACGTCGTCTTGATGGTGACCGGTGTGGACGGTGGCCGGACGCCGCTGGTGGTCGGGCTTCCCGGCGACCGTGAGGTTGACCTCAAGCGCCTGGCTGCACAGCTTGAGCCGGCCCAGGTGGAGCCGTTCTCCGAGTCGGACTTCGCGCAGTACCCCGCGCTGGTGAAGGGCTATATCGGACCCGCGAGCATCGGTCCCGACGGGCACGCCGTGCCCGCTCTCGGTGCGGAGTCGGCAAGCGGCATCCGCTTCCTCGTCGATCCGAGGGTGGCGTCTGGAACACGCTGGGTGACGGGCGCCAACGAACCGGGCAGGCACGTCTTCGACCTGATCGCCGGGCGGGACTTCACCCCCGACGGGGTGATCGAGGCCGCGGAGATCCGCGAAGGCGACCCCGCTCCGGACGGCTCCGGCCCGCTACGGCTGGCCCGTGGCATCGAGATGGGGCACATCTTCCAGCTCGGCCGCAAGTACGCCGACGCGCTTGGGCTGAAGGTGCTGGACGCCAACGGCAAGCTCGTCACTGTCACGATGGGGTCCTACGGCATCGGGGTTTCCCGCGCGGTGGCTGCCGTGGCCGAGAACACCTGCGACGACCAGGGGCTGTGCTGGCCGGCGGAGCTGGCCCCGTTCCAGGTGCACGTGGTGGCCGCCGGGAAGGACCCAGCGATCCTGGCGGCGGCGGAGGATCTGGCCCGTTCGCTGGACGACGCCGGCGTCGCCGTCCTGCTCGATGACCGCAAGTCCAGCCCGGGGGTCAAGTTCGCCGACGCCGAGATCATGGGCATGCCGACGGTTGTCGTGGTGGGCAAGAGTCTGGCGGCCGGAACCATCGAGATCCGGGACCGGCGCAGCGGCAGTCGTCAGGACGTCGGTGTCGGCGAGGCGCTGGACCGGCTGCTCGCGCGAGCGCATCGCCCCGGCTGCTCCAGATAGTGGGGCCGCTCGAGCTCTCCACCCTTGCGGTGGCGCTGCTCATCCTGGCCGCCTTCGCTGCCGGCTGGGTCGACGCGGTTGTCGGCGGTGGTGGCCTGATCCAGCTGCCCGCGCTGCTGATCGGGCTGCCTGAGGCGCAGCCCGCTTCGGTGCTGGGCACCAACAAGGTGTCGTCGGTGTGGGGAACTGCGACCAGCTCGATCACCTACGCGATTCGGATCCGCCCGGACTGGCGCACCATCGTGCCGCTGGTGCTGACCGCCGCCTTCGGGTCGGCACTCGGAGCGCAGGCCGCCAGATTCCTGCCGAAGGCGTACTTCACGCCGATCGTGCTGCTTGCACTGGTCGGCGTCGGGATCTACACCTGGCGCAGGCCCGAGCTGGGGCTGATCTCCGCGCGCAAGCACGACGGTCAGGCGCACTACCTGCGCACCGCTGGAATCGGGCTTGGGGTCGGCGCCTACGACGGCATTCTCGGACCCGGCACGGGGTCGTTCTTCGTGATCTTGCTGGTCGCGGTCCTCGGATACGGGTTCTTGGAGGCGAGTGCGAAGGCGAAGATCGCGAACCTGGTCACCAACCTGGCAGCCATCGTGGTGTTCGGGGTGCACGGGTCGGTGCTGTGGAAGCTCGGGCTCTTGATGGGCGCCGCCAACCTCGTGGGTGGCTTCCTTGGCGCCCGGACGGCGATCAGCCGGGGAAACACCTTCGTACGGAAGGTGTTTCTCGGCGTCCTGGGCGGACTGATCGTGAAGCTGGCCTACGACACCCTGGTGCAGTTCAGCCCGCGGTAGCCTTCGCGACAGCGACGCTGATGGTGGTGCCAGCCGCCAGCCCGTTCACCGCGTTGCTGAGCACCAGCTCGATCATCCGAACCTCGATGCTGCGTGGTGTTCGGATCACCCGGCGCAGGTACAGGGTGCCGACGCCGGGCAGCGACACGGTGGTGTTGGCTGCGACACCCGCGTTGAGGCCAGGGCGTCCGGAGACGGTGAGTGAGCCGAATGCCGATCCCGTGTCGCGGAAGCCGTAGGTGCTGCCGTTGGTGGAGGCTCGGGCGTCAGCCTTGATGCCGTTGGCCTTGACGAGCCCGTTCAGCAGGTCCACGGCCTGCACCGAGGCGGTGGTCTCCCCTCTCGCCGTGGTGGTGGTGACCGTGCCCTGCACGGTGTTGTGGATGGTGCCGCTCCTCAGCGTGCTGCCCAGGGAGATGCCGGCGCCGGTGTTGTCGACCAGCCCGCCGTTGGTGCCCAGGCAAGGCAGCGACAGCACGAAACTGGGACCCGACACCACGGTAGTGCCGCTGGCGACGCGGGTACCGTACGCGTGCCCACCGAGGACTCCGGCGACCGGCCCAGACAGTGCGCTGAATGCGCTGGACACCACGACGTCGCTGCCGACCGCGATCCCCAGCCGGTTGGTGGTGGTCACCACGAGGTGGAGGCCGTTCACGGTCAGGCCGTTGGTCCGGCGTATCTGTTCGTTGACGACCAGGTAGCCGAATCCGGCGAGGTTGATCCGGGTGTTCGCGGCCGTAGTGGAGGGGATCGGCTTTCCTGCGACGATCAAGCCGCTGAAGTTGGTGCCAGCGGAGCTGACGGAGTACCCGGTTGAGGTGCGGGTCGTGGAGCTCACGGCCCGAACGGACACGGCGCTGACAACACCTCGGAGCAGGCTCACCTGCGGTGTGGTGGAGCTGAGCTTGGACTGGATGGGCGCCGCAGAGGTATCGGCCGTGGTCGACACGCTGCCATTCGTGGCCAGGGCGGAGTTGCTGGTCCCGACCGCGGAGTTCGTACGGTGAATCTGCCCGTCGGTCGTGCAGCCCAGCGACAACAGCCCCGACGGCCCGGACTTCACCACGGATCCGACCGACACCTTGGTGCCGTAGGCGGTGCCGGAGTAGGAGTAGTGCGGCGGCGTCGCCGCAACGGCGGGAACGGTGAGCGGGGGGCAGCTGGTGAACACCGTCGCCACCACAGCCGCAGCAGCCATCCGCCTGGTGGAGGGCGACCGGCTCGAGCGGGCCGTGGCACGCTTGCGGTCGGTACGAAGCACGGTGTGGAGGTAGGCAGCCATACCTGACATGTGAGTCTCCTCAGGGTTCGTGCGTTACCGCCCCCGCGGAGTTCGCCGTGTGACCGGCCCATCTGAACCGGCGCAGCAAATATCGCAAAACCCTAGTTGCCGCGCAGGAATTTCAGTGAACTCTCAGGTTGTCTTCCACGACAGCTGCTGGTGTGTCCGGCGTGGGGCGGCGTCGCTGGTCAGCCGACGTGGACGTGGGGGCGCTCCGACCTCTCTGGCTCGGCTCGCCGCAGGACCTCTCGGGTGACGGGGGCGACCTCGCCCACCCCGAAGAAGAGGAACCGCAGAAAATTGGCGGCGGGGTGTCCCTCGGTCCACTCGAAGTAGATGTGCGGCTGGCGTCCGGAGACATCTCGGATGTGCAGCAGCAGTGCCGCCAACGCGTTCGGCACTGTTGCGCTGTCGACGGTGAGCACACGGTGGTGTGAGTGCATGACCTGGCCGTGCACATCCAGGCGGGTGGCGAACTCCGACGGATCCCGGACGGTGATCTCCACGAAGATGAAGTCCTGCTCCTCGGTGAGGTCGTGGTCGCGCATCACCTGGAATCGCTTCTCCGAGTACTCCAGGGCATCGCGGCTGTCCGGCTCGTTCGCCACGAGTCGAATCGTTCGCCGGGCACAGTCACGGATGAACAGCTGTGCGGTGTCGTCCATCTCGACGTCGGTGACCCGAAGCTCGAACGCGCGGGACAGCCGAGACGTCAGGGAGACGGCAAGGATGCCGGCAATGAACATCGCGGAGATCGTGATGCCGTCGGGTTTCTCGATCACGTTCTCGATCAGGGCGTAGAGCAAGATCAGCGTCAAGACGGTGAAGGCAGCTGTTGACCTGCGCTGCCCGCGGCGGGCGGCGCTGATGGTGACGGCAACCGCCCCCGACACCATCATCGCCAAGATACCCGTCGCGTACGCGCCTGCCTGAGCGTTGACGTCGGCGCGGAACGCGATGGTGATCAGCACACTGACCGCGGTGTAGACCAGCACGACAGGGCGGACCGCCCGCCCCCACTCAGGCGCCATACCGTACGCCGGCAGGTATCGGGGGACGATGTTGATCAGCCCCGCCATCGCCGACGCGCCAGCGAACCACAGGATCAAGATGCTGCTGAGGTCGTAGACCGTCCCGAAGGTCTCACCCAGCTTCTCATGCGCCAGGTAGGCCAGCGCACGGCCGTTGGCCTCACCGCCGGTCTGGAAAGCCTCCTCCGGGATCAGCACAGTGGTGATGAAGCTGGTCGCCACCAGGTAAACCGACATGATCACGGCGGCCACGGTGAGCAGCCTGCGGGTGTTCTTGACTCGGCTCGCCATCCGCTCCTCGGCGTTACCCTCCGAGGTCGCGACCAGCGGCATCATGCTGACTCCGGTCTCGAACCCCGACAGGCCGAGCACCAGCAGAGGGAAGGCCACGACGGCCGGACCGACAATGTCGGTGAACCCCGATCCGCCGGCGGTCAGCCGCTGCAGCCACCCGCCGAGAAGTTCCGGGTTGGCCAGCACCTCGGCGATTCCGACCCCGGCAACCACCCCGTTCAGCAGCAGGAAGAGTCCCACCAGCGGGATGGCGACCACGACGGCTTCGTTGAAGCCGAGCAGGAACACCCCGCCGAGAACCAGCAGCAGCGCGACGGTCACCGACACCGCCTGGCCATGGAGGACGTCGGGAACGTAGGGGTTCTCCAGCAGATGCACGGTGGCGTCAGCCGACGACAACGTGATGGTGATGATCCAAGACGTCGCCACGAAACCGAGCAGCACCAGCACGAAAGTCTTGCCGCGCCAAAGCGGCAGCAGTTTCTCAAGCATTGCCACCGAGCCTTGACCGTGGGGGCTTTCGGCGGCCACCCGCCGATACATCGGCAGCATGCCGAGCAGGGTCAGCGCCACGATCAGCAGAGTCGCCAGCGGAGAGAGCGCCCCTGCGGCCAGTGCCGCGATCCCAGGCAGGTACGACAGAGTGGAGAAGTAGTCCACGCCGGTGAGGCACATCACCTTCCACCAGGCCTGAGGCTCGGCGTGCTCCTCACCAGCCTCGGGGCCGATCGGCTGGACCTGGTTGGCCATCAGCCAGCGCCGCAGCCGACGCGTCGGCGTCACCACCCGCTCGGCCGTGCCGGCGGCCGGCTGGGATGACACTGAGGACGGCAACGCGGCGGGCACAATCCTTCATGTAACCCGGCCCACCGGCTGACGACGCCTCTCTTAACGTCTTCTTGATGCGACGAAGCCAGGATTTAACGACTGATCCGACTGGCAGAATGGGCCATGTCCGGGAAGGAAGTATCAGCAGTGGTCGCAGCCGATGGCGCACCGCGTTGGCTCGCCCGCCCTCGAGCGGTGTCCGGCAGCGGGGGGATTGAGCCTGCAGCCGGCCTGCCGGTCGTCACGCCGGGTCTGCCGTTTCGCCGTCAGCTGGCCGCGGCGCTCGCTGTGACGGTAGGAATACCGGTCCTCACCGCCGTCCTGGTGGCCCAACGGGACTCTCTTCCGCTCGCCACCCCAGTGCTGCTGATGCTGCTGCTGGTGGTCCTCGCGGCACTGGTCGGAGGTTTGCGGGTGGGCTTGCCCGCCGCCGTGGCCAGTGCCCTGGTACTGAACTGGTTCTTCACGGTGCCGTACGGGACGCTAGCTGTTAACCAGCCGGATCATCTGCTGGTCCTGGTGGTGTTCATGACTGTGTCGCTCTCGGTCAGCCTGGTGGTCGGAGTCGCCGCCCGCCGTACGGCCGAAGCGCATCGGGCCAAGGCGGAGGCGCAGGCGCTGTCAGCCCTGGCCGGCGCGGCGTTGGCCGAGGTGGAGACGCTGCCGGGCGTCCTCGAACAGGTACGGCTGGTGTTCGGGATGCGGGAGGTGGCGCTGCTCGAACTCCAGAACCAGACCTGGGTTGCGGTCGAGACCGTCTCCGGGGAGGCATCGCCAGACCGCGTGTCGGAGCTGCGGCTGCAGGTCAGTCCCAGTCTGGCCCTGCTGGTCCGCGGCCCAGCGCTCTCCGCAGAGGACCAGCGTGTACTGCGGTCGTTCGCCCAGGCGGCGGTCACCGCGCTGGAGGGGCGACGACTCGCGGCCCGGGCCGCAGCGGCGGCGAAGTTCCAGGCCGCAGACCAGATGCGGACGGCGCTGCTAGCGGCTGTCGGGCACGATCTGCGGACCCCGCTGACCGGCGTCAAGGCGGCAGTCAGCAGCCTCCGTCAGCATGACGTGGTCTGGACCGACCAGGAGACCGCAGAGCTGCTGGAAACCATCGAGGAGTCCGCCGACCGGCTGCAGTACCTGGTCGCCAACCTGCTCGATGCCTCCCGGCTGCAGGCCGGTGTAGTCACCGCAGCCATCGAGCAGGTGCCGCTCGACGAGCTGGTCGACCGCGCGCTGCTCACCATCACTGACCCGAACCGCGTCGACGTGGCCATTCCCAGGGAGCTTCCGGAGGTGCTGGTCGACGTCGGGCTGGCCGAACGCGTCCTCGCCAACGTGCTGGACAACGGTCTGCGGCACAGCGGCGCGGGTGGTCGCGTCACGGTCCGCGGCACGGCGCGAGGGGCGACGGTGCTCTGTGAGATTGTCGACCACGGGGCCGGCGTGCCCGAGCACCTGTGGCAGCAGATGTTCGCACCGTTCCAGCACTTCGATGATCGCCAGGCGGGCGGCATCGGGCTCGGGCTGGCCGTCGCCCGAGGGTTCACCGACGCCATGGGCGGCGCCTTGCAGCCTGTTCAGACCCCCGGAGGGGGACTGACCATGCAGCTCGTGCTGCCAGCTGCCGGCAGTGGAACGGCCTGAGATGAGCCGCGTCCTGCTGGTCGACGACGACCCAACCCTCGTCCGCGCGCTGTCCATCAACCTGCGCGCTCGCGCCTACGACGTGCACACCGCGGGGACCGGTGCGACCGCACTGGCGGTGGCGGCGAAGTACCCGCCCGACGTCGTCATCTTGGACCTCGGACTGCCTGACATGGACGGCAGCCAGGTCATCACGGGCCTACGGGGATGGACCTTGGCGCCGATCCTGGTGTTGTCGGCCCGCGAGGCTCAGGCCGCGAAGGTGGCCGCCCTGGACGCCGGCGCGGACGACTACGTCGTCAAGCCGTTCGGCCTCGACCACGTCGCGGCCCGGATCCGCGCCGTGCTGCGGCGCGGGCTGACGTCCGGGGACGACCCCGTGATCCGCGTCGGCGACCTGGCCGTCGACCCGCGATCGCGCCGGGTCACCCTCGGGGGCGCCGAGATCGACCTCACCCGCAAGGAGTTCGACCTCCTCTACGCCCTCGCCAGCCGCAAGGGCGAGGTCGTCTCGAAGCGCACGCTCCTCGCGGAGGTCTGGCAGCAGGCGTACGGCGGAGGCGACCGGACGGTCGACGTGCACCTGTCGTGGTTGCGGCGCAAGCTCGGC
>DASTIW010000012.1:0-9042 GCA_035717205.1 Propionibacteriaceae bacterium | reverse complement strand
CAAGCACTCGAAGCCGACATCCGCGCCTGGGTCAAAGCCTGGAACGAAAACCCGAAACCCTTCATCTGGACCAAGACCGCCGCAGACATCCTCACTTCACTCCAACGACTTATCCAGCGAAACACTGGCGCAGGACACTAGGGACCCAGCTGCGATTCCTGGTGCGCATCACGTGTGCTGATCATGGCATACTTGTGGCATGAGTCGAACACGGTTAAGTACGACTGTAAACGAGCAGCTCCTCGACAGCGCAAGAGGGATTCGCTCGGGCATCACCGACGCCGCGCTCATCGATGAAGCCCTGAAAGCTTTTCTTGACCGTCATCGCTCCGCAGAGGTCGACGCGAGCTACGTAGCCTACGACGAGCACCCCATCGACGAGCCGGACGGGTGGGGCGATTTAGCCTCGTTTCGTCAAGTGGCGGCATCGTCGTGAACTCGCTCCCCGGGCGAGGCGACGTGTGGTGGTGCGAGCTCCCCGACGTTGGGCGGCGACCGGTGGTCGTCTTGTCTCGCGATGTTGCGATACCCAGGCTTCGACGTGCGTTGGTCGCGCCGTGCACGACGACGGTTCGAGGCCTCGCAAGCGAAGTTGTTCTCGAACCCGGTGACGACCCGGTCCCCAAACGTTCAGCCGTCAATCTCGACTCGGTGGAGAGCGTGGCGGTTGCTGTGCTGGTCGACCGGATCGGGCGGCTAGCAGAAGCGCGCATGCGAGAGATCTGCGCGGCGCTCGCGGTCGCGGTCTCCTGCTCGGACTGAGACGCGGGGCCGCCCGCCCCGATGGCTGCAGCTTCCGACAGACCGCAGCGCGGTCGGTGAGCCTTAAGCGAGCTCCCGCCAGTTGGGGTAGGCGCGTTCCACCAGGACGGCTGGGGTGAGGTCGGCAAGCCGGGTCCAGGTCTCGACCACGCTGTCGGGGTTGAGCGACATGGACTCGATGCCCTGCTCGAGAAGCCACTCCGCCAGGTCGGGGTGGTCGGAGGGGCCTTGTCCGCAGATGCCGACATACTTGCCGCGGAGCTTGCAGGCCTTGATGGCCATGGCGAGCAGTTGCTTGACGGCTGGGTCGCGCTCGTCGAACTGTTCCGCCACGAGGGCCGAGTCACGGTCGAGGCCGAGGGTGAGCTGCGTCATGTCGTTGGATCCGATGGAGAAGCCGTCGAAGTAGTCCAGGAACCGATCCGCCAGCAGCGCGTTCGAGGGTAGCTCGCACATCATCACCACCTCGAGGCCCCTGTCGCCTCGGCGGAGCCCGTGCTCGGCCAGGAGCTTGATCACGCCGGCCGCTTCCTCCACGGTACGGACGAACGGGATCATGATCTTGACGTTGGTCAGTCCCATCTCGTTACGCACATACCGCAGCGCCTCGCACTCCAGAGCGAAGCAGTCGACGAAGCCTGGGGACAGGTAACGAGACGCGCCCCGATAGCCGATCATGGGGTTTTCCTCATGCGGCTCGTACCGCTCCCCACCGAGGAGGTTCGCGTACTCGTTGGACTTGAAGTCGGACATGCGCACGATCACCGGCTCGGGGGCGAAGGCAGCGGCGAGCATGGAAACCCCCTCGGCGACACGAGCGACGAAGAAGTCGCGGGGGGAGGGATAGGCGACGGTGAGCTCGCTGATCTGGCTCTTCAGCGGCTCGTCAAGATCATCATGCCCGAGCAGAGCCTTGGGATGGATCCCGATCTGCCGGTTGATGATGAACTCCAGCCGGGCCAGGCCGACTCCCGCGTTGGGCAGCCGAGCGAAGCTGAAGGCCTGCTCCGGGGTGCCCACGTTCATCATGATCTTGACCGGGATGTCGGGCATGGCATCGACTTCGGTCTCGGCGACAGTGAAGTCGCACAGCCCGTCGTAGATGTAGCCGGTGTCGCCTTCAGCGCAGGACACCGTCACCTCGCGCCCGTCACCGAGGGTACGGGTGGCGTTCCCGGTACCGACCACGGCCGGGATGCCGAGCTCTCGGGCGATGATGGCGGCGTGGCAGGTACGACCGCCGCGGTCGGTGACGATGGCGGCGGCGCGTTTCATGATCGGCTCCCAGTCAGGATCGGTCATGTCCGCCACCAGCACCTGGCCGGGCTGGAAGCTCGCCATCTGATCCACCGAGTCCAGGACGTGGACCGGCCCTGCACCGATCCTCTGTCCGATCGCGCGACCTTCGCCGAGCACCGGCCCACGCTGCTTGAGGACGTAACGCTGAAGCGTCGATGCCCGCTGCCGGGACCGGACGGTCTCCGGGCGAGCCTGCAGGATGTACAGCTGCCCGTCGGTGCCGTCGAGGCCCCACTCGATGTCCATCGGGCGCCCGTAGTGATCTTCGATCGCCACCGCATGCTGCGCGAGCTCAGTCACCTGGGCGTCGGTGAGCGACAGAACGCGTCGGTCCTCCTCGGGCACCTCGACGAACGCGGTCGTCCGGCCAACGGCGGGATCGTCGGTGTAGATCATCTGGATCGCCTTAGCGCCGACGCCTCGCTTCAGGATCGCCGGCCGGCCAGCGCGCAACGCAGGCTTGTAGACGTAGAACTCATCGGGGTTGACAGCACCCTGCACGACCGCCTCGCCGAGTCCGTACGAGGACGTAAGGAACACCGCGTCGGGAAACCCCGACTCGGTGTCGATGGTGAACATCACTCCGGAGGCACCGACGTCGGAGCGGACCATCCGCTGGACTCCGGCCGACAGCGCCACCTGATCATGAGGAAACCCGTGGTGCACCCGGTAGGCGATCGCCCGGTCGTTGTACAGGGACGCGTATACCTCCCGGATGGCGGTCAGCACCGCGTCGGCTCCGCGCACGTTGAGGAACGTCTCCTGTTGGCCAGCGAAGGAGGCGTCGGGAAGGTCTTCCGCGGTGGCCGAGGACCGGACGGCGAAGGACGCGTCTCCGGCGCCAGCGATGGTGTCGTAGGCGGACCGGATGTCGGCCTCCAAGTCCGCCGGGAACGGCTGCTGCACCACTTCCGCTCGGATCCGCCGGCCTGTCTCAGCCAAAGCCAGCACATCCTCGACATCTAGCTCCGCCAACAGCTGCTCGATCCTTCTGCTCAGTCCGGTATCACCAAGGAATCGGCGGTAGGCGTCGGCTGTGGTGGCGAACCCATCCGGGACCCGGACGCCGGCCGAGGCCAGGTTGGAGATCAGCTCGCCGAGGGACGAGTTCTTCCCACCCACCTGGTCAAGATCATCGAGCCCGAGGTCGGCGAACCAGCGGACGTTCGGAGTGTGGTTAGTGGTCATGGAAGAGCTCCTTCAGGGCGGGAGGCCGATGGGTTGGATAAGAACTGCAGAATGAGGGTGGACATCTCCTCCACCGACTTCGCCGACGAGTCGACGACGGGGAGCCGGTGCGTGCGGTACAGGGTTTCCGCCCGGCGTAGCTCCCAGCTACATTGCGCGAGTGAGGCGTAGCTGGAGGTGGCACGGCGCTCGGCGCGAACCTGGCTCAACCGCGAGGGAGTCGTCGTAATTCCGACACAGCGCTCACGAAGGGTCCGCACCGGTCTGGGCAGGTCGGCTTCCTCCAGGTCATCTGGGATCAGCGGATAGTTCGCGACGAAGACTCCATGCTGCAGGGCCAAATACATCGTCGTCGGCGTCTTGCCGCACCGAGACGGCGCGAGCAGGATCACATCAGCCTTGTCCAGCGCCCGCAGACTCTGGCCGTCGTCATGTTCGATGGCATACTCCACTGCCGCCATCCGCGCGTTGTAGCGCTGAACGTCACCCATGCCGTGCAGCCGGGCGGCCACTCGCGCACCCGGGACCCCGAGGATGCTTTCGACTCGTGTCATATGGAGATCGAAGAAGTCGATCAGCGGGCACGTCGTCTGGTGCAGCACATCGCGTATCTCGGTCACCGCTGTGGTGGAGAAGGCCAGCGGTGTGACCGGCCCTTTCATGGCGTCATCGAGGATGTCGACCACCGCACGGGCTTCCTCGACGGTGGTGATGAACGGGATGAGCCGACGCTCGAAGGAAAGGTCTGGGAATTGGATCAACAGCGCGTTGCCCATGGTCTCGGCACTGATGCCCGTGCTGTCGGAGAGGAAGAACACGGGGACCGCGGGCTGGGTCATGGACGCAGGTTGTGCCATAGGACCACTGCTCCTGAAGTTTCGCCGCTGCCCTAGTGCAAGTGGCTGCCGCCGTTGACATCCACCGTCACACCGGTGAGGTATGCGGCGTCCTCGGTGCAGAGGTACGCGATGGCCGAGGCGACCTCCCGGGTGGTGGCGACGCGCCCGACCGGCACGCTCTGACGGATGGCCGCCTCCTGTTCGTCAGTAGTCCCGACGCGGATGTCGGTGTCGACCGCACCTGGTGCGACCGCATTCACGGTGACCCCACTGTCGCCGAGCTCACGGGCCAGCGCCTTGGTGAAGCCAAGGATGGCCGCCTTGGCCGAGGAGTACGGCACCTTTCCGAAAACACCGCCGCCTCGCTGGGCCGAGACCGACGACATGTTCACGATCCGGCCCCATCCCTGCTCCAGAAGGTCAGGAAGAAAAGCCTTGGTCACCAGGTAGGTCCCGGTGGCGTTCACCGCCATCACCTTGTTCCAAAGATCGACGGTGGTCTCTAGAAACGGGACGGGTGAGGTGATTCCGGCGATGTTGATCACCGCTCCCACGGGCGGCAGGTGCCCCGACGCGACCTGGGTGGCGACGGCTTGCTGCGCGGCTGTCACGGACGCCTCGTCGGCCACGTCGACGACGTGGGCGAACGTGGGGACGTCGTAGCTCTGAGCCAGCTGGTCAGCCGCCTTCTCCGCGCTCTCCTGATCGAGATCAAGCACAGCGACAGCCCAGCCGTCCTCCGCGAGTCGGTGGGCCGTGGCCCTGCCAATGCCTCGCTCCGAGGCCGATCCGGTCACCACCGCTGTCCGCTGAGGCTTCATCGCCCGCTCCTGTCTCCGTCGCCAGGCCATCGCCCGACGAACCGCCGTGTGATGGAGCTACACTATGACAGCGTCTGTTAACTGTCAACGTTGACTGTTGACAACAGGAGATCTTTCGTCCAGGATTGCGACCACGCCCCGATGCATCGAAGCTCGGGATCCTCTTCGGGAGTTACTCATGAGCAATGTGGCTCTACAGATGCGCGGACCGGTCGGCGGGACGACGGAAGCGCGCAAGGTTGCGGTTGGCTCCGGGGTCGGAGCGGTGATCGAGACCTACGACTTCATCGGTTTCGGAACAGCTGCCGCCCTCTACTTCGGCACCGCGTTCTTCCCCAGTTCCAACCCCGTCACCGGCACGCTGGCGGCCTTCGCCACACTGGGGGTTGGTTTCGCCGCCCGGCCTCTCGGCGGGATCATCGGCGGTCACCTCGGTGACCGCGTCGGCCGGAAACCCGTTCTGGTTGCCTCGTTGATCGTGATGGGACTGGCAACCTTCATGATCGGGCTGCTGCCGACCTACGAGAGCGTTGGCGTGCTGGCGCCGGTGCTGCTCGTTGCCGTCCGAGTTGTCCAGGGACTGGCCTTCGGCGCTGAATGGGGCGGCGCCATCCTGATGGCGTACGAGCATGCCCCCTGGCGGGCGAAGGGCCGCTATACCGGCATCGTCCAGGCCGGCTTCCCTGTCGGGCTTCTGCTGGCCAATCTGGTGTTCCTGGTAAGCGTCCATCTCGAGGGGTCACTGGCCTGGCGGGTACCTTTCCTGGCCAGCATCATCCTCGTCATCGTGGGCCTCATCATCCGCTCCAAGGTGCCGGAGTCCCCGGTCTTCGAGGAGGTCAAGGAGGCGGGCTCGGTGTCAGCATCGCCGATCAAGGACGCCATCCGGTACGACTGGTGCAACATCCTTCGCGGTATCGGCCTTCGGATCGCCGAGACTGCGGGTTACGCCGTCTCGATCACGTACATGATCTCCTACCTGAACACGAATGAGCTCACGACGAGGACCCAGACGCTGGTTGGTCTGTGCATCGCTTCCGCTGTCGGCATCGGAGCCACCTTGGGGTGGGCAGCGCTCACTGACCGCGTGGGCCGACGACCCGTCTACCTGGCCGTCTGCGCGTTCGGCGTCGTGTGGGGGGTTCTGATGTTCGTCCTCTCCAATACCGGTGTGGTCCTTGCTGTCGGGCTTACCCTCGTCATCTCGTACGCGGTGTGCCAGAACGCGCTTGCTGGAGCGCAGGGGGCCTGGTTCCCCGAGCTGTTTGCCGCCGCTCGTCGCGCCTCCGGAGCGTCCCTGGCGTACCAGATCTCGGCGATGGTCTCAGGTTTCACCCCGTTCATCACGACCCTGCTGTTCGTGAGCTTCGGCTGGATCGGACCGGCACTCCTGTTCAGCTTCTACGCCCTGATCGGCCTCGTCGCAGCTCTGCTCACCCGCGAAACCTTCGGCCTGCTGGAGCGCCAGATCGCCGCCGAGGCGTCTGAACCCGCCACCGTTTCGGTCGACCACCCACTTCCTGATGTCCACACCACCACGGTGAAGGAGAACCTGTGACCACCAACCTGACCGTCAGGTCGACGACCTCGGCCGAGCGAGTACGCCAGGTCCGCCATTTTGCGTACCGGATGAGGCACGACGTGCTGAACATGGGTGAGGAGCAAGGGCAGGGCTACGTCGGCCAAGCCTTGGGGGCAGCCGACATGTTCGCCGCCATCTACGCAAATCGACTGCGCTATCAGCGGGACGACCCGGACTGGTCCGGTCGCGACAGGTTCCTGCTCTCGACCGGCCACTACGCCATCGGCCTGTACGCCGCCCTGGCTGAGGCGGGAATCGTCCCCGTCGAGGAGCTCGCCACCTACGGCTCCGACAACTCAAGGCTGCCGATGTCCGGCATGGCGAGCTACACCCCGGGGATGGAGATCTCAGGCGGGTCTCTTGGTCACGGACTTCCCGTCGCCGTGGGGCTTGCGCTGGGGCTGCGATACCGGGGCTCGGACGCGCGAATCTACAACTTCCTCTCCGACGGCGAGCTCAATGAAGGGTCGACCTGGGAGGCGGCGATGGGTGCGGTGCATCACCAGCTCGGCAACTTGACGGCGTTGGTTGACATCAACGCCCTCCAGGCCGACGGGCCAACCGCCGGAGTGCTGTCCATCGAGCCCATCAAGGACAAGTGGACAGCATTCGGCTGGTCGACCCAGCGCGTGGACGGTAACGACGCCCACGCCCTTGTGGCGGCACTGGATCGCGCCGACGCCGAAGCCGCAGCAACCGGCCGCCCGTCGATCGTCCTGTGCGACACCAAGGTTGGCTGTGGGGTCCCGCTGCTGGAGAACCGGACCAAAGCGCACTTCATGCGCATCGACGAAGACGAATGGCAGACCTGCCGGGAGCAGCTCACTCTCGGCGCACCCGAAGGAGTAACCCGATGACCCAGACCCCGGCACCCAAGCTGAAGACCTCGGCGATGATCGCATCCTTCGCCGACCCAGGTCAGAAGACCACCGCTGCGCCGTTCGGCCATGCGCTGGTCCGGGCCGCTGAGGCCGATGACCGGATCGTCGGGCTGAGCGCCGACCTGGCCAAGTACACCGACATGCATATCTTCGCCGAGGCCATGCCGCACCGCTTCTTCCAGGTTGGGATGGCAGAGCAGCTGCTCCTCGGTGCAGCCGCCGGCATGGCTGAAGCCGGGCTCATACCCTTCGCCTCCACCTACTCGGTCTTCGCCACCCGCCGAGCCTATGACTTCCTCTGCCTGGACGCCGCCGAACCGGGACACAACGTCAACATCGTCGGCGGCCTCCCGGGTCTGACCACGGGGTACGGGCCCAGCCATCAGGCGACCGAGGACGTCGCGATCTTCCGCGGTATCCCGGGCCTGACCATTGTCGACCCCTGCGACTCGGTCGACATCGCCCAAGCCGTTCCCCAGCTCGCCGCCGCACCGGGACCGACGTACCTACGACTGCTGCGCGGCAGAGTCCCCACGGTCCTGGACGAGTACGACTACACCTTCGAGCTCGGCAAGGCGAAGGTGCTGCGTCCCGGCCGCGACGTCGTCTTCATTTCCAGCGGCCTCATGACGATGCGCGCGCTGCAGGCCGCCGAGAGACTCGCCAGTCACCGGGTCGACGTCGCCGTCGTCCACTCCCCCACTCTCAAGCCGTTCGACGCTTCCACGGTGCTCGCGGAGATCGATACCGACCGGCTCGCCGTCACCCTCGAGAACCACACCATCGTCGGAGGGCTCTTCGAGACCGTGGCAAGCGCCGCCACCCATGCCGGGCTGGGCCGCCGCGTCGAGCCGGTTGCCCTGCCCGACGCGTTCCTTGACGCCGGCGCGCTGCCCACCCTGCATGACCGGTACGGGCTCGCCACCGACCGCGTCGTGGAACGTGTCCTACGGCTGCTGGGCTGAGGCACGCGGGACAGAGCCCGACTAGACGTAGGATCGTTGACGACTTGATGTTGACAACTGCCTGCCACTCGTAATCGGAGACGCGTTTATGACGACCGCACCGGCCCTCAACGGTCTGACCAAGATCAACCTGCGCGAGCAGGCCCTGGCATCGGTGCGAACGGCCATCACCACCGGTCAGCTGCCACCGGGAACGCAGATGGTGGAGACGGACCTCTCCGAACAGCTCGGCATCAGTCGAGGCACGCTGCGGGAAGCGATGCGCCAGCTGCAGCAGGAGGGTCTGCTGGTCGCGGGCGGACGGGGACGGCTGTACGTGAGGCGGCTCGGGCCAAAGGAGATCGCCGACCTGTTCGTCGTACGGGCCTCGCTGGAAGGGCTGGCGGCGAGCATCCTTGCCCGCGAGGATGACCGGGAGGACGCAATCGGGCGGCTGAGAGGCCTGCTCGACGCGATGAACCGTGCCGTCAACGAGCAGCACCTCGAGCGCCGCATCGAGGCAGACCTTGCCTTCCACCACGAACTGTGCCGCCTGACCAGCAATGAGACGCTGCTCCACTCCTGGGAAGGATTGGAAGGGTCCATTCGCATGTCGATCATGTACGCCGGCACAGACCGCGCCATCGGCAACATGGACGTCCGCCGTCACGACGTCATCGTGGCCGCGATCAGGTCCGGCGACGCGGAGGCGGCTCACGCCGCAGT
>DASTIW010000011.1:0-128125 GCA_035717205.1 Propionibacteriaceae bacterium | reverse complement strand
AGGCGGCGAGCCGCTCGGTGGGCCCGGGGTGGTAGCCGTGCGCGAACGCGTGGCTGACCACCTCGTCGGCCAGCAACCGGGCGTGCCACGCTCTGCCAGCCGGGTCAGTCCGGGCAGCCCACCGGCGGCGTCGAACACGGTCCGCCCGGTCACGCCCTCGGCCTCGAGCTCAGAAGGTGAGCGGGACGTAGGCCTGCACCGGGTTCGGGCGCTTGATCCGCCCGGTGGTCAGCCGCTCCGCGACCAGGAAGGCCAGCTCCAGGGACTGGTTCCGGTTCAGCCGCGGGTCGCAGAGCGTCTCGTAGCGGTTCACCAGGTCGGCCTCGACCAGGTCGTCGCTGCCGCCGACGCACTCGGTGACGTCGTCGCCGGTCAGCTCCACGTGCACCCCGCCCGGCCAGGTGCCGAGCTCCTCGTGCACGTCGAAGAAGCCGTTCAGCTCCTCCATCACGTCGGAGAACGCCCGGGTCTTGTAGCCGTTGCGGGCCTCGAAGGTGTTGCCGTGCATCGGGTCGCAGACCCAGGCGACCTGGCGGCCGCTGGCGGTCACCTTGGCCACCACCTCGGGCAGCACGTCGCGGATCCGGCCGGCGCCCATCCGGGTGATGAAGGTGATCCGGCCGGGCTCGTGCTCGGGGTCCAGCCGATCGGCCAGCTCCAGCGCGGTGTCGGCGGTGGTGCTCGGCCCGAGCTTCACCCCGAGCGGGTTGCGGACGTGCCGCAGCAGCTCCACGTGGGCGCCGTCCAGCTGCCGGGTGCGCTCGCCGATCCACAGGAAGTGGCCGGAGGTGTCGTACGGCTTGCGGGTCCGGGAGTCGATCCGGGTCAGCGCGTGCTCGTACTCCAGGATCAGCGCCTCGTGGCTGGAGTAGAAGTCGACGGTCCGGAATACGTCGTCATCGATCCCGCAGGCCACCATGAAGGCCAGCGCGCGGTCGATCTCGTTGGCCAGGTTCTGGTACTGCACGCCGGCCGCTGAGTTCTTGACGAAATCGGCGTTCCAGCTGTGCACGCTGCGCAGGTGGGCGAAGCCGCCGGTGACGAACGCCCGAGTCAGGTTGAGCGTGGCCGCGGAGGCGTTGTACGTGTCCAACAGCCGGCGCGGGTCGTGCACCCGGGACTCCGGCGTGAAGGCGAAGCCGTTGACCGAGTCGCCGCGGTAGGCCGGCAGCGTCACGCCGTCGCGGGTCTCGGTGTCGGAGCTGCGCGGCTTGGTGTACTGCCCGGCCATCCGGCCGACCTTGACGATCGGCACCTGCGCCGCGTAGGTCAACACCACCGCCATCGACAGCAGTGTGCGGAGCTTGTTGGAGATATTCGCAGCTGTCACGCCGTCGAAGGTCTCGGCGCAGTCGCCGCCCTGCAGGAGAAACGCCTCACCCGCCGCGACGCTGGCCATCTTCGACCGCAACTCGTCGCACTCACCGGCGAACACCAGCGGCGGCAGCTTGCGGAGCTTGGCGATGACGTCGTCCACGGCACCGGCATCGGCATAGGTCGGCTGCTGGAGTGGGTTGAGCGCATGCAGCTGTTCCAGTGAAGGGACCTGGGTCGATACGGGCACTGGAATACTCTAGACGGCCGTACCGACAAGGCCGGCCTGCTTTTCAGCCGGTGGACCCGGCGGCCTGGGCCTCGCGGGTCGAACCGGCACGCAGTGGCGGCTGTGGCCCTCAAGCCAGCCTCGCGCATCAGGCCTGCGGCGAGCTCTCCGCTTCCTCCGCGGCGGCGGCCTCACGAGCGGCAGCGGCCTTCGCGGCAGGTGCGTACATGTCGACGTACTCCTGCCCGGAAAGCTCCATGATGGCGTACATGATCTCGTCGGTGATCGAGCGCAGAATGAAGCGGTCTTCGCTCATCCCCTCGTAGCGCGAGAAGTCGAGCGGGGTGCCGAACCGGACGGTCGGGCTGACGATCTTGTGCACGATCTTGCCTGGAGGGGCAATCACATCGGTGCCGATCACCGCGGACGGGATCACCGGAACGCCGGCCAGCAGGGCCAGTCGAGCGACGCCGGTACGGCCCTTGTAGAGCCGCCCATCGTGGCTACGAGTGCCCTCGGGATAGATGCCGAACAGCTCACCGCGCTGCAACACCTTGAGTCCGGCGCGGAGCGCCCCCTCACTGGCCCGCCCACCGGTACGGTCGATCGGGACCTGCCCGGTGCCGGCGAAGAACCGCTTCTGCGCCCAACCCTTCACGCCTGCCCCGGTGAAGTAGTCCGACTTCGCCACGAAGGTCACCCGCCGGTCCAAGGCAAGCGGCATGAACAGCCAGTCCGCAAAAGAGAGGTGGTTGCTCGCCAAGATGGCGGCACCGTCGCGGGGGACGTTGCCGACGCCCTCCTCCACCGGCCGGAAGACCTTCCGAATGCCCGGGCCGAGCACCACATTCTTCAGCACCCAGTAGATGCCCTTGCCGCCCTGACCCGAGCGCTCGATCTCGTGGCCGTCGAAGGAGACCAGCCCACCGTTCACGCTGCTGCCCCCATTCTGCCGCTGCCAGTCATGGTGTCGCCCCGCTGTGATGCGGTCGGCTCGATTCTCATGTGGTCAGTTCCGTCGGGTCCGGCGGGTCCACGGAGTCCTCGGCGTGCGGACGTGGGGCGGGCACTGGCGGCACCGGCCGGCCGGCACCAGGTCGGGGCAGCACCTTCATCGGAAGGTCCCGGCCCTCCTCCAGGGCGGTCTTGACCGAGGAGCCGTAGGCGTCGACGTACTCTTGCCCGGACAGTTCCATCACCGCGTTCATGATCTCGTCGGTCACCCAGCGCAGTACGTCGCGGTCGTTGCCTGCGCCGGCGTACCGGCGGAAGTCCATCGGCTTCCCGATCCGGATCGCCGGGTTCTTCATCAACGGCAGTCCGAACAGCTTGGACTTCACGAACTCGCTGTTGATCATGCCTACGGGGATCACCGGGACCCCAGCCGCCAGTACCAGTCGAGCGACCCCGGTCTTGCCTTTGTACAACCGGCCGTCAGGTGAGCGGGTGCCCTCCGGGTAGATGCCGAGCAGCTGGCCTTGCCGCAGCACGTTCAGCACGCCATCCATGCCGGTCGCACTGGCCCGTCCGCCTGAGCGGTCCATCGGGAGCTGACCGACCCGGACCAGGAACCAGGCCACCACGCGGTCGCGCCAGCTCTTGCCGGTGAACAGCTCGACCTTGGCCGGGTAGGTCACCCGACGACGGATCACCGCCGGCAATGTGAAGGTGTCCCCCGCCGAGATGTGGTTGCTCACCAAGATGGCCGGTCCGGTGTCGGGGATGTTCTCCGCGCCCTCGACGGTCGGCCGAAAGGCGAGCCGAACGAAGGGTGTGAACAGCACCCACTTGAACACCCAGTACAACAACGAGATCTCCTACCTGTGCCCGCGGGATGCAGGGAGCGGCGGCATGCGTCTTACCCGACCCTAGGCCCTTCGCCGTGTTCTCGCAGCCGGGGTCCCCTCAACGTGCGATTGAGCAGATGGCTGGCTGGAGCGGCACGCACCCGCCGGTGGAGGTCTGGGTGTTCGTGCCTACGATGCGGATGTGGGAGGAGACCTGGGGTCCACACGTGGGTCTACCGGCATGTCGGCGAAGCCGACTCGTTCAACTCACGGGGTGGCGAAGCCGACTCGTTCAACTCACGGGGCGGCGAAGCCGACTGATTCGGCCGTGTCGCCTTCCTTGCCTCTGGTGCCCCGGCTGCGCAAGCAGGTCGCCTTGGACTCCGCCCCCGTGCCGGCGCGGGTGGTCGCCGACGCCGAGCCGTACTATGGCGGCGAGGGGCCGCTGGGGGTAGTGCTGTGTCACGGGTTCACCGGCTCCCCCCGGTCGATGCGTGCGTGGGCTGAGCATCTGGAGGCTGACGGGTTCCGCGTCGCGCTGCCCCGGCTCCCCGGTCACGGGACAAGCTGGCAGGAGCTGAACAGCACCGAGTGGACGGACTGGTACGCCGTCGTCGAGCGGGACTTCCACCTGCTCCGGAAGAGCTGCGAACGGGTCTTCGTCTGCGGCCTGTCGATGGGCGGCTGCCTGGCCCTCCGGCTGGCGGAGCAGTCCGGCGACGACCTTGCCGGCATTGCCGTGGTCAACCCGGCGGTCCGGCTTCGCGACTGGCGGCTGCCGGCGCTGCCCCTGCTCAGACGGCTGACACCGTCGCTCAACGGCATCGCCAGCGATATCGCGATGCCGCAGGTCGACGAAGGCGGGTACACCCGAACCCCGCTCCATGCGATGGCGTCTCAGGTCAAGATGTGGCACGACGTCCGGGCCAACCTGAGTCGAATCCAGCAGCCACTGCTGCTTTTCCGTTCCCGTCAAGACCATGTCTTGGACCAGGGCTCTGCTCGCACGATCCTGAGCGAGATCCGTTCTCACGATGCGCAGGAGATCATCCTCGAGCGTAGTTATCATGTAGCCACGATGGACTACGACGCGGAGGAGATCTTCACCGTCAGCAGCGCCTTCTTCCGGCGACTGGCGGTGGCTTGAGATGGCGCGTCCGGGCGAGGATGACCGTGAGGCCATAGACCGCGCATTCGCCGAGATGATGGCGGGCTATCACCTGACCGCAGATCGGCCTGACCCGGTGAGTCGGACCGGCGAGAGTCCCGTGACAGTGGCGGGCGAGGACTCCTTGAGCGTGGCTGGTGGCGAATCGCCGAGCGGCTCCCACCCAGCGCCAGCACAGCCCAAGGACCCGGCGGCGCCGGTCAAGCCGGTGGACACGTCGTGGGTCGACGCGCACCCGCTGTTCTCCTACCAACCGCCGCCCGCAGCGCCCGCCGACTCGGCCGAGGATCACGAGGATCGGTTCACCCCGCCACCACCGCCACCTCTACCGAAACCGGCCTGGCCTGTGCTGATCGCCTGGCTCGGCCTCGGCTATTCGATCCTCATCATGCTGGCCGCCGTGGTGGGGGTGATGGTTCCCCCTTGGGCGGGCTGGATGGCGCTGATCGGATTCGTGGGCGGCATGGGACTGCTCTTCGCGCGGCTTCCTCGTACCCGGCCCCCGGACGCCGGCGACGGCGCAGTTCTTTGACCCGGCGGGCTTCGCCTGCTTACTCCGGGCGGCTTCGTCGGGGCGCCGATGCGCGGGGCGCCAGTAGTCCTTCGCGCGGTCGGTCTCGTCGCGTGCCAGCGCGCTTCCGACCGCCCTTGCGTCGACGGGGCCAGAACCCGAAGCGGCCGGACTCGGGCGGCTCCACCATGGCGCGCCGGGCGAGGTCGGCGGCTCCGATGAGACCTGCGTCGTTGCGGAAGTGGGCGAGCACCAGTCGGGCCTCCGGCCGGTAGCCACGCCCGGTCAGGGTACGGTCGAATGCCGTCTGGGCGGGTCCGAGCAGCAGCTCGCCGGCCGCACTGACCCCGCCGCCGATCACGAACAGATCGGGATCCAGCGCAGCGGTCAGGTTCGCTATCCCCTGTCCGAGCCAACTGCCGACATCGGCCAATAGCTCAATGGCGTTGGGCTCACCCTGCAATGCGGCCTCAGTGACCAGCGGGCCGGTGATCTCGTCAGCGTCCCCACCCACCATCTCCAGCAGCCGGTAGGCCACCGGCGAGTTGCTCCGGGCCAGGTCCCGGGCCTCGCGTACCAGCGCGTTTCCGGACGCGTACTGCTCCCAGCAGCCACGGTTGCCGCACTCACACCGCTGACCGCCGGGCACGCTGATCATGTGGCCCCACTCGCCCGCCATCCCGTACGTTCCACGAAAGAGCTGTCCGTTGATGACCAGACCGCCGCCGATGCCGGTGCCCAGCGTGATGCAGACCATCACCGAGGAACCGCGCCCAGCACCGAAGCGATACTCCGCCCAGGCGGCCGCGTTTGCGTCGTTGTCGACGATCAGCGGCACGTCGATGCGCTCGGCGAGTCGCTCCTTCAGCGGCTCGGCGCGCCAGGCGAGGTGTGGGGAGAACGCTACGACGGCTTGCTCGTTGTCCACCCACCCGGCGGCGCCGATTCCGACCGACTCGACCGAATGGCGGGTTCGAAGCCGGCTGACCGCGTCGACGATGGCATCCTCGACAGCCTTGGGGCTGTGGGACGGGGTCGGCAGCACCAGCCGCCGGAGGATGGTGCCGTGGTTGTCCACCACCCCGGCGGCGACCTTGGTGCCGCCGATGTCGATGCCGACACTGAGCGACGTCGGCGGTGTACGGGGCAGCAGCGGCCGCGGCGGAACTGACGAGCTGACCACCGTCAGCCTTCCACCCGCTTCTTGAGCCCTTTCAGGGCGCCGTCGATGATGGTCTTCTCAGCCTTCCGCTTGAACATGCCAATCATCGGCATGTTCACGTCGACGCGAAGGGTATAGGTGACGCGCGTCCCGCCGCCGCTCTTCTCCAGTTGGTACGAGCCGTCCATCGCCTTCAGCAGGGTTCCTTCAACAAGCTCCCAGCTGACCTCGAAGGCCTTCCAGGTGTACCCGAGCACGTAGGTGTCCTTGACCAGTGGATGGTCGAGCACCATCCGGACCGTCTTCGCCTTGGCGCCTGAGCTGGTCAGCACCTCGGCCGACTTGATCGAGTCCACCCACGCCGGATATGAGTCGAAGTCTGCGATCACGGTCATGATCTCGTCCGGCGGAGCGGCGATGTCGATGCTGGCACTGGTGAGGTCGGCCATGGCCCATGACTCCCGTCGTCTAGCCGCGATGCCGATGGATCCCTCGACGGCAGCTGTTCTGGTTTGCTTCCTGCGTAACACTAGCGGTCGGGTCCGACCATCGTTTCGAGCGTCAACTCCTCCCTAGAGGTGCGCGGAGGGCGCGGTGTGGTCATCGGGCTCGGCCAGACCGAGCGCGCGGCGCAGTGTGCAGCCCGCCTGGACCGCACCGTACCGATCGCGAACATGTGCGCGGCCGATCCGGCCCATCTCGCGGGCACGGTTCCGGTCGCGGAGCAGGTGGGTCAGGCGGACCGCGATCGAGGCAATGTCGGTCGGTTCCACGACATATCCGGACTCACCGTGCACGACGGTCTCGACAGCTCCACCGGATCGCCCGACGACCAGCGGCAACCCGCATGCCGCGGCCTCCAGAAAGCCCAGCCCAAGACCCTCTGGGTTCAGTCCTGCCAGCCGGGTGCGGACGGGCAGCGCAAAGACGTCGCTGACCTGCAGCCACTGGAGCACCTCGGCTCGCGGCAGTGGACCGGTAAAGGTGACCGTGTTGGTGAGGCCGTGCTTCGTCACGAGGGCTTGTAGGCGAGCTCGTTGAGGCCCGTCGCCGATCAGCACCAGCTCGGGGCGTCGCTCCTGCCGCGGCCAGCCTTCACAGACCTCCCGCCAGGCGCCGAGCAGGGAGCTGAAGCCCTTCTGCTTGACGAACCTTCCGACGGCGAGGCACCGGGCCCGCGAAAGACTGACCGGGCCAGGCACGAATCGGTCCAGATCCACTGGCGGCGCCAACCGGATCATCCGCTGCTGGGCAGCGCTGCTGAGTGCCGGGGCGATCCTGGCGGCGGTGTAGTCGGAGATCGTGGCCAGGTGGTCCAGCCCTTCCCCCATCCGATGCAGCAGGGCTCGGGCGCCGGGCACGGTTGCCCACCAGCTCTCATGCCCGTGGCTGAGGCCGAGTATCCGGTACGCCCCCGCCTCACGGAGTGCCGGCGCCATCAGCGACAGCGGCGCCGCCGCACCGAATACGACCCGGCTGGCACCGCTGGATCGCAGCAGCGAGACGGCCGTGCGGGTATTGGCCTTCGTCGGAAGTAGAAGGCCTCCGGCTCGCACCACCTGGTACGGCAGCCGGCGGTCGTGATCGACGGCGCCCGGAGCCGAGGATGTGAGGACCAGCACGTCGCTGTCGAGCAGCTCGCACACGTCGGCGACGAAGGACTCGATACCACCGATTCGGGGAGGGAAGTCGTTGCTGATCACCAGCGTGGTGGGCATTCAGCCGCGCCTGCTCAGCGTCACCAGGTACCGCTGCCACCGCCGGGTGAACTGCTTCTCGTCCATCCCGAGCAATGAGGTCAGCGCGACATCCAGCGGCGCGCCGGCGGACACCCGCTGGTACAGCGATGTCACGGTAGGCGGCGAGCCCAGCTCCGCGACCAGCCTGCATGCCAGCCACGCGCCGGCGTACGCGCGATCCAGCTCATCAGAGGCCGGGATGAAGACCCCATCACGAGGCAGGCCCGGCGGCGGACCGTGCCGGCGGACACGGTCGAGCAGTGCGGCCGCCGCCGTGGCCCTCGTTGCCGGGTAGGCCTCATAGGCGACGTAGTCGGCGAAGCCCTCGACCAGCCAGGTCGGGGCTGCCGAGCCCGGGGACCTGGTGAGGACGTGGGTAGCTTCGTGTGCCAGCAGGATGGCGAGGCCTTCCTCACCGACTCCGTTGACCGCGTCAGGGTTCACCACCACGCGAAGTGCGGCTGTTTCGGTGTCCGGGCCCTCGGGCCACGCGGTTGCCGCGACGGCCCGATACGACCCGCCGGCGACGCCGAGCACACGCTCGAACATGGCCTGGCTGGACGGAACCTCCAGCGTCAGCTGCGGATTCGAGCGGGAGCCGGCATGGCCGCCAACGCGTCCGGCGACCGCCTGCACCGCAGTGTGACCACGCAACGCCCAACGCCTCGCAGTCGACTTCGCTGCCACCAGGGCCACCGAGTCTGCACTGCGCGCAACAGTGACGGGCTCCAGCCACCACAGCGGCCGGGCCTCGGTCGACTCTCCGGAGGGCGCATCGGCCGTGCCGGCGAGCAGCGGACGTGATCCCCCGCTGAAGGTCATCCAGATCCAGTGGGCGGCCGGGTATGGCTCCGCTGCCAGCTGCCACCGAACGCGGACCTGCTGAACCCAGGCTTCGTCGCCCAGAAGGGCCCGTCGCGTCGGGGACAGTGACGCGGTCCGGGCACCCGCGGCGAGTTCAAACCGGGTCAGCGGCAGCTGTGTGAGATTGCCCCAGAGCATCGTCGCCGTGGTCGCGAATTCGGGATCAGCGCCCGCGACCAGCGCCCGAAATGCCGGCTGGTCGGCGGTCCGAACGGCCGAGGTGAGCTGGTCGAGGGTCCGCTGGACGGTCAGCTGGCGCGGCTCGCGCGGTGCCCGGCTCGGCAAGGGGTCCGGGGAGACGGTTCGCGTCGACGTGCCGTCGACCGGATCACCCGCGGGCAGGACGTCGTAGCTGCAGCCTGGCAGCACGAGGCAGCACACCAGCACCCAGGACAAGGACAGCCAAGACAAGGACAGCCAGGACAACGGCAGTCGGCATACGCGTAGTCGTCCCACGAGCAGTTGAGCGCAATCGGGTCCGCCGGACACGGGTAACCGGCCACGTCGCCGCGAGGAGGCCCTGGACGTCGTTCTCAGGCGTCGATTCGGGAAAGGCCAGAGGATCAGCCGGGTCGCCTGGCACCCGCCCACGGCATGTAGTCGATGTCGAGGTATCCGACCGGCTTGCGTGGGTTGGATGCGTGCAGCACGGTGCCGTTACCGGCGTACAAACCGACGTGGCTCAGCGCGGGTGGGTAGAAGAACACCAGGTCGCCCCGGCGTAGGTCGCTCTTTGCGACCGGCGTACCGACGTTGAACTGCTGCTGAGACGTGCGTGGCAGACTGACCCCCGCCCTCTCCCAGGCGGCGCTCGTCAGGCCCGAGCAGTCGAACGCATCCGGGCCGGCGGCGCCGAACCGGTACGGCTTGCCGACCTGCTGCTCAGCGAAGTTGAGGGCGATCACGCCACGGTCAGATTTGTCGCTCCGCGTGGAGCTGCCGCTGCTCCGCTCGGAATTGCTTGAGCTGCCTTGGCGCTTGGAGCTGCGCGAGCTGTCTCCGGCGCGGGCTTCGTCCAGCGCGGCCCGGGCCGCTGCCGCCGCCTTCGCAGCCTCGTCGGCGATCCGCTTCTCCTCCGCAGCGAGGCGCCTCCGCTCCTCCTCGGTCAGCTTGGCCAGAACAGCCTTCGACTCCGCGAGCTTCTTGTCCGAGCTCGCGCGGAGCTGGGCAAGCTCGGTCCGCTGCTTGGTCAAGGCTGCGAGGTCGGCTTCGGTCGACCTCTGCAGATCGGCCAGCGTCGCCTGCTCGGACTGGAAGCTCTGGAGAACCCGGTTCTGGTTCTCGCTGATCTTCTCCACAGTGGAGATCTGGCTCAGGAAGCCGTCGGTGTCGGAGGTGAAGAACAACTGAGCGGTGGTGTCGAGGTTTCGGTTCTGAAACTGAGCCAGGGCGACCTGCCCGACCTGCAGCCGAATCTGTGCGACCTTCTTCGTCTGGGCCTGAACGTCGGCCTGCTTGGTCCGCAACTTCTTGGTCCCGGTATCGATCTGGTCCTTGACGCCCGCATAGTCCTGATCCAGCGCCGCGGCGTCCGCCTCCAGCTGCTTGATCTGCTCCTTGGCCTCAGCAATGGTCAAGGCTATGTCCGCGCTGGCAGTCAAGGTAGGACCGCACACCACCGCAGCGCTCATGGCGAGCGCGGTCAGGCTGACAGCCGACCTGCGCAGCAGCGCCATGGCCCGATGGTTCTCCCGAGTGCGGGTCACGAGAACTTCCCCTTCAACAGTTATGCCTACGGATGGACTGACGAACTCATCCCGCAGGGTCAAGATTTACGGTACGCCGTTAGCACGTTTGCCGGGTCACCCAAAATGGGTGGGGCTCCCGCGCCTTGGACAGACACCGCCGACATCCGCTGCCCGCCAAAAAGGAAGGATTATTGTGAGCAACCCACCCGACGCTGAGAGAAGATTAGGTCACGAAATGGTCACTTGCCAAACTCGGCCGGTGTCATCGGCTTAGCGGGTACGCGGCTCAGGTGGCCTGAATCGCTGTTCAGCCGTAGTCCTGCCACCCGAGCGGCGACTGCACCGACATGCCTCGCGGAGCCTCGGTCACCAGCCGCAGCGGGGGAACCAGTCCGGAGTCGGCGAGTGCCGCAAGCGCCGCCTGCTCCTGCGGGTTCAGGTCGATACCTCGAGGCGGTGACCCCAGCAGGACGGTGATCACGCAGTCGCCACAGGCTTGCCCCCGGGCAACACAGCCGTCGCAATCCACATGCAAGGTGTCCATCGATTCTCCTCAGTCAGCGCGGATCGTGATGACCCGGTGGACCCACTGTGAACCGTCGGACTGACAGTTCCGGCCGGCGCAGAGACTGAGCGCTCGCGACACCGCTGCGTCGGCCGGGGTCGGGCCCCACGAGCGCCGCGCTCCAGACCAGTGTCAGTGGCGCCCCCTACCGTTCCGGTCATGGCTGCACAACCGAGTCTCCAGGGCTCGTTCGAGGACCTGGGCACACACCTGTCACAGGTCACCTTCTGTGTGGTGGATCTTGAGACGACAGGAGCCGCCGAGACCGACGCGATCACCGAGTTCGGCGCGGTCAAGGTGTGTGGAGGCGAGGTCGTAGCGGAGTTCCAGACCTTGGTGAACCCGAGATCACACATCCCACCGCTGGTCGCCGTGCTGACCGGGATCACCAACCAGATGGTCGCTGAGGCACCGCCGCTGGCGCAGGTTCTGCCGGCTTTTCTCGCGTTCGCCGACAATACGGTGCTGGTCGCACATAACGCGCCGTTTGACGTAGGGTTCCTGCGCCGTGCTTGCACCGAGCACGGATATCCCGTGCCGAAGTGGCCCGTGTTGGACACAGTCACGCTGGCTCGCCAGATCCTGCTCCGAGACGAGGTCCCCAACTGCAAGCTGGCAACTCTGGCGAGTCACTTCCGGGCAACCACAGTGCCGAACCACCGAGCTTTGACCGACGCCCGGGCCACCGTTGACGTCTTGCACGGGCTAATCGAACGCGTCGGAAACCTGGGAGTGCACAGCATCGAGGACCTGCATGAGTTCAGCCGACGCGTTTCGCCACAGCGACGAGCAAAACGCACCTGGGCCGTTGATCTCCCCGAGGGTCCCGGCGTGTATCTGTTCGTCGCCGACCATCCAGACAGCCGGCACGTGCTCTACGTCGGCACCTCGAAGAACATTCGACGCCGCGTTCGGACGTACTTCACCGCGGCCGAGACCCGGTCACGGATGGAGGAGATGGTGCGGCTGGCGACCGGCGTCGAAGCGGTCCCGTGCCAGACGCCGCTGCAGGCGGAGGTGTGCGAGCTTCGGCTGATCGGTGCACACCGGCCGCGGTACAACCGGCGCTCCAAGTACCCCGAACGTCAGCAGTGGATCAAGATCACCCAGGAACCTTTCCCCCGACTCTCGATTGTTCGAGAGGTGCGGGACGACCGCGCCACCTACTTCGGCCCGTTTGCGCGCCGGCAATCCGCCGAGGACGTGGTGCTGGCGATCTACGACGGCTTCCCCATCCGGCAGTGCAGTCCCCGGCTCAGCCGGACTGTCCGATCACCGGCCTGCGCACTGGCCGGAATGGGCCGGTGCAGCGCCCCCTGCGACGGGTCGATCTCGATCGATGCCTACTCCGCGATCGTCGAGCAGGTACGTGGGGCTCTGTCCAATGATGTCCGGCCGGTGGTCTGGGCGCTCCGCGGCCGGCTGCGGCGGTTGGTCGACCAGCAGCGGTTCGAGGAGGCTGCTACGATCCGCCGCAGGCTGGAGGCCTTGGCCCGGACAGGGCTCAGGTTTCATCGAGTCCGCAGCCTCGCCGCCTGCCCGGAGATCGTGGCAGCGCGAAGGGAAGGGCTGAACTGGGAGATTCACGTCATCCGGTACGGCCGGCTCGCCGGCGCGGCTCTGGCCACACCGCACGAGGTTCCACAGCAGGTTGCCCGCGCCACCCGCGTCACCGCGGAGCAGGTGGCCGCCCCGATCGGGCCGCTGCCCGCCGCTGGGATCGAGGAGAGCGAGCGGATCGCGAGCTGGTTGGAGCAGCCCGGAGTGCGCCTCATCGATATCGCAGGCGACTGGATGTGGCCACTGCATGCGGTGCTCACCCACGACGAGCTAGTTCGATCTGCCTTGAGCGGCGACGAGCCGGGTCCCTGAGCAGCAAGCCGACATCCGGGCGGGTGGTCTCATTCGTAGCTAAGCGCCACGAGCGCCGTGTGGAGACCGGCAGGGCTGAGGATATGATGCCGCGCATGGTGACAGCGATCGTCTTCGTCAACGCAGAGGTCGCTCGGATCCCCGAGGTCGCGGAGGCCATCGCCGCGCTCACCGGTGTCAGCGAGGTCTATTCAGTGACCGGCACGATCGACCTGATCGTCCTGGTACGGGTGTCCAGCCACGAGCAGATCGCCGAGGTTGTGGCGGACCGGCTCAACAAGGTACCCGGGGTGCTCTCCACGGAAACTCATATCGCCTTCCGCGCCTACTCCTCCCATGATCTCGAGGCCGCATTCGCTCTCGGCGCTGACTGATCCACGCAGCCGTCGACTCCCTCGGTGACGCCATCGCCCGCCACGGCACCACGGCCAGCCGGGCACCCGGGCGACAACGCGATGATCGCTAGGTCAAGGCAAGCTTTCCGATGACAGCGAGCACGCAGACGACCGCGATTGCTCCCAGTCCGGCTCCCTGCACCGCATTCCGGTTGTCCCGGGGCGCATACGCCAGCACGAAACCGACCAACCCCCCGACCAGAATGCCGCCCACCAGACCGAGCCAGCCGAACGACCGAAAGCCCACGAAAAGGCTGTAAAGCGTCAACAGAATCAGCAGGCTGACATCTGGGCGGATGTCCTCGTGCGAGCGCCGCTTCACTAAAGCGTTGGCAGCCAGCAGGCCGACCACCGCGGCAGAGGCGCCGGCCGCCACCAGGTTGAACGGACCCAGCACGAACGAGACCGTGGCGCCGCCTAAACCGGCGAGCACATAGAGGGCGACGAAGCGCCACGTGCCCAGCACCTGCTCCATGGCACGACCGGCAAGCCAGAGCACGAGCAGGTTCATCAGCAGGCCGAGCAGTCCCACCGAGACGAAGCCGTAGGTGACCAGTCGCCAGAACTGCCCGGAGTGGACCAGGAAGTTGCTCAGTACCATCTCTGAGCTGAGCAGGTTGAGGGTCACCAGGTTGAGCACGTAGATCACGCCCAGAATGCCCATCAGTACCGTGGTGGCGTTACCACCGCCCGGCTTGAGCACGCCGCCGAAACGGGTTCGCGGCGAGCGGACGCTCGTACGACCTGACGCGACGCACGACGGACACTGGAACCCGACAGACGCCGGGTTCATGCACTCCCCGCAGATCGGACGCTGACACCGCTGACACGAGATACCTGTTGGCCGGTCCCGATGTCGATAGCAGACGGGTTGCGACGGCGCAGTGAACTCCGGACCGGCCGACGGCGGCACTGTCACTCGGAGATGTCGACCGACTCGATCACCACGGCATCGACCGGACGGTCGGCACGCCCGGTCCGGACGCGTGCGATCTCGTCGACGACTTCGCGGCTGGGCTGGTCCGCGACCTCGCCGAAGATCGTGTGTCGCCGGTTGAGGTGCGGGGTCGGCCCAACGGTGATGAAGAACTGGGAGCCGTTGGTTCCTGGGCCCGCGTTCGCCATGGCCAGCAGGTAAGGCTTGTTGAAGGACAGGTCGGGGTGGAACTCGTCAGCGAACTTGTAGCCCGGGCCCCCTGTTCCGACGCCTAACGGATCACCACCTTGGATCATGAAGCCCTCGATCACCCGGTGGAACACCAGTCCGTCGTAGAACTTGCCCGTGGTCTTGGCGCCCGTCTTGGGGTCGGTGTACTCCTTGGTGCCATTCGCCAGTCCGACGAAGTTCTCCACCGTCTTGGGGGCGTGCTCAGGCAGCAGGTTGATCACGATGTCGCCGTGGTTGGTGTGGAGGGTAGCCGTCTGCGCCACGTCGGGTGCACCTTTCTCGGTTGGGAATGACTGCGACGCGGCCCGGTGGGCGCGACGTCGGCTGCCATCTTGTCACGCTCATCCAAGGCAGGCAGCGATACGAGATTGTTCGGCCCGCCACATCCGATCTTCCTGCTGGCGAATCCGCGACATGCCTCGCAGCGCTCCTTGCACAACCGATACGGTTGCAATGCTCCGTCCGGAGCAGTTCTCTCACAACGGAGGAAACGTGAAGCGCAAGAGTTCCCAGCGCGAGGAAGCCGCCGAGAGTCGGGTCAACCCAGCCTTCAGCGGCATCGCGTTAGCCGCCGAGCGCATCGGACCGATGGTTCACCAAGCCGCGGAGCGCGTCACGCCGCTCGCGCATTCCGCAGCAGACAAGGTTCGGCCGCTGGCCCACACCGCCGCCGACAGAGTTGTCCCGCTGGCCCACACCGCCGCCGACAGAGTTGTGCCGCTGGCCCATTCGGCCGTGGACCGGGTCAGCCCGTACGCATACCAGGTGGTCGGCTACGTAAGCCCGTACGCACATCAAGCGGCCGACCGGGTCGCTCCACTGGCAGCAAACGCCAAGGTCCGGGGGACAAAGCTCGCCCACAGTGCCGCCGATCGGATCGGTCCTCGGCTGGACGAGGCGTGGGTGGTGGTGGCCCCGGTGATCGAGGCCGGACGCGAGCGGGTCAACGAGGATCTGCGGCCCAGAGTTACCGGCGCCCTGACAGCCGCGGCCGCCTCCCCGTTGGTGGTAGAGGCAGGCAAGCGCGGCCGAGCCACTCTGGCCGCGGCCCGAGGCGAGCTTGACTTCCCGGCGGCGGTCGAGGACAAGAGCTCAAAGGGAGGCCGGCTCAAGTGGCTGGCCATTCTCGCGGCGCTCGGCGGTGTCGCCTTCGTCGTCGTCAAGAAGCTGCTGGGCACAAAGGACGCCGACTGGCAGGCCGCGCGCCCAGCCTCCACCTTCCCGAGCTCCAAGCCAGCCGGGACTACCTCGGCCGCCGGCACTGCCGCAAGCTCAGACGCCGCGCAGGAGCCGCTGAACTGGGCGGAGGCCACCGGTCAGACCGGGACTGTCCCGAGCCAGCCGCTGGACGAGGCGTCGGAGCAAGCGATCGTCACGCATGTCGGCGAACCGTCTGATGCGCCCGCCGAGGCCGCGCCGGAAGCCACTGTCGCCGAGGGCTTGCCCGAGGACCGGACACCCTCGACGGGGGCTGCCGAAAGCCCGGCCGCCTCCACCGGTGTAGTCGGCGGTGACGATGCCTACACCGGCAGCGAGCCACCTGAGGGGTTCGCCATCAAGGGGAACCAGAACTCGATGAAATATCACCTGCCCGACTCTCCCGGCTACGAGTCGACGGTCGCAGAGGTGTGGTTCCGCACGGAGGAGGCTGCCCGACAGGCAGGTTTCGTCCGGGCCCAAGGCTGACCATCGGGCCTTATCGTCGGCTTGCAGCAGCGCCCCCGCCCCGATCGGAGCGGGGGCGCTGCTGTGTCGTGGTGCTCGCCATCCGGCGGCACAGTCGCCATCGGGACAAGAATTATCGCCTCATTCGCTCACAATCACCGCCTCTGCGGAGCCTTCCTAGTCAAGCACCACGCCAGGGAGGTAACGATGGAATCAACGACTCAGCAAGGACAGGTCGCGACACGGCTGGGAACCGGACATGGATGGGTCGACGCAGCTCCGTTCCAGGCCCATCTGCGTTTCCTGATCGCCGTCACCGGCGTTTCGCCGGAGATCGTCGCGCTGCTGGCGGGCGTCTCGCCCAGGGTCGGCCGGAGGCTGCTGACCGGTGACGGCAGCCGACCGCCTCGACGGATCAGCCCCGACACCGCACGGCGGCTGTACGCTGTCACGCCCGCTGTCTTGGAGGAGTGCCGGCGGCGGCTGGTGCCGGCGGGACCGGTCACGGCGGCGATGGCCTGGATGGAGGTCGCCGGCTGGTGCACCGAGCGTTGGTCGCACCTCCTTCGCCTCGACCCGGAGGCTGTCCGAGCACTCCAAGACGGCCAGCCGGGTTCCTGCAGTTACTGGATCGCGCTTCAGGTCCGTGCCGAAGCCGTGGAGGTTCGGGCTCGGCTGGTGACGTCGCCGCGCATGTGCAGTTTCGGTCGACCCGCCCGGTCGCCGGGTGAGTCGCTTCCTCGGGCCGCTTAGGATCACCGCATGCCCGAACCAGCGCTCGCGCTCGGTGTCGCGCTGTTGACGGGTCTAGTCATCGCGCTCGGGATCGCACCGGTGCTGCGCCGACTCCCGGAGCCATCCGCCGATCAGCCGGGTGCCGACACCAAGCTCCGATACGCCCAGCTCCCGACGCGCCGGTTCGTCACCGCCGTCACGCTGCTGTCGGTGGCGGCCACATTCGTGGCCTGGGCCGTGCTGCCTGCGCGACTGCAGCCGCTGTGGACCGTGCTGGCTACGGTCGGTGTGCTGCTCGCTGCCATCGACGCTAGAACGACCTGGCTGCCCCGAACACTGAGCGTGGTCGGATGGCTGACGATGATGGTGGCGGTCGGCGGCAGCGTCGCGCTCGGCGTGTCGCCGGCAGACGTCGGCAGGACAGCCGCTGGGGCGGCGCTCGCCTGGGGGCTGTACCTGCTCATCTGGGCCGCCACCCGAGGCGGTTTCGGATTCGGCGACGTTCGGTTCGCTCCCCTGCTGGGTGCCGCCGCGGCAGCGCACTCCTGGACGCTGCTGGCCGCGACGTTGATGCTTGGCACCGTGTTGGGGGCGGTGCACGGGTTGTTCCGGCTGGTTCGGCGCCGGAACTCGGAGTTCCCGTACGCGCCCTCGATGCTGGCCGGAGCCTACCTGGCCGCGGTCATCAACCGGCTGTCCGGCTGAGTTGCCGCTCACTGCCGGAGAGCACATAGAGCAGCGCGCGGGCGTACGCGTCACAGGCTTCCTGCTCCGCCCTGGTGTGGAACGCCTGTCGAGGGCCGCTGACGGTCACCACGAAACCCTCGCCGGTGAAGTCCAACGACAAGAAGTGCGGAAGCAGCATCTCTCGTAGCTGCTCCTCCCGCGGCAACCACACCACGTCGGCGGACTCCACCGAGTCCAGGGCCCACTCGGTCGTGCCATTGAAGTGGAATCGCGACTGCCCGTTCTTCTGGATCAACTCGACCACCATGTCGCTGATGGTGAAAACGGACTCCGAGATCTCCGGCTGGGGGATGAAGAACTGGTCCCCGTTGCGCGGGGTCCAGCTCAGGTGGGGCGCCAGTTCAGCGGCGAGCTCGCGAGAGATCATGCCTGCAGTATCACCCCGGTGGACAACACCGTAGGGCACCGATCTGCCGACCGATCCCGGTTGCCGCCTCGCGTAGGCTTTCGAACATGACCGCCCCAAGGCCGGGCTGGTACCCTGATCCAGCCGGCGCAGCAGGACTGTACCGCTGGTGGGACGGCCAGCACTGGACCTTGGCGATGAGCGAGTTCGCGCGCGCTCCGGCTCCACTCGGTCATCCCTCGGCGACGGCGGCGGTCAGCGGCAGCACTGTCCCAGAGCTCGACGGCGGCGACTCCGACGACTGGCCTCGGCGCCGGTCGCCACTACGAACGGCGATTGCGATCACACTCGGCTTCGCGCTGTTTGTCTCCGCAGGGCTGGGTCTGAGCGTGGCCATCTGGAATGACCAGCCGTCGGCGGACCCAACAGGTGAAGCGGCACCGCTGACGGGTCCTTCCACGGCCCGCGGATCGTCGCTGACCAGCTCGCCGTCCGGGGATCTCGACCACGCCACGCGGGTAGCGACCATCAACCAGGCCTCCATTCGGCTGCCGGACGTCCCGTACGAGCCGTACCCGAACGCGATGGCGAGATCCGGGACCTTCGACGTGATGTTCGTGGCTGAGGCGATGGTTCACCGTCGTTATGACGGTCGGCAGAACTGGACGGCCACGGTGGCGCTCAGCGCCTTGGCGCCGGCCATCGGTGCGAACCGCGACCTGGAGGGCACCGGTCGAGCAGCGCTGTCTGCTTTCGTAGCCGCCTTCTTCTCCAGCGCCAAGGTGAGCGACCTCTCGTCGTGGCAATGGTCGGTGGACGGTCATCCGGGGGTCATGCTCACCGCGCGGGCGTCCTACTCGGTCAAGCACCTGGCCAGCTCCTACGACGACATCACCGTCGCGGTGGTCCGACTGGAGGACGGCACCCGGATTGCTGCCATCAGCTCGGTGCCCGACGACGCTGACGCCCAGGTACGGCGGCTGGCGGGTGCCTCGATGGACTCGCTGACCATCTCCTGAGCCGACTCACACCAGCGGCCCCCGCCCCGCGTGGGTCGACCGGCCGGCTCCCCAGCTCAGGTTCAGCGGAAGCTCTGCGTGGTGGCGACCCACTCCGCAAGCTTCGCCTCGGCTGCACCGGAGTCGATTGACTGCTCGGCCCGGTCGAGATGTGAGCGCAACTGGTCCACGAGTCCATCGCCGTGCACCGGCTTGTCGTACGCCGTCAGGGCCGCCGCGGCGTTGAGCACCACGATGTCGCGCACGGATCCCCGCTTGCCGGCAACGACGTCGGCCACCACTGTCGCGTTCTGGGCGGCGTCTCCGCCGGTCAGATCGGCAACCTGAGCCCGGGGCAGTCCGAGGTCTGTCGGATCCAGCTCGCTTCGGCTCACCCGGCCGTCGGCGAAGGCCCAGATCGTCGACGTCGTGGTGGTCGTCAGCTCATCCAGGCCGTCGTCTCCGTGGAAGACCAGTCCCTGGCCACCGCGGGTGGCGAAGACGCCCGCCATCAGCTCCGCCATCCGTGCGTCTGCGACTCCGACGGCGGACGCGTTGGGCTGCGCCGGGTTCGCCAGCGGACCGAGGAAGTTGAACGTGGTCGGTATCCCGAGCTGGCTTCGCGGAGCGGCGGCGTGCCGAAGCGCCGGGTGGTAATGGGGGGCGAAGAGAAAGCCGATGCCGGTCTGCTCGACCACCTGCTGCTGCTGCTCGGGCGTCAGGTCAAGGACGACGCCTAGCGCCTCCAGCACGTCAGCTGCACCGCAGGCCGAGGAAGCAGAACGGTTCCCGTGTTTCACCACCCGGGCGCCGGCGCCCGCCGCGACGATCGCCGCCATCGTGGAGACGTTGACGGTGTTCGCGCGGTCACCACCTGAGCCGACTACGTCGACGGCCTCGCCGGCAATCTCGATCGGGGTCGCGAACTCGAGCATGGTGTCGGCAAGACCCGCCATCTCGGCGACGGTCTCCCCTTTCATCCGTAAGGCGATCACGAACGCAGTCAACTGGGCCGGCGTGGCCTCGCCGGACAGGATCTGGCCCATCGCCCATGCGGTTGCCTCTGCCGACTGGTCCTCGCCGCGTACCAGCCCGGACAGCAGCTGCCGCCAGCTCATCTGACTCATGCGGACCTACGGGAAACGTTGGAGTGAGCGCGCAGCAACGCCGCCGCGGCCTCCGGGAGCCGGATCGGATCCACCGGATGCGACACCACACCGTCGGCGCGAGACCAGGTGGCCAGCCAGGCGTCGTCGGGCCGGCCGGTCAGCAGCAGCACCGGTGGACAGCCGAAGATCTCGTCCTTGAGCTGGCGGCACAAACCCATGCCGCCGGGGACGGCTTCGCCGTCCAGGATGACCAGGTCGACCCCTCCCCGGTCGAGGGCGGAAACCACTGCCGGCTGAGTTGCGACTTCCAGCACCTCGATCGGGGGCAGGTCGGCGGCCAGTCGACGGCCGAGCGTGAACCGTACGTTCTCCCGGACTGTGCGGTCGGAGGCATAGAGCAGCACGACGAGGGGCGTTGGTCCTGGTGGTGCCTCTTGGCTGTCCATCTCGATCCTCACGGTATTGAACATCTGGACCCCGGTCTGCCGGAGTGCACCGGCGGGCTCGGTTCGGCGATCGTATCGTGCCGCCAACCTCCCTCCGCCAGGTTGCTCAGGCCTTCCCCGAGCGCGACCGCCGGGCCGCTTCGGCGGCTTCGAGCCGGTCCAGGCGGCGGTCCTCCCGGACCGCCTCGCGCTGGCTCTGCCGAAACCACTGCACGAACAGCACGGCCATCATCGCAAGCGCGGTGATGTCGCCACTGCCCCACAAGATCCCGCCGGCAAGGTACTGATCCTCCGCAGGCGACGGACTCCACGTCCTCTCGAACCCCCGGTACCACTCCTCCGCGATGAGCGCATCCGAACTCATGATGGAGATGCCGAGGAAGGCGTGGAACGGCAGCAGGACAAAGACGGTCAGCACTCGGAACGGGTACGCCACCCGTCCCGGAACCGGGTCGACGCCCACCAGCGGCCACATCAGCATGGCCCCGATCAGCACGAAGTGCAGGTGCAAGAAGCTGTGCCAGAACGCTGACTCCAGACTCAGCGGATAGAAAGCGGAGTAGTAGAGCGCAAAGGGCGTCGCGATGAAGAGCGCCAAGGCCACCGGTGGGAAGGTCGCCACCTTCGCCAGCCGACAGTGCAGCAGCCACATCAGTGCCGCTCGCGGCCGCGGCGGCAGGGTTCGCAGCGCCAACGTCACCGGCGCCCCCAGCGCGAGGAACATCGGCGTCAGCATCATCAAGATCATGTGCTGCCCCATGTGCACACTGAGCAGCACCGTGTCGTAGGTTCCCAGTGCCGACAAGGTGGCGACCACAGCGCTGCCCAGCCCACCAACCAGGAAGGCGACGCTTCTGCCCACCGGCCACCTCGTGCCTGAGCGTGAGAGCACCACCAAGCCGGTGACATACAGGCCGGCGGCCAGCGCAATCGCGAACACCACGGGCCAGTTCCAGCTCCAAGCGGTCAGCAGCCGGATCGACGTTAGCGGCTCGGGTTGGCCGCCAGGGGTCGCGTGCAGCGGCATCGCGACGACAACCCCCAGCAACTGGTTCACGCACCAAGCGTAGGCAGGTTACATGTCGGGCGACATTCGCGTGCCCCGAAGTGACCCGCGCTGCACATGGGGCAATAATGACCCCGTGGCGATAAACACACACGAGCAGAGCACCGCAATCAAGCCGACCGGCGCACTGCACGCGATCCCCCAGTCGCGGCTGCACGGGCGTCATGGCAAGCCTGACATGGTGGCTGTGGGCACGATCGTGTGGCTGGCTTCGGAGCTGATGTTCTTCGCGGCTCTCTTTGCCGCCTACTTCACCATCCGGAACGTCACGAACGCGCAGGCGTTCGAGAGCGGTACGCCCTCGCTGTGGGAGACCGAAACCGCGATCCTGAATATCCCGTTCGCCGTCGCCAACACTGCTGTCCTGGTGGCGAGTTCCTTCACCTGCCAGATGGGAGTGTTCGCGGCCGAGCGTGGCCAGGTCGGTCGGACCGGCTCCCTGCTTCAGATCAAGCGGTGGGGGCTGCGCGAGTGGTACGTGTTGACCTTTCTGATGGGCTCCTTCTTCATCGGTGGTCAGGTGTACGAGTACGCCGCCCTGTTCGAGGAGAACCTCACGCTCGCCACCAATGCCTACGGGTCGGTGTTCTTCCTGGCCACCGGCTTCCACGGCCTGCACGTGACCGGTGGCCTGATCGCGTTCCTGCTGCTGATGGGTCGTACCTATCTGGCTCGGACATTCACCCACGAGCAGGCGGTCAGTGCCGTCGTGGTCTCCTACTACTGGCACTTCGTCGACGTGGTGTGGATTGCGCTGTTCGGTGTCATCTACCTACTCAAATGAGGCCGGCACTCGTTCAGGCCGCTTCTGGCAACTCCACGAGCTCTGATGTCACCGGGATCGCTGCATCCAAGGCGGTCTCCACAACCGAATACCTGTTGACTGCACAACTGAGAGGGACCCCCACGTGCGATTCCTGAGCTCGAGACGGCGCCATCCGGCGGCGAAGGTGTTGTTGCTGGTTGCGGCGCTGATCGCCATGGGCGGGTTCTACTCAGTGTTCGCACCGGCCTCGCAGTCGTCGGCCGACACCGGCACCAGCCAGCAGGTCGCGGAGGGTCAGGCACTGTTTGCGGTGGGGTGCGCGTCCTGCCACGGTCTTAACGGCGAAGGCAACGGGACAGCGGACAACCACGTCCTCGGCCCGTCTCTGGTTGGGGTAGGCGCTGCCGCCGTCGACTTCCAGGTCGGCACCGGCCGGATGCCGATGGCCAGGCCGGCGGAGCAGGCACCGGTCAAGCCCAACCAGTACACCGAGGAGGAGATCGCCGCGCTGGCTGCTTTCGTCGCCTCGCTCGGTCCGGGTCCCGACATCCCCTCTGAGGAGGAGTACAACCCCGAGGGCGTCAGCGAGGAGGACATCGCACGTGGCGGTGAGCTATTCCGCACCAACTGCTCGGCGTGCCACAACTTCGCCGGCGCCGGTGGCGCACTGCCGGGCGGTAAGTACGCTCCGACGCTCTTCGGTGTCAGTAACAAGCACCTCTACGAGGCAATGCTGACCGGTCCGCAGCAAATGCCGGTGTTCTCCGACGGCGTGCTGACGCCGGAGGACAAGAAGGCCGTGATCGGCTACCTCAACGAGCTGCACGAGCAGCCGAATCAAGGCGGCCTCACTCTGGGTGGTATCGGGCCGGTCAGCGAAGGTCTGTGGGCATTCATCATCGGCCTCGGCAGCCTGGTCGGTTTCGCAGTGTGGATTGCAGCAAAGGGAGCGAAGGCGCGATGAGCGACATCGAGAAGCATTCCTGGAACGACCCGGCCGCGGTGGCCGATCCTCGCTACCCGGTGGCTGACCCGGGTGTGGAGCACCACGTACCCCGGTTCACCGATGTCGACGAGGCGGCCGCCGATCGGGCGACTCGTCAGGTCGCCACCATGTTCGGCTTGGTGCCTGTCTTCGCGATCGCCTTCGTGGTCATCTACTTCGCCGTGCCGAAGACCTCGTTCATCGACTTCGGCCCGCTGAAGTCCAACGCTCAGCACGTCGGTCTCGGATTCACCCTTGGGATGGCGATCCTGCTGATCGGTATCGGCGCCGTGCAGTGGGCCCGCCAGCTGATGGTCGACACCGAGCAGATTGACGAGCGGCACCCGGTGTCCTCCTCTCCCGAGGACCGGATCGAGATCATGAAGGCGATCGAGGCCGGCACCGACGAGTCGCAGATCACCCGGCGAAAGGTGCTCGGCCGCAGCCTGGTCGGCGCGCTTGCCGTGCTCGGTCTGCCGGCCATCGTCTCGTTCGCCGACCTTGGGCCGTTCCCCACCAAGAAGGTCCGGGCCGCCACCATCGAGTCCACCATCTGGGAAGAAGGTGTACGGCTGGTCAACGACGTCACGTACGAGCCGATCAAGGCCGCTGATCTGGTCATCGGGCAGCTCGTGAACGCCGAACCGGAGAACCTCAAAGATCTGCACGGTGCTGAGTTCTTGGAAGAAAAGGCCAAGGCGGCCATCATCATCGTGCGGATGAACCCGCAAACCATCAAGATCCCCGACTCCCGCAAGGACTGGAACGTCGGCGGCATCCTCTGCTACTCCAAGATCTGCACCCATGTCGGGTGTCCGATCAGCCTGTGGGAGCAGCAGACCCACCACCTGCTCTGCCCGTGCCACCAGTCGACCTTCGACCTGGGTGACTCCGGTCTGGTCGTCTTCGGTCCCGCTGCGCGAGCTCTTCCGCAGCTTCCGATCACGACTGACGCCGAGGGTAATCTGGTGGCACGTGGGCCCTTCACCGTGCCGGTGGGACCGAGCTATTTTGAGCGCGACTCGCGCAACGACTTCGAGCGGGGCGATAACTGATGGCTAAGCCAGCACCGACGGTGCAGCAGGGGCGGACCCTGGAGGCCCAGACTCCGGACAAGCAGTTGGGCCCGGTCTTCAAAGCGGCCGCCGGTCCAGTCACCTGGGCCGATGAGCGCCTCGGTCTGGCATCCATCGGGCGCCACAACCTCCGGAAGATCTTCCCCGACCACTGGTCGTTCCTGCTGGGTGAGATCGCGCTCTACTCCTTCATCATCTTGCTGCTGACCGGTGTGTTCCTGACCATCTGGTTCAAGCCGTCGATGGCGGAGGTCGAGTACGAGGGGACCTACCAGCTGCTTCGAGGCCTGCAGATGTCGGAGGCATACAGTTCGTCGCTGGCGCTGTCGTTCGACATCCGCGGTGGCCTGCTGATGCGGCAGATGCACCACTGGGCTGCGATGCTCTTCATTGCCGCCATGCTGGCGCACAGCCTCCGGGTCTTCTTCACCGGCGCCTTCCGCAAGCCTCGTGAGCTGAACTGGCTGATGGGTGTGGGCCTGCTGGCCATCGGTTTGGTCGAGGGCTTCGCGGGCTACTCACTCCCCGACGACCTGCTCTCCGGCACCGGCCTCCGGTTCGTGGACGGGCTCATCCGCGCCATTCCGATCATCGGCACTTGGGCGGAGTTCTTCATGTTCGGCGGAGAGTTCCCCGGCGAGCTGATCATTCCCCGGCTGTACATGGCGCACATTCTGCTGATTCCTGCAGTCATCCTCGGCCTGATCGCGGCGCACCTGGCGCTGGTCTTCTACCACAAGCACACGCAGTACCCCGGTCCCGGTCGGACCGAGCAGAACGTGGTCGGCTACCCACTGTTCCCGGTGTACATGGCCAAGGCCGGTGGCTTCTTCTTCATCGTCTTCGGCGTGATCACCCTGATGGGTGGCTTTATGCAGATCAACCCGGTGTGGATCTTCGGCCCGTACAACCCGGCCGAGGTCACCGCCGGCTCGCAGCCTGACTGGTACATGGGCTTCGTCGAAGGTGCCATCCGGATCATGCCCAACTGGGAGTCGCACATCGGCGGCACCACCTGGTCATGGAACGTGTTCGTGCCGGGACTCGGGCTGATGGGGCTGATGTTCGGGCTGATGGCGATCTATCCCTTCGTGGAGCGCTGGGTTACCGGCGACACCGGCGAGCACCACATCCTCGACCGGCCGCGGAACAACCCCACCCGGACCGCGTTCGGCGTGGCGGCCATGACCTGCTACGCAATGTTCTGGATCGGTGGCGGTAACGACATCGTGGCGACTCAGTTCCGGGTCTCGTTGAATTCGGTCACCTACTTCCTACGGGTAGCAGTCTTCGTTGCCCCGGTGCTCGCGTTCCTCATCACCAAGCGGATCTGCGTCGGGCTGCAGCGCGCCGATGCTGACCGACTGCTGCACGGCGCGGAGTCCGGAGTCATCGTTCGAGACCCGTCCGGCTCCTACAGCGAGAAGCACGTGCCGATCAGCGCCGACGAGGCGTTCACGCTGACCCAGCACATCGAGCACGTACCGCTGACCGACGGTTCGGAGCACGAGTACGCCGACCTGCCGGCGAAGTCCGTACGGAACGAGAAGCTCCGTCGCAGAGCCACCCGGTTCTTCTTCCAGGACAGCCTCCGCAAGCCCAGCCGCGCCGAACTCGAAGAAGCCGCCCACCACCAGGCGCTGGTGGCCGCCGGGCACGATGGACATGGGCACGATGGACACGGGCCCACCGATGGCAACGGGCATACGGTCGGCAACGGTCACGCGGACGCCGGCGCGCGCACTGACGGCCAGGCTCACGGCCATCACGCGATCGGGTCCGGCGAGTCCGAGACGAGTCGCCGAGGCTGACCGCTTACCGCACTCAACGTCCGGCCGGCCCGTTCCCCCACAGGGGGGAACGGGCCGGTGGCTTTTCGGGTGACACCCTGCTCCCCGCCTGATTGGCTGCTCTCCGCCCTACCCTGCACTTCCGAAGAACAGCTGTGGAATCGGTCACTGTTGCTCGATTCTGCCAACGATTCTCCTCGACGTGGCGTTGACTAGGTGACTGGACCTACCAGGCAGCACCAGACCGACACGACCCCGTTTGAGGACATGCTTACTTCGCAGCCAACTCGCCCCAACAGTCTCTTGCCGGATACCGCCAGGCCTGCTGAACCCCGTACGCCCGAGCAATCCCAGCCGAAGAAGATCGACCTGTCGATCACCCAGATCATCGGCGGCGCGCTGGCAGCCATGACCGCAGCAGCCGTCGGTTCGCGTCTCGGCGCCGCCGGAACCTTGATCGGTGCCGCGCTCGCAAGTGTGGTCGCGGGCGTCGCCAGCGCGGTCTACACGGCCTCGCTCCGCCATGGGCGGGAAAAGGTGCGTACGGTGCTGTGGGCCGGCCAGGGCCAGTCCGCGACCAAAGTCGTCTTGGACTCCACACCGGCTGGTGTCGGTACGGAGGCTGCGGATGCACCCGCGGCGCCGCTCGATGTCGCCGATGTCGTCATCGACGCGGCTCCGCAGCCTGAGCCAGTATCAGTGCCTGCCGCAGTCTTGGAAGGCGTCCGCTCGTCGCGGATTCGCTGGAAGGCCGTGCTGGCAGGTGCACTCGCGGTCTTCGCCGTGGCAGCGGTGGTCATCACGGGGATCGAGTTCGTCTCCGGCAGCTCACTGTCGGGCGAAGACGGAACGACGATTGGCCAGGTAAGCCGGGCGGAGACCAGGAAGAGCGAGCCGACGGCAGATCCGACGTCGGACGCATCGGCAACTGAGGAGACCGCGCCGTCTGAGTCACCAACCGACGAGCCGAGCGCGGCCCCCGAGTCAGCCGATGCGTCCGCGACCGCCTCAAGCACGGATGCGACCGACGGCGCCACCGAGGCTCCCGCAGCACCGGAGTCACCCGGAGCCTCGACAGCCCCAGACAGCGGCACTGCCCCCGGCTCCGAAAGCACCGGCGGGTCCGGAACTGGCGCGCGGTCTGACACCGCCGTCAACTCTGATACCGAAGCAGTCGCTGACCAGGGCGCTGCCGCCGGGGGCCTCGGCGCGTCCTGACGGTCAGGCACGACCGCTCGTGGATTGGTTAGGGCTCCATCACCGCCCCGTGGCCGGCCGCTACCTGCTCGGCATTCTTCGGCGGCGGTGGTGGGGTGCCATCCCCGAAAGGCCTGGCCCCGAGCTGCTCGCGGTGATGGAGGCTCAGCCAGCCGCGTAGGTCGGGACCCTTGGGCACCGTCTGGCTCGGGTTGAGGTCGACGTGCACGACGTAATAGTGCTCCTTGATCTGCACGAAGTCAGTGGTGTCGCCGAATCCTGGGGTCTGGAACAGATCTCGGGCGTAGGCCCACAGCGTCGGCATCTCGGACAGCTTGTTCCGGTTGCACTTGAAGTGGCCGTGGTAGACGGGGTCGAAGCGTGCCAGTGTGGTGAACAGGCGCACATCGGCCTCGGTGATGGTGTCGCCCACGAGGTACCGCTGCCGACTGAGCCGATCGGAGAGCCAGTCGAGGCGCGCGAACAGCCGGTCGTATGCCCGGTCGTAGGACGCCTGTGACCCGGCAAACCCGCACCGGTAGACCCCGTTGTTCACGTCGGTGAACACCAGTTCGGAGACCTCGTCGATCTCAGCCCGCAAGCGGTCGGGATAGAGCTCCGGGGCACCCTTCCGGTGGAACTCGGTCCATTCCGTTGACAGGTCCAAGGTCATCTGGGGGTAGTCGTTCGTCACCACCGCCTTCGTCGGGATGTCGACGATGGCCGGCACGGTGATCCCCCGCTGATAGTCAGGGAAGCGAGCGAAGTACGCCTGCTGCAGCCGCTCGTAGCCCAGCACAGGGTCGACGCCGCCGGGATCCAGGTCGAACGTCCAGCTCCGCGAGTCGTGTGTGGGACCGCAGATCCCCATGGAGATGGCGTCCTCCAAGCCCAGCAGCCGCCGGACGATGATGGCCCGGTTGGCCCACGGGCACGCCCGCGCGACAATCAGGCGGTATCGGCCAGGCTCCACCGGGTAACCGTCCCGGCCGTCCCGGGTAATCCGATCGGCGATGTAGTTGGTGTCACGTTTGAAGTCGTTGCCGCTGGCGTCAAGGCCCTTTGTGCGCTGCTGCTCGTTCCCCTGCCCCCCGGGGGTCTGGGCGTCGGCGGCACCAGGAGTCCCGGGTGGGGCCGTGGTGGTCGCGGCATCCGTGGTCTGGTCGCTCACGCCCGTCAGCGTACAACTCACCATGACGCAGCCCCGGGATCGATTCTGCGCGGAGGACCGGTCGTAGCACGCTGAACCCGACGTCGGCGTATCGTATCCGGGCTGCAAGAATGGCAGTCAGCAACATTGGCAATACGCAAGTACATCAAGGTCAGCCGGGGGCTGGATGTGGTCACCCCGGCTTGAGCGCCCTCGCGTGGTGTGACGGTCGGGCAAGGTTCGGTTGCGACGACTCACGACGCTAAGCCCACGGTCTACGGCTCCCCGATGAGCCCACCAGCCGAACATCCACCTTCCGCCTCCTGACCGCCCTGCCACCCCACGGATGGATGCGAGCAATGCGGAGAGTGATTGTCGTCGGTGTCGGAGCGCTGGGGCTCGCTCTTACCGTCATCATCAGCCTGCTGAGCCAACCGGCGCTGCGCCATGATGCGATCGGTGCCCCGATCCACATCCAGCTCGCACCACAGTCGGGCTCCGACCGCACAATCCCAGCCCAACCGAATGCCGCCGCTCACTCACCGGTACCGAGGCGTGATCCGATCCGAAAGCCGGGTCAGGTGCGGGCGAGATCCGTCCGTAGCCTCGTCGAACGCAGGCCATCACCTGCCGCACGCCGGAGCGCGCCGCCCAGTCCTCGCCAGGCCCCGACCGCGCGGGGCACAACGCAGAACGGCGGCACACCACGCCACGCAGGTCTCGTCCGGCGGAACCGGGAAGGCGCTCCCGTGGTCGGCCGAGACAACAAGCCCGACGCCGACGAGGTCCGCACTGACCGCGATGAGGTTGACGAGGAATGGTCAGATGACCTCGCGGAGGGCCGAGACGCCGACCGAGACGCGGACCGAGACGCCGACCGAGACGCCGACCGAGACGCCGACCGAGACGCGGGCGAGGATGACGGCGAGGACCCAATAAGTGGGGATGCCGCAAACTCAGATGAAAGCGTCCAGGGCGGCTACCGTAGGCACGGAGACGATAGGGAGGGGGGCCAGGGTGAGCAGCCCGGCAGCAGCGGGAGCAAAGGGGAACAGGAGCGGCAGTTCGACGACGCAGACGAGGACGACTGAGGCCGCTTCCGCGACAGGTGCCGCTGCGAACGGGACCTCGTCGGCCCAGGCCCCCGGCTGGGTGGAACTGGCACGCAGCGGCGACCGGCTGAGAACCGACCCACCACTGCAGACCCGACGCGTCTATGCACAGGTCATCGGAATGACAACCGCGGTGGTGATCGCGGTGTCGATCTTCGGGGCGTTCGCCAGCCAGCAGCTGGCTGAAAACGAGGGCATCGCCGACGCCGAGGAACGAACCAGGCTGCTGGCGAGGGCGGTCATCGAACCGGCGCTGCTCAACGGCATCGTCGACCGGGAGCCTCATGCGGTGGCGAGGCTCGACGCGGCAGTGACGCATCACGTGAAGGCACAGACCTCGATCATCCGGGTCAAGTTGTGGACGGCTGACGGCCGAATCATCTACTCCGACGCTCCGGAGCTGGTCAACAAGACGTTCGAGCTGGACCGCGCCAAGAAGGACGCGATGGCGCAGGCGGTGCTCACCGTCAGTTCAGCGGTATCCGAGCTGCACCGCCCCGAGAACGCGCTCGACCCGAAGGGCACCAAGCTGCTTGAGGTGTACCTTCCGGTGAGGATGCCAAGCGGGCAGGTGCTGCTCTTCGAGACGTACTCGCAGTACGACGCCGTGGTCCGACGCAAAGGTGAGATCTGGATGGGATTCGCCGCCGTCACGTTCTCCAGTCTGCTGCTTCTGGTGATCTTGCTGCTGCCGCTGCTGTGGCGGTTGCTGGACCGCCTCAGCCGCGCGCAGACCCAACGTGAGGCACTGCTGGAACGCGCGGTCCAAGCTTCCGGAGAAGAGCGACGCCGAATCGCGGGGACGTTGCATGATGGGGTTGTCCAAGAGCTGGCAGCCACCTCGTTCGTCGTATCGGGTGCGGCTCTTCGCGCGCACAACACCGGTCAGACGTCGCTGGCCCAGTCGCTCTACGCGGCGTCGGACACCGTCCGCACCAGCATCGGCGGCCTCCGGTCGCTGCTGGTCGACATCTACCCGCCAAGCCTCAGTGCCGCCGGCTTGCAGGCCACACTCGGCGACCTGGCGGCCAGCTTGAGAACGCGCAACATCGACGTCCAGCTTGACCTGCCCGCCGGCCCCACCGGGTTGGACAAGGACGGCGAACGGCTCGTCTTCCGGATCGCACAGGAATGTCTGCGGAACGCCGCTCGGCACGCGCAGGCCACGACGCTGCAGCTGAAGCTTCGGTCGGAGGGTACGTCGGTGGTCCTGGACGTCATCGACGACGGCATCGGCTTCGACCCCGAGGCCGTTCTCTGCGACCCGGCCGCCGGGCATTTCGGGCTGCGGCTGATGCAGGATGCCACCAGCCAGGCCAACGGACGGCTGGAGGTCAGGTCGGCACCAGGGAAGGGCACCCATTGGCGTCTAGAGGTGCCGACCTCATGACCACGGTGATGCTGGTGGACGACCACCAACTGGTGCGCGCGGGACTGGCCGCGCTGATTGACGCCGCCGATGACCTGGACGTCGTCGCCCAAGCCGCTGACGGTCGTGAGGCGGTCCACCTCGCCGAGCTGCACCGGCCAGACGTCATCCTGATGGACCTGTCGATGCCGATCATGGACGGCGTTCAGGCCACCCGTCGGCTGATGGCGGAGCTACCCGCCACCCGGGTGGTTGTGCTCACCTCCTTCGCCGACCGGGACCGGGTCGCCGAAGCCCTTGCCAGCGGCGCCATCGGCTACCTGCTCAAGGACTGTGATCCGCACGAGCTGCTGTCGGCGGTACGCGCGGCCGCCAAGGGTCAGACGCCGCTGGACCCGCGGGTGGCTGGGGCGTTGCTTCCTCACCCGGCCGCTGAGTCCAGCGGACGGGCGAACCAGCCGTCTCCGGAAATACCCGCGCTCAGCGCACGGGAACGGGAGGTGCTCGCTCTGGTCAGCAATGGCCTTGCCAACAAGCAGATCGGTCGGGCACTCGGGATCAGCGAGCGGACGGTGAAGGTCCACCTGGGGAACATCTTCCGTCGGATCGGTGTTGGCGACCGGACAAGCGCCGCGCTGTGGGCTCGGGAGCATTTGGTCGAGCCCACTCGCATAGATTGACGCTGCAGTGATCGCGAGACGAGCACCCGGATCGCGTTGTTCGCCCTGACCTCCGGAGACCAAAATGACTACCCCCGAGCAGACGAGGTCGAGTTCGCCCCCGAGCCCGGCGACAATCCGGCGCTGGCGTCGATACCTCGCCGACGAGCGGGCCGAGGCGGCCGTGTACCGCGATCTGGCTAGCCGTCGTACCGGTGAAGAGAGGCAGATCCTGCTCGCGCTCGCGGAGGCGGAGGGCCGGCATGAGGACCACTGGCTCGAGCTGCTCGGTGATCAGGTTGGCCGCCCGATGCGCGGTGACATCCGGACGCGGATGCTCGGCTGGCTCGCCCGCCGGTTCGGGTCGGTGTTCGTCCTGGCCCTTGCGCAGCGCGCCGAGGCTCGGTCACCGTACGAGAGCGACGCGGACGCCACCGCCACCATGGCCGCCGATGAGCGGATTCACGCGGAGGTGGTACGGGGCCTCGCCGCCCGTGGCCGGGCCCGGCTGTCAGGAACGTTCCGAGCCGCGGTCTTCGGCGCCAACGATGGCCTGGTCAGCAACCTGTCGCTGGTGCTCGGGGTCAGCGCCAGCGGCATCTCCACCCGCATCGTGCTGCTGACCGGACTCGCTGGTCTGCTGGCCGGTGCGCTGTCCATGGGTGCCGGCGAGTACGTGTCCGTGCGGTCCCAGCGGGAGCTGCTGGAGTCATCCAATCCCGACCCAGAAGCCAATCGGGTACTTCCGCAGCTCGATGTCGACGCCAACGAGCTCGCCCTGCTCTACCGTGCCCGGGGCATGCAGCCCGAGGAGGCTGAGAGCCACGCGGCGGAGGTACTCGGCAGCCTGACGGCGGATCTCGCGGCCCCGCGGATGGAGGTTGACGTCGACGAGCACGAGGCGATCGGGACAGGGCTCGGGGCAGCCGTGTCCAGCTTCTGCTTCTTCGCCTCGGGGGCTGTGGTGCCCGTACTGCCGTACCTCTTCGGCCTGGACGGGCTGGCCGCCGTGGTCACAGCTGCGGTCCTGGTGGGTCTCTCGCTGCTGGCCACCGGCGCAGTCGTCGGCCTGCTGTCCGGCGCATCCCCGCTGAGGCGTGGCATCCGGCAGCTGATGATCGGGTACGGCGCTGCGGCCGTCACCTACGGCCTCGGGCTGCTCTTCGGCACCGACGGCGGCTGATCGGTACCGCTGCCCACCCGCTGGCTCCGGATGCGGCCGAGCGCCCGGAACGACCACAATGGGTGGGTGCGCTTCCTGACCAGTCCACCCGCCCACGACCTGACGTACTCCGATGTGTTCATGGTCCCGCGACGGTCCGCCCTCACATCGCGGCTCGAGGTCGATCTGACCAGCACCGACGGGATCGGTACCACGCTGCCGCTGGTGGTCGCGAACATGACCGCCATCTCCGGCCGCCGGATGGCGGAGACCGTGGCCCGCCGTGGCGGCGTGGCAATCATCCCGCAGGACATCCCCACCGACGTGGTCTCGGAGGTGATCGGCAAGGTCAAGGGGTCGCACACGGTCTTCGACACCGCGGTGTCGGTGGCACCACACAGCACCGTCGGTGAGGCGATGTCTCTGCTGCCCAAGCGTGCGCACGGCGCGGTGGTGGTGGTGCAGGACGGCAGTCCGATCGGAACCGTCAGCGAAGCGGACGCCACCGGGGCTGACCGGTTCGCGCAGGTGCACGAGGTGATGTCATCAGATCTGCTGGTGCTCTCCCCCGACACCTCGCCGGTGGAGATCTTCGATGCGCTGTCCCGGCGCCACCTCGAGGTGGCGCTGATCTGCGAGGGAACCCAGCTGCTGGGAGTCATGACGCGCAGACACGCGCTGCGATCCACCCTGTACCAGCCAGCCGTGGACCCCGACGGCAAGCTGCTGATCGGCGCCGCGGTGGGGATCAACGGAGATGTAGCTGGACGGGCGGACCCGCTGCTGACCGCTGGCATCGACGTCTTGGTGGTGGACACCGCCCACGGGCACCAGGAGAAGATGCTGCAGTCGCTGAAGGTGGTCCGTGAGGTACGCGATCGGCTGGCTCGCGTCAGCGGCCGGACCATCCCGCTGGTCGCCGGCAACGTGGTGTCCGCGGACGGCGTCGCGGACCTGATGGACGCCGGCGCGGACGTGATCAAGGTGGGCGTTGGTCCCGGGGCGATGTGCACCACCCGAATGATGACCGGCGTGGGACGGCCCCAGTTCAGTGCCGTGCTGGAATGTGCGGCCGCCGCACGTGCGGCCGGCAAGTCGATCTGGGCCGATGGTGGCGTCCGCTACCCGCGCGATGTCGCGTTGGCGCTGGCCGCCGGCGCCGGGAGTGTGATGATCGGCTCCTGGTTTGCGGGTACGTACGAGAGCACCGGCAACCTGCTGACCGACGCGCAGGGCCGGATGTACAAGGAGTCCTACGGGATGGCGTCGGCTCGCGCCGTCCAGCTCCGGACCAAGGACTCGTCCGGCTTCGACCGGGCCCGCGCAGGCCTGTTCGAGGAGGGCATCTCGTCCTCGCGGATGTATCTGGACCCGGATCGGCCGAGCGTCGAGAACCTCATCGACTCCATCGTGGCCGGTGTCCGCAGCAGCTGCACGTACGCCGGGGCGGCCAACCTGGAAGAGTTCCACCGGCTCGCTGTCGTCGGCGTTCAGTCCCACTCCGGCTATGACGAGGGACGACCCCTCCATGCCAGTTGGTGAGCGAATCCTCGCCACCCGGACCGGGTGGACCGATAGCCTCAAGGTATGCAGCCCCAACAACCACGAGAAGCGGATGCACCGGGTGAGGATCTTACGGCCGTGCCGGTGCTCGCGGACGCGTTCGGCCGGGTGTTCGACCTCGTCGGCGAGATCACCACAGACCTGACCCCTCAGATCGCCGGCTACCGACCCGACCCGGAGGCCAACACCGTCGCCTGGCTGGTGTGGCACCTCACCCGAGTGCAGGATGACCACATTTCCGAGGCCGCCGGGAGGGAGCAGGTGTGGCCGCGATGGAGGGAGCGGATGGCTCTCCCCTTCGACCCGTCAGACACCGGCTATGGCCACTCCGCTGAGCAGGTCGGCCAGGTGCAGGTGGATGCGGGCCTGCTCGCCGGCTACCACTCCGAGGTGCATGACGCCACGCGGCTCTACCTCCAGGCCATGACAGCCGAGGAGCTGGAGCGGGTGGTAGATCCGCGCTGGAACCCGCCCGTCACCGTAGCGATCCGGCTGGTCAGCGTGATCAGCGACTGCCTGCAACACCTGGGGCAGGCGGCATACGTCCGGGGACTAGCCGAGCGCCGCTGACGGCTCTCCGACCGCGTCGCACGCCGGCTTGCCGGGCACAGCACAGGGCCAACCGTCGCGGAGGCCCACTGTGAGTCGCTCCGGGTCAGGTGGTGGCGAACCGCTTCGCGCTTCGGGCACGGGCTTTCGCCCGTTCCTCCTCGCGATCCTTTGGCGGAGCGCTGTTCACCAGCGAGGCGAGCAGGTGCTCGGTAGCGTGGGCGACCTCGTGCACGGCCCGGTGGAACGCCTCCTCGTTAGCTTTCGAGGGCTTCGTCACGCCGGCGATCTTGCGTACGTACTGCAGCGCGGCCTCATGCACCTCCGCGGAGGTGGCAGGCGGTTCGAAGTTGTTCAGCGGGCGGATGTTGCGGCACATGCCATCGACGATAGTCAATCGATCGTCGCTGGCACAGACCCGCTTCGTGGTCCGCTCAGTGAGCGTGCTCACCACGGTAGAACTCGTACAGCCATCCGGTGCAGGTGAGCGCACCGACTCCGAACCCGAGGATCATCAGCCACCAGCCGAAGACCGGCCCGAGGGCGATCAACGCCATCGTCAGGGCGCAGTAGAGCGGCCAGATGCTCTTCGGTGGGAAGAAGCCGAGCTCGCCAGCACCCTCGACAATCTCCCCGTCCTTCTTGTCCTCCGGCCGAGGGTCGATCCGCTTGGCGATCAACGCGAGATAGCCGGTGATCATCAACGACAAGAAGAAGGTCAGGATCAAGGCGGCGGTGCCGGTCGGGTCCTCGCTCATGTACCAGTAGATCGGTGTGACCACCACGAAGAAGATCGTCAGGGCACCGAAGATCCAAGCCTCAGCTTTCACGGCCGGTAGTCCTCCTCTTCGTGGCGGGTGGTCTTGGGCTGGTCGCCCGACTCGCCGATGACATCCGCCGACTCACCCGAGACACGGGCGCGTAGCTCTCCGACCCGGCCAGCGTCCTCACCTGCGTCGATCAACCCATCGGCTTCGGCCGCGTTGGCCTCGTACTCGGCCAGCGCCACCTCCGGGTGGTGCAGGTCGAAGGCCGGCGACTCGGAACGGATGCGTGGCAGCGATGCGAAGTTGTGGCGCGGCGGCGGCGACGACGTCGCCCACTCCAGGGAGCGTCCCCAGCCCCACGGGTCATCGGTGTTGACCAGAGGGTTCTTACGGGACTTCCAGACGTTCCAGAAGAACGGCAGCAAAGAACCTCCCAGTAGGAAGGCGCCGGCCGAGGAGATCTGGTTCAAGACGGTGAAGCCTTCGTTCGGCAGGTAGTCGGCGTACCGGCGTGGCATGCCCTCGACGCCGAGCCAGTGCTGCACCAGGAAAGTGGTGTGGAAGCCGATGAACAGCAGCCAGAAGTGGATCTTGCCCCAGGTCTCGTCCAGCATCCGCCCGGTGAACTTCGGCCACCAGAAATAGAACCCGGCGAACATGGCGAACACCACCGTGCCGAACACGACGTAGTGGAAGTGCGCCACCACGAAGTAGGAGTCGGAGATATGGAAGTCCAGGGGCGGGCTGGCCAGGATGACACCGGTGAGACCGCCGAACAAGAAGGTGGTGAGGAAGCCGACAGACCACAGCATGGGGGTGTCGAAGGACAGGTTTCCGCCCCACATGGTGCCGATCCAGTTGAAGAACTTCACTCCGGTAGGCACCGCAATGAGGAAGGTCATGAACGAGAAGAACGGCAGGCTGACGGCCCCGGTGACGTACATGTGGTGGGCCCACACCGCAACCGACAACGCGGCGATGGTCAACGTGGCGCCAACCAGACCGACGTAGCCGAAGATCGGCTTGCGGCTGAAGACCGGCAGCACCTCGGTCACGATGCCGAAGAACGGCAGCGCGATGATGTAGACCTCCGGATGCCCGAAGAACCAGAACAGGTGCTGCCACAGGATCGGGCCGCCGTTGGCAGCATCGAAGACGTGTGCGCCGAGGGAGCGGTCGGCCTCCAACACCAGCAGCGCCGCCGCCAGGATCGGGAACGCGATCAGCACCAGGATCGAGGTGACCAAGATGTTCCAGGTGAAGATCGGCATTCGGAACATGGTCATGCCGGGCGCCCGCATGCACAAGATCGTGGTGACGAAGTTGACCGAACCCAAGATGGTGCCCAGGCCGGCGAGGTACAGACCCATGATCCACAGGTCACCACCCACGCCAGGCGAGTTCACCGCGTCGCTCAGCGGCGTGTACGCGAACCAGCCGAAGCTGGCTGCTCCGTCGGGTGAGAGGAACCCCGAAACGGTGATGAGGGCGCCGATCAGGTACAGCCAGTAGGAGAACATGTTCAGCCGCGGGAACGCCACGTCCGGAGCGCCGATTTGAAGCGGCATGATCGCATTCGCAAAGCCGGCGAACAGCGGGGTCGCGAAGAGCAGCAGCATGATGGTGCCGTGCATCGTGAAGAACTGGTTGTACACCTCGTACGAGACGTACTGCAGCCCGGGGAACGCAAGTTCAGCCCGGATGGCGAGCGCCAGCACCCCGCCGAACATGAAGAAGACCATCGAGCTGATGAAGTAGAGATTGCCGATCACCTTGTGGTCGGTGGTGGTGATCCACTTCCACGACATCGTGCCGATCTGGCGCTTCGGCGCGGCGATCTCCGCAGGGCTGATGGTGCGTTCGAGGGTGGTCACCGCTCCCCTCCTTCTGGGTTGGCATTTGCTGCGCCTCTGGCCTCACCGGTCTGGCCCTTCTCGGCCAGCCCCTTCAAGTAGGCGTTGTACTCATCTTCGCTGACGACCCGCACATTGAACAGCATCGCCGAGTGGTAGGTGCCGCAGAGCTCGGCACACTTGCCCCGGTACACGCCCTCCTTGGTGGGGGTGACCTCGAAGTTGTTGGCTCGACCCGGCACCACGTCCAACTTGTAGTGGAATGCCGGCACCCAGAACGAGTGGATGACATCGGGCGAGCTCAGGTTGAAGTGCACAGTCTGGCCGACCGGGAGGTAGAGGTCGGGAGTCCGTTCGATAGTGCCGGCCTCCCAGACGTCCTCGCCCACCGCCGCGTTGTCGGCTTCCTTATAGTTGAAGGTCCACGACCACTTCTGGCCGTTCACATTGATCGTGTGCGTCGGATCAGGCGTCTTCGCCAGCACCGTGTTCTGGGTGCTGATCGTGTAGTAGAAGAGGACGCCGATGATGATGAACGGCGCCAAGGTGTAGAGCACCTCCATCGGGAGGTTGTAGCGGTTCTGCCGAGGCAGGGCCTGCCGGCTGGAACGTTCGCGATAGCGGATGACCGACCAGATCATCAGTCCCCAGACGAACACACCAACGATCCCGGCAGCGATCCAGGTGTTCACCCACAGATGGGCCATCGGCTCAGCGCGGTCACTGGCCGACTCAGGCATACCAAGCCGCTTTAGGGCACCGACGTCGCCCTCACTGCATCCGCTGAGCGCCAACATGGCGGCAACTCCCACGACTGCAAGGGCAGGACGAACCCTTCTCCGTCGGCGGGTCGCCCCACCGGTGAAAGCGGGCAATGTCTTGATGCCACCCACGTTGCGCCTCTCCTCAGGTTTGTCCTTGAGAGCGGACGGCGCACCCCGAGACGAGAATCGCGGGGGCCGGGTCAACTCTCTGGCATCACCCTAACGCAGGACCGCGACACCAGGGCCGACGGGCCGGAGTAGGTTTCCCGGTGTGGCGCAGTCGCGGCGACAGGGATTTCTCGACGCGTCCTCGGGCGAACCTCTGCTGCCCGAGGCGCGCCAGGCCTGGCTCGCGGCCCAGGACGCCGGTTGGGGCGATCCGCTGCGCCTGCACCGGGCGGGTCGACGCGCAGCCCAGGCCCTGGACCAGGCCCGCGCGCTGGTCGCCTCGGCCGTCGGCGCGCGTCCCGACGACGTGGTCTTCCCTGGATCCGGACCGCATGCGGCGCATGCGGCGATCGCGGGTCTGGCGCGAGGCCGCAGACGCGTCGGCCGCGCGATCGTGACCTCCGCCGTCGACCACTCGTCGGTGCTGGCGGCGGCGAGCGCGTACGGCGACGCCGTGACGGTTCCGGTTGACCAGGTCGGACGACTGGATCTGCAGGCGTGGCGGCTGGCCGTGCAGGAGGAGGGGGTGGCGCTCGCCTGTCTGCAGGTCGGCAACCATGAGGTGGGAACGCTGCAGCCGTACTGGGAGGCGGCTGACGCCTGTGTCGCGGCAGAGGTTCCGATGGTTCTGGATGCGTCGAGCGCCCTGGGTCGGATGGACCTCACCGACGCCGGCGACTGGTCCGTGCTGGTCGGGTCCGCGGCGGCGTTCGGCGGCCCGCCATCCGTCGGCATTCTGGCTATCCGGAAGGGCGCGCGGTGGCGGGCACCGTACCCGGTCGACGACTACCAGTTCGGCAGATGGCCTGGGCTGCCAGACGTACCCGCCATCTTCTCCGCCGCTGTCGCCTTGGAGACATGGATGACCGACTTCGAGCAGGTCGGCGCTCGGCAGCATCAGCTGGTCGGCCTGCTACGCGACGGCCTGGCCGACGCGGTCAGCGATATCGACATCGTCGGCGACCCTGACCGCCGGCTGCCGCACCTGCTCACCTTCAGCGCCCTGTACGTCGACGGTGAGACTCTGACCCTGGAGCTGGATCGGGCCGGGTTCGCGGTCGCCAGCGGCTCAGCCTGTAGCGCGAGCAGCGAGCATCCCTCCCATGTACTGGCGGCGATGGGGGCGCTGACCCACGGCAACGTCCGCATCGGACTGACCAGGTCCAGCACCGCCGCCGACATCGAGGCGTTCCTGCTCGCAGCGCCGCAGGTCGTCGAGCAACTACGCGCCAGATTGGGAGCGCCATGACCGAGCAGCCCTCAATCCGGCTGGACTGCCGCGGACAGCGGTGCCCACGACCGATCATCGAGCTGGCACGGCAGATTCGCAACGTAGCCGTCGGTGGGCTGGTCGAGGTGCTCGCAGATGATCCGGCGGCGGGCCCGGACCTTGCCGCGTGGTGCCGGATGCGCGGACACGTCCTGGTGATCAACGACGCGCCGAAGTTCGCAGTTCGCCGCCTGACCTAGGCCCGACCGGGCACAGCTGGACTGGGCGCACGGTCGTATATGGGCATACATACAGACGAAGAACCTCCTGCCCCCGGACTCGGTGGGGGCAGGAGGTTCTTTCCAGATCAGGCGCTGGACCTCAGTGGAAGCTGTCTCCGCAGGCGCAGGAACCGGTCGCGTTCGGGTTGTCGATGGTGAAGCCCTGCTTCTCGATGGTGTCGACGAAGTCGATCTGAGCACCCATCAGGTACGGCGCGCTCATCCGGTCCGTGACGACGTGGACGCCGTTGAAGTCCTTGACCACATCGCCCTCGAGGGTGCGCTCGTCGAAGAACAACTGGTAGCGCAGTCCCGAGCACCCACCGGGCTGGACAGCCACGCGCAGCGCCAGGTCGTCGCGACCCTCACCGTCCAGCAGAGCCTTCACCTTGGCGGCCGCGCCGTCGGTGAGCAGGACGCCGTCGGCCACGGCGGTGGTCTGGTCGGTTGCAGTCATATCGGTCTCCCAGGGGTGGCGGTTCGTCTGCGTGCTCGGATGCAACGGCGAACGCCGCGTTGCTATTCCCGACGTCCTCAGTGTAAAGCCCGGCGGTATCGAAGCAAACCATCCGCTGGAACTCCAAGCGTGACCCTCACCACTGCCAGGACCGGGCCACCCGAGCCGCCACGGCCGACAGCTCAGCCTCCCTCACCTCGCCGCAGCGCTGGCCGGGAACCGACTCGCGCACCGGGTACGCCGACTCGATGCCCATGGTGCGCATCTCCCGGGCCCCGATCAGCACCTCGCCGGCGACCGCGATGCACGGGCAGAGCGCCTGCTCGGCGGTCCTGGCCGCCTCGGCAACCACCCCGCCGCCACGGCTGGCGAAGTCGAGGACGCTGCAGCCGGTCACGACCAGATCCAGGTGTCGAAGGGAGGGCGCCGCTCGTTCGAGCGCGAGCGCGGGCCCGGTCGTCAACCGGCCGCCCACGCCCAGCACCGCCAGGCCAACACCTCCGCAGGCCCCGGCCCCGGGTCGGCGACCGTACGCGGGTGCCAGCAACCCGGCGAACCGCTCGAGAGTCTCGTCGATCTCGAGCAGCTGCCCCGGGTCGATCGGCGGAGCGCCGCTGGCCCGTCCGCGAAGCGAGGTGATGCCCCTCAGCCCGAGCAGCCCCTGGTTGACCTGACCTGCTGGAACCACTCCGACAACCTCGACTCCGGCGAGCAGGTCGCGTACCGGGTCCAGCACGACCTCGCCGATCCCGGCCAGGCCATCGACGCCGCGGTCCAGGGGCCGGTCGGCCGTCGCACCGAGTCCCGACAAGAATCCGGCGCCGCCGTCATGGGTGGCGACCGACGCGCAGTCGAGCCACAGGTGAGCGACCGGGCGCGCGGCCTGGGCTAGGACGCGGCGGACCGCCACCCCCAAGCGGATTGAGCTCCCCTGCCGGGGGATGCTGGGCACGGGCGGCTCCTTCGCCGTCGCGAGCGCGAGCACCACGGTGTCGCCAGACTGGGACCAGCTCAGCAGCACGTCGTCGACCACCTCGGGAACCATCTCCACGCCCCACCCGTCGGCGACCGACTGGGCGAAGCCCCGTCCCGCCTCACCCGCGGGTATCACAGTGGTGGCAGCCCGCGGCCAGCCAGCCGCCAGCAGCGCCCCGGCCCGGGCCGAGGAAAGCGGCCCGATCTGGTCCGACATCACCACCACCCGCACCTGACCATCCTCCCAGGCCAGTGCTCCCGGAGCGTGGGCCCGTACCCGGTGCCTCCTGATCGTCGACGCAAACCCGCGCCGCTCCCGCACACCGTGCAGGGTGTGCGGCTGAGTGGGGGGTGTGCGCCGGTACGAGGCTGATGCGAGGGTGGAGCCATGACTGTGAACTGGACCGATGAGCTCGCCAAGCAGCTGTCGTGGCACTGGGATCTTCAGGTCCGCCCACGGCTGGACGGGCTCACCGATGCTGAGTACTTCTGGGAGCCGGTGGCCGGCATGTGGAGCGTCCGTCCCCGTGGGGAGGGCGTCGGCGGCATCGAGGCCGGCGGCGGCGACTTCATCATTGACTTCGAATTCCCCGAGCCGGAGCCACCACCTGTCACCACGATCGCCTGGCGGTTGGGGCACCTCCTGGTCGGTGTGCTGGGAGCGCGGAACGCCACTCACTTCGGTGGCCCTCCGGTGGACTATCAGACGTACCGATACCCCGGTACGGCTGCAGAGGCCCTCGCCGAGATGGACCGGCTGTATGACCGGTGGATCGCCGGTGTCCGTGCCCTGGACGAGGACCGCCTGAGCCAGCCCTGCCGGGAGCCGCACTTCGAGACCGAGTCGATGGCAGCGCTGGTGCTCCACATCCACCGTGAGATGATCCACCACTGCGCCGAGATCGCCCTGCTCCGAGACCTCTACGCGCACTGGCCGCACTCCACCCACGATGTTGACACTCCCCGCGCGTTATAACGTGCGGTAAGTGCCAACATCCCACGTTCACATGGGAAACCAACCCCGCCCCGGCCCTCCACGGGACGTGACGAAACGCACGCCCACTGGAGGGGTCTGGCGGGCTGACGAGCCACCCGGAGGGGGGGCTACGCCGGTACCCTTGAAGTCGTGACCACCACCCCTGGGTTCCGGACGCCGCTGTCGCTCTTCGTGCTCGGCACCGACGCGGATCCGCATTCCGAACGCGGCGTCGAGTGCCCCGGGGACCTTCCGCCGGCGTCCGACCCGGCTCTGGTCGAGCGGGCCCGTCGGGCCAAGGCGGCGCTGGGGAGCCGACTGTTCGTCCTCGGCCACCACTACCAGCGTGACGAGGTGATCCAGTTCGCCGACGTCACCGGCGACTCGTTCAAGCTGGCCCGGGAGGCTGCGGCCAGGCCGGAGGCGGAGTTCATCGTGTTCTGCGGCGTGCATTTCATGGCCGAGTCGGCCGACATCTTGACCTCCGACCGTCAGGCCGTGATCCTCCCCGACCTCGCCGCGGGCTGCTCGATGGCGGACATGGCGCGGCTGTCCCAGGTGGAGGACGCCTGGGACGTGCTGGCTGATGCGGGCGTCGCAGACGTCACAGTGCCGGTGACATACATGAACTCCTCCGCCGACATCAAGGCCTTCTGCGGCAAGCAGGGCGGCGTGGTCTGCACCTCGTCCAACGCCAAGACCGTGCTGGAGTGGGCTTTCCAGCGCGGCGAGAAGGTGCTGTTCTTCCCCGACCAGCACCTCGGCCGCAATACCGCCGTCCGAGAGATGGGCCTCTCGCTCGAGGACTGCGTCGTCTTCGACCCGCACAAACCCGGCGGCGGCCTGACCACCGACCAACTGCAGGCGGCGACGATGATCTTGTGGAAGGGGCACTGCTCGGTCCACGGCAGGTTCACTCCTGACGCCGTCGACGACGTGCGCGCCCGCATCCCGGGCGTGCAGGTGCTGGTCCATCCCGAATGCCAGTACGAGGTGGTCGAGAAGGCTGACCTCGTCGGCTCTACCGAGTTCATCATCTCCACCATCGAGAAGGCGCCGGCCGGCTCTAGGTGGGCGGTCGGCACGGAGCTCAACCTCGTCCAGCGGCTTGCCGCTGCTCATCCGGACCAGGAGATCGCCTTCTTGGAGAGGCACGTCTGCTACTGCGCCACCATGAACCGGATCGACCTGCCGCACCTGGTCTGGGCGCTGGAGAGCTTGGCCCGGGGCCAGGTCGTCAACCAGATCCAGGTCGATCCGGAGACCGAGCGGTACGCCAAGGAGGCGCTGCAACGGATGCTCGAGCTGCCCGGTCCGACCGCCGGGGACTGAGGCTCAGCACAGGGTCCGCGGGGCCGGCTCAGCCGGGAATGAGGCCCTCCTCGGACTCGTTCAGCAGCGCCTGGACCTCGGCCAGGGTGGAGTCTGCCGCTGGCAGAATCAGGTCGGAGTCCTCGAGTGCGTCGTCGGGCACGATCCTGCCGACGGTGCGAACCTCGTTCAGCATGGCGTGCAACGCGGTCGTCAAGCCTGCTTCGTCGCCCGCGCTGACGGCCTTCTCGATGACATCGTCAAGCTCGTTCAGGTCGGCTACGTGGCCTTCCGCCAACTCCCACTGACCCTCACCCAGGATGCGCACGATCATCGCAGGTCCCCCTGGTTCGGCTGCGTCTGCGCCGCGGGCTCGTTCGGGTTGTACTGGGGGGCGGGGAAGCCGCCTGCGGAGGTCGACTGCTGCGTCGGCGCCGACTGGCCTTCGATCGCCTGCGGCGCCGCGTTGCGGCCCGGTCCCAGTGACGCCTTCATCTGCGCCAGCTCATTCTCCACGTCCGAGGTGGACGCGAGCTGCTCCAGCTCCAAGGTGATGTCGTCCTTGGCGGTACCGGTGGGGTCGTCGAGGGCACCGCTGGCCAGCAGCTCATCGATGGCCCCGGCACGTGCCTGCATCTGGGCCGTCTTGTCCTCGGCACGTTGGATGGCGAGGCCGACGTCGCCCATCTCCTCGCTGATGCCGGAGAAGGCTTCGTTGATCCGCGTCTGAGCCTCCGCCGCGGAGTAGGTGGCCTTGATGGTCTCCTTGCGGGTGCGGAAGGAGTCCACCTTCGCCTGCAGCCGCTGACTGGCCCGGGTGAGCTTCTCCTCCTCACCGAGCAGCTGCGCGTGCTGAGTCTGCAGGTCCCCCAGCTGCTGCTGGATCCCGGACCGCCGGGTCAGCGCCTCGCGCGCCAGGTCCTCCCGGCCGACCTCCAGCGCCTTGTGCGCCTGCTGGGTCAGCTTGTCGGCCTGGGTCGTCAGCTGATTGGCCTGCAGCTCCACCCGCTTGCGGCTGGTCGCGACGTCTGCAACACCTCGGCGCACCTTCTGCAGCAGCTCCAGCTGTCGTTGGTAGGAGTAGTCCAGGGTCTGCCGCGGGTCCTCCATCTTGTCCAGTGCCTTGTCAGTCTTTGCACGGAAGATCAATGAGATGCGCTGAAATATGCCGCTCATGAGGTGTCAGCTGGTCCTTCCAGAGGTATTCGGTGCGCGAGATCGTGCCGATCGTTGCGGACCACCCTATGCCCGCGGTGGTAGCGAGGTCACGGCCGATGCGCCGGGAGTTTCCTATTTGGCCGGGTCCCCTGAGACAATGGGAGCAATCCCGGCCAGTGGTCTGCCCTCCCGGATCGTCGGGTGGACGGCCGCCGGGCAGGTACCCCGCCCAGCACCGAAAGGCACCCGTGGCACTCTTCCGACGGAGCACACCCGCAGAGCCCGCACCAGAGCCGACTGCGGGGCGCGGCGCGCCGACCGGTGGACCGTCCAAGAAAGCGCGGCCCACTCCGACACGCAAGGAAGCCGAGGCCGCACGCCGACAGCGGGTGACTCGGACGGTGAGCAAGAAGGAGGCGCGCGCCGAAGCCGCCCGCGCCGCCCGGGTGAACCGCATGAGGACGCTGAACCTGCGTGAGGGTACGCCGGAGAAGACCCTGCTGCGTGACTACATCGACGCCCGTTTCAGCATCGGCGAGCTGCTGCTTCCTAGCTTGGTGGTCATCTTGGCGACCACCTTCTTGAACCAGCTCTATCCGGCGGTCACCCTGATCAGCACGCTGTTGATGTACCTGTTCATCCTCTTGATCCTGGTCGACGTGGCGCTGATGTGGCGCGGCTTCAAGAAGGTGCTGGCCAAGCGCCTGCCGCACGCATCGACCAAGGGCCTGGTGATGTACGGCATGAACCGCTGCATCCAGATTCGTCGCTTTCGGATGCCGCCGCCGCGGATCAAGCGCGGCGACTCCTTCTAGCTGATGGCGTGGTTCTGGAAGCCCAGCGGGTCCACCGACGACAGCGTCGGTCTGGAGCGGTTGTTCGGTACGCAGGGCGAGGCGGAGAGCTGGCTGGGTGAGTTCTATCCCGATCTGGTCAAGACCGGCGTGGTGGCTGTGTCGCTGTACGAGGAGGACCGCCTGGTCTACGGCCCGATGCGGCTGACCTCCGAGAGCTGACCCGGCGACATCGCGTACGCCCGACCCGCCCGCCGAGGGACGAACCGGGACAGCCCGCGCTCTGGTCCGGCACTAGGGTCGGACCGTGCCGACTCCTGCCTACGTCACGCAGCTTCGCTCCGTGTTCGGGCATGGCCTGCTGCTGCTGCCCAGTGTCAGTGCGGTGATCCTGGACTCACAGCCCGGCCGGCAGCGCATCCTGCTGGGTCGACGAACCGACAGCGGGATCTGGGAGACGCCATCGGGCATCGTCGAGCCGGACGAACAGCCGGCCGCCAGTCTCGTCCGGGAGGTGCTTGAGGAGACCGGCGTCCAGGTGCGCGTCGAGCGGCTGGTTCTGCTGACGGCGGCTGATGAGGTGGTCTATGCCAACGGCGACCACTGCCAGTTCATCGGGATGACCTTCGCGTGTCGCTACGTCGCCGGGGAGCCGCACCCGGCAGACGGTGAATGCTCCGAGGTCGGCTGGTTCGGGGTCGATGAGCTGCCGACGCTGTCGGCCAAGCACCAGCGTCGGATCGCCTGCGCGATGGCACCACCCGGGCCTGCCATCTTCGACACCTGATCCACGACGGCGACACGCTGGCACCGCCGGTTTCTCAGTCACGGCCGGCCGGGACCGGTGGATGCACGAAGGGGGGGCGGGTGATGGTGAACATCTCCCGGCGGCCCCGGATGTCGACCGCCACGGGGTCGTGGTCACCGTAGGACGCGTCGATCATGGCCAGCCCGATGCCCGTACGCACTGTCGGCGAGAACGTTCCGGAGGTGACCGTGCCGATCTGGTGGCCGGAGGCGTCGAGCACAGCCATGCCGGGCCGCGGAATTCCGCGACCCGCAGCCCGCAGCCCGCGGAGCCGCAGGGCCGGACCGGATGCCTTCTCGGCGCGCAGCGCACGGTCACCGATGAAGGACTCTTTCGCCCATCCGACCGCCCAGCCCAACCCCGCCTGCACCGGTGTGACCGACTCGGAGATGTCCTGACCGTGCAGCGGATAACCCATCTCCGTCCGCAACGTGTCTCGGGCGCCCAGGCCAGCGAGCCGCAGCCCGTACGACTCCCCCGCGGACACCACCGCGTCCCACACCGCAGCGGCCGCGGCGTCCGGCGCGACCAGCTCGTAACCGCGCTCGCCGGTGTAGCCGGTCCGACAGACGGTCACGTCCACCCCGTCCAGCCCAGCACCCCGCACAACCCCAGTGGCGAACGACATGTAGGCGTGCCCGATGGGAAGCCCGGCTGCATTGAGCACGTCGTCGCTGCGACTGCCCTGGACCGCCAGAATGGCCCGCTGCTGGTGTTGGTCGATGACCCGCACGCCCGCCGGCGCAGCCGCCGCGAGCGTGGCCACCACGCGGGCACAGTTGGCTGCGTTCGGGACGAGGAAAACCTCCTCCGGCGACCGGAGGTAGGCGATCATGTCGTCAACCACCCCTCCCTCGGAGGTGCACAGCAGCGTGTACTGGGCCTGGCCGGGGGCGATCTTGGTCAGATCGTTGGTGAGGCAGCGGTTGACATGCTCCGCTGCGCCCGGGCCGACGACGCTGGCCTTGCCCAGATGGCTGACGTCGAACAGTCCGACTGCGGTACGAACGGCCTGATGCTCGGCCAGCACCCCGCCACCGGCGTACTCGACCGGCATGGTCCACCCGCTGAAAGCAGCGAACTTGGCGCCGGCCGCGACATGGCGGGCATGCAACGGCGACCTCATCAGGTCACCTTGCGCTGTGGTGCCCACGACGTGCCACCCTTCCTCGACAACAGCCGGAACCTATCGCGGACGAATCGGCTGCGATCGAACGGCTAGCCTGAGCACCACACGTCGTACCGCACTTGCGAAGGAACCCGGTTGCCTGCCTCCACACTCCCTCAGCTCAGCCTTGTCCGCGCCCTCGGCCGCAATGCCGACGTGCTGGTCGTGGGGCTGACCGACTCGGGGCTGGTCGGGGTGCCCGACAGCATCGACAAGGCGTACCGGAAGCGGAATGGCGTCGGCGTAGCCGAGACCGCGACCACGGTCGGCGCCAAACCGAGCGCGGGCTCGGTGAGCGTGCTGCCCGCAGCGGGTGACGGACCGCGGCTGGTGATCGTTGGTCTTGGCGGAGACAGCCCGACGCCTGAGGACCTGCGTCGCGCTGCCGGAGCCGGCGTACGACGGGCCGCGGCCCTGGCGGGTGGGACGGCCCTGTCGGTGGCTGTCTCGCTCGGCGGCGACGAACCCGAGGTCGTCCACGCCGTCGCCGAGGGCGCCTTGCTCGGGAGCTACAGCTATGTCCCGGTCAGCTCCTCGCCCACGCCGCAGAAGATCGACCAGATCTGGGTCGTCTGTCCCGAAGCGCCGAGCAAGTCCGAGCTGTCGCTGGCGATCCAGACCGCAACCACGGTGGCGCAGGCGGTTGCGGTCGCCCGCGACTGGGTCAACCTGCCGCCGAACCTGCTCTACCCCGAGTCGTTCGCCGAGCAGGCCCGGGCCCTGGTCAAGGACGCCCGGATCGCGGTCGAGGTCCTCGACAGCCAGGCGTTGGCGAGAGTCGGGTACGGCGGTCTGCTGGCAGTTGGCGGCGGCTCGTCCCGCGGGCCCCACCTCGTCCGGTACAGCTACGCCCCCCGGGGGGCCTCCTTCCATCTGGCGCTGGTCGGCAAGGGCATCACCTTCGACTCCGGCGGTCTGAACCTCAAGACCGCCGACGGGATGTACTCGATGAAGTCCGACATGGCCGGAGCCGCGGCTGTGCTGGCCGCGACGTCAGCCATCGCCCGGCTCGGCCTGCGGGTAAAGGTGACCGCCTACGGCGCTCTGGCCGAGAACATGCCCTCGCATACCGCGTACCGGCCCTCGGACGTGCTCACCTTGTACGGCGGCACCACCGTCGAAAATGGAAACAGTGATGCCGAGGGTCGGCTGGTGGTCGCCGAAGGTCTGGTACGCGCCAGCGAGGACAAGCCGGATCTCATCATCGACCTGGCCACCCTGACCGGCGCTTGCGTGGTAGCACTCGGAGACCGTGTCGGCGGCTTGATGAGCAACGACGAAGAGGCGTCCGACCAGATCCTGGACGCTGCCGAGTCGGCTGGCGAGGACTTCTGGCTGCTTCCGATCCCCAAAGAGATCCGACCGAAGCTTGACTCGAAGGTGGCCGACCTCCGATCCACCAGCGGGGAGCGGTCCGCCGGCGCTCTGGTGGCCGCCGCGTTCCTCCGTGAGTTCGTTGGCGAGGACATCGCCTGGGCGCACCTGGACATCGCCGGGCCGGCGTTCCACAGCGGGGACGCCTTCGGGTACGTGGGACCCGGCGGCACCGGAGTCGGCGTCCGCACCTTGGTCGCGCTCGCGGCCTCCCTGCAGGGCTGAACCTGCAGGGCTGCAGGGCTTGAACTTGCGGGGCTCACCGCGTCCCGCCCAGGCAGGCCTCGCCTGGGTAGGCGCGTACCGGCGGGGTCGAGGCGACACCTACCTCGGATCCCCGCCGATACGACCGGCGAATCGCCACCCCCCATCGACTGGCCGTCAGGCCCACGTCGACGAATCACTCAGCAGCTATTCGGAGCGGCGGCTGGGGTGGATTGCCATCGGTCGAAAAGGGTTCTGCTGGTGGGGAGTTTCGGCCTCAGCGCAGATGCGGGTGCTTCTTGTTGCGCGTGTTGTAGTCCCGCATGCGCTGCGGATAGCCGACGACAGCGGCATCATATCCGGGGATGTGCAGGTGCTCGGCAAAGGCGCGTGCCCAGTCCGGAGACGGTACGACTCGACGGGTCCACTCACCGTCGAAGGCCACCAGCAGCAGAGTGGTCTGGGTGACGCTGGTGCGGGGCTCCACATACGCCTCGACGCCCTTGCGGGTGTTCGCGAACTGAGTCAGATGCTGCACGACCGCGTCGTCGACCCCTCGGCCCTGCCCGCCGATGCCCGCGCCGCGCTTGACCCGCTGGGTACTGCGCCGAAACCAACCCACCCTCTGATTATGCGGCATCGCCGAAACCCGCCGCCTTCCGAAGCCGTGGCGTGCTGTGCGGGCTGACAAGATGACCGCCATGACGTCGACGTTCGATCTGGTGATCCTGGGTGCCGGCAGCGGTGGGTACGCGTGCGCGCTCCGGGCGGCGCAGCTCGGGATGAGCGTGGCATTGATCGAGCAGGACCTGGTGGGTGGCACCTGCCTGCATCGCGGCTGCATCCCCACCAAGGCCATCCTGCATGCTGCGGAGGTGGCGGACAGTGCCCGCGGCGCGGCCCAGTTCGGTGTGCACGCGACGGTGCAGGGGATCGACCTGGCGGCGGTCAACCGCTACTCGGCGTCGGTGGTGGCCCGGCTGTACAAGGGACTGACCGGGCTGGTGAACGGCCGCCGGATCACTGTCGTGCACGGTGCCGGGCGATTGGAGCGCAGCGACTCCGAGATTGTGGTTGCCGTCGACAAGGCCCGCTATCGCGGTCGCCACACGGTGCTGGCCACCGGGGCGTCCGCACGGTCGTTGCCGGGGCTCGGGGTCGACGGGCAGCGGGTGCTGACCAGCGAGCACGCGCTCCGTCTCGAGCGGCTGCCGTCGTCGGCCATCGTGCTCGGCGGCGGTGTGATCGGGGTCGAGTTCGCCTCCGCCTGGCGCTCGTTCGGCGTCGAGGTCTCGGTAGTGGAGGCTCTGCCTCGGCTGGTCTCCGGCGAGGAACCGGAAATCTCCCAGGGGCTGCAACGCGCCTTCCGCAAGAGGTCCATCCCGGTCCTGACCGGCCGGCCGATGAAGTCGGTCGATGTCACCGGGCCGGGGGTCCGGATGACTCTGGCCGACGACACCGTGCTGGAGGCGGATCTCGTACTGGTCGCCGTCGGGCGCGGGCCGAACACGAACGGCCTGGGATACGCCGAGGCTGGACTGGCGATGGAGGGCGGCTTCGTCGCCGTGAACGAGCGGCTGGAGACCTCCCTGCCCGGAGTCCGCGCCGTCGGCGACATCGTGGCCGGTCCGCAACTCGCCCACCGCGGTTTCGCGCACGGTATCTTCGTCGCCGAGGACATCGCGGCGGCCGAGAACCAGACGACCATGCCGGCTCCGGTGCTGGACGACCAGATCCCCAAGGTGACCTATTCCGATCCGGAGATCGCCTCGGTCGGCCTCGGCGAGGATGCCGCCCGAGCACGCTACGGCGACGTCACCACACTCACCTACGACCTCGCCGGAAACGGGCGGTCGCAGATTCTGAAGACGCACGGATTCGTCAAGCTGGTGCGCCGTACCGGTGGGCCGGTGGTCGGCGTGCACATGATCGGCGCCCGGGTCAGCGAGCTGGTCGCAGAAGCGCAGCTGATCACCACCTGGGACGCCCATCCCAGTGACGTCGCGGGTCTGCTGCACGCCCATCCGACCCAAGGGGAGGCTCTGGGCGAGGCTCACCTTGCGCTGGCCGGCAAGCCGCTGCACAGCCACGGCTGAGCTCCCGCCAGAACGCGGCCGTACGGCCTCACACCCAAATGAGTCAGCCCCCCGCCAGCCGAAGTCCGCTGAGGCTAGGCTGAGCACCAATCCGAGCACCGGCAGCAGATGAAGGAGTCTGGAAAACCACTATGTCGACTTCTGTAACACTTCCCGCACTGGGCGAAAGCGTCACCGAGGGCACCGTCACCCGCTGGCTCAAGCAGGTCGGCGACACCGTCGAAGCAGACGAACCCCTCCTGGAGGTCTCGACCGACAAGGTGGACACCGAGATCCCGTCGCCGGCCGCGGGCGTGCTGCTGGAGATCAAGGCACAGGAGGACGAGACGGTGGAGGTCGGCGCCGAGCTGGCCCTGATCGGCGACCCGAGCGAGTCGGCTGGCGGCTCCGGCGGCGACAGCGGTCAGGCCGCCGACGAGGCGGCCGAGCAGGAGTCACAGCCTGCAGCCGCGCCCGAACCCGCCGAGGAGCAGGCGGACGCCGCACCGCCACTTGAAGAGACCCCGGTTCCCACTGCTGACACCAAGCAGTCATCCGGCGGCGGCACCGAAGTCGCCCTGCCCGAGCTTGGTGAAAGCGTCACCGAGGGCACCGTGAGCCGCTGGCTGAAGAAGGTGGGCGACACGGTCGAGACCGACGAGGCTCTGCTGGAGGTCTCCACCGACAAGGTGGACACCGAGATCCCGTCCCCCACCTCCGGAACGGTGCTGGAGATCCGGGTACAGGAGGACGAGACGGTTTCCGTCGGTACGGTGCTGGCGGTCATCGGTGAACAGGGCGCTGCAGACCTCGGCGTAGAGCCCACCCCGGCCGCAGCGCCGGAGGCTGCGCCAGAGCCGGAGCCGACACCCCCCTCGGAGCCGGAAGTCCGCACGAACAACCAGAAGAGCGAGGCCGCTTCGGGTGCGCCCGCCCCGAGCCGAGCACCCAGCGCCGCTCCACCGGCAGCGCCCGCCCCGACACCTCCTGCTGCCACCCCGGTCGCCACCGACTCAGACGCCTCCTACGTCACCCCGCTGGTCCGCAAGCTGGCGGCCGAGCACAGCGTCGACCTCAGCTCGGTCCAGGGCACCGGCGTTGGTGGGCGAATCCGGAAGCAGGACGTGCTGAGCGCCGCAGAGGCGGCCAAGGCTGCCCCAGCGCCTGCCGCCGAAGCGGCTCCAGCAGCCGCCGCCACCGCTCCCGCGCCGGCTGCGGCGGCAACCGCCCAGCCGAGCAACCTCCGAGGTACCACGGAGAAGATGTCCCGCCTGCGCAAGACGATCGCGAAGCGGATGGTGGAGTCGCTGCAGGTCTCGGCTCAGCTCACCACGGTGGTCGAGGTGGATCTGACCCGGGTGTCCCGGCTTCGGGCCAAGGTGAAGAACGACTTCCTTGCCCGCGAAGGCGTTAAGCTCTCCTACCTCCCGTTCCTGGTCAAGGCGTCGGTGGAGGCGTTGAAGGTGCACCCGAAGGTGAACTGCACCGTCGACACCGAAGCCGGCGAGATCACCTACCCGGCGACCGAGAACGTGGCCATCGCGGTGGACACCGAGAAGGGTCTGATCGTGCCGGTGATCCGCGATGCCGGCGACCTCAGCATCGCCGGCATCTCGAAGAAGATCGCCGACCTGGCGTCTCGAACCCGCTCCAACAAGCTGTCGCCCGACGACCTGGTGGGTGGCACCTTCACCATCACCAACACCGGCAGCCGCGGCGCCCTGTTCGACACCCCGATCATCAACCAGCCACAGGTCGCCATCCTCGGCACCGGCGCGCTGGTGAAGCGGGCCGTCGTGATGACCGACCCCGACCTGGGCGAGACCATCGCGGTGCGCGACATGATGTACCTCGCGCTGTCGTACGACCACCGGGTGGTCGACGGTGCCGATGCCGCGCGCTTCCTGTCCACCCTGAAAGAACGTCTGGAAGGCGGGGACTTCGGGTCCGAGTTCGGGCTCTGAGGATCCACCCGCAGCACGAACCCACGCCTTTGCCGGTCACCGCGCGACCGGTGAAGGCGTGGTTCTCTGAGAGGAACACGTGAAGTTTCTGGTAGCGGGGTCCTCTGGATTCCTCGGCACCGCTCTGCGCATTCGGCTCGCCGAGCAGGGCCACGAAGTCGTCCGGCTGGTCCGCCGCGAGCCGGCAAGCCCGGTGGAGTACCAATGGAACCCTGAGCTCGGGGAGCTGGACGTTGCCGCACTCGATGGGGTTCAGGTGGCCGTCAACCTGGCCGGCGTCGGCCTCGCCGACCGGCCGTGGACGAAGTCGCGTCGGGCGCTGATCCTGTCCTCACGAGTTCAGAGCACGAGCACCTTGGCGCGAGCGCTCGCCCGCCGGCCCGAACAGGCCACGCTGATCCAGATGGCAGGCATCTCCCGGTACGGCACCACCTCCGGCCCGCAGCCGTTCGACGAGGACTCCCCCGCCGGGACCGACTACCTCTCACAGGTGGTCGTGAAATGGGAGGCCGCCGCACAACCGGCGATCGACGCCGGTGTTCGCACGGTGATCCTGCGCACCAGCCCGGTGATGGACAACTCGGGCGGCGCCCTCAAAACGATGAAGCTGCCCTGGACGCTCGGCCTCGGCGCCCAGCTCGGCGACGGCCAGCAGCACATGCCCTTGGTCTCGATGGAGGACTACCTCCGGGTGGTGGAGTGGGCCGTGGACACCCCGACCGCGTCGGGACCGTACAACGTGACGCTGCCCGAGCCGGTCACCAACGCCGAGTTCACCCGGGTTCTGGGTGAGGTGCTGGGCCGGCCCACCGTCCTGCGCGCGCCCGGCATCGCGCTGCGCTCAGCACTGGGTCAGCTCGCCGAGCAGCTTCTCGGCGACATGTACGTGGTGCCCGCCCGCCTCACCCGGCAGGGGTTCACGTTCTTGCACCCTGGTCTGGAGTCCACGCTCCGCTCGGCGCTGGACCGCTGACCACGATCGCTGGGCGTGGCAGTGGCGGCGCAATCCTCGCCGACGCTGTCAGTGCTGCCGCGTAGACTCCGCGCATGAGTCTTGAGTTCGTGCATCTGGGTCTGGGCAGCGACCTGACCGACTATCGGGCCGCCTGGCAGATGCAACGACAGATGCACGCTGAGGTCTCCGCCGGGAACCATCCGGACACCGTCATCCTGCTGGAGCACCTGTCGGTCTACACGGCCGGCAAGCGCACCGAGGACCACGAGCGTCCGATTGACGGCACTCCCGTCGTCGACGTGGACCGCGGCGGCAAGATCACCTGGCACGGTCCCGGGCAGCTGGTCGGATACCCCATCGTGCGGCTGCCGGAGGCGGTCTACGTGGTCGACTACGTCCGCCGGCTCGAGGAGGCGATGATCCGCTCGTTCACCGAGTTCGACCTGGCCACCGGCCGAATCCCCGGTCGTTCGGGGGTGTGGCTCGCCGCGGACGGCGACCGACCTGACCGCAAGCTCGCCGCCATCGGTGTCCGGGTGGCAGCTCAGACCACGATGCACGGGTTCGCCATCAACGTCGACCCCGACCTCACCTGGTTCGACCGGATCGTTCCCTGCGGCATCGCCGACGCCGGAGTGACCTCGATGGCGCAAGAGCTCAACGCCAACCCGACGGTCGCCGAGGTCGCGCACGTGCTGAAGCCGTACCTTGAGGAGCTGCTGTCCTTCGCGCCCTACGAGAGGTCGCCGGATCTGCCGAGCAGCCCGCCGACTGGACCTACTGGAATCAGCTACGGCCTGACCGTCCCGGCTGCCTGATCCGACCGGAACGGAAAACCGATGAGCTACGCCATTGAAGCCACCGGCCTGCGCAAGACCTACCGCAGACGAAAGGGAAAGAACGTTGCGGTGGCCGGACTGGACCTGAGGGTCCCCACCGGCGGCGTGCACGGGTTCCTCGGTCCGAACGGCTCCGGCAAGACCACCACCATCCGGATGCTGCTCGGGCTGATCAAAGCCGACTCCGGCAGCATGCGGGTGTTCGACGAGGAGCTTCCCGCGGCGCTGCCGGGGCTGATTGGGCGGATCGGCGCCATCGTCGAACAGCCGAGGTTCTTCCCCGCCTTCTCCGGCCGCAAGAACCTGATGCTGGTCGCCCAGGGCATCGGCGTGCCGAAGTCCCGGGTGACCGCGGTCCTGGACGAGGTCGGCCTCGGCGATCGCGGCCGGGACAAGTTCCGGACGTACTCGCTGGGCATGAAACAGCGACTGGCGATCGCCGGCACCCTGCTCAAAGACCCCGATCTGCTGATCTTCGACGAGCCGACCAACGGGCTGGACCCGGCCGGCATCCACGAGATCCGGGCCACCATGCGCAGCCTCGCGGCCCGCGGCAAGACCGTCTTGGTGTCCAGCCACATCCTGCCCGAGGTGCAGCAGGTCGCCGACACCGTGTCGATCATCGGCCGCGGCCGGCTGCTCGCCGAAGGGCAGGTCAGCGACATCCTGGCCGCCTCCAGCGGGAACGCCGTTCGGGTGAGGGTGGACGAGAGCGCCCGGGCGGGCGCCGTGCTGACCGAGGCCGGCTATCGGGTGACGCCGCTGCCGGACCAGCTGCTGCAGGTCAGCCGCACCGGCTCCACGTTCCGGCCCGCCGATCTCACCCGGCTGCTGGCTGGGCACCAGCTTTTCGTCGACGAGCTGACACCGCTCCGGGCGAACCTGGAGTCGGTCTTCCTCGAGCTGACGGCGCAGGAGCATCTCGGTGCCGACGATTCCGATCAGGACTCGGCATGAGAGCCCTGGTCGCGGCAGAGCTGAACCGGCTTCGCAGTCGTCGGCTCACACTCATCACGTTGCTGGTGGTGGTCGTCGCCGCTGGGCTGTTCCAGTTCGCGGTGCACTCAGCCGTCAGCCCACCAAGCGCGGAAGAGCTCGCGGCCGCGCAGACGCAGCTCGAGCGCGACCTCCAGCAGTACGAGAAGGACAAGGAAGTCAATGCCGCGGCCGAGCAGGACTGCCTCGACCAGGGCGGCCGTCCCGAGGACTGCGACTTCAAGCCGCGGCTGGAGATGTATGTGAGTCCGGCCGTCCCCTTCGCCGAGATCGCATCCCAGGCCCTGACCTTCGCCGCCGTGTTCGCCGGATTGGGCGTGTTCTTGGTGGGTGCGTCCTCCATCGGCGCGGAGTACACCAGCGGGTCGATCTCCAACTGGCTCACCTTCGTCCCGCAGCGCTGGAAGGTGTTCACGGCCAAGGCGTTGGCAATGGTGCTCGGGGCCGGGCTGGCGGGCACTGTCGTAGTCGGCGGCACGTTGGCGGTCACTGCGGTGCTGGCGTCGTCGAACGACCTGGACCTCGCCGGTGGTCGAGCGCTGATCGCGTCCGCGGCTCGCGGCGTGGGACTGGTGGTGGCGTTGGGGCTGGTCGGTTATGGCATCGCCCTGATCGCGCGGCACACGGCGGCCGCGATGGGAGTCCTCGTCGGTTACGGGCTGCTCACCATCGTGGTGAACATCTTGTTCAACGTGTTGCCGGCGCTGCAGCGGGTGAAGCAGTTCCTGCCCGAGAACAACCTGTTGGCGTTCTTGAACAAGGGTCACTCCTACACCGACTTCTATCCGGGCGTGGGTGTGGACGGCGAAGGCTTCAGCAGCGTGGAGCGCACCATCTCGATCACCCAAGGCGGCACGTACTGGCTCCTGCTGACCGCGATCACCCTGGCTGCGGCGCTGCTGATCTTTCGCCGCCGCGACGTCGTCTGACGCGGCTGTAGGGGATCGCGCGGTCGCTGAGCCGACGGCGGCAGCGAGTACCCTGAACGGGTGACTATCGCCCCCGAAGGACGGAAGCTGCTACGGCTGGAAGTCCGCAACGCTGCCGTACCCATCGAGAAGAAGCCGCCGTGGATCAAGACCACGGCGCGGATGGGCCCGGAGTACCGCGAGCTGCAGGAGCTGGTCAAGAAAGAGGATCTGCACACGGTCTGCCAGGAGGCCGGTTGCCCCAACATCTTCCAGTGCTGGGAAGACCGCGAGGCGACCTTCCTGATCGGGGGCGACCAGTGCACCCGACGGTGCGACTTCTGCCAGATCGACACCGGCAAGCCCGCTGACTTCGACGCCGGTGAACCGCTACGGGTCGCCGAGTCGGTGCAGAAGATGGGGCTGCGCTACGCCACCGTGACCGGCGTCTGCCGCGACGACCTGCCGGACGAGGGCGCCTGGCTGTACGCCGAGACGATCCGCAGGATCCACGAGCTGAATCCCGGAGTCGGGGTGGAGATGCTCGCACCGGATTTCTCCGGCAACCTGGCCTATCTCGGCCAGCTGTTCGACGCCGCCCCGGAGGTGTTCGCGCACAACGTCGAGACGGTCCCTCGCATCTTCAAGCGGATTCGGCCGGGCTTCCGCTACGACCGGTCGCTGGATGTGCTGCGCGCCTCCCGCGCCGCCGGCCTGATCACGAAGTCGAACCTGATCCTCGGCATGGGTGAGACCCGGAATGAGGTGTCGGAGGCGCTGCGGGACCTGCGCGACGCAGGCACAGAGATTCTCACCATCACCCAGTACCTCCGGCCGTCGCCACGGCACCACCCGATCGATCGGTGGGTGACGCCGGATGAGTTCGTCGAGCTCGAGGCTGAGGCAGTCGGGCTCGGCTATGCCGGTGTGATGAGCGGCCCACTCGTGCGGTCGTCGTACCGCGCCGGCAGGTTGTATCGTCAGGCCGTCGAATCCCGGATCACCGTCAACCCTTAGTGGCAGGACAGACCCATGGCTGATCAGGACGCGAAAGCGGCCAAGGCGCAGGCCCGAGCGGCCAAGCGCGCTGAAAAGGCGCGCAAGAAGGCGAGCACCGACCCCGCAGACATGGGCCGGATGAAGCAGATTGCGCGCGCGTACCAGTTGACCCACGAGCACGACAAGCCGTTGCCTTTCCTGCTAGCGGCGGCCTTCCTGCTTCCCATCGTGGCGTTCTGGGCATTGCACTACGCCTGGGACCACCCGGTCTACCTGACCCTTCTCGGCGTCATGGTGGGTGTGCTGCTCGCGATGATCGTGCTGGCACAGCGTGCGAAGAAAGCCACCTTCAAGCGGTACGCCGGGCAGGCTGGTTCAGCCGAGGTCGCCCTCCAAATGCTGCCGAAGCAGTGGGTCACCTCACCCGTGATCGCGGCCAACCGCCAGATGGACGCGGTGCACCGCACGGTGGGCCCCGGCGGCCTGGTGCTGATCGGCGAAGGCGAGCCGGGACGGATCAAGCAGATGCTGGCCAGTGAGGTCAAGAAGCACGAGCGGGTCGCCTACGGGATCACGGTGACGACTGTGGTGATGGGTGACAAGCCAGGCCAGGTGCCGCTGAACAAACTGGCCGAGCACATCAAGAAGCTGCCCAAGACCCTCCAGCCCAACCAGATCACCGACGTACGGCAGCGGTTGCGTGCGCTGGATGCGGTTCGACCGCAGATCCCGGTGCCGAAGGGGCCGATGCCGACCAGCCCCCGCCAGGCCAAGGGCTCCCGCCAAGCCATGCGGGGGCGTTGAGCCTCATCGGCCGAACCGGTCCCGGACCCGGCTGGCCGCGCGCAGGCCTGCGACGGCGAGCAGGTCTGTCACTGACGAGTCCGCCGTCACCTGGTTGAGCTGCAGCCAGTGGCGACCGCGTTTCGAGTGACCGAGCCGGTCCAGCCCCGGGGTGGACAGCCGACTGTCGAGGTCGAAGAACGCACCTTGGCCGGTTGCTGCCGACAGCAGCCCAGCCACCGCCTCCACGGCGACATCGATTGGCACGTTCTCCACCTTCGGCACCGTGTCGCCGGCGGGGGGGATGGGGGCGTACAGGGTCGAGATGTCGCCGATCACCCGACATCTCGACGCGCTGACTGCATCGGCGTAGGTACGCGCCTTCGTCGTCGCCTTCTCGGCCGCCCACCGAGGCAGGGCGATCCTCGTCTCATCGCCGGCTGGGCGTCGTCCCTCGAGGAGGCGGGCAATCGTCCCGTTGCGGATCAGTGCGGTGAACTGCTGCCAGCTGAGCCCGTGCTTGCGGACGATGGAGTTCACTCGCCGGATCAGCTCCGCCTCGGGCAAGGACAGACTGCGGTTGGCAGCAAGACCCCCGCCATCTGAGTGCTTCAGCAGCCCGCGCGGCAGTCCGAGCATGTCCTCGAAGGCGTCGGTCAGCTGGTGGGGCCGCTTCTTGTCGGCGATCACCACGGTGACCCGATCGGCACCCATCACCCGAACCCAGCGGTCCACCACCGCGCCTTGGTCATTGCGCTTATAGAACCCGAGTGCGGCTCGCGTGTCCGGAGTGTCCGCGAGAATGTCGCGGAGCCAGCGGTCGAACGACTGCCGCCGTCCTGCTTTGACGTACTGCTGCCAGCTGGAACTGAGGAGCCAGGCGAACCCCCGCAGCGTGATCACCACGTGGATGGAGTCACCCAGCGACGCCCGGAACCGCCCGGCCTGCTCCTCGTCGCACTCGGAGGCGAACTCGTGACTGATGAACGCCCGCATGTTGGGGTGGCGCTCCACCTCGGCCACCAGCCGCTCCCAGAGCCGAATGTCGGGGACGTATTCGCCGGCGCCGGTCCAGCCGAGCTGGCGACCCATCAGCGCGCAGACAGCCTCCCGATGGTTGCCCGACCTTCCGGGGTAGCAGACCTGGTTGCGGGCGAGCTCCGAGCGATGCTGAGCGGCCGCCGTTTGCAGCGCAGTGGTTCCGGTCTTGGGAATCCCGATGTGGAGCAGCCGCGATCCAGGTGCCAGCGGCGGCACAAAGGTGTTGTCGGTCGTCACGTGTGATGTCCTGTCCGGGTCGGAAGTGAGGACCACCCTAGGCCACCACGACGCCCCGCCGATGGATGCGACCCGGGGTCGACCCCGATCTCGCGCCTCCCGCGCTTCAGGCACACGCGCGGGTCCAGCTGTCGCAGGGTCGCCGCACAGGTTGGACCTCGTCGCACACCCTCCACGGTGTGCGGCTCCGTGCGAGGTGTGCCGCTGCGGCGGGGGCTGGCAGCCCCCCGTGAGAAAGTGGGAGGAACATGTCGAACCTGATCAATGCCGAACGCATCACCATGACGTACGGCACCCGTACCTTGCTGGACTCCGTCAGCATCGGTCTGAACCGGGGCGACGTGATCGGCGTCGTCGGACGCAACGGCGACGGCAAGACGACGTTGTTGCGGATCCTCACCCAGACCATCGAGCCCGATAGCGGCCGAGTCACGCACACGGGTGCTGTGTCAGTCGGCTACCTCCATCAGGCCGATGACTTTTCCGCTGCCAGCACGGTACGCGACGTGATCGTCGGTGGGCGTCCGGATCACGTCTGGGCCGCCGACGCCAGCACCCGAGGCGTCGTCGAGCACCTGCTCGCGGGCGTAGATCTGGACAGCCCGGTGTCCTCGCTCAGCGGTGGAGAACGGCGCCGAACGGCGCTGGTGGCGCTGATGCTGGGGCACCACGATCTGCTGGTGCTGGACGAGCCGACCAACCACCTCGACGTGGAGGCGGTGAGCTGGCTGGCCGAGCATCTCCGGGCCTTGCAGGCCAAGGATGTCGCGATGCTGGTGGTCAGTCACGACCGCTGGTTCCTCGACGCGATCTGTACCCGGATCTGGGAGGTGCACGACGCCATCGTGGACTCCTACGACGGCGGCTACGCGGCGTATGTGCTGGCCCGCGCTGAGCGAGCCCGTCAAGCCGCCGGCATGGCGGCACGACGCAAGAACCTGCTGCGGAAGGAGCTGGCCTGGCTGCGTCGGGGAGCGCCGGCCCGTACCTCGAAGCCCAAGTTTCGCATCGACGCCGCGAACGTGCTGATCGCCGACGAACCTCCACCGCGCGATACGGTCGCCCTGGAGCGTTTCTCCGTCACCCGTCTCGGCAAGGATGTGTTCGACCTGTCCCACGTGGACCTGAGTGTCGGGGACGGGTTCGAACGGCGTCAGCTGTTGCGGGATCTCAGCTGGTCGATCGGGCCGGGGATGCGGATCGGTCTGGTTGGCGTCAACGGCGCCGGCAAGACGTCCCTGCTGCGTCTGCTGACCCGCGAGCTGTCCCCGGAGGCGGGCACGATCAAGTTGGGAAAGACGATCAGCCTCGGGCACCTGTCGCAGTCGGTGGTCGAGCTGGATGGCCACGACCGCGTACTGGATGCCGTCAACCGGATCCGGCACGCCACCCAGCTCGCCTCCGGCAAGGAGATCAGCACGTCCTCGCTGCTGGAAGACTTCGGGTTCACCGGCGACAAGCTGACCGCCCGGCTTGGTGACCTGTCTGGTGGGGAGCGCCGGCGACTGCAGTTCCTTCGGCTGCTGCTGGCCGAGCCGAACGTGCTGCTGCTGGACGAGCCCACCAACGACTTGGACATCGACACCCTGACCGTGATCGAGGACTACCTCGACTCCTGGCCGGGCACGCTGATCGTGGTCTCCCACGACCGCTACTTCTTGGAGCGGGTCTGCGACGTGACCTACGCCCTGATGGGCGACGGCCGCTGCGTGCTGCTGCCCGGCGGCGTCGACCAGTACCTGGAGCACCGCAGGAACCGGCCGCGCTCCCCCGCCAACTCGGCCAACGCCTCCGGCGGTGGGGAAGCGACCGGTGCCGACGGGTCCGCCGCCGACGCCCGCCAGGCCAAGAAGGAGCTGGCCCGTACGGAGCAGCAGATCGACAAGCTCGACCGGCAGATCGCCCGGCTACACGACGCCATGGCCGGCGCCGCCAGCGACTACACCCGCCTGACCCAGCTGCAACAAGAGCTCGACCAACTGTCCGCCCGCAAGGACGCGCTCGAGCTGGCCTGGCTCGAGGCCGCCGACCGCCTGGCCTGAGCCGGACTGGTTAGGGGCGTCGGTTTCCCACGCTCACGTGGGATGTTGGCACTCCCCGCGCGTTATAACGTGTGGGAAGTGTCAATATCGTGGGTGAGGTAGTCGTCATCAGCTGGCCGAGTCCGCCCGAGAGCATCGTCGCCGGCGACGTCGCCAACCCAGACACGGTGGCCGATCTCACCGCGGATAGGTTGAGCCCATGACCGGGTTCCCCCTCGGACCCTTGCTGGCGGTGCTGCCGGAAGGCGTTGTCCTCACCGAGCCGGAGAGTTGCATCAGCTACGCCCGCGACTGGTCCAAGGACCCCCATGCCGGCGTACCGGCGGCCGTTGTCCGACCAACCCAAGCAGACCAGGTCCAGGCCACCCTCCGCTGGGCCAGCGAGCACCGGATCCCCGTTGTCCCCCGCGGCGCCGGCAGCGGTCTGTCCGGCGGGTCGTCGGCGGTCGAGGGTGGGATCGTCCTCAGCCTGGAGCGGATGCGCGCCGTAGAGATCGACCCGATCACGCGGGTGGCGGTGGTCGAGCCGGGCGCTTTCAACGCCGACGTCAAAGCCGCCGCCGCCGGGCACGGTCTCTGGTACCCGCCGGACCCCTCCTCGTACGAGATCTGCTCCATCGGCGGCAACATCGCCACCAACGCGGGGGGCCTGTGCTGCGTCAAGTACGGGGTCACCACCGACTACGTGCTGGGATTGGATGTGGTTCTGGCCGACGGTACTCAAATCGTTCTGGGCGGGAAACGGATCAAGGATGTCGCCGGCCTTTCGCTCCTCAAGCTGTTCGTCGGAAGCGAGGGCACGCTGGGTGTGATCACCCGTGCCGTACTCCGGCTGATTCCCGCTCAGCCGGCGCGCTCCACGTTGGTGGCCATGTTCCCGACGGTCGCGGCGGCGGCGCAAACGGTGGTTGCGGTGGGCCAGACGATGCGGCCCTCGATGATGGAGCTGATGGACCACGGCTCCATCAACGCGGTGGAGGACTACAAGGCGATGGGGCTGGACCGCACGGCCGGCGCCCTGCTGCTGGCGCAGTCCGACGCGCCCGGAGCTGCCTGCGCCGGGGAGATAGCGTCCATGCAAGCCGCCTGCGAGACAGCGGGAGCCACTGACGTTTTCGTCACCAACGACCCGGACGAGGGTGAGCTCTTCATCGCCGCGCGGCGGGCGGCTTTTCCGGCACTGGAAGCCCGGGGGTCGCTGCTGCTCGAGGACGTCGGGGTACCGATCCCTCTGCTGCCAGAGCTCCTGGCCGGCATCTCGGCGATCGCTGCGAGGCATCAGGTCGAGATCCCGGTGGTGGCGCACGCCGGCGACGGCAACACGCACCCGAACGTGATCTACGACCCCACGGACCCAGACTCGTCGAGCCGCGCCGCCGCGGCCTTCGGAGAGGTCATGGCGCTGGCCATCGCGCTCGGCGGCACCATCACCGGAGAGCACGGGGTGGGCCGGATGAAGCGATCGGCGCTGCCCGACCAGCTCGGCCCCGAGGTCATGGCGCTGTCGTACGCCATCAAGAAAGCCCTCGACCCGCACAACATCCTCAACCCAGGCGCGGTGCTCGGATGACAGCCAGCAGGCCACCCGACGTCAACCACCGAACCGGAGGTACCCCAATCATGGCCAGATCCCTCGTTGCGGAACGCCGACTGTTCGGTCCGGGACCCTCCAACCCGTACCCGGAGGCCACGGCCGGGTTGGCGCTGCCCCTGCTCGGTCATCTCGACCCTGATTTCCTTCGGATCTTGGACGAAACCTGCGAGCTGCTACGAGCCGTCTGGGGCACCTCGAACGCCAGGACGCTACCGCTCAGCGCCACTGGTTCGGCCGGCATGGAGGCGGCTTTCGTCAACACCGTGCGCCCCGGTGATGTCGCCGTGATTGCGGTGAACGGGCTGTTCGGGCAGCGGATGTGCGACGTGGCCGGCCGCTGCGGTGCGGAGGTAATCGCGGTCGAGCACGAGTGGGGGCAACCGATCGACGCGCAGCGGGTCGCGGACGCACACCCCAACCCGACGGTGATCGCTGCCGTACACGCCGAGACCTCCACCGGGGTCCGCTCCGACATCGCCGCGCTCGGCGCCCTGAAGGGCGACGCTCTGCTGATCGCCGACGCCGTGACCTCGATCGGCGGCATCGAGCTGCGCGCGGACGAGTGGGGCATCGACGTCGGCTACGCAGGTACGCAGAAGTGTCTCAGCGTTGCTCCCGGGCTTGCGCCGTTCACCATTTCCGACCGCGGGTTTGCCCGCCGGGTCCCGAAGCCGCAATCGTGGTACCTGGACCTCGGATTGCTCGGTGGCTACCTCGGCGACGAGAACCCGGGGGGTGGCCGTACCTACCACCACACCGCACCGGTGGCGATGGTCGCCAGCCTGCACGCAGGGCTGCGCCGCGTGGCGGACGAGGGGCTGGAAAGCATCTGGGCCCGGCACGCTGAGGCGGGGGCCATCCTGCAGGACGGTCTGCAGGAGATGGGGCTGGAGCTCTTCGCAGCCGAGGGCTACCGGCTGCCTCAGCTCACTACGGTGAAGGTGCCCGACGGGGTCGACTCGGCGACGGTTCGCCGGCGACTGCTTGACCGGCACAACGTGGAGATCGGCGGAGGCGCCGGTCCGTATGCGGCGACGGTCTGGCGGATCGGACTGATGGGACACAACGCGCGCCCCGAAGCCGCCCTGCTTGTGCTGGCAGCGCTGAAGGACGCCCTCGACCGCAGCCGCTAGCGTCGGTTGATGACGACGGTACCGACGGCCAGATCATGCAGCCCTCGACGCTCAGGCCCGATCACCAGGGCAGGAATCGCAAGCGACACCATCGCAGCTCGGGCGATCCCACGGACGAATCCCAGCGGCTTACGGTCCAGGCGGGCGATCGCGATCCGGCAGAGCAGCTGACCAAAAGTGCCGCTGGCCACGGACGACAGCACCGTGGCCTCGACGAAGAACACGGCGAGGATCATCCACGCGCGCCACCCGGCGCCGTCCAGCACCGCGCTGCCGAAAATCCCGACGGCCACCATCATGCTCGCCGCCCAGTCCAGAACCAGCGCGGTGATCCGCGCCCGCCAGGAGGCCAGCGACCCACGTCCGGTGGCTGGCAGCCCCAGAGAGGCGCCGGGGTAGGCTGCATCCTCGAAGCGAGACGGAGTTGTGTTGGTCGCCACGAGACCGAGGCTACCTGCCATACTGCCGTGGGAGTCACGACAGACCACCGTCCGTGTTACGTGCGTGAAACATTTGCGCAACTGCACAGAAATCCCGCCTGCCTAGGCTCCGACCAGCGAGTGCCGGGTCAGGCGAGCCGCGCTCATCCAGCCAGAAATGCTCTTCACGAGCACAACGACTTTCACCGGAGGACAGATGTTCCAAGGAGCCGACGACCTGTTGGCCTACATCAAGGACGAGGGCGTCGAGATCATCGACATCCGCTTCTGCGATCTGCCAGGCATCATGCAGCACTTCACCGTCCCGGCGGGCTCGTTCGGGCCCGAGGTCTTCGAGGACGGTCTCGCCTTCGACGGCTCATCGATCCGTGGGTTCCAGAAGATCCACGAGTCCGACATGGCCCTGCTGCCGGACCCGACCACGGCGTACCTGGATCCCTTCCGCAGCGCCAAAACCCTGTGCGTCAACTTCTTCGTGCACGATCCGCTGACGAAGGAGGCCTACAGCCGCGACCCGCGCAACATCGCCCGCAAGGCTGAGGCCTACCTTGCCTCCACCGGTATCGGTGACACCGCGTTCTTCGCACCTGAGGCGGAGTTCTACGTCTTCGACGACGTGCGCTTCGAGACCAAGCAGAACACCGGCTACTACTCCATCGACTCCGTCGCCGGCGCTTGGAACACCGGCCGCATCGAGGACGGCGGCAACCGCGGCTACAAGGTCCGCTACAAGGGCGGCTACTTCCCGGTTCCGCCGGTGGACCACTTCGCCGACCTGCGCGACGTGATGACGCGCAACCTGGAGAGCTCCGGGCTGACCGTCGAGCGCGCGCACCACGAGGTCGGCACCGCCGGCCAGGCGGAGATCAACTACCGCTTCAACACGCTGCTGAGCGCCGGCGACGACGTGATGAAATTCAAGTACATCATCAAGAACACCGCCTGGGAGGCCGGCAAGACCGCGACCTTCATGCCGAAGCCGATCTTCGGCGACAACGGCTCCGGCATGCATGTGCACTCCTCCATCTGGGACAACGGCAACCCGCTGTTCTACGACGAGGCCGGGTACGGCGGCCTGTCCGACATCGCGCGCTGGTACATCGGCGGCATCTTGGAGCACGCGCCGTCGCTGCTCGCGTTCACCAACCCGAGCGTGAACTCCTACCACCGCCTGGTGCCTGGGTTCGAGGCACCGGTCAACCTGGTCTACAGCTCACGCAACCGGTCGGCCTGCATCCGGATCCCGATCACCGGCTCCAACCCGAAGGCCAAGCGGGTCGAGTTCCGCTGCCCGGACCCGTCCTCCAACCCGTACCTGGCCTTCTCGGCGATCCTGCTGGCCGGCCTGGACGGCATCCAGAACAAGATCGAGCCGGCCGCTCCGGTCGACAAGGACCTCTACGAGCTGCCGCCCGAGGAGCACGCATCGGTGCCGACGGTCCCCGCAGATCTGAGCGCCGTGCTGGACAACCTGGAGGCCGACCACGACTTCCTCCTGCAGGGCGACGTCTTCACCGCCGACCTCATCGAGACCTGGGTCGAGCTGAAGCGCACCGAGATCGACGCCATCCGGTTGCGCCCGACGCCGCACGAGTTCGAGCTGTACTACGACGTCTAAGACGTCTGAGCACCACGGAAGGCCCCTGACCTGCTCAACGCAGAGTCGGGGGCCACTTTCGTTTGGCCCTGATCCGGCAGATACCACTGAATACCGGCAAGATTTCCTCAGCGTCGGCGACGGGCGTCAACGACCTCTATGACGATGCGCGCCGCGTTCGCGGCTAGCGCCCGAATTTCGGCCCCCACGGCCCCCGGGACAAGTTCGGATGCGGGCAGTCCGCGCTCCTTGACCTCGCGGTAAAGCGCCTCCGGAGGATAGACCTGCATACGCGGCACACAACCCGGACTGCAAGACCACCCCGGTGACCGGCTGAAATCCTCCTGACCAACCGAGGGATAGCCTGAGCGACGGAGGTGAAACTGGATGCCGGACAGGATCAGCAGGGGCGAGTATCCGCAACGGGTGGCCATGGTCAGCATGCACACGTCCCCGCTGGCGACTCCCGGAGTCGGTGATGCCGGTGGCCTGAACGTCTATGTCGCCGAGGTCGCCCGCAGGCTCGGCGAACGCGGTCTCCATGTCGACATCTTCACCCGCCGACAGGATCCCTCGACCCCGACCGTGGTGGAGGCCTTCGAGCGGGTCGACGTTCACCACGTCACGGCGGGGCCCAGCGAGCCGGTCGCCAAGGAGCGGCTGCCCGAGCTGGTGCCAACATTCGCCCGAGAACTGATGGCGGGGCTCGACCGGTACGACCTGGTGCATACCCACTACTGGCTGTCCGGCCTGGTCGGCGTGGAGCTGGCGACGGGCGGCGACATCCCGCTGGTACACACCATGCACACCATGGCGCGGGTGAAGAACGCGGCTCGAGCCGCCGGTCACAAGACGGAGCCTGATATACGCGAGCAAGGCGAGGCGGCCGTCGTGGCGCGGGCCGACGTGCTGACCGCCAACACGCCGAAGGAGGTCGACGAGCTCCGCGCCCACTACGGGGCCCGCGACGACCAGGTGATGATTGTTCCCCCGGGAGTGGACCTGCATGTGTTCCATCCCTGTGACCAGCCGAAGTCCCGAGCCCAGCTCGGCGTTGCGGAGCAGGCCGAGGTGATCTTGTTCGTTGGCAGAATCCAACCCTTGAAGGCGCCCGACGTCTTGATCAACGCCGTTGCTCAGATCATCCAAGATCATCCAGAGCGCCGCAGCCGGCTGAAGTTGATCATCGTCGGCAGCCCGAGCGGACCTGAAGGCTCCTGGGCCCGCAAGCTGCCACTGGTGGCCGCCCGGCTTGGTCTGTCCGATGTGGTGGAGTTTCGGCCGCACTCCCCTCGCGATGAGCTGTTCCGCTGGTACTGCGTCGCCGACGTGGTGGGCGTACCGTCGTGGAACGAGTCGTTCGGCCTGGTCGCGCTGGAAGCGCAGGCATGCGGTCGGCCGGTGGTCGCCACCGACGTCGGCGGGCTGCGACACGCGGTGGATGACGGTCACACCGGGTCCCTGGTTCTGGGCCATCGACCTCGGGACTGGGCCGCCGCGTTCAGCGCAATCCTGGATGATCATGACGGCATGGTCAGGATGGGTGTGAACGCTGCCGCCCACGCGTCGCGCTTCAGCTGGGACAACTCCGCCGCCGCCACGCTCGAGGCATATCACGCCGCCCAGGTACACGGCTCTGGGCACCCCGGTCACCGACCGGCCTAGGCGCCGGTCATGTGGTACCGCCCGACGTCTCCGTACCGGACTGCAAAGCCGATGGCCGGAGGCCTCGCTGCCGCGCTGGCGATGCTGCTCACCGGCTGCGGGGGCGCCGCAGAGATCGCCTGCACCCAGATTGCCGCGCTGCCCGGTATCGCTGTGACCGTCGATCCGACCGCGGCTGCGACGCTCACCGGCCTGACGCTTCGGGTATGCGTTGGTACCGAGTGCGCCGCGCACCGGGTCCAGCTCGTACCGGGCTCCGACTCGGTGGACCAGGGATGTGAGGGGCCGTCGCCCGACTCCCCCTGCTCCGCAACGGCCAGGCCGAACGGAACGCAGGTCGGCTTCGTGGACATCCCCGATCTGCCGGCAGGTCCGCTGACCGTGTCCGCCCGTGTCACGAGTCGCGGCGGCGCCACCAGCCTGCCACCAGTGCAGATCGTCGCCGAGCCGAGCTATCCCAACGGGCGGCAGTGCCCGGCGAGCGCCAACCAGGCGGCGGTCACCGTCGGCGCATCCGCCCTGCGCTAGGTTGTCTCGCCCCAGAACACGCGGTTCACTACGCCGCGGGCGCGGCGGGTCACCCGGCGGTAGTCCGCCATCAGGTGCGAGGACTCGCCCGGCCCATAGCCCATCAGCTCCGCAAGCGCGGCCAACTCCCGGTTGTCGCCCGGCAGCGAGTCCGAGCCCCGGCCACGCACCAGCATGATCTGGTTGCGGATCTTGCTGGCCATCAGCCAGGCGGCCTCCAGCTGACCGGCGTCGATGGGCCCGATCACGCCTGCATCGCGGGCCGCCCGGAGCGCCTCGATGGTCCGGGTGGACCGCAGCGCGGGAATCTCCCAGGCATGCTGCAGCTGCAGCAACTGGACGGTCCACTCGACATCGGCCAGGCCGCCAGGGCCGAGCTTGGTGTGCTTGGCCGGGTTGGCGCCACGCGGCAGCCGCTCCGCCTCAACCCGAGCCTTCAGCTTGCGGATCTCAGTCAGCTGCGACGCCGTCAGCCCGCCTTCTGGCCACCGCCGCGCGTCGATCTCCGCCAGCAGGAGCTTCCCCAGCTCCTCGTCTCCGGCCATCGCCGCTGCCCGAACCAGCGCCTGCATCTCCCACGTGGACGACCAGCGGCTGTAGTAGTTCCGATACGCCGAAAGCGACCGGATCAACGCGCCACCCTTGCCCTCCGGCCGCAGATCCGCATCTATGCTCAGCACCGGGTCGGCCCCCGGCTTGGTCAACAGCTTGCGCATCTGGGTGATGATGGCGCTCGCGATCTTGGTGCGGTCGCCCTCACCCTCGGCATCGTCCATCACGAACATCGCGTCGGCGTCGGAGGCGTACGACATCTCCCGGCCGCCCCACCGACCCATGGCAATCACGGCCATCCGGGGTACCGACGCCGCGTTCGATGACTCCTGCGCCACCATCAGCGCAGCGTCGATGGTGGCCGAAGCCAGGTCGGCCAGCGCGTCGCCGACGGCGAGCACATCGTTCATGCCGAGCAGGTCACCCGCCGCGGTTCGGAACAGCTCCCGGCGGCGAATCGCCCGGATGGATTCGACGGCGACCACGGGGTCGTTGTGCCGGCCGGCGGCCGCCTTCATCTCGGCCGTCAGGTCGGCCAACGGTCGTGGCTTCAGCTGGTCATCCTCGCCCAGCATCTGCACCGTCTGCGGTGCCCGCTTCAACAGCTCGACGGCGTACCGGCCAGAGGCCAGGATGTGCGCGAGCCGCTCGGCAGTCCGCCCCTCGTCGCGCAGCGCTCGCAGGTACCACGGGGTTGTGCCCAACGCCTCCGACACCTGCCGGAAGGCAAGCAGTCCATGATCAGGGTTGGGCGCATCCGCGAACCAGCCGAGCATCGCCGGCAGCAGCTGACGCTGAATCTCTGCCTGCCGGGTCACTCCTTGGCTGAGTGCGGCGATGTGCCGCAGCGCGGCACTCGGGTCCGCGTACCCGAGTGCCTTGAGTCGGTCGAGCGCCGAACCTGTGGTCAACCTGAGCTCTGAGGTCGGGATTCGAGCGACCGTGTCCAGCAACGGAGAGTAGAACAGCCGTTCGTGCAGCCGTCGAACCCGCTGCGTACAAGACTTCCAGGTGCTCAGCAGCTCCTGCACCGGGTCGCCGTAACCCAGCGACCTGCCGATTCGGCGAAGATCATTATCGGTCGCCGGCAGTACGTGGGTGCGGCGCAGCTGAAACAGCTGGATGCGGTGCTCGACCGTGCGCAGGAACCGGTACGCGAGCCCGAATCCCTTGCCGTCCTCGCGGCCGACGTAGCCGTTGTTGATCAAGGCCCGGAGTCCGTCCAGGGTGCCGCGGCAACGCAGGCGATCATCGACCCGGCCGTGCACCAGCTGGAGCAACTGCACGGAGAACTCCACATCACGCAGGCCACCTTCGCCGAGCTTCAGCTCGCGTCCGGCGTCTCGCGCCGGGATGTGCGCCACCACCCGCTTGCGCATGGCCTGGGTGTCGGACACGAAGTGCTCGCGCTCGGCAGCCTGCCACACCATCGGGCTGACCATGTCGACGAAGGCCTGGCCCAGCTCGAGATCGCCCGCACTTGGCCGCGCCTTGAGCATCGCCTGGAACTCCCACGTCTTGGCCCACTTGGTGTAGTAGATCCGGTGGCTGGCCAGACTGCGCACCAGCTGTCCGGCCTTGCCTTCTGGTCGCAGCGCGGCGTCCACCTCCCAGATGGTGCCGGCGCCGGTGTGCGCCGAGCAGACTCGGCTCAGCTCGGCGGCCATCCGGGTCGCGACGGTAATCACCTGGTCGTTCGACAGCAGCGGATTCCCTGCCTCGTCGCAGACCGGCTCCGCGACGTACAAGACGTCGACGTCGCTGACGTAGTTGAGCTCCTGGGCTCCGCATTTCCCCAATCCGACGACTGCGAGCCGACAGTGCGCGGCGTGCGGTCCGGCCTTCGCCCGACCGATCGCCAGCGCAGCCTCCAAGGTGGCGTCGGCCAGGTCAGACAGCTCTGCCGCGACCCCCGCCAGCGCCTCGATCGGTTCGGGGTCGCAGAGGTCGCGTGCGGCGATCCGTAGCAGTGCGCCACGGTAGGCGACCCGCAGACCATCCCCGGACTGGTCGGTGGCAACGGGCGCGCTGGACAGCGGGTCCGCTCCGACGGAGGCGAGCATCTGCTCCCGCAGCCGCATCGCCGGCACCCGACCAGCGGGGGCCGAAAGCAGGTCCAGGTGCTCTGGGTGGACCACCAGGTGTTGCTGCAGCGACGCGCTCACGCCCAGCACCGAAATCAGCTGACGCGCCAGCACCGGGTTCTTCATCAGCCTGTCCGGCAGCGTGGGATCGCTGTCGGACAGCCGGTCCAAACCGATCAGCGCCAGGTCCGGATCGGGCGAGCCGGCCACCAGCTCCAGCAGCGGCTCATGCGACTCGTCCCACTGCCCCACCATCCGCTCGGCTGCCGCCGAGTCGACGAAGCCGCGCCGGGCAAGGGTGCCTTGGGTGGTCTGGAGGCGGCTCACTCACATGATGCTAGGCCAACGAGCCCACCCCGGAGCCGCGTGATCCACTGCCGCGAAGTCCGACAGCCCCGGTGGTAGCGTCACGCAGATGGCGAGGGTACGGTCCACTCCGGTCGAGGCGCTGCTGGAGCAGTCCGATGCGCTGACCAGCTGGCTCGCTGCCCTGCCTGCGATGGCGTTCGACCAGCCGTCCGTGCTCCCCGGATGGGATGTCCGTACCGTCACCGGGCACCTGGTCCTGATCCACACCGGGCTGCTTCGGGCGTTGCGCAGCCCCACGGCGGACAAGGGCCTGCCACCGGCGGAGCTGGTCGGTCGGTACCGCCGAGACGTCGCCGCCATCACCGAGCGGACCATCACGGCAACCGGAACCTTCACCCCCGCCGACCTGCTCGACCAGCTCCGAGCCGCCCGGGACGAGCTTGCCCGGGCCCTGCTCCCGGGTGGCGCGACGCCGCGGACGGTGGAGACGCCCCGCGGTCCTACCAGCGTCACCGACTTCGTCGCCACCCGGATCATCGAGTTGGTGGTCCACGCCGACGACCTGAGCCGCTCGCTGCCTGACGCTGCGCCCGCGCCGCTGTGCCGTTCGGCATTGGCGGTCGCCACCCGGACGCTGGCCGCCATTCTCGCCGGTCAGCACCCCGGACGCTCGATCGAGGTACGCGTTCCGCCGTTCGCCGCCGTGCAGTGCGGCGTTGGCGACCCCGGACCCAAGCACAATCGCGGGACGCCGCCCAACGTGGTGGAGACCGATCCGGCCACGTTCTTTCGCCTGGCGACCGGCCGGATCAGCTGGGCGGCCGCCACAGCGGACGCCACCGTACATGCCAGCGGCCGGCTCGCCGACCTGTCGTCGGCCCTACCGCTGCTCAGCTGACCTGAGGTGCAACGCTGAGCAGAAGTCGAGCAGCTGCGTCACAGCACGGGCAGCAGCCGGCTCAGCTCCATCGGGGTCACCTGGCGGCGGTACTCCTCGAACTCGGCCCGCTTGTTCCGCAGGAAGAAGTCGAACACGTGCTCGCCAAGGGTTTCCGCGACCAGGTCGGAGCCCTCCATCAGCCGGATCGCCTCGTCCAGGTTGCGGGGCAGCGGGGAGATACCGAGGGCTCGGCGCTCCCGCTCGGTCAGCGTCCAGACGTCGTCCTCGGCCCCCTCGGGCAGCTCGTACTCCCCTTCGATGCCGGCCAGTCCGGCCGACAGCATCAGGGCGAAAGCGAGGTACGGGTTGCAAGCGGTGTCGATGGAGCGCATCTCCACCCTCGCCGAGGCGCCCTTGTTCGGCTTGTACATCGGCACCCGGACCAACGCCGAGCGGTTGTTGCGGCCCCAGCAGATGTAGCTGGGAGCCTCGCCGCCGCCGGCAAGCCGCTTGTAGGAGTTGACCCACTGGTTGGTGACGGCGGTGATCTCACCCGCGTGCCGAAGCAGCCCGGCGATGAAGTAGCGGGCCACCTTGGACAGGTGATGCTCCGCGCTCGCGTCGTAGAAGGCGTTGTTGTCGCCCTCGAACAGCGACATGTGGGTGTGCATGCCGGAGCCCGGGTGCTCGGTGAACGGCTTCGGCATGAAGGACGCGTGGATGCCCTGGGACAGCGCGACCTCCTTGACCACAACCCGAAATGTCATCAGATTGTCAGCCGTGGACAGCGCGTCTGCGTAGCGCAGGTCGATCTCCTGCTGGCCGGGCGCGCCTTCATGGTGGGAGAACTCGACCGAGATGCCCATCTGCTCTAGCATCGTGATGGCCTCGCGGCGGAAGTCGCTGCCGACGCTCTGCGGCGTGTGGTCGAAGTAGCCGGACCGGTCCACCGGTACCGGCGAAGCGCCCGGGAGCACCGGGTCCTTGAACAAGAAGAACTCCACCTCGGGGTGGGTGTAGAAGGTGAACCCCAGGTCGGCCGCCTTCTTCAGCGCCCGCTTGAGCACATACCGCGGATCCGCGTACGACGGCGACCCGTCCGGCATGGCGATGTCACAGAACATCCGTGCGGTGGCCGGCTTGGCGTCCCGCCAGGGCAGCACCTGGAACGTCGACGGGTCCGGCTGAGCCACCATGTCCGATTCGTAGACGCGGGCGAAGCCTTCGATCGCCGAGCCGTCGAACCCGATGCCCTCGGCGAACGCGCCTTCCAGCTCTGCCGGCGCGATCGCCACGGACTTGAGGAACCCCAAGACATCGGTGAACCACATCCGGACAAAACGGACGTCGCGCTCTTCGATGGCACGCAACACGAACTCGGTCTGCTTGTCCACGTGCCTTGGTCTGCCTCTCGTTGGGTGACAGCGACGTTATCTCGGCCCGGTTCACTGCCGAGGCTTTGGCACATGCTACTGCCGCGACCTCGGCCGATGTTACCGCCGAGTCGCCGACCAGTAGTCTCGGTGCGTGCCTCACCTTCGACTCGCACTTGCCCAGTTGAACGCGACTGTGGGCGACATCTCGGCCAACGCCGACCTGGTCGTGGACTGGGCGCAGCGCGCTTCCGAGGCGGGCGCCGACCTGGTGCTTTTTCCCGAGATGGTGCTCACCGGCTACCCCGTGGAGGACCTCGCTCTACGGCAAGCCTTCGTCGAGGCGTCCCGGAAGTCGATCAACCGGCTGGCCAGCCGGTTGCAGGAGGCCGGACTCGGCCAGCTGGTGTGCGTCGTCGGATATCTGGACCGTACCGACGAGCCGGATCATCCCAAGCACGGGCACCCACAGAACATGGCGGCTGTCATCAGCGGCGGCCAGGTGGTCAGCACATACGCCAAGCACCACCTGCCCAACTACGGGGTCTTCGACGAGTTCCGGTACTTCCGCCCGGGCCTCGACCTGCAGGTCGTACGGGTGAAGGGCGTGGACGTCGCGATCGCGATCTGTGAGGACCTCTGGCAAGACGGTGGGCCGGTAGCGGCGGCCGCAGAGGCTCAGGCCGGACTGCTCGCGGTGATCAACGCCAGCCCGTACGAGCGTGACAAGGACGACACCCGGGGCGGGCTGGTGGTCCGTAGGGCCGGGGAGGCCGGCTGCCCGTTGGCGTACGTCAACCTTGTCGGCGGCCAGGACGAGCTCGTCTTCGACGGCGACTCCATGATCGCCGACGCCACCGGCCAGATCATCGTTCGCGGTCCGCAGTTCGTGGAGGAGCTCGTGGTCGCCGACCTCGACCTGGCAGCCGCTGTGGTGGACCTCACTACGTCGGCAACCGAAGGCCCCGGTCTCAGCGGGATGACCATCAACCGCACGCTGATCAGCGACGCAGCTGAGGTGGAACCGGACCGGGAATGGCTCACGCCGGTGATCGCGACGCCACTCTCCTCCCTGGAGGAGATCTATCTGGCACTGGTGTTGGGGCTTCGGGACTACTGCCACAAGAACGGCATTGAACGGGTCTACCTGGGTCTGTCCGGCGGCATCGACTCCACCCTCGTCGCTGCCGTTGCCTGCGACGCGATCGGCGCCGAGCACGTGTACGGCATCTCCAATCCCAGCTCGTACTCCTCGGAGCACTCCAAGACCGACGCACTCGACCTGGCCCAGCGCACCGGGTTGAACTTCAGCACGGTTCCGATCGCCCCGGTGGTGGATGCGTACCATGACGCGATCGACATCGACGGAATCGCCGCCGAGAACCTTCAGGCTCGGATCCGCGGCGTCATCTGGATGGCCGAGTCGAACCAGCACGGCCCCTCGATCGTGCTGGCCTGCGGAAACAAAAGCGAGCTCGCCGTCGGCTACAGCACCATCTACGGTGATGCCGTCGGCGGCTTCGCGCCGATCAAGGACGTACCGAAGTCGTGGGTGTGGAAGCTGGCCGCCTGGCGCAATGAGGTCGCCGTCGCCCGCGGGGAGCAGCCACCGATCCCGGAGAACACGATCACCAAGGAGCCGAGCGCCGAACTGCGTCCGGGGCAGAAGGACACCGACTCGCTGCCGGAGTACGCGGTGCTGGACAAGATCCTCGCCGACTATGTCGAGGGCGACAAGGGCCGCGACGACATCATCGCGATGGGCTTCGACGCCGACCTGGTGGACCGGGTGATGCGGATGGTCGACCGCGCGGAGTACAAGCGCCGCCAGTACCCCCCGGGCACGAAGATCTCCTTCAAGGCGTTCGGCCGGGACCGTCGACTGCCGATCACGAACGGCTGGCGCGAAGGCCGCTGACGCACTTCCGCGGCGCCTCGGTGGGAGAGCATCGGGTGCAGGTCAAGGTCGGATGCGGGAGAATTGAGCCATGCTTGTTGCCTTCAGTGTTGCTCCCGGAAGCAGCGATCCGGACGGATCCGTGAGTGCGGCGGTCGCCGATGCGATCAAGATCATCCGCGACTCCGGCCTACCCAATGAGACAAACGCGATGTTCACCAACGTCGAGGGTGACTGGGACGAAGTGATGGGGCTGGTGAAGCGCACCGTCGACGCCGTATTGAGGCACTCCGACCGCGTCAGCCTGGTGCTCAAGGCCGACATCCGGCCGGGTCACACCAACCAGCTCACCGCCAAGGTGGCCCGGGTCAACGACCTCCTGGAGGGCTGATAGCCCCGACTCCAACCCGACCCGGTGGGGTTCCCGTGGCTTCGGTGGACGGGCGGCGGCGTGAGCAGTCGGCGACGTCAGTCGTTCCAGCGGGGGTCGCTGTCCCATGCCTCGTTGCGCTCGGCGACCTTCTCCAACGCGTGTGATGCTGCCTCCCGGGATGGATACGGGCCCAGTCGATCGACCGCCTTGCAGCCGGCGTCATCCGGCTCCACCGTCTTGTGCTCGATGCAGTACCACCATTGCCCGTCAGCCATGACGTTCCTCCTTGTCGGTCGTTTCCGAGGCTACTCCGCGGGGTTTGCCCCCCACCAAGACGCCTACGATCGGGTGGTGACCTCACCACGACTGGCAGCGTCGCGCCACCGCGCCGGCCCGATCGCCCCGGGAACCATCTCCGCGCGGCGTAGCGTCCCGCCGCATATCGTGCGCCCAGAGTACGTCGGTCGCAAGGGTCCGAGGCCGTACACCGGCTCGCATGTGCAGTCCGCCGAGACTGTCGAGAAGATGCGGATCGCGGGCCGGATCGCCGCACGTGCGATGCGCGAGGCGGCGAAGGCTATCGCGCCGGGTGTGACCACCGACGAGATCGACCGGATCGGGCATGAGTACGTCCTCGACCATGGCGCGTACCCGTCGACGCTCGGCTACCGCGGCTTCCCCAAGTCGCTGTGCACGTCAGTGAACGAAGTCATCTGTCACGGCATCCCCGACTCCCGGCCTCTGGAGGATGGCGACATCGTCAACATCGACCTGACGGCATACATCGGCGGCGTGCACGGTGACACCTGCGCCACCTATCTGTGCGGTGCGGTCGACGAGGACTCGCAACTGCTGGTCGCACGGACGGAGGAGGCTTTGAATCGAGCCATCAAGGCAGTCCGTCCCGGTCGCCAGGTGAACGTGATCGGTCGCGTGATCGAGAGCTACGCCAAGCGCTTCGGGTACGGCGTGGTGCGGGACTACACCGGCCACGGCGTGCACACGGCCTTCCACTCCGGGCTGGTGATCCCGCATTACGACGAGGCCCGCTACGACACGGTGATCCAGGAAGGCATGACCTTCACGATCGAGCCGATGATCACTCTCGGCACGCACGAGTGGACGATGTGGGACGACGACTGGACCGTGCTCACCGCCGATGGCAGCAGAACGGCGCAGTTCGAGCACAGCCTCGTGGTGACCGCAACCGGGGCCGAGATCCTGACCCTGCCCTGACGGGGACGGCTCCGGGGGCCGCCGCCGCATCCCATCCGTGGGCGGCAGACCCGCATCCGCGCTAGCCTTGCGGTGGACGAGTCGGTCAGGCGATCGCGGCAGCTCTCCTGAGCTGTCGAGGAAAGTCCGGACTCCACAGAGCAAGGTGGTGGGTAACGCCCACCCGGGGCGACCCGCGGGACAGTGCCACAGAAAATAGACCGCCTCCGGCAACGGAGGTAAGGGTGAAACGGTGGTGTAAGAGACCACCAGCGCCTCAGGTGACTGAGGTGGCTCGGTAAACCCCACCCGGAGCAAGATCAAGAGGGTGCCCGTTCGACAAGGGCGTGCACCTGCGGAAACGTCTGAGGGCTGCTCGCCCGAGTTTCCGGGTAGATCGCACGAGGTTGCTGGCAACAGCGATCGCAGATGGATGATCGCCGCTCACCGCTTGCGGTGAGGTCACAGAATCCGGCTTACGACCGGCTCGTCCCCCTTCTCTGCCGGCGAAATCGGGCTTGGCGCTACACCGACCGCCTGCGCTATCGTTGGGCTCGCGCGTGTGTCCATGCGGACACGATTTATGCGACCCTCTTGAGGGCCGTCCCGGGGAGATCTGCGCACTATCAACACTCGGGACGACCACGAGAGAGGCAGCCGTGCAGCCAGATTTCTCCCAGGACAGCTCTGTCACCGCACTGCAGATCGAGGAATCGTCTCTGCTTCACATCTGCCAGGCTCTCACCGCGGACACTCTTGAGGTGGATGGCACTCGAGTGACGTTCATCAAGGTCCTTCCCACCTCAGATCGTCAGCTGTGGTCAGGCGAGTACGGCGAGTGGGTCGTTCGTGACGGCCGAACCTGGACCGTGCAACCCGGTCCACGACCGTTGACCTGGGCACAAACCGCCTAAAGGGCAAGCACCCAGTCCGGCAGCGCGCGCCCAGCCGTCCCCGCCGTCACTTCGCCCTTCCCGCCCAAGGCGCTACCGAACCTGAGGGGCCAGCGCTCGACCATCCAGCATCTGGGACGACCCTGATCGGGTGTCCCTAGTTTCTCTAGTATCCCCACTACGTTAGTGGGAATTCAGGGAATGGAGCTCGGGATGAGTATCGAAAAATTGGCACACGGCCCCGCCAGGATCGGCGCGGTCCTCTTGATCGGCCTGCTGGCAGTGCTGACAGCCTGTGGTGGTTCCTCCACCACAGGGGGTTCACAGCTCTCACTGGTCGCCTTCTCGGTGCCGAAGGCTGCCTATGACGACCTGCAACAGACCTTCAGCGACTCCGCAGAGGGCGAGGGCGTCGTCTGGAAGTCGTCCTACGGCGCCAGCGGCGACCAGGCGCGCGCGGTGATCTCCGGCCTGCCGGCGGACTATGTCGGTTTCTCGCTGGCATCCGACATGACCAAGCTCGTCGACAAGGGGCTGGTGGCCAAGAACTGGGACGCCGGTCCGAACAAAGGCATCGTCAGCACGTCGGTCGTGGTGATCGTGGTCCGCAAGGGCAACCCCAAGCAGATCAAAGGATGGGCTGACCTGGTGAAGCCGGGAGTGGAGATCGTCACCCCGAACCCCGGTTCGTCTGGATCTGCCCGATGGAACGTCCTGGCCGCGTGGTCACACATCACGGCGAACGGCGGATCCGAGAAGGAGGCGATCAGCTATCTCGGAAAGTACTACCGCAACATCGTCAGCCTGCCCTCCAGCGGACGTGAGGCGACCAGCGCGTTCACCAGCGGCACCGGCGACGTCCTGATCTCGTATGAGAACGAGGCCATCGCCGCCCGCCAGAACGGCGCCGAGGTCGACTACGTCGTGCCGGACACCTCGGTCAAGATCGAGAACCCGGGCGCCGTGACGCTCGAGGCCCCCGCAGCAGCAGCCAAGTTCCTCGACTACGTGGTCTCCGATGACGGCCAGAAGGTCTTCGCCGAACATGGCTTCCGTCCGCTCGCCGCATCCACCGACCCTGGTTCGGTCGAAGGCGCCAACGACCCTGACCAGCCATTTCCGCCGGTGAAGAAGCTGGTCACCATCACCGACCTTGGCGGCTGGAAGGCGGTTTCGGCGAAGTTCTTCGACGAGGAGACCGGCATCGTCTCCAAGATTCAGGACGCAAGCGCAGTCTCATGAGCTCGATGACGACGATGATCGAACCGCGGAAAGGAGCCGGGCCCACCGGAGCCCGGCCCACCGGAGCGGCGCCAACGGCGGCGCGGCCGGCGCTGGCACCGGGCCTGCTCCGTCTCGGGGCTGGATCAGGCCTCGCGCTGGGTCTGGTGATGCTGTGGATGAGCGTCTTGGTGCTGCTGCCCCTGGTCGCGGTGGTGGCCACCTCGACCAGCGAGGGGCTCAGCGGATTCGTCGACACCATCACCAGCCCGGCCGTGGCGGCAGCCATCCGGGTGACGGTGCTGACGGCGGCCGCGGCGACGGTGGTCAACACCTTGATGGGCACCCTGGTTGCCTGGGTGCTGGTCCGAGACAGGTTCGGCGGTCGTCAACTGCTCAGCCTGGTGATCGACGTCCCGTTCGCCCTGCCAACGATCGTCGCCGGGCTGGTGCTGATCGCGCTCTACGGGAACAAGAGCCCGATCGGCATCACCTTGGCCCAGACGCGGTGGGCCATCTTCGTCGCCCTCTTGTTCGTCACGCTGCCCTTTGTCGTCCGGGCTGTCCAGCCGGTGCTGGAGGAGCTCGACCGCGACGTCGAGGAGGCCGCGGCATCGCTGGGGGCGGGGCGCCTGACGGTCTTTCGTCGCATCATCTTGCCCAATATCGCCCCCGCTATGGCAGCGGGCGCCGCGCTCTCCTTCGCACGAGGGCTGGGCGAGTACGGGTCGGTGGTGCTGATCTCGGGCAGCCTTCCACGGCGTACCGAAGTCGCCTCTGCCCGGATGCTCGGGCAGATCGAGAATGACAACCTGGCCGGTGCGTCGGCGGTGGCCACCGTGCTGTTGGTGGTGGCGCTCGGCGTGATCATCGGGCTCGGCATCCTTCAGCGGCGGGTCGTTCGCCGTGGCTGAGCCGCGGGGAACGGCGACAACGACGCCTCCGAAGGGTTCAGCTTCGACCCGCTGGGCGCTCCGGTCGGTCGCCGTGGTGTACATCGCCGTACTGGTGATGCTGCCGCTGGTGGTGATGTTGGGGCGCACGTTCCAGGAAGGACTCGGCAGCTTCCTCGACTCGGTGACAGCGCCCGAGGCCATCTCCGCGCTCACCCTCTCGCTCCAGGCCGCGGTCGCGGCGGTGTTGATCAACACCGTCTTCGGAGTGGCGGTGTCGTTGTTGATCACGCGGTACCGGTTCCCCGGCCGAGGCGTGCTCAACGCGCTCATCGACCTGCCGGTGTCCGTGTCACCGGTGATCGCCGGACTGGCGCTGATCTTGGTGTACGGCAAGAGCGGCTGGTTCGGCGGGATGCTGGCCGGCATCGGCGTCCAGGTCATCTACGCCGTGCCCGGCATCATCCTAGCCACCTGCTTCGTCTCCCTGCCGCTGGTGGTCCGAGAGCTCATTCCCGTACTGGAGGAGATCGGGCTCGACCAGGAACAGGCCGGTCGCGCCTTGGGCGCCAATGGCTGGCAGCGCTTATGGCGGCTGACGTTGCCGAGCATCCGATGGGCGCTCGCGTACGGCGTCGTGCTCAGCCTGGCCCGCGCGCTCGGCGAGTTCGGCGCTGTCCGCGTGGTGGCGGGCAACGTCCTCGGCTCCACCCAGACGATGCCGCTGCTCGCCGCCCAGCGGTACGCCGACCTGGACGAGAACGGTGCATACGCCATCAGCTTCGTCATGGTGGCGATGGCGGTGCTCTGCATCATCGTGGTCGCCCTGCTGCGGCCCAAAGAAACCCGATAGGAGACAGCGATGGGCATCCAAGCCCTTCACATCGTCAAGCGGTTCGGTAGCTTCGTCGCTCTCGAGGACGTGAGCATCGACGTCCGCAGTGGCAACCTCACCGCTCTGCTCGGCCCCAGCGGCGGCGGCAAGTCGACCCTGCTGCGGATCATCGCCGGACTGGACCGGGCCGACGGCGGCGTCGTGCGGATCGAGGGGGCGGACGCCACCAGGCTGCCACCGCAGCAACGTGACGTCGGTTTCGTTTTTCAGCACTACGCCGCCTTCAAGCACCTGAGCGTGTTCCGCAATGTGGCCTTCGGACTCGAGGTTCGCAGACGTCCCAAGGCGGAGGTCAAGCGGCGCGTGCACGAGTTGCTGGAGCTGGTGCATCTCGACCAGTTCGCCGACCGGCTGCCTGCTCAGCTCTCCGGTGGCCAACGTCAACGGATGGCGCTGGCCCGCGCGCTGGCGGCCGAGCCCAAGGTCCTGCTGCTGGACGAACCGTTCGGCGCTCTCGACGCGAAGGTCCGCAAAGAGCTCCGAGACTGGCTCCGCCGGCTGCACGACGAGGTCCACGTCACAACACTGTTCGTCACCCATGATCAGGAAGAGGCGCTCGAGGTGGCCGACGAGCTGGTCGTGATCAACCAGGGACGGGTCGAGCAGGTCGGCGGCCCCAACGACCTCTACGACCGACCGGCCAACGAGTTCGTGATGGAGTTCCTGGGGCCGGTCACCCGGCTGAACGGCCAGCTCGTTCGGCCACACGACATCGATGTCTTTCACCTTCAGCGCCCCGGCACGGTAGCCGCCCGGGTGGAACGGCTGCAGCGGGTCGGATTCGAAGTGCGGGCCGACCTCCGGTCATCGGAGTCAGCCTTCCGGGTCCAGCTGACCCCAGGCCAGGTGGAGGCGCTTGACCTTCACGAGGACTCCCAGGTGTGGGTGCGGCTGGCACGCGGCGCCGCGGCTATCGATCTCCCCGACCGACCCACCCGACCGGCTGACCTGGACGCCACCCCGATCGCGGCAGCTGCCAGCTGATGAAGATCCCCGCCAGGATCGACTACGCGCTGCGGGCGGTGATCGAGCTCGCAGCGGGCCACTCCGAGTCGGTCTCGGTACGCACCATTGCGAAGCGCCAAGGGCTCTCCGAGCGTTTCCTGGAGCAGGTCTTCACCGATCTGCGGGCTGGGGGTCTGGTCACCAGCCGGCGCGGAGGTCATGGCGGGTACCAGCTGGTGAAGCCGGCCGACGAGCTCAGCGTGGCCGACGTCATCTGTGCAGTGCATCCGGAATTCACCGCAGCCACGACGTCACGGCCGCCGACAGGCAGCTGTCCGGGCACGAGCCGGGCACTTGCGACACTGTGGCTCGCATTGAGCGCCGATCTGCAGGACTTCCTGCATGGAGTCACGGTTGGCGACGTCGCCAAGGGCCAGCTACCCGGCTGGGCCGTCGAACTGGCCGAACGTGGCCGCACGTCGATCTGGACGTGAAGGGACTCTTCGTATTGCCTACAGGAATAGTTGGGTATAGTGATGTCGTCATGAATGCGTCCACCACCAAAGGAATGACGATGAGCACCCTGCGCATCCGTGCCGCCCTACCACTACTGCTACTGACCCCGACATCTCGAAGCCTCACCTGGCTGAGCACCCGTCTGCCACGCCGACACGACCCGCTCCTGACGGGCTCCCTCGACGCGTCCACAATCCGCCGCACGCTCCGCGAGGAGGCTGACGCCGCCGACCGCGAGCTGTGGGAGGAGGACCGGCAGTAGCGGATCAGACCAGGGCGAACTGGACAGAACCGGCTCGAGGGTCGGCCGACTTCAGCCTGACCTGAGCCTGTCGCCCAAGAGGCAGTTCCGTGCCGATGATCTTGGCTTCGACGGCCGGGTCGGCGATCACCACCGACCCCTCGGTCTTGTCCTTGCCGACCTCGATCACCGTTCCCGTGAAGATCTCCCCAACCCGGTCCTGCAACAGAAAGGCCTCGAGCAGGTTGAAGATCGCCCGCTCGTAGCTCTTGGCCCGCTGCTCGGACCTGGCCATCTCCGCCGGCAATGCCTCGAGTGCGATCAGCACCCATTCCGGAACGGGTTGATCCGCGCACAGAGCGAGGCAGATCTCGCCGGTGTACCGGTCGACCAGCCGTCGCAGCGGAGCAGTCACGTGCGCGTACTCACTGGCCAGCGCAGCATGCTGGGCGTCGGCGGGAATCCCCCCGTTGAAGGCAAGATAGCCGGCGCCACGAAACAGGGTCGTGCACGCGTTGAGCATCGCCGCATGGGCGGCCCGTGCTGGGTCGAGGCTCCGTACGAACTCGGGGTAGTCGAGCTCGGCCGGCCACTGGATCCGCAGCGCCTTGGCGGTCTGGTGGAGCTTGCGCAGCGAAGAGTTGTCGGCCGGTGGCAGGGTACGCAGGATCCCGACCTGGCCGTAGATCATCATGTCCGCTGCCGCCATGCCGGTGAGCAAGGAGATCTGGGCGTTCCAGCCCTCGACCGGTAGTGGCGATCGGAACTCCAGCCTCCATGAACCGTCGTCGGTGTTGATCTGCTGTTGGGGGATCTGCAGGCTGACACCGCCGCGGTCGCGTTCCCGCTGCTCGCGCTGAAGTCCAAGTTCCTTCAGCAGCAGGAGTGTCTTTGGCGCCGAACCGCGGTCGATCGCCACCTGCGCCTGCTCGTACGTCAGCTGTGCCCGACTGCGCACCCTCGCCCGCTCGACCCGGGCATCAATCAACTTCGCGTGGTCGTCCACCACAAGAGTCCACAACAGGGCCGGTCGGATCTGCTCCGGCAGCAGGCTGGCTGCCTCTTCGCTCAGCGCCGGCGGGTGCAGCGGGGTTCGATGATCAGGAGCGTACAAGGTCTGACCGCGCCGGTGCGATTCAAGATCAACAGGGTCCCGGGGTGAGACGAAGGCACCAACATCGGCGACCGCATAGGAGACGACCAGCTGGCTGCCGTTGCGAGTGATGTGCAGCGCCTGATCAAGATCACGAGCTCCCGGAGGGTCGATGGTGACCAGCTCAAGATCAGTACGGTCCAGCCCAGGCCAGCGCGGCTGCGCCGCAGCGTGCTCCGCCGCTCGGATCACGTCGTCGGGAAAGCGGTCAGTCACCGCCAGTTCGGCGCGGACTGCAGCAAGTCCTTCATGCAGGGCCCTGGGCACCTTACCGGGCAGACCGACCTTGCGTGCAGGCATGCTCGCAGCCTACAAGAGGCACAGGTGGGCAGCGCGTGACCCGACCTGGCATCAGACTCCTCGTCTGACCGGGGCTCCGTCCAGTGCAGCATTGACCAGGGCGTCGGCGGCCTTGTTCTCGGCGCGCGGTACCCACGTCCACACCACGGCCGCGGGGCGGAGCCTGGAGGCGGCCATGGCGAGCGGCTTCATCTGCGGGTGCTTGATCTTCCACCGACCCGCCATCTGCTCGATCACCAGTTTGGAGTCCATCCGCACCTCCACGGCGGCGCCGGGGTCGATCGCCCGTGCCATCTCGAGTCCGGCGATGAGCCCGGAGTACTCGGCCACGTTGTTGGTTGTCTGCCCGATGACCCGGCCCTCCTGTGCGACCACCTCGCCAGTCTCGGCGTCCCGCACCAGGGCGCCGTACGCCGCCGGGCCGGGATTGCCCCGGGACCCGCCATCGGCCTCGACGATCAGTCGTCGCCCTGTCCGCGACGGGGTCGCGCGGCGGCGTGCGCAGATCTCGGGGGTGGTCTGCTGCTCCTCGTCGAAGAAACCCGGGCCGGCTTGGACGTCGGTCGGGCGCCGACCGGTCATCACAGACCGGACTCTGCGGTGCGGATAAGGATCCGGCTGCACTCCTCGCAGCGGAGCACCTCGTCCGCCGGAGCGGCCGCGAACTGGCGCAGCTCGGCGGCGTTGACCTCCAGCTGACAGCCGGTGCAGCGGCGTTGCCGAAGCTCGGCAGCGCCGACACCACCGTGTCCGGCACGGAGCTTCTCATACAAGGCGCCCAGATCCGCTGGGATCTCCGCCTCCAGCGCGGCCCGCTCCGACGCGTACTGGGCCACCTCGGCATCGATCGACGCCAGCTTCCGGTCCCGGTTCCCGATCAGATCTGACATACCCTCGTCGATCTCGGCGATCTGTCGGCGGAGCTCGTCTCGGGTCGCGCTGGCCGTATCCAACTGCTCCATCAGTTCCAGCTGGGCATCCTCGAGGTCGGAGATCCGCCGGCCGAGGTGCTGCACCTCGTCCACCAGCGAGGACAGCGCCTTCGGGTCCGGCACGCTGCCGTCGGCGATCCGGTGCTCGTCGCGCACCAGCCGGTCCCGAACGGGCTGCAGATCGGCCTCGGACTTGCTGAGGTCGATCTCCAGGTCCGATACCAAGGTTTCGGCGGCCACCAGGTCACCCATCAGCTTGGTCCGGACGGCGTTACGCGCATGAATCTCACCGTGCTCAGGCAAGGTGCGGCGCCGGTGCTGCAGCTGCGCAACCGCGGTATCCACCGCCTGCAGGTCCAACAGACGCCGTTGGGCAGTCGTCTCAGCCTTGATGGGTCGCTCCCTTCACAATCCAGCGAATGCTGGGCACACGGTCGCGACCACAGTACTTTCCGCCGACGCCTGTCGCCGCCTTTGTGACGTCCGCGGACACGCCACCAGCGAATGCCGATTCAATAGGGCGGGAATGTATCCAGCCACAGCGCGGTTGGAGCAGGCAGGGACATTCGCACCCTTCTCGCGGTCACAAGGTAGTGGCCACACCCTTACCTTCGTACTGCCAGAGGACCGTCATGACCACTGTGGCTGAATCCACTCTCCAAGCCGATGTCACGTCGACAGCCGCAGGACCGCCGAAGTCGTTGGCCGGCCATTTCGTTGGACGAAAGTATGTCCAGCTGGTGCTCGTGCTGGGCGCGCTCAGCGCCATCGGCCCGTTGACCATCGATATGTATCTGCCGGCCCTGCCGCGGCTTACCGCCGAGATGCAGGCATCGGCACCACAGGCGCAGATGACGATCACCGGCCTGCTCATCGGCCTGGGTCTGGGACAGCTTGTCATCGGCCCGCTCTCGGACGCGGTCGGTCGTCGGAAGCCGCTGCTGGCTGGTCTGGCCGGGCATGCGCTGATGTCGCTGCTCTGCGTGATCGCTCCGACCATCACCGTGCTGGCCGTCACCCGTACCCTCCAAGGTGTGGCGGGCGCGGCGGTCGCCGTCGTCGCCATGGCCATGGTGCGCGACCTGTTCAGCGGGCTACGCGCCGCGCAGCTGCTCTCCCGGCTCATCCTGGTGATGGGTGTGGCCCCGATCCTCGCGCCGTCGCTTGGCAGCGGCCTGCTCGAGGTGACGTCCTGGCAGGGGATCTTCGTCGTGCTTGCCGTCTTCGCCGTGCTGCTGTTCGTGCTCGCGCTGCTCGCACTTCCGGAGACGCTGCCGCCGAGCCGACGCATCTCCGCCCATCCGAGTGAATCCCTCAGCGCCTACCGGGTGCTGTTCAGCGACAAGTTGTTCTTGGCCATGGTGGGCGTCGCGGGCCTCATGTTCGCAACCATGTTCGCCTACATCGCCGGCTCCCCGTTCATCCTGCAGGAGCTGTACTCCTTGAGCCCGCAGCAGTACGGGCTGGCCTTCGGCGTGAACGCGATAGGCCTGATCGTGATGACCCAGGTCAACCCCGTGCTGGTGAAGCGGTACGGCCCGGTGCGGGTGCTGACCGCGGCTGTCAGCGTCGCCTTCATCGGCGCCCTGATCTTGTTGGCGGTCAGCGTGTTCGCCATCGGCGGGCTGGTCGGCCTGATGGTCCCGCTCTGGTTCATCATCGCGTCGGCCGGGCTGTCGTTCCCGAACGCACCGGCGATCGCGTTGAACCGGCACGGCGAGTCAGCCGGCACCGCATCCGCGCTGCTGGGCTCCGCCCAGTTCATGATCGGTGGACTCACCGCCCCGCTGGTGGGCGCGCTCGACGATGGCACCGCGGTGCCGATGGCGGCTGTCATCGTCGGTACGACGGGGCTCGCGGCTCTCTTGCTCCGCATGGCCCGCCGTGGACTGAATTCGGTCACCTACGAGTGAGGGCTCGCTAGACCTCAGGCGTTCCATCGCTCGAGCGCCGGGATGCCCTTCGCCTCACCGAGGATCGAGATCGTCCCCGTGTCGAGTGGGAACCGTCCGCCGAGCTCCAGGCCAAGCTCCAGCCATCGAACCGCCAGGGCTCGGAGGATGTGGCCATGCGCGAAGCAGATAGCCTGCTGGACGCCGGAGCCCCGCACCCGTTCGATGACCAGGTCCAGCCGCGCCGCCACGGCGTCGGCGGTCTCACCGCCCGAGGCGGGATGGGTCCAGATCGTCCAGTCCGGCACCGACTCCTGGATCTGTTCGCTGGTCAGGCCTTCGTAGTCGCCGTAGGCCCATTCGGCCAGGTTCTCCTCCACGTGGGGGGCGAAGCGGCCGGTGAAACCCGCAAGCTCCGCGGTGTGCCAGGCGCGTCGCCGGGGGCTGGTCAGCACCAGCTGGAACGATGCCGGGTCCAGCCGGGCGGCCAGCTTGGTCGCCTCCCGCTCGCCGTCCTCGGTCAGCGGGAGGTCCGTCACCGAGGTGTGCTGCCCCGCCTTGCTCCACTCAGTCTGCCCGTGCCGCACGACGAACAGTCGGGTCATCGCAACTCCTCCAGCGATCGGTAGTGGAGCCTTCACCCTTGCACACCAGCTCCCGATCACCGGCGCGGATGCCGGCCCCCCGGCGAGGTGGGCCGCGGTCCGCCAACACCTGAACGGCCGCACGATCCAGGTTCGGCGCTCCGGTCTGGTGCGACAATGCAGACATGAGCGAGAAGCAACCCACTCAGCCGAACCGCCAGCCACCCTTCTCCGAGGCATTCCAGCGGTTCATCGCCGAGGGCTGGGCGCCGTACTCCACCGAGCCGCCTGCCCCGCTGGCAGCCTCGACGGTCGCTCCTGCACGCCGCCAGCGGGTCAGCGAGCTCTTCCCCGGCGACCGCCTGGTGATCCCCGCCGGTGGCTTACGGGTTCGGTCCAACGACACCGACTATCGCTTCCGCCCGCATTCGGCGTTCGCCCATCTCACCGGCTTGGGTACCGACCGGGAGCCGGGGGCCGTCCTTGTCTTGGAGCCGACGGACTCCGGGCACCAGGCCACCTTGTACTTCAAACCGCGGGCCCCCCGGGACTCCGCCGAGTTCTACTCTGATGCGCGGTACGGCGAGATGTGGGTCGGTGTCCGTCCGTCACTGGATGAGATGAGCTCGCTCTGCGGGATCGATACGGCAGCCATCGACGATCTGCGAGACGACCTGGGTAAGAACGCCGACGACACGCGGATCCGCGTTCTGCCCGGAGCCGATCAGGACCTCGATGCGCTCGTGGAGTCGGTCAGGCAGCGCACCGAGGAGACTGCGGACCTGGATGCCGAGCTCGCCGTGGCCCTGAGCGAGCTCCGGTTGGTGAAGGACTCGTTCGAGATCGACCAGCTGCGAGCGGCCTGCGCTTCGACGGCGGCCGGGTTCGAGGCTGTCGTCGCGGCTCTTCCCGACGCGGTTCGCCGAGGTACGGGTGAACGCTGGGTCGAGGGGATTTTCGGCCTGCATGCACGCCATGAGGGCAACGCCGTGGGTTACGACACGATCGCCGCAGCGGGCGACCACGCCTGCACCCTGCACTGGATACGCAACGACGGCGATCTCCACGCCGGGGACCTCCTGCTGCTTGACGCAGGCGTGGAGCTGGACACGCTCTACACCGCCGACATCACCCGGACGCTGCCGATCAGCGGTCGGTTCACCGACGATCAACGGCGCGTCTACGAAGCGGTGCTGGCCGCGCAAGAGGCCGGCATCGCCGCTGCACAACCAGGAGCGGCCTTCTCTGACGTGCACGCGGCCGCTATCGCGGTGATCGCCAGGTATCTCCAGGACTGGGGGGTGCTGCCGATCACCGCCGAGGAGTCACTCTCCGACGACGGTGGGCTTCATCGCCGATGGATGGTGCACGGCACCTCCCACCACCTGGGGATCGACGTCCACGACTGCGCTCAGGCCCGGGTGGAGAACTACCGCCGCGGCACGCTCAAACCCGGCATGGTGATCACCGTCGAACCGGGGCTCTACTTCAAGTCTTCGGATCTGCTGGTGCCGCCGGAACTCCGTGGCATTGGGATTCGGATAGAGGACGACATCTTGATCACCGAGGACGGTAACGAGAACCTCTCCGGCGGCCTGCCCCGTACCAGCAGCGGGGTGGAATCCTGGATGGCCGACATCTGGAAGCGGTCAGGTGTTCAGGACTGACGCAGCGCCGCGATCCTCACCGAGGTGACCACGTCACTCGAACGCTGCGGCCCGAGCGCCGGGCATCTTGAGCAGTCGCTCGCGCGCATCGGCGGCGACCTTGTGCTCACACAGCACCTCGTATCGGGTTGCCACGGTCTGGCTGACCGAGGTGAAGTCCCGCTTTCCCTGCGTCATCGCGTACACCATCGCGTTGAAGCTGATACCGATGACGATGCCGATGGCGAGCGCGACCACCAGCAGCAGCACCACACTCCTGGGGTCGCCGAAGATCAACATCACCAGACCGACCAGGAGGCCGGTGGACACGCCGGACTGGGCGCCTTGAGCGATGACGGTGCCCCAGTTCTTGCGTCCCAGCACACGCTCGACGGACTTGAGGTCGGTCCCGACGATGGCCAGGTTCTCGACCGGGAACTTGTCGTCGGCGAGAAAGTCGACAGCCTTCTGCGCCTCGGCGTAGCTCTGGTAGACCCCCACCGACTGCGGGAACTTGAGCTCGAAAAGCGAGCTGGTCTGGGTGGGTGGTTGGACCATCGTCTCTCCTCCTTTGCTGACAACGACCAATCTACTCCAGCCGGGGATCCGGCCCTGAGACGCAGTTCGGCCCGGGAGTCGTGATCATGGTCCGGCGGCGGGCCGTGACCCAGACGTTGATCAGCTCCACCTGGGCTGGGTATCGCCCGCTCTGACCGGCCCATCCATAGACCATGGAGGTCTGCCGACTCGGACCGGCATGATTCAGCCCGCTACCGCCGGATGCGGAAGAATCCACGTATCGTTTCCGTCAGGGATGCATGATGGCCTCGGAGACTCCACAAACACTCATCGTCTCGGTGCAGCGCGCCTTGCAGGTGATTGACATCGTGGCGAATGCCTCACGGCCGCTCCCGGTGAAGGCGGTCGCGTCTGCGACCGGGCTCAGCCTCGGTACCGCGTACAACATCACCCGCACCTTGATCCACGAGGGCTATCTGGTTGCCGAGCCGGATGGCCTGGTGCTCGGCGCCCGGTTCCCTGCCCTCCGCGCCGAGGACGAGGAGGGGGTGTTTTTGGCCAAGGTCCGGTCCGCGCTCCGCTTTGTGGTGCAGGAAACGGGTCACACCGCCTATCTGTCCCGGTACGTCGCCGGTGAGATCCACGTGGTCGACATCGTCGACGCGCCCCACTCGCCACGAGTTCCGCTATGGGTGGGCCTGACCGACTGCGCACATGCCACCGCGCTCGGCAGGCAGATCCTGGCGACACTTCGGCCCGAAGAGCGTGTCGACTACCTTCATCGCCGCCCGGTTCCTCGCCGCACACCGCACACCATCATCGACCGGGAGGCTCTGCTGGCAGAACTGGCCTCGGCGACGGTGGCCACCATCGATGACCAGGAGTTCGCCGTCGGCTACACCTGCGTCGCCGTGCCGGTACAGGCGCCTGGCCTGATCGCAGCATTGGCGATCTCCGTGCCCGTCGACCACATCCCCGAGCAGTCGGACCGCTACCTGGACGGGATGGTCAGCTCGCTGCAGCAGGCCGCCAGGCGACTGTCCTCCCGGCTCGCCCAGCGGTAGTTCATCATCTGAAATCACGGCGGCGTCAGACCGACTCTGACGAATGGCCGTTTCAGTACACTGGACAAAGGTCGCCGGAGCAGCCGTCAGGAGTTCCGTCGATAGTTGTGGACAGGTGTGAATCCACCGCCCCTCCCCGCTGGCGTTGGACTCGATCGCCGCCGCAGCATGGTGGCTCGGTTCCTCACAGAACGGGCACCCGTACCCGGCTGGCGTGAGACTCCCCCGCTCACGCCGGGCGGGTGCAATTCCTTTTTCCGGAGCCCGTGGAGTGGAGCCCGCCGCCGGATCGCAGCCTCCGGACGACCCCTTCGTTGCCTCGAGCGCTGCGCTAATCTCCACGAGTGAGCGGTGCAGCGACGTCGGTCTTCATCTCCCGGATCCAGGGGCTTCCGGTGCTGGACGGCGCCGGCGACCAGGTCGGCCGCGTCCGTGACGTTCTGGTGCAGCGTCGGGCCGCCGGCCGGGCTCCCCGGGTAAAGGGGCTGGTCGTGGAGCTGTTCGCGCGACACCGCATCTTCGTGCCGATGGTACGGGTGAAGAGCATTGACGCGGTTCAGGTCGTCATCACCGGTGTGGTCAATACCCGCCGCTTCGAGCGGCGCGACTCCGAGACGCTGGTCATCGACGACCTCTTCGATCTGCAAGTCAGACGGACTGAGCACGACGCTCCCGCGGTCATCTTCGACGTCGCCATGCGACCCATCCGTTCGCGGGACTGGGAGCTGTCGGAGGTGGCCCTACGAGAGGGCGCCTCGGCGAAGCGGTTTGGTCGCCGCGGCCATGTGACGATCGTCGACTGGTCCTCCATTCGCTCCCTGCGCGTCGACCACGGCCAGGGCACTGAGCACCTGATCGCCAAGATGGAGGACATGAAGGCGGCCGATGTGGCCCGTGAGCTGCACGACATGACGCCGGAGCGCCGCACAGAGGTCGCGCTGGCCCTGGACGACCAGAAGCTCGCTGACGCGATCGAGGAGCTGCCCGAGGATGAGCAGGTCGAGATCATCAAGGAGCTCAGCACCGAGCGTGCGGCCGACATTCTGGAGGAGATGGACCCCGACGACGCCGCAGACCTGATCGCCGAGCTTACACCCGAGATGGCCGAGGACCTGCTGGAGCGGATGGAGCCGGGCGAGGCGAAGGATGTCCGTCGGCTGCTGAAGTACGCCGAGTTCACCGCCGGTGGGCTGATGACCCCTGAGCCGGTGATCCTGCCGCCGGATGCAACCGTGGCGGACGCGCTGGCCAGCGTGCGGGACTCCGAGCTCACCCCAGCCCTCGCCTGCATGGTGTACGTCTGCCGCCCGCCGCTGGAGACTCCGACCGGACGCTACCTCGGCGGCGTCCACATCCAGCGGTTGCTTCGGGAGCCCCCGTCCACACTGATCTCCGCACTTGTCGACTCCGAGCTCGAACCCCTGAACGACACCGCCAACCTGCACGCCGTCAGCCGGTACTTCGCGACGTACAACCTGGTCAACGCACCCGTGATCGACGCTGCCCACCGGCTGATCGGCGCTATCACCGTCGATGACGTGCTTGACCACGTGCTGCCCGCGGACTGGCGCGGAACGCAGCTGGACGCCCTCTCCAGCCACCACACCGGTCTGAGCTATGGCTAGAGCCGAAGGCGATCGGGAACCCGACCGGCTGAACACTCCCGGTCGCCGCCGACGCTCGGTGCTGCCCAAGCCCAGGTGGGACCGGGATGCCTTCGGGCAGTTCGCGGAGGCGTTCGCCCGTTTCATGGGGACCGCACGGTTCCTGTTCTACATGACCGCCTTCGTCGCGCTGTGGGTGATCTTCAACGTGATCGGGCTGTACGGGTACAAGTGGGACCCGTATCCGTTCATCTTGTTGAACCTGTTCTTCTCGACCCAGGCCAGCTATGCCGCGCCGCTCATCCTGCTGGCTCAGAACCGGCAGGAGGCGCGGGACCGCGTCACCTTGGATCGTGACCGCCAACAGGCCGCCCAAAGCCGGGCAGACATGGACTTCATTGCCCGGGAGATCGCCGGCCTGCGGATGTCGGTAGGCGAGCTCGCCACCCGCGACTACCTGCGTTCAGAGCTGCGGTCCGAGCTCCGAGCCATCCTCTCCGAGCTGGATGCTGACCATGGCGGCAACGATCCCGAGCCCACCTCCACTCCAGGCCGGTCCGACTCCAGGGTCGACCTGGCTGTCCCGGGTCGTGACTCCAGGCAGTGATGTTGGCGGCGACCGAGATGTCCGCCGTGGACGTGAGTTCTGGCGGACCGACAGCCCATGACTAGGCTGGCGTCATGCAGGACCCACGCTCCTCCTCACCCAGCCATCCCCTTCTGCCACTGATCCGCAAGGCTCTCGACCAGGTCAACGACCCCGAGATCCGCCGGCCGATCACTGAGCTCGGCATGGTTGCGGCCATCGACGCCGACGCAGCCGGCCGGGTCCGGGTGGAGGTCCTGCTGACGGTGTCCGGATGTCCGCTCAAGGACACGCTGCGCCGCGACGTCACCGCAGCAGTGCTCGGAGTACGAGGTGTGGTCGAGGTGCAGGTAGATCTTGGCACCATGTCCGAGAGCCAGCGCGGTGAGCTCCGGGAGCTGTTGAAAGGCGGCCAGATGGAGCGCGAGATCACCTTCGCCCGCCCTGAGTCGCTGACCAAGGTGATCGCCGTCGCTTCCGGCAAGGGCGGCGTGGGCAAGTCGTCGGTGACGGTGAATCTCGCCATGGCCCTCGCGCGGCAGGGCCGCACCGTGGGTGTGCTCGATGCCGATATCTACGGCCACTCCGTCCCCGCCATGCTGGGTGTCGCCGATGCGCGGCCGACAGCCGTCGAGGACATGATCATGCCCGTGCCGACGCATGGGTTGAAGGTCATCTCCATCGGCATGCTGAAGCCGCGCCGGGACCAGGTCGTCGCCTGGCGTGGACCCATCCTGGATCGGGCGCTCACCCAGATGCTCGCCGACGTCTACTGGGGCGACCTGGACTTCTTGCTGTTGGACCTGCCGCCCGGCACCGGCGACGTGGCTATCTCGCTGGGTCAGAAGCTCCCGAGCGCAGAGGTGATGGTCGTGACCACCCCGCAGCAGGCTGCCTCCGAGGTTGCCGAGCGTGCCGGCACGATGGCGTCGATGATGAACCAGCGCGTATGCGGCGTGGTGGAGAACATGTCGTTCCTGGAAGTCAGCTGCCCGCACTGCCGTCGGCAGCATCGCTATGACGTGTTCGGCAGCGGCGGCGGTCAGGCCACCGCCACGGCGCTGAGCGCCCGGCTGGGCTACCCGGTTCCGCTGCTGGCGCAGATCCCGCTGGATCCCCAGCTGCGCGCCGGTGGTGACGACGGTACGCCGATTGTCGTCGGAGCTCCGGAGCAGCCTGCCGCGCGCGCCTTGGACGGGTTGGCCGTCCGGATAGCGGCCAAGGGGCGGGGTCTTCTCGGTCGGCAGCTCGGGCTCGCGCCAGCGGGACGCTGAGCCCCGCCGGTAACCGGCACTCCCCGGCTCCCACCGAACGGCGTGCCTCAGGTGGCGTCGGGGTCGAACGGAGTCAGCACCCGCGACGGGGTTGCCGGTGCCATCACGTTGTGTGCTCCCTCACCGCCGCTGCTCCGAGCACCGTTGAGTGCGTCGTTGACGGTCTTGGTGGCGCTGGAGCCCGCAGCGGACGCCTCCGCGAAGTCCTGCTTGACGTCGGCGACGATCGGCTCGACATCGTCGAGGAGATGCTTCTGGATGAACGTCTTCGGGCTGAGGTCACGAAGGTCGATGTCTTCAAAACCTGGGCCCAGCTCCTTGCTCAGCTGCTCCTGAGCGCTGCCCGCCGCGGTCCGTAGGTAACGGACGACCCGTGCCGCCTTGCGAAAGAACTCGGGCAGCTTCTCGGGCCCGAACAAGATGACGGCCGCCACGAGTAGCAGGAGAAACTCGGGCCCGCCTACGTCGAACATGACGCCACGTTAGCCTTCCTTGCTGCCCAAGGTCACTCGAGCCTCATCCTGGGAACCACCTCGGCGGTAGGTCAGCTTCACCACGTCTCCGGGGCGGTGGATGCGGATCAAGACGATCAGCTGCTCGATGGCGTCCACGGGCCTCCCGTCGATGGCGGTGATCTTGTCACCCTTGCGCAGCCCGGCATCGTCAGCCGGTCCATTCGACTCCACTTCGGTGAGCTCGACGCCGGCAGACCCGCTGGCTCCCCTCACGTTGGCGCCGATCACCGGATACGTTGCCCGACCGTTCTTGATCAACATCTTGCCGATGTCCATCGCCTGGTTGATCGGAATGGCGAAGCCCAGTCCGATGTTGCCGGACTGGGTGCGGGTCTCGCCCAGTGTCAGGATCGCCGAGTTGACTCCGATGACGCGTGCGCCGGCGTCGACCAACGGTCCACCTGAGTTGCCTGGGTTGATCGGCGCATCGGTTTGAATGGCATTGATATAGGCAGACGGTGCATCCGCGTTGTCTGAGCCGTTCACCACGACCGGCCTGTCCCGGGAGCTGATGATGCCTTCGGTGACAGTGCCCGGCAAGGCCAGCGGTGCTCCGACGGCGAGAACGGTTTCGCCGACCTGCACGGTGTCGGAGTCTCCGACCCTGATCGGGACCAGGGATCTGGATGCGGCAACCTTGATCACCGCGAGGTCATAGCTGGGGCTGCGGCCCAGGATCGTAGCGCGAGCACGCCTGCCGTTGGAGAAGACGACGTCGATCCGGTCCCCATCCGCAGCGTCCTCGACCACGTGGTTGTTGGTCATGATTCGCCCGAAGATGTCGAGCACGAAACCGGACCCGGTGCCGGCCGTCGACCCAGCACCTGACTTGATCATTACGGTGCTCGGCACGACCGTCTTGGCAACCTCGACGGTGCCGGCCTGCCGCGGTGCTGGAGGGATCGGTGCTGCAGTTTCGACCGGCGAGGTGCGCGGCGCGGTGGAAGTGGCCGGCTCTGCTGTCACGCCGGCGAGCCGCGCTCCTCCAAAGCCTGCTGCCGAGCCGATCAGCAGCGCGGTGACTGCCGCCACCACGATGACCGTGATGGGGCGCATCGGTGTCCGGGGTGGCGGGTATCGCACCTCGCTCACCGGATATCGCCCCCACTCAGCCGGGATCGGCCCCGAAGCCGGAGCAGCTTGGTCCGGGGTGGCGGTGGCGATTGGCTGCGTGTCGTCGTCCTCCAGAAATCCCAGGCGCGGTGCGGCCTCGGTGCTGGACATCGCGGCATCCTGGTCCTCGCCCGGTTGGCCGCCGTGCGGGTTCCACTCCACCATGACCTACCCGACTATGTGATCGACTATACGGACCCATCCCGCGTGGATGCGTTCCATCGTAGTCGGCCTCACGACCGGGGCATGGGGTAGCAGATCGATCGCCTGTTCCAGCAGCGCAGCGGAGCCGTCGGTGACCACGGTGAAGACGGTCTCTCCGGACTCCCAGGTTGCCGAGCTGGAGGCACCACTTCGGGTGAATGCACCCAGGTGCTGGTCCCAGGTGGCATCCGAGCCTGCGTCCATCAGTCGGCCACGCTCCTCGAACACGCTCACGGTTGACACGCCGTCGCTGTACACCATATGAACCACGTCCGGGTCAGCCCCAGAGTCCGCACGCAGCCGTACCAGAGTGAGGCCGGCGATCTCGTCTGAGCAGAACCAGCCGGATGTGCTGAGGGTTTCGGCCCGGGACAGCGTCAGGGTGGCTGTGGTGACGGGCACGGTGAGGCTGGGTGCGAGGTGATCGAGGAAGGAGTCCGAGGTGTCCCCGATCCAGATGGAGGAGTAACCGATGGCCAGGGTGAGAGCGCCGCTGTGGTCGTAGGTCTCTCTCCACAACATCAGGCCGGTCTGGTCGTCGACCCACCAGCGAGCGGCGACCGCTCCGCCACTGAGGCTGTTCCGGACGGCCTCCACCATGGTGGCGCTCCGACCGGCCACCCTGGCTCCGGTGGCTCCGCCGAAGAGGTAGTTCCGCGACAGCAGTGACAACAGTTCGCCGTCCATCATGCGCGGGATCATCGGCTGCTTGACGAAACGCTGCGTCATCGTGGTGCCGACTGGGGACAGGATGCTCACTTGGCTGCCCTGATCAGGTTCGAAGGCGACCTCTACCTCTGCCGCGAAGGTCGATCCGCCGCGAGGCGCTCGCATCACCTTGATGCCGCGGTAGCCAATGTTGGAGGCCTCCACCGCGCGCCGCAATGCTCGCAGCGCTTGCTTGGATCCGAGTCGGGTACCTCGAGCACGCTGGGGCGACGGGTCCGAGGCTGCGCCTGACGTGAGCGAGGCGGACGCGCTCGAGGTGACGTCCGAGGCCGACGCGGGCGGCGTGACCTCCGAGGCGGACGCCAGGATGGCGGCGTTGACAGGCTCGCTCGCCAGCGGAAGCTGGGTCAACACCGACACGAACTCTGCCTGCGCCCGGCCGCTCGCGTCGGAAATCTCGGGCAGCTGGTCGCTCGGCGAGGCCGCGAGGCCCAGGCCGCCGGCGGCAGCCAGTAGTGAGCCGGCCACTGCCGTGGCCGTGGTCAGACGAATCCGTAGCGAGCGGTGGCGGCTGGGCAGCGCACCTGGTGTCGTACGGCGGAACGGCCGACTCCACAGCGGTGCAGTCGCCTCAGCGCCGGCGATCGACACCAGACGAGACGAGAGATCCGACGGTGCTGCTGAACCGCGACGCGTGCTGGTAAGCATCGCGCGGATCCTCCGCAGCTCCGCCACCTCGTCACGGCACCGCGGGCATCCGATTAGGTGATCGAGCACACGCTCGCGGTCGGCGTCGGTGAGGGCACCGTCGACCAGCGCCGACTTGAGCTCCTCGAGCCGTTGGCACGCTCCCCTTCTCACGGGGTCACCGGTCTCACAGGTTCACCGGTCTCACAGGTTCACCGGTTTTCGCGGGGCGCTCACGATGTCCTCGACGGTTGCAGACCTCTCGTGTCCCCGGTCGGGTCAGGCGTACCGCCCTCAACGTCCACACCCAGGTAGCGTTCACGGTCGCCGGAGGGTCGCCGATGCGCAAGTGCGGCACGAAGCTGCGCCCGTCCGCGGTGGATGCGGCTGCGGACCGTCCCGATCTTGACGTCGAGCACGCTGGCGATCTCCTCATAGGTCATGCCTTCGATGTCACACAGCACGACGACGGCCCGGAAGTCCGGTGTCAGTGCGGCAAGTGCAGCGGCGACATCGTGGTCCAGGTCTGCATCGGCCAACGCCTCCGAGGGGCTCGGCCAGGTGCTAGGCAGCCGGTCGGCTGAGCCCTCGACGAGCCCGTCGAAACGGATCTTCTGCTTCCGTCGGGCCGAGTCCAGGAAAAGGTTGGTGGTGATGCGGTGCAGCCAGCCCTCGAAGGTGCCGGGTTGGAACCGGTGGAGTGAGCGGAAGACCCGGACGAAGACGTCCTGGGTCAGGTCCTCGGCATCGTGCCGGTTCCCCGTCAGTCGATATGCGAGCCGGTACACCCGGGCGCTGTGGTCGCGAACCACGTCCTCCCAGGTCGGCGGCACCCACTCGGGCTCAGCTGGTGGCTGCCACGCCGAAGAGTCCGGAGCTGGCCATGGTGTCACGCCGGCCCTCCTCTCCCATCGACGCTCGACGCTGCAGCAATGAACCATTACAGCACTGTCTATAAGACAGTGTGCCGCCCGAACCTGGCAGCTGCCTGAGCCGAACCTGTCATTCGGCTGTGCGCAGCGGCTCAAACAGACGCGGCCGCGAGGCAGGCAGCCAGTGCCTCTTTCTGAGGCTCGGTCGCATCGACCAGTGGCAGCCGGACTCCGCCGACACCTCGGCCACGCAAAGCGAGCCCCGCCTTGACCAGGATCGTGCCTTGGGTGGCGAAGATGCCGGTATAGATCGGCATGAGCTGTCGGTGAAGCCGCTGGGCGGTGCCGACGTCTCCGGCCAGATAGGCCTCGATCATCTGCAGCGTCTGCAGACCGCAGAAATGCGTTGACGTGCCCACGACGCCGACCGCGCCCACGGAGAGCAGCGGAAGAGTCAGGGCGTCCTCACCCGAGTAGTAGGCGAGGCCGGTCTGCGCCATCACATGGGAGGACGCAGCGATGTCTCCCTTGGCGTCTTTGACTGCAACGATCCGGGCATGATCGGCGAGCTCGATCATGGTTTCGGTCGCGATGGCGATGCCCGCGCGATGAGGGATGTCGTACAGCATGACCGGAAGGTCGGTGCTGTCCGCGACCGCGCGGAAGTGCTGCAGGAGGCCCGTCTGCGGCGGCTTCGAGTAGTACGGGGTCACGACCAGGATCCCGTCCGCACCCGCCGACGCAGCCTCTTTCGCCGTCTCGATGCTGTGCCGGGTGTCGAACGTGCCGACGCCCGCAACCACCGCGGCCCGGTCGCCAACGGCATCGACAACCGCGCTGAGCAGCGCCTTCTTCTCGGCATTCGTCGTGGTCGGGGACTCTCCTGTCGTACCGCTGACCACCAGCCCGTGGTGCCCCACCTCATCGACCAGGTGGGAGGCGAGCGCCGCAGCACCGTCCAGATCAAGAGCGCCGTCGGCGTCGAACGGGGTCACCATGGCGGTGAGTAGGCGACCGAAAGGCGGCTTGACTGGCATGGCAGAGAGTGTAGTGCCGGAGCGCCGACCGCTTCGGGCGTGCCAGTGCGCCCTAGTCGAAACGAGACAGCGTCGCGCCCGACGGGTAAGGACGCCGCAGGGCTAGCGCCCGGTTGGCGTGATCAGCACCAGCGGGTCGCCGTCGTTGACCACGTCACCGGCGGTGACACTGATCTCGCTGACCGTGCCAGCGACCTCGGCAAGCACCGGGATCTCCATCTTCATGGACTCCAAGATCACGACGGCGTCGTCTGCGGCCACCCTGTCACCGATCTCGACCTCGACCTGAAGGACGGCTGCGACGAGTTCGGCTACGACCGTATGGCTCATGCCCCACATCGTAGGACTCGGCACCCGTTCGCGGGCCATTCCCAGTCACTGCCCGCAGCAGGTCAGTCTGTGCTCGAGACGAGCCGGTTTCGCTAGGCTGACCTCCGTGAATGCGTCCTCCACCCAGTCGTCGCCCAAGACTGCCCCCACAGCCGCCTCCTGGGCCTATGCCGAAGCCTTCGTCGATGAGACCGAAGCGGGCGCGCTCGCCCGGGATAACGCGGCCCAGCTCGGGCTTACCGCCCTCTCCCGTGGTACGGCCAGTGCACTGACGCTGCTGGCGAAGGTGGTGCAGGCACGCGCGGTGGTCGAGATCGGCACCGGCTCCGGCGCCTCTGGACTGGCGCTGTTCGCTGGGATGCAGCCCGACGGGGTGCTCACGAGCGTGGACATCGAGCCGGAGCATCAGCAGCTGGCCCGGCGGTCTTTCCTCTCGATCGGGATCCCGACACAACGTTTCCGGCTGATCGCCGGCGCGGCGCTGATCGTGCTGCCGAAGCTCAGCGACGGGGCCTACGACCTGGTGTTCGTGGACGCCGACAAGCTCGAGTACGCCGAGTACGTCGAACAAGGTGTGCGGCTACTCCGCCACGGTGGGGTGCTTGTCGTTAACGACGCGCTGTGGCACGACCAGGTGGCCGACCCCGGCAACCACAACGACGAGACCGACGCCATCCGGGATGCGCTTGGCATCGTGTCGGAGAACGACGACCTGGTGCCCGCGCTGCTTCCAGTGGGCTCGGGTCTGCTGGTCGCCGTCAAGCGCTGAACCTGCCCCCCCCCCCCCCGTGATGGCGGTGGAGCAGGTTCACGGGCTCACCCAGCCTGATCAGCTCGGACTGACGGTGATGCCCTTGCCGACGATCGTGATGCCCCCGTCGGAGACGGTGTAGCCGCGGGCCAGATCCGCTTTGTGGTCAACGCCCACCTCGCACCCGTCGGGGACGATGACGTTCTTGTCCAGGATCGCCCGCTGCACGACGGCCTTGGGGCCGATCTGCACATTGGACAAGATCACCGACTCCTCGATCGTGGCACCCTCCGCCGCTCGGACGTTGGGCGACAGCACCGACCGGTCCACCGAGGCGCCCGAGATGATGCAGCCGGGGCTGACGATCGAGTCCTCGGCGCGGCCCTTGAGCACGAACTTTGCGCCCGGCATCTGCACCGGGTAGGTCCAGATCGGCCACTCCTCGTTGTAGAGGTTGAAGACGGGGTCCACGGAGACGAGGTCCATGTGTGCCTCGTGGTAGGCATCGATGGTTCCGACGTCGCGCCAGTACGCCTTCTCGCGGCCACTGGAACCCGGCACCTGGTTGGCGGTGAAGTCGTACACCTGGCCGTCGCCGCGGGAGACGAAGGACGGGATGATGTCGCCACCCATGTCGTGCCGAGAGTCAGCCTTGTCCGCGTCGGCATAGAGCGCGTCGATCAGCGCCTCCGTGGTGAAGGCGTAGTTACCCATCGAGGCGAATGACGAGTCGGGGTCGTCGTCGAGACCGGGCGGGTCGGCCGGCTTCTCCAGGAAGTTCTTGATCTTGTTGTCCGCGCCTGCGTCGATCACGCCGAAATCGCTGGCTTGGACGCGCGGGACGCGGATACCCGCCACCGTGCAGCCGAGGCCACCGTCGATGTGGGCGGATACCATCTGGGAGACGTCCATCCGGTAGATGTTGTCGGCACCGAACACCACGACGTAGTCCGGCTTCTCATCCACCAGCAGGTTCATTGACTGGAAGATCGCATCCGCGCTGCCCTGGTACCACCGCGGACCGAGCCGCTGCTGAGCCGGTACCGGGGTCACGTAGTTGCCCAGCATCGTGGACATCCGCCAGGTCAGCGAAATGTGCTTGTCCAGCGAGTGCGATTTGTACTGCGTCAACACGCAGATCTGCCTCAGCCCAGCGTTGGCCAGGTTGGACAGGACGTAGTCGATGAGGCGGTAGGTCCCACCGAACGGCACGGCCGGTTTGGCCCTGTCCATGGTCAGCGGCATCAACCGCTTCCCTTCGCCGCCGGCCAGAACAATTGCTAGTACTTTGGGTCGCGCTGCCATGGCTTGAACCTAGGGGACTGCGGCATGCCGGGACAAGAGGCGCGCCAGATGAGTCCATGCCGTCCGCCCGGGTCTGGCAGCCGTCCTGCCCTCTCGTCTAGCCGCATTGATGGGTGTGACCTTCTCAGCCCCGGCCCGCTGTGGCACGATGCGACTCATGACGACCACACCCGCCGACGCAGCCGCACGACGACTGAGCATCTCCCTGCTGACCCGGGAGTACCCACCGACGATCTACGGCGGTGCCGGGGTGCATGTCGCCCAGCTCGTACCGCAGCTGCGCAAGCTGATCGACGTCGACGTGCAGTGCATGGGCGAGCCGCGAGAGGGAGCCACCGCGCATTCGGAGGACTACCCGCCGGGCGCAAATGCAGCTCTGCGGGTTTTTGGCGCCGACCTGTCGATGGCCGCAGCGGTCGGCGACGTCGACCTGGTGCACTCTCACACCTGGTACGCCAACTTGGCGGGGCACCTGTCCGGCCTGCTCCACGGCATCCCTCACGTTGTCAGCGCGCACTCTTTGGAACCGCACCGGCCGTGGAAGGCCGAGCAGCTCGGTGGCGGTTACCAGCTGTCGTCCTGGGCGGAGCGCACCGCGTTCGAAGGGGCCGACGCCGTGATCGCCGTCAGCGCCGGAATGCGCACCGACACCTTGGACTCCTACGGCAACCTCGACCCCGAAAAGGTGCATGTCGTCCGCAACGGCATCGACCCTGATGAGTTCTCACCAGATCTGGGCACCGACGTGGCGACTCAGATCGGGATGGATCTCGACCGGCCGTCGGTCGTCTTCGTCGGCCGGATCACCCGACAGAAGGGGCTGATCCATCTGGTGCGGGCCGCCGAGCAGCTGGACGCCGACACTCAGCTGGTTCTCCTGGCGGGCGCGCCTGACACCCCGGAGATCGCGCAGTCGATCGGGGACGCCTTCGCCCACCTGCAGAGCACCCGAGGCAATGTCATCTGGATCGAGCAGATGCTTCCCCGCGAGCACGTCCGGCAGGTGCTCTCCCATGCCACCGTCTTCGCCTGCCCGTCCGTCTACGAGCCTCTGGGCATTGTGAACCTCGAGGCGATGGCCTGCGAGACGGCCGTGGTAGCGAGCGCCGTGGGTGGCATCCCGGAGGTGGTGGTGGACGGCGAGACCGGCTACCTGGTGGACTACGACCCGTCGGCAGCAGACGACCCGGAGGCGGTCTCGCGCTTCGAGGCCGATCTCGCGGCCAAGATCAACTCCCTCACCGCGGACCGCGCATTGGCGGAGCGATTCGGCAAGGCGGGGCGTCAACGCTGCATCGACGAGTTCAGCTGGGCGAAGATCGCCGCCGAGACCGTCGACGTGTACCGGCGCGCGATCGAGGTGCACAACAGCTAGTGCAGCTCAGTCGGCGGGCAAACTGTCCAGAGCTTCGCTCTCCAGCTCGGCCCATCGCCGCACTCGCTTCCGTACGCCCTCGATGTCGTCCTCCGACAGCGCTTCGGCGGCGTCCGGGGTGGTACCCGCTCGATGAAGGTGTCGTAGTGGTGTCGCAGCAGAGGGATCACCCGCTCCTGCACGGCGCGCCCGACGTTCTCGGCGCCGAGCACTGCCGTCGCGCAGCTGTCGAACACCTCCTCGAGCTCCATCAGCACAGCCCGCGCCCCGCTGCCGCCCCAGCCCGCCGTGCCCCCGAAGGGATGCAGCTTCTGGGATGGATAGCTCAGACCCCGGGCGCTGTCGGTCACCTGCGAGTCCGCTCCGAGCACGATCCCGTCGGCGCACCGAAGTGCAAGTACGACCGTCATGAGAGCCTCATCAGACCCATCAGATCACGTCGTCTTCGACGCGCACAACGCGATGTCGCCCGGCGGTCACCCCGGGCATCTGGCCGGCCGCCCTCGGCTCACACCGTCCGGGTCAGCACCTGCCGAAGTGCATCCGCGAAGGCCGCCGGGTCGGTCATGAAACCGCCGTGATCACCGGGGAACACCGCGGGCGATGTGCCCAGCTGCTCGGCCAGGGCGACGGCAGAGCGGCGAGCCACTTCCCTCCGGGAGGCTTCGCCGACAGCGACCACGACATCTGGGCGGCCCAAGCGGAGGGAGTCGAGCCGAGGCTCGTACCGGAGGAACGGTCGAAGCATCCGGAGGTAGAACAGCTCCTCATCGGCCCGCTGCTTCTCCGATGGAGCGGGCGGCGGCTCACCGGAATCGGCGTCCGCGGCGCCTGCGCCGGCCTGACCCTCAGGCGGCCAGACAACTGGCGGTACGCCTTCCTCCGTCACCGGGCCGTCGTGCATCACCAGCGAGACGAACTTCTGCGAAGCCGCACCCGCACCAGCGGCCCGATAGGCGTCTTCAATGCCGCCGACGGCAGCGTGCACGTGTGGAGCGTCGGGCAGCAGCTGGACAACCGGCGGCTCGTGGGCGACCAGGGTGCCGACCTTGCCGGGATGACGGGTGGCGAAGGCCAGTCCGGCGACTGCGCCACCGCTACTACCGAACACGTTTGCCGACCCGCCGCCGACAGCGTCGACAAGCCAGGCCAGATCGTCCGCCTCGATCTCGGGCGTGACGTCAAGCGACGGGTCGTCGACCGTGCTCTGGCCGAGCCCACGCGGGTCGTAGGTCACCACGGTGTTGTCCGCAGCGAGCAGGTCTGCCAGCGGGCTGAACCAGGCACTGGTCATCGGCTGACCGACGACCAGCAGGAGCGGGCCGGAACCCCGGACCTCGTAGTAGAGCTGGGCACCTGGTACGTCCAGGTGGTGCGTGCTGGGCTCTGCAGCCATGGTGACCTCCGTCAGCGAAAGGTGTACGGATGTGTAGACGCCGCGCGCGGGATGAACTCATCGGGTGGCCGACCCCCGGCCGCAGAAGCGTGGCCTCAGATGTGGGGGCATCAGCGGGCGGGCGCGCGCGGGCGGCGGAGCAGCCGGGGTAGATAGGCCGCTCCGGGGGCATCGGAGGACCGGCCCGCGACGTCGCTGGGATTGGAGATGGCGCACCGCTCGAGTGACAGGCAGCCACAGCCTATGCAGGAGTCCAGCCCATCCCGCAGCCGCTGCAGGGCTCGAATCTGCTCGTCCAACCGGACACGCCAGTGGCTGGTGATCTCCTGCCAGTCCGCACGCGTGGGGGTTCGCCCAGAAGGCAGGCGCTCGAGTTCGGTACGTATCTCCTCGAGCGTGAGCCCGACGTTTCCGGCGGCGCGGATGAACGCCAGCCGACGCAGCACCGACCGCTGGTAGCGGCGCTGACCGCCGCTGGTCCGCGTCGCACCGATCAGGCCCTCGCTCTCGTAGTAGCGCAGGGCCGAAGGCGCAAAGCCGCTGCGACGCGCGACGTCGCTCACGGTCAGCAGGTCTGTCGGGTCCACGCGCTCCTCTTGACTTCAAGTGAACTTTAACTTAGAGACTGTCACCAACATGGCGCTTCTTCAAGGGGCGCACCCGATTGGGCCTTACGCAGGAGGGAACGGATGTCGGTCGCTGTCGTCACCGGAGGGTCTGCCGGCCTTGGCCGGGCGTTGACCCTCGGGCTAGCCAGGCTGGGTTGGACGGTCGTCACGGACGGGAGATCCGCCGAGTCGCTGGCAAGGCTCACGGACCCGCGGGTGGTGACTGTCGTCGGCGACGTAGCCGACGCCGAGCACCGCCGACGGCTCGGTGAAGAGGTCGGCCGTCTGGGACGGCTCGACCTGCTGGTGCACAATGCGAGCACCCTGGGGCCGCTCCCCCTGCGTCCGCTGTGTGACCTGGAGGCTGCCGACGTTGCGGCGGTCTGGCGGGTCAATGTCGACGCAGCGTTGGCGCTGACCCGGATCGTGTTGCCCCAGCTGCGAGCAGCCGACGGCATCTTGCTGACAATCTCCTCTGACGCGGCTGTGGAGCACTATCCGACGTGGGGGCTCTACGGTGCGAGCAAGGCCGCTGCCGACCACCTGACGCTCACCGTCGCTGAGGAAGAGGGTCTGCTCGGCTACGCAGTCGACCCGGGCGACATGCGCACTCAGATGCAGGCGAATGCATTCCCCGGCGAAGACATCTCAGACCGACCGCTGCCGGAGACGGTTGTGCCGAAACTGCTTGGCCTGCTGCGCGACAGACCCCCGTCCGGCCGTTATCGGGCTGCGGATCTGGAGTCTGCGGACCTTCGGCCGACGACTCCGGGAGCGTGACATGAGCCTCCTTACCGAGCATCCCAGCACCGTCTTCGAGGCTCAGCCGGGCGTCTTCGCGTTGGGGCCGCCAGAGGCGCACGGGCTTTTCCGTGATGACATCCGTCTGCTGGTCGCCGGTTCCGACGGCATCGTGCACACCCGGTTTCATAGCCTCGCCGACCACCTGGAACCCGGCGACGCGGTCGTCGTCAACCGATCAGCCACCGTCGCCGCTGCCTGGGACGCGCATTCGGTCGGGCACGGCCCAGTCGTCCTGCACGCCGGCGCCCGGCTCGAGGCCGGTGGGGCGTCCGCTGAAGCGGCCGGCAACCGCGCCGAGGATTGGGTGATCGAGGTACGGGAGGTGCCCGACGCGGCCCGCGCGGTATTGGACGCGGAGCCAGCCGAGCGGTTCGTTACCGACATTCTCACCACCACTCTGGTCGAACCGTACCCGGGCGGGCGATCCTCACCCACCGGCCACGGCAACCGGCTGTGGCGAGCCACCGTCGATGGAGACCTTCGCTGCTACTTGCGACGGCATGGCCGGCCCATCGCCTACGGCTATCTGGACCGGCGCTACCCCATCGCCGACTACCAGACGATCTTCGCCACAGTCCCCGGCAGTGCGGAGATGCCTTCAGCCGGCAGACCCTTCAGTCACGCGCTGGTCACCCGCTTGGTTGCTCGAGGGATCGCGGTGCTGCCCATCACGCTGCACACCGGCCTCTCCTCGCAGGAGGCGGGAGAGGCTCCGCAGCCGGAATGGTTCGAGGTCCCCGCGAGCACGGCACGGCTGGTGGAGGCGACCCGGGCCGGTGGCGGCCGGGTCGTCGCGGTCGGCACAACGGTCACCCGCGCGCTCGAGTCAGCCGTCGGAGTCGACGGGCGGATGATGCCGACCAGCGGCTGGACCGAGCGGATCGTGACACCCGCGCAACCAGCGCGGGTGGTCACCGGGCTGGTCACGGGCTGGCACGACCCGCAAGCCTCACACCTGCTGCTCGTTGAGGCTGTCGCCGGCAGGAGACTCGCGCAACGCGCCTACGACGAGGCGGTCCGTACGGGATACCGCTGGCACGAGTTCGGCGACTCCGCCTTGCTGCTGCCGGCACGGTCATAACTGTGGTCCACACGTCATGACGGTGTTCGAGGTTCCGCTTCGTGCGCAGCCTGCGGCTGTGGCTGCGCCGGCCTTGACCGACTCCGGGCGACCGCAATGGCGTAGGCGGCCAGCGTGAGAATGCCAATTCCGGCCAGCAGCAGGGCCAGGTTGGCGGAAAAGTCCTGGCGCAGCAATGCCTTGCTCGGTGGCTCGCGGTTGGACCGATAGATCAGCGGAACGGCGATCACGGTGATCATGGCCGCCAGAATCAAGGCGAACTGAAGATAGCGGCGGGCGCGGTCGCGGAGGTACCGTCGAAGCAGCCAGCCGACAGCAACAACCGCCGGCGCCAGCACCCCCTCGTGAATGAGAAAGGCAACAACCAGCCAGAGCCCGAGCAGTATCACGCTCCTCGACGGAACCTGGGTCAGGAGCTGGCTCAGCCCGTACCCGGCGAGACCGATGCCGATGACAGCCAGCAGGATCCGCCAGACCCTCATGGGAGCACCTCGATCATCGCGACCCATTTGATGTTCAGCGCGCTTGACCGGTTCGGAACCACGAGCCGCACGGGGTACCCGTGATCAAGGCTGAGCCGCTCACCGTTGAGATGCGTCGCGAGCAGGGCGCGCAAGAGCTGCGGCCCGAAGATCACGGGTCGGTTGTACGGCGTAGCTGCCTCGAGCGAGCTCACCCGTACGTGGGAGTCGGCGGTGCCACCAGCGCTCACCACGACATCCAGCAGCCGCACGCCGCGCCAGTGCACGTCGACGCCCCAACCCTCCGGAGCGCCGAGAGGAAGTCGAGCTTCGTGCTCCGCCAGCTGCTCGATGTCGGCCAAGCTCAGCTCGTACGGCCTCGGGCCTGCTACCCGGAGCGTCCAGTCGGGCGCGGTGGCAGCAGCGATCACGTTCGCTTCCGCGGCAGTGCGATCAACCGGAACTCCAAGCGGCCCTTTCCTCGGCTGCCGGGCAGCCAACAGGCCGACAGGCTCCAGCGGCGTCACCGTCTGCCCGACCGACGTCAGCACGATCACGCCGATTCCAGCGCCGGTGACCGCCAGCACGCCCCGCCGTGACAGGCCGGGGGTGATCGGTGGCGGCAGTTGCCCCGCATTGCTGTGGGACACCGGATTCTCACTCCACGGGATCTCGGTGAGTACATCCCCGTCGGCCACCCTGGTTTGCAGCCCGTACCGAATGTCTGGCAGCTTCACCGCGACATGCAGCAGCACTGAACCCACCACGACGTACGCCAGGAAGTAGTGGACGGTCAAGAAGTCCCATGCGAACGGTCGCCAACCGAGAACGTTCAAGAACCCGGTTGTCAGCTGAACCAGCGTCGCTGACACCAGCAGCGCCACCGAGCCGCGCTCGAGAGCTCGCTTCGGGGATGGGAAGGGTGGCCAGCGGAATGCGTTGGGGTAGACCGACCACAGCTTGACCATCACCAAGGGGATCGTTGCGGTACCGGTGGCAACATGAATCCCTTGGGTGAGGCGGTATCCCCACACTGGAGTGGCGGGTGGTGGCAGCCACTCCCACGTCTGGTACTGGAAGAAGCTCAGCAGTCCGGTGAGAAAGCAGATGCCGATGGCGATGCCGACCATCCGGCCCAGACGTGCCGTGACGGCGGTTGAGCGCAGCGTGCTGCGAAATCGCGGCCACCAGGCCGGCCTGCTGCTAGAGATACCGCGCTGCATGGGTCAAGCCTGAGGCCTAACGTAGCCGAGCGCATCCACCGTCGGAAAAAACGCTGACGTTGGATCTGCAGAAGGCAACGAGGTCGGTCTGGACCGGCGGAGCGGGCTCTGACATCCTCGTGGGAAAGGCCGAGTAGATCGGATGGACGATTGCCTGGCGGTGTTTCGCTTGCGGTACTGACGGCGTTTCTCGGACTGCTGTCGGCCGCCATCTTGGCCGTCGTCAACAACTGGATCAATGTGCGGGCCGGTGTGGATGAGGATCTGCGAACGCAGCGGCTCCGCGTCTACCCGACCCTGTGGATCGCCACCGGTGCCGTTTCCCGGTGGCCGCGCACCGATATTTCCCGTTCCCGCCTGGAGGATCTGCATCGCGACTTTCGATCGTGGTACTTCTCCGAGGGTGGCCTGTTCTTATCCGCGTCATCGAGAGCACGGTACGGCGACTTGCAGGAGCTGATCGACGCGCTGCTCCAGGGCGGCGGCAACCCCGAGGACTTGCTCGGATCGGCCGGCTATACCGATCTGATGGAGACGGCCAGCGCGCTGCGCACAGCAATGACAGAGGATCTCGATACGCGGCGAAAGAAGTCCTTCTGGGAGGCTCGTCGACGGTCGAAGTGGCACACTGCCCAAGAAGGCGAGGTGCAGGCCCGGATTGCGCGGGTGGTCGAAGGAGGCGATTCGTTCGTCAGCCCGCGGAGCCCGGCCGGTTCAGGCTGACTCTCGCGCACCCTGACCACTATCGAGACGACCGAGTCCTTCCCATCCCCGGGGCATCGGACATCGGCGATGGCGACCCGGGAGATCTCGTCCGTCCCCCAGCACCCAGTGAGGAGTCTGGGGTCAGGAGCGCGTCACTCCAGCCACTCGGTGATGAACCGTACGCTCGCATGGATGTGCACGCCCTCGTACCCCCCAATGGCGGTTTTGAACTTGTGGGGCGTATTGGCCGGGACCACCACGATCTGGCCGGCGTGCCCCTCGCGTTGCTCCGACCCGATGGTGAACGTTGCGGAGCCGCGGCGGATGAGAAAGGTCTCCGCATAGGGGTGCTGGTGAAGCCGCGGCCCGACCCCAGCCTCCGTGGTGGACTCCAAGATCATCGAGATATTCGCTGCACCCGGCAGGTCCTGGTAGTGCTCCGCCCAGTCCTCGCCGTCGGGCCGACCGTCCGCGCGATCGATAACGAAAGCGTCCATCGCTGGAAAGTAGCACGCAGCCTGACCGCGCGTGGGGTTCCTTTGCTAGTCCGCGTTGTCGAACAGACCGGTCTGGTGCGCCAGCACCACCGCCTGCACGCGGTCGCGGAGGTTCAGCTTCTGGAGAATATGGGTGACGTGTGTCTTCACTGTGGTGTCGCCGATGTAGAGCTGGCGGCCGATCTCGGCGTTGGAGAGGCCGTTGGCGATCAGCCGAAGGATCTCTCGCTCTCGCGGGGTCAGTTCGTCGAGTGCCTTCGAGGGCTCAGGACGTGACATCCGAGTGAACTGGTTGATGACGCGTCTGGTTACCGCAGGTGACAGCAGCGCATCGCCGGCGGCCACGGTACGAATGGCCGCGATCAGCTGTTCAGGCGGGTCGTCTTTGAGGACGAAGCCGCTGGCGCCGGCTCTGAGCCCTTCGTAGATGTACTCGTCCAGATCGAATGTTGTCAGAATCAGAATGCGAGTGGATCGGTTTGCGGCCAGGATGCGTCGTGTTGCCTGGAGGCCGTCGAGCCCGGGCATGCGAATGTCCATCAGGACGACGGTGGGGTCGAACCGCGCCGCCTCGTCGACCGCCTCAATCCCGTTGCGGGCCTCGGCCACGACCTCGATGTCATCTTCCCCGGTCAGCAGCATCCGGAAGCCTGCACGCACCATTGCCTGGTCGTCGGCAACCAGCACGCGGATGGTCATCGATCCGCTGCCCGCAGCGGCAGGCGTGCACGCAGCAGGAAACCGCCCCCGCTTACGGCAGAGGTGCTCATCTCGCCACCGTAGATCTTCACCCGCTCCGCAATGCCGAGAAGTCCATGCCCAAGGCCGTCCTGGGCCGGCGCGCCGCGGCCGTTGTCGCGGACTTCAAGGCCGAGTTCGCCGGGGCCGTACTGCACCGTCACGTCGGCCCGGCTGGCGCTCGAGTGCCGCAACGCGTTGGTAAGGCCCTCCTGGATGATCCGGTAGGCAGAGACGTCCAGGGCGCTCGGCAGCGGATACGGCACGCCGTCCAGGTGAAGGCGCACCGGGAGGCCAGCATCGCCGACCTGTTCTGCCAGGACCTCCAGGTTGGACAGGCCCGGCTGAGGGGTGAGCGCGAGCTCGTCGTCGTCTCGGCGCATTGCGCCGAGTAGTCGACGCATCTCCGCAAGGGCCGTACGGCCGGTCTGTTCGACGCCCTGAAGCGCCTCCTTGCTCTCTGGGAGCGAAGGGGGCAGTTTGTGGCGGACGGCGCCCACCTGGAGAACCATGACGCTGACGGCATGCGCGACGATGTCGTGCAGCTCGCGCGCGATGCGGGCTCGTTCTTCCGCGACCGCGACCCGCGTGGCCGCCTCCCGCTCCCGCTCGGCGTGAGCTGCCCGCACCTCTGCTCTCTCCGCCCGCTGCATGCGCTCGCGAAAGGCAAATCCAGCGGCCCAGCCGATCACGAACAGGAGCGGGGTGAAGACCAACTCGCCGGGGGCCGGATCTGGGTCGTTGTAGACAACCGTCCCAGCGCCGAAGACCACAACAACCAGGCCGAACCTTGCCGAGACGGCGTTGCGACAGTTGCCCAGCAGAAACGCCGCGGTGAATCCAGCGACGACTGCGCTGGCCGCGAAAGGAACCAGTCGACCGTCGATGAACGAGACTGCAGCGGCTAGCACCCACACAGCTGCGGGTGCTGCGAAGGGGAATCGTCGGCGCCCAACCAGCGGCAGCACGACGAGTGCGATTGCAGGCACCGCGAACCAGTTCGTCGTGCGCGGCTGTCCCACTGGGTCGCCGCGGATTGCAACCTCGAGTGCACTTCCCAGCGCACCCAGAATGATCAAGACGTCGACCCCGTGCCGACGAGCGATGGAGCTGATTCCGCTCACCCCCGGAACCTACTGCCACCTGGGTCGCCACCGCCTCCTACCTAGGTACGAGACCGAAATCATCGGCACGTCGGAGTGACTCTCCCACCCAATGACGATGTGCTGGCCGTCCGCCACTTCTAGCGTCGATGTCAATCACCTCACCTCGAAGGGCACATCATGCAGACCTCGACCAGCAGGACCGCAACCGCGGCAGTGGCGGCAGCTTCACCAAGCCAGACTTCGGTCCCACATCGGCCGTCCCAGTACACCCGGACCCAGATCTTGGGAGTGTGGGCCGCAGCGGCTGTGCCGATGGCCGCGCTGGCTTGGGTGATGGCTCCCTGGCTCGCCGGCCAGCTGAACGGTCCGACGGCTGCACCGCGCGCGCTGATGGTGGCCCTTACGGCCGGGCTGGTGTGGCAGTTCGCGCTGGTGCTGATGCTGGTTCACCGGGAGCAGAGCGCGGTACGGTGGGCGGTCCTCAAGGATGCGCTGTGGCTGCAAGCGCCCCGGAGCCCACGCACCGGGCGTACCGGTGGCCTGATCTGGCTGGCAGTCGTACCTGCTGTGCTGGTCTTCGGCGCCAGGGAGCTTCTGCCGTCGATCGCGGCCGCCACCGGCCGCGACCTGCCGTCGTTCCTGGGCTCGACCGCCGGCGCCGATTTGCTTGCCGGCAGCTGGGGCTGGCTCACACTGATCGTTGTCATGGCCGTGTTCAACACTGTGCTCGGTGAGGAGCTGCTGTTCCGCGGCCTGCTGCTACCCCGGATGCAGTCCGCATGTGGGCGGGCCGACTGGATTGTCAACGGCGTCCTGTTCGCGACGTACCACCTGCACATGCCGTGGGTCATTCCGACGACCTTGATCGACACGCTCGCACTGTCCTATCCGGCGCGGCGGTACCGCAGCGCGCTCATCGCCATCGCCGTGCACAGCACGCAAAGTGTCGTGATCATCACTCTCACCCTGCTGCTCGTGCTCCGCTAGCAGACCCTTGATCATCAACGAGGAGGACAACATGAGGAGAGCTTCGGCATACCCGGACGCTCAGACAGACCACAGGCAAGATCGGAGGCAGGATCACGCCTCAATCACCTCACGGATCGCCTGGATCGTGATCACTGCGCTGTCGCTGGCCATCGCAGCCGTGGCGTCCCGCTACTTTCAGTTTGACCCCACCACCTACTTCGCCGAACAGCGGGAGGTGTACGTCAACCGCGAACTTGCGCTGGGCCTGCACATCCTTGGCGGCATAGTGGCGCTGGCGACCGGACCCTTCCAGTTCGTCGCCTCGATCCGCCACAGGTGGGTCAAACTGCACCGTGCACTTGGCATCGTCTATGTCAGCGGCTGCACGGTGGCGGCACTCGGTGGGCTGGCGCTCGCGCCCACCGCGCATGGCGGTGCCATCGCGTCCTGGGGGTTCACCCTCCTCGCGCTGTGCACGCTCGTCACCACCTATACCGCCCTGGTCCTGGCGCTTGCACACCGTTTCGCCGACCACCGACGCTGGATGATCAGAAGCTTCTCGCTCACCTTCGCGGGTGTCACGCTCCGGCTGCTGCTCGGGGTCTACAGCGGGCTGCACGCGGCGGGCCTGGTGAGCTTCGAATTCACCACCGCCTACATCGCCATCGCCTGGCTGTGCTGGGTGCCGAACCTTCTTCTCGCTGTCTGGGCCACCCGTCAGCCAGCCCGCCCACGCGGCTTGCTCCGACAGTGACGCACTTCGACTCCGAAGAACAGCGTCGGCCGCTGTTTCGGGCACTGATCGGCAGGGGGAGGCTGCCGACGGGCTTCGCCACCGACGACGCCTTCGGGCTCCTGTACCGCGGGACGGACTTCATCGAAGCTGTCAGCGAGGAAGATGGCAAGTGCGCCTATCGAGTCGCACGATCTGAGAACGGCGAGGTCGTCGAGACGCAGTTGGAGACGCGGCGGCTACCCGGCTAAGGCGGTCATCGGAAATTCGCTGACCGTCGGTCGCGCTTCTCTGCCAGGCTGGCATGGTGCGGACGCCATACAGATCAGAAAGGGACGCCGCCGTCGTAAGGACCTGGTGCCGGGCTCACCTCGACCGCTGGACCGTGACACATCGACGGCAGGTCATCGACACGACGCTCGGCGAGACGCATCTAGTATCGGCCGGCGACGGCAACGACGTCTGCCTGTTTCTGCCCGGCACCAACTTTGCTGCGGCAACCAGCACGACGCTGTTGACGTCACTGGCGCAGCAGTATCGGGTGTACGCCGCAGATCTCCCCGGGCAGCCCGGCCTGAGCGCGCCGAACCGGCCCTCCGACGAGCTCGTTGGCTACGCCTCGTGGATCACCGATGTGCTGAGCTGGGTGCGAGTGCGCCACCCCGGTAGTCGTACTGTTCTCACCGGCCACTCACGCGGTGCAGCAGTGGCGTTATCCAGCGCCCCTGACGAGGTCCACGGCCTCGCCTTGCTGAGTCCAGCCGGGTTGATCCCCGCACGTCCGTCAGTTGCGATGCTGCAGGCGACGCTGCCATGGCTGCTTCGCCGAGGCGACGACGGGTCGCGACGGCTGCTCACATACATGTCAGGCCCGGGACATCAACCAGCCGCAGACCAGGTGGAATGGATGACGCTGCTGGCTCGGACAACGCGGACCACCGGCGCCCCCGGGCCGTTACCTGCGGGCACCGTATTCGGCTGGCGTGGGCGCAATGTCAGAATCCTGGTCGGCGCGCATGACGCCTTCTTCCCGCTGGAACGGCTCAAACCTCGAGCACGATCCTTGCTGGGGCTCGACCCTGTCGTGGTGCCTGGTGCCGGTCATCTTGTCACCCAGGAGGCGCCCAGCGTCGTAACGCAACTGGTAGCCGGCCTGCTCAGCGGTCCAGGAATGACAACAGGATCTCATTGACCTCTGCGCCGTGGGTCCACAGCAATCCGTGCGGGGCACCCTCGATCTCGACGTACTCGGCGGACGGCAGGGCCTTGGCAAACTGCCGGCCGGTGGAGTCGATGGGCAAGATGTTGTCAGCGGTGCCGTGCACAATCAGGCTCGGAACGTCAATCTTGGGAATGTCCGAGCGGAAGTCGGTCAACCACGTGGGCTGGGCGGCCACTGAAGCAGTGGGGCCTGCACTGACAGCGAGATTCCAGCTCGCTGTAACGGCTTCCTGGCTGAGTCGCGGTGTCCCAAGAAACGTGTCGGCGTTGTAGAAGTTGCCAAAGAACTCCGTGAAGAACGCGTAGCGGTCCGCCGTGACAGCAGCGCTCAAGCCGTCGAACACGGACTGGGGAACCCCGGTCGGGTTGTCGTCGGCCTGCAGCAGGTACGGTTCGAGCGACCCGAGGAACACGGCCTTGGCCACACGCTCGGAACCGTACGTGCTCAGGTAACGGCCGACCTCCCCGGTGCCCATCGAGAAGCCGACCAGCACGACGTCGGTCAAGTCCACGGTGGTGAGCAGCGCGTTGAGATCGCCTGCGAAGGTGTCGTAGTCATAACCGGTGGCGGGTTTGCTCGACCTGCCGAAGCCCCGCCGATCGTAGGTGAGAACGCGGTATCCAGCCTCAAGCAACGCTGCTGTCTGCTTCTCCCAGGACGAACCATCCAGTGGGTACCCGTGGATCAGCACCACGGGCTGACCTGCGCCGTGATCCTCGTAATAGATCTCGATGTCAGTGCTGTTCTCTGTTCCAACAGTGATGTAGCTCATGACCCCTCCGATCGACGATGAAACGGTTGATTGCTTGCGAGCACTCTGGAGTTGTCCTGCCCCCGCCTTTCTGCCCGAGACCGGCGATCGTCTGCAGGAAACGACCGGCCGGTCGATGGCCGCATCCCCTGCAGTGAGCGGCATCCCGGTCACTCGCGAGCCCATCGATGTCTGGGGGATCCGTGGGCATCGCTTTGCTGGCTACCGGAACGCGACGCGCTGCCCAACCAATGCTAGTGCTGGCCGATGGTCGAGCAGCGGGCTAGCGCGGTCTAGCCGCGGAGCCAGCCTGGCTGCTCACCACGGTCACCGGTCAATCGGCGCATCAATGAGCGGCGTCGTAAGCCGCCTTGAGCTCAGCGCTGACCCGTCCGCGGTCGGACACCTGATATCCGTTCTCGCGGGCCCAGGCACGAATGGCCTGCGGATCGTCGGTGTCATCGACGGCAGTCTTGCTCACGCGCGACCGACGACCGCCGACGCGCTCGGCGTGCGCGATGAACCGTGCCAGAGCGTCATCCAGCTTCTTGGCGTTCTTCTCACCAAGATCGATGGAGTAGTCGACGCCCTTGTAGCTGAACGTGACCGTCTGACCTCCCTCGACGATCTCTCTCCCGTCAAGGTCGTCGATGAGTACTACCTGCGTGCGCGTTGCCACTGTGTGGCCTCCTGATCTGTACCTGACGATTCGGCATGCTGAATGCCGCCGAGACGATTCTAGCCACCGGAATGGCTGCAATAAAAATCCTGCGACCGACGACGCGGGCATTCGTTGGCGTGCATACGTCGAGTAATTGCCTTTATCCGCCGGTATTCCGGTTTCTTGTTCGACAATTGCGGCAGCTTTCGTCCGAGCGATTCATTTCGCTTTTGCATGCTGGAGGGGTGGTATACCTTTCGGGCTATGGGCGGCACCCAAAGGCCTCCACTCAGCAGGCCGGCGCTGAAAAGCGGCTGACAGCTCTCTTGTAAACCTTGATGTGAGGCGGAGCCGCTCGCCACGTACGGAGCCATTGCTCCTGCGGTGCGGTTATCTGTCCATGCTTTGACCGTTCCATGTCGCTGAGATGCTTATTCCAGTCAGCCATGCCGTCCGCGGCGGCATCGAGTACGGGTTGTTGGGCGTCATCTCGGTCGGCGCACCGCGACAGCTGCTGGCGGACCTCGTCGGGAGCGTCCGACGCATCCTCGCAGGTTCCGTCCAAGGCTTGGTAGGCATCGACGGCGCTGGCGTACCGCTTCATATCGCTGGGGCCGAGCAGCCTGGTGCGCGCCCAGATCGCCCTGAGCGTGGGGACGGAGATCTTGCCGGCGTCGGCGTCAGTCTGGGCCTGGACATGCTCGGACCAATGGCTCATGCCGCCTCGAGCGGCGTCGAGAGCCTTGTCGGCTGCCCGCACCTTCGCTCGGCAGGACTCGAGCCTGGTGTCGGCCTCGGCCGCCGAACCAGCCTCGGTGCTTGGTGTGGTCTGCCCGCTCGCCGGCGACGCTGGATCCGTCGATGCGCCGGCCGGAGGCGCGGAGCTGCCCGTTCCCTGGCTCGGTGAGCTGCCAGAGCCGAACTGCTGCCGAACCCCTAGCAGGATGAGCGCTCCTCCCAGCGCGATCACCACGGCGACCGCGACAATTGCCGCTACCCCGCGCCGCGGCCCCGCCGGCAAGGCCCGTCGTGCTTCAGTCATCTGTCCCCCAACAAGTCGACAGCGTCAGCCTAATTGACCGATCCGGCGCTTACCGAGACTCCATCGAGGTCGAAGAGTCCGGCGGCAAGGAAGTGGGGCACCCACCTCGGTGGCCGGGCGGTCTGGCTATTGAGCGGCTGCAGGGTGTTGACTTGGCTAAGCCATGCTTGCTCGAGGAGGAACCATGCATCCGGCGAACGAGGAGTGGTCGGCGTCGGAGTGGCTTACGCTGCGGTTGGGCCCGGTGTGGGTGCTGAGCGCGCTCGTGGGGCGTATCCGGTTCGATGCCGTGGAGCAAGAGGCGTTCTGGCGTATCGTCGACGAAGTCGGCCGACGACACCCAGGTCTGGCCTCGAGGTTGATGGATGCTGCATTCGACAATCGAGACTGGCTCTTTGACGAGTTCGAGCTCGATGGGCGGCCGGTGGTATCCGGTCTCTCGCAAGTCGTGTCCTTGCTGGAGCGGACCAGCGCGGAGGCAAGTGCCGAAGCACGGGAGGCGATTCTCGAGGTCGGACACGGGTTTGCTCGCGCCCGTGGTCCCTTCGGTCGGCGAGAAAGCCAAGCGGACACTCAGGTGCTCCTGCTGGTCGCACAGTTGCTGGAGACGACGACCGAGACGGCTCGCAACAACCCGCTCAACTCCCACCTTCCCATCTGACGCCTAGATTTCAACCGTTGTCATCGACCTGATGGCCGTTCACACACCCGCCAGCTCTCGCGGGACTGCAATGACGTCAACGAGCGCGCCGTTGCGCCAGACGGTGATCTCTATCCGACGGCCGATCGCGTCGGCCACCATCCGCTGCTGAAGAGCAGTGCTGGAGACCACCGAGGCACCTTCGACCGCGACCATAATGTCCCCGGCTCGAAGACCGGCGGCGTCGGCCGGGCTGCCCGAGATCACCTGAGCGATCCGCAGCCCGTTCCGCCGGCCCAGACGCTTCACCAAAGGTGGCGGCAGCGGCGCCTGGGCACCGGCAACCCCGAGCCAGGCGCGACGGACGCGGCCCCCAGACATCAAGGCGCTGATGATGTGTTGAGTGGTCGCGTTGATAGGGACGGCCAGCCCGACCCCGACCCCCGCGACCGCCGTGTTGACACCGACCACCAGCCCTGCGCTGTCGGCCAGCACGCCTCCACTGTTTCCGGGGTTGAGTGCCGCATCGGTTTGGATCACCTCGTCGACTACCCGTCCCTGACGCGTCGGCAGCGATCGCCCCAGCCCCGAGACGATGCCGGCGGTCACGCTGCCGGCAAGCCCTAGAGGGTTGCCGAGCGCCACCACGAGCTGACCGATCCGAAGTTGGGCGGCATCTCCGAGCCGCACCGCCGGCGGAACGACGCCTCGCGCCCGTAAGACAGCGAGGTCGGAGAGCGGATCACGGCCGATCACGTCAACGTCGATCTCCGTGCCATCGGTGAACGCCGCCTCCGCGACGTCGGTGCCTTCGACGACGTGTGCACTCGTCAGCAGGAAACCGTCCGGCGTCAGCACGCTTGCGCTGCCGCCGCCCTCACCACGCGGGAGGTGTACGCGGAGGCTGGCCACGCTCGGCAACACCCGCTCGGCGACGCTCATCACCACTCGTGAGTACGCGTCGAGCGCCTCGCTCTCCTCATTCATGTCGGTTCAACCTCCGCGCGGGAATCTGTCCACCCAGTGTGCTCTCGCCCCGGATCCGCGGGGGGAGGACGGCGCTCCCGGTCCATGCTGGCAGCGCCGGCTGCCACCCGTTGACGGCCTGTCTGCCCGGTGGTTTCGTAGCAGTAGGGGCGTCAGTAACGGGGTTGACGCCCACAGGCTCAGGAGGGGAATGGCATGAAGTACGTCGTGTCGTGGGAGAGTCGCGCCGGTGCCGCCGAAGATGTGCAGGCGAAGTCTCTCCAGGTTTTCAGCAAGTGGTCACCGTCGGAGGGCACCGAGTTCCTGCAGTTCGTCGGACGAGTGGACGGCCGAGGTGGCTTCGCGGTGGTTGAGACCGACGACGTCGCGCTCATCGCGCGCGACATGGCCATCTTCACCGCCTTCTTCGATATGAGCGTCTATCCGGTCTTGGACATTCAGGAGTCCGCTCGCATCGGCGGGGAGGCGATCCAGTTCCGGCAGTCCGCGGCGTAGTGGGGACAGGTAGGTCCGGCACCGGTGCCGTCATCAACGGGTCGGCGTCGTCAACCGTCACGCTCGACTGAAGCCGTCGTTACCCTGTAAGTGCGGCGGTGTTCCCGGCCCGTCTGCCGCTGGAGCGCCGACCGGGGTGGCAAGGAGACGCCGATGCCGACGGACCTGTACCTCATCCGCCATGGAGAGTCGGTCGCGAATGTCGAGCCGATCATCGGCGGCATGCGAGGGGACGTCGGACTGACCGATCGTGGCCGGGATCAGGCGAGGCTGCTGGAGCAGCGACTGCGGGCCGAGCGGATGCGTGCTGACCAGCTGTATGTCAGCACGCTGCCGCGGGCAGTGGAGACGGGCGAATACGTCGCGCGCGCTTTAGGACTGCCGGTTCAAGCAGACGATGACCTGCAAGAGCTCCGCCCGGGTGAGGCCGACGGCTGGTCGGTGGATCACTGGCGAGCCGCCTTCGGTGGCGAGAGCAGATTCGTGACAGACCCGTTTCGAGAGTTCGCTCCGGGCGGCGAGAGCTGGGCCGGGTTCTTGGTCCGCGCTGGCGGAGCCCTCGCCCGTCTCGTCGCCCGCCACGAGAACGAGACAATCGTGGCCGTATGTCACGGCGGTGTGCTTGAGGCCTCCTTCCATCTGGCCTTCGGTCTTGGTGGTACCGGTCAGCGGGTTGCTTTCGCGCCCCTCAATACCAGCATCACGCACTGGCGCCACCGACGCGGCCACGAAGGGAACTCGGAGTGGACGCTGGTCACGTTCAACGACGCCGGCCACCTAGCCGCCGCGGGAGTCCGCGAGGAGTCGCCCCGCGAGGCGGTGCCGACGCCCGCCAACGAGGATTGACGCCTCCCGAGCGCCTCGGATCAAGTGACGCCACCAAGAAGTTCCGTCCTGCCGAGCGATCAGGATGAGTCGGTCGTTGGCCGCTTCAGCCATCAGCTCCTGGTGCCGCTGTCGGGTCAGGATGCGCATCATGTAGTCGCTGTTCAGGCTCATGTCATGCCGGCCCGGTGGTGCGCTGGCCGTACGGTATCGAGCTGGCGCATGCGCGTGCGCGTCCGCTCCACGCCAGAGCTGCGCGAGCCTCCGATGACAGCGGCAGCTTCGTCCGGCCGCACTGGCGGCTCAATTTGGGCGAGCATGCGGGTGTCGTCACGAATCCTCATCCGGTCGCGGTCGCGACTGCCGTCCACCGACCAATACGGCAGTGTCCCCGCACGGCGGTGAGCTGGTTCGAGCGCGAGCACCAACAGCGCGATGATCCCCAGAAACAACAGAAATCCGGTCATGGCACTAATGTTGCGATCACATCGTTACGGCCAACAGTGGCAAAACTGGCATGGTGCGAAACTTTCCTGCCGTTCGCTCCCCGACGCCTGCCACGGTACAAGTGAAGGATGGAACTCCTCCTCACACTCGTCAGCGGGCTGGCGTGGACGATCGTCTACCTGGAAGGGATCCGGCTCGGGTTCCGAGACCGGACCTACGCGATACCGATCGCCGCACTGGCGCTCAACTTCGCCTGGGAGGCCACCTATACCATTCGCGGCTTCGCTGGGAGCCCGGACGTGCAGAGCTTCGTCAACCTCGTGTGGGCCTTGGCCGACGTGATCATCATCGTGACCTACGCTCGCTTCGGCCGCTCGGAGTTGCCCGCAGTCGTCACCAAGGTGCTGTTCGTGCTGTGGAGCGTGCTCCTCTTCGCGACGTCGTTTGTCGTGCAGTGGTTGTTTCTAGCGGAATTCGGCGCCGACGCCGCCGCCCGATATTCGGCATTCCTGCAGAACCTGCTGATGTCTGGGCTGTTCATTGCCATGCTGATGGCACGACGCGGTATCCGCGGGCAGTCGCTGATCATCGCCGTCGCGAAATGGATCGGCACCTTGGCCCCAACCATCTTGTTCGGCGTCCTGGAACGGTCCCAGCTGATTCTCGGCGTCGGGCTGTTGTGCAGCGTATTCGACCTGGTCTACATCGGCTTGGTCATCTGGGTCGGAAAAGCGGCACCCTCGCTCCAGGCGCGGCATGGAGGGCGACTGGCGACCGCGTAGGCCCTTTTCGCGGACCTACCGCAGCGACGTCTTCTTCAGCGTTGACACCCTGACGTAGTCGAACTCGGCCGTGAAGGTCTGGGCTCCATCCTGAAGCCCAAACGCGGCGAGTCCGATCTGAGCCGCATCGGCCAACGAGTGGGTCCAGGTACCGCCGCGAACCCACTTGACACCGTCCTGGCTGGTGTACGCCGTGTAGCTTTCGGTATCGCCACCCGCCGACGCCCGCTCGCTTCCTGTCAGCCGCTCGACCGCGATCCGGAGGTAGGTCCACTCCGGTGATGGCGGCCCAACCACCGTATTGCCATAGCGAGCCCATCCGGTCGGCACCGGCTTGATCTCCTTGGCGAACTCGGTCTGACGGGTATTCCAGATCGACGTGTTCGTGAGCTTCACATAGTTGTCCGCGTTCTGGTACGCCAGCACTCCCGCCTGAGCGTAGTTGTAGCAGCAGCCGTCGTCTGGCACGCTCACCCGCACCTTGGTATCAACGACATAGTCACCTCTGGGCGCCTCCCGCACGAGGACAGCAGCGTTGTTGACGTCGACGAACAGGTCAGCCGCCTGGATCTGCACCCGAAGGATGCCGTCGCCGACACTGTTCGAGGGCGGACGCGGCGTGGCCCCGGATCCCGACGACTGCCACGACCACGCTGCATCCAGCGCACTGCCGGAGAACTCGTCGGAGTAAGCGCTGAGGCGCTTGTGCGGCGCCTGCGTCTTGGCCACCCGAGACCTGGCACGAGACGCCTCCCCCGGCTGGCCGGCAGGTGCGGGCATCCGCGTGTCAGAAGGCCCCGACCCGCCGTTCACCGTGGGCCAGCCGTTCACCCACGCAATGGCGTCAAGCAGCGGCGGTCGCTTGGTGAATCCGGCTGCTGTCTCGAAGAACGGGTCCTGTTGGTCGACCGCGTGATAGACGGTCCACCAGTCGCCATCGGCGTCGGTGAAGACCGTGTTGTGGCCGGTGCCGACCCAACGGTTGCCGTTCATTGTGAGGAACGGGGTACCACCGGCCTGCGCGGCGGTCAGCAGGTTCCCCTGCTGGTCGCGGAAAGGACCGAGTGGGCTGGCCGATCGGCCGACGAAGACGCTGTACCCCGTCAGGGCCCCGTTGCAGCAGTTCGTCGCGGAAAGAAACATGTAGTAGAAGCCGTCCTTGAAGACGACGTTGGTGCCCTCGTACTTGTTGTCGATTGCCACCATCACCGCACCGGCCTGGTCGGCTGTCGCACCGTCGGCGGTCAGCGTCAGGTGGGTGCCGAAAACCCCGCCGAAGTAGCTGCCGTAATACAGGATGCTCTTAGCCCCCACGGCATCGCCGAGTACGTCTGGATCGTAGGTCCACAAGAAGTTGCAGCCCGCGCCAGCCGAGCGCGGGCCGACGACCGGATCATCGGAGAACTCCCAGGGGCCTGTCGGGCTGTCGCTGGTCGCGACCCCGATGGCGTTGTCGTTCGCGCAGTTGTCGACCCCGCTTACCGCGGCGGTGGTGTCGGTCACTCCGTAGAACATGTAGTACTGATGGAAAGCCGTGGAGTAGACGACCTCAGGCGCCCACAGGGCAGCGTCTGGCTCCGCCCAACTCGGCAGCCCAGAGAATGCGTCACCGACGTAGGTCCAGGTCACCAGATCTTGCGACGTCAGGGTGGGCACTCGGTGGAATCTCAAGCTTCCTGTGGCATCGAGATCCTCATCATTGAGCGGGTCGGTGGTGCAATACATGTACCACGTGCTGTCACCGGGCTCCTGTCCGCGAATCACGGTGGGGTCGGCGCAGCTCTCGACCATGCCGTCGCCTGGGATCTCAGGTTGCAATGGATTGCGGTAGGCCCCGGGATTCTTGCCGCCGATTCCCGCGGTGCCCACCTCGCCCGCGGCGGCCGCGCCGATGACCGGGCCGACAAATGCCCACACAAGGAGCAGTGCGAGGAGCGCCGCAACCTGAGCTGAAACACCAGACCTGCGTCGCTGCACCATCGAATGTCTCCTCGGCCGCCGTTGGCTCTCTTGGCACCCCCGTGCAGCGCGGCGCTTCGACCGCATAACCAAGCTACGGTCAGCCTATGCCATCCATGTCATGATCCTGGGGTGAGGACCGACCAGGCCGCGACCGGCCAGCATGAGGCCGAGCCCCCGCCTCTGGGACGACACGCTGCGGCGGGTCTGGTGTTCGGGGCTTCTGCCAGCGTTTTGGTCGTCGAAGTCGTGGCATTACGGCTGCTGGCCCCGTACCTCGGCCTGACCCTGGAAACCAGCACCCTGGTGATTGGCATCGCCCTCGCCGCAATCGCCTTGGGCTCCTGGGCCGGAGGGCGGGTAGCGGATGTGATGCCGCCGCGTCGGGCGCTGGGCCCGCTGCTGGGAGTTTCGGGGGTTGCCGTGGCGGTGACTCCGTTTGCGGTCCGAGGCGCAGGATCCATCGGGGACCAGACGCCACTGGTCGTCGCCGCCACCTTGGCGATCATCATTCCCGGCACGCTGCTCGCGGCGGTGACGCCGATGGTCACCAAGCTTCGGCTGACCACACTGCGCGAGACCGGCACCGTGGTGGGGCAGTTGTCCGGGATCAGCACCGCAGGCGCCATCTTCGGCACTGTCCTGACCGGCTTCGTGCTGATCTCGCGCATACCGGTCAGCGGCATCATGGTCGGACTCGGTGCTGTCCTCGTCACGGCGGCTGCGGTGGTTGAGCTACGAGTCCGTGGCTGGCGGTCGATGGCGGTTCCGACGGTTCTGGTCGTGCTCGGCGGCGGCGCGGTCACGGTCGCGCCCGGCGGCTGCGACGCCGAGACGACCTACCACTGCGCGGTCGTCCTGACCGATCCCGACCGGGCCACGGGGCGAGTGCTGCTGCTCGATGGGGCGCCGCATTCCTACGTCGACCTGGTCGACCCGACCTACCTCGAGTTCGACTACGCCAAAGCGGTGGTGTCGGCCATCGAGGCTGAGTACCCCAAGCGTCAGCCGTTGCAGGCGTACCACATGGGTGGCGGCGGACTCACTGTGCCGCGCTATCTCGATCAGGTCCGCCCCGGCACCTCCAGCCTGGTCTCCGAGATTGACCCAGGTGTGGTGAAGATCGACATCGAACGGCTCGGGCTGACCACCCGTGACGGCATCGAGGTACGCGTCGAGGATGCCCGGCTGGGTCTGGGCCGGCTGGGTGGAGACAGCCAGGACCTCGTCGTCGGGGACGCGTTCGGCGGCATCAGCGTGCCCTGGCACCTCACCACGTTGGAGGCGGTACGCGAAGTCGAGAGGGTACTGACCGAGAACGGGATTTACGCGGTCAACCTGCTGGACTACGGTCAGCTGGCCTTCGCTCGGGCGGAGGTCGCCACCTTGTCGCACGTGTTCGAGTATCTGGCGCTGGCCGCCGAGGCGGATACGCTCGCCGAAGGTGACGGCGCCGGGGGCAACGTCGTGGTGATTGCCTCCGATGCCCCCATCCGGGTTGCCGCGATCGCCGACCAGCTGGCCGATCGCGGAGCGGACTTGCAGATCATCACCGGCACGGCGCTTCAGAGGTGGACCGCCGAGGCCCGCGTGCTGACCGACGACTACGCCCCCGTCGACCAGCTCCTGACGCCCTATGTTCTGCGGTGAGCTCCGCGCATCGGTGAGCGCGGACATCGAAAGAGCAATGGCCTGGCGGATTCGCCATTTGTTGCAGCCGTCATCGGCAGCCGGACCTCACCCGTTCGTGCTCAGGGAATAATCATCACATGAGGGCTCTGCTAGCAGCTCTGCTTCTGGCGACGATGTCGCTGACCATGTCCTGCACGGCCGACGCGCCCGATCCGACGGCGTCGCCGCAAGCCAGCGCGCAGGAACCTGGGACAGAGCAGTCCGGATCCGCCGGACCGACGCCGGCCTCGTCCAACTCACCTGCCACGCCGAGCTCCACTGCCGAGAGGACCTCGACAGCAAACTCCACGGCCCGGTCACCGACACCGGCGCCACGGAGCCAGGCTCCAAGGCCCGCCCATCCCACATCGGTGCAGGCGCTGATCGAAAAAACCTACAACGGCAGAGATCTGAAGATGGGCCGGTTACTGGACGACTTCGGCAGCTACAAGCGCTATCTCATCACGTATCGCAGTGAGAACCTGACGATCTCTGGAGTTATGAACGTTCCGGACGGGAATGGACCATTTCCTGTCCTGGTGCTCAACCACGGGTACATCAACCCGCAGACGTACTTCCCCGGTCAGGGCATGCCACGCGAGCACGACTACCTGGCTCGCCAGGGCTTCGTGGTGCTGCACACGGACTATCGCGGTCATGCCACCTCTGACAACGACCGCAATGTCGACTACGAGCTGCGACTGCCGTACACGGTGGACACCATCAACGCGGTCGTCGCCGTCAAGGCATCCAAGCTGCGCTTCCTTGACCGAAACCGGGTGGGATGGCTGGGACGATCGATGGGAGGCAGCGTCACACTGAACGCCCTGGTCGCCAAGCCGGGCCTGGTGGACGCTGCCGTCATCTACGCATCCACCAGCTCCCTGGCAGCCGACAACTGGAGACAGTTCAACCGCGACAACGAGGACCAACGCGTCAACCGCCGGATCGCCCGAACGTACGGACTGCCTGACCGGTCTCCCCAGTTCTGGCGGGCTGCCTCCCCACGCGACTACTTCGACCGGGTCACGGAACCGTTGCTCGTTCTGCACGGCACCGCCGATGACACCTGCCCCATCGAGTGGTCGCAGGCGACCGTCAAGGCGCTGAGATCGAAGGGGAAGGACGTCACCTTCGTCACCTACCGCGGCGAGGGACACACGTTCGAGCGACAGTGGCAGCGGTCGATCGAGCGGACGGTGGCATTCTTCCGAGCCCACCTGAGGTGAGCTGGGAACGGGTGCGGCCAGACCTCGGCGCACGCAGGTCTAGGAGCTTCCTCCAGAAGGGCAACCCTGGCTAAGTCCCGTGCGGCCGGGCCACGCGACGGAGTGAGCCGCCAGCACAACCCCCCATGGACCGATCACCCAGACCGGCCAGAAGTACAGCGCTGACCCATGGGCCACCGAGGTAGCCACCCAGACCGCCAGGCAGACCAGGGCGGTCACCATCCACAGGGCCCACTGCAGACGAGCGGCGGGGTCTGTGCGCCTACGCACGTTTCGCTCGGCAGGCTTTTCCACCGCTGGGAGGTCGGCCAGCAGCACCTGCAGCTCCGCCCTGGTCCGCGCTCGCAGCGCCCGATCAAGGCGCTGGTCCAACTCGTCCGCACTCAGCCGGCCGACTGCGAAGCTGTCCGACAAGTGCGTGATCACCCGGTCCCTCTCGGCGTCGGCGGCACGCAGAAACTCCTCGCTGGGCATCGCTCTTCCTTTCAATAGTGAAACTGGCTTGTTGCGTGATCCGCCGAGGCTGGCAAGGTGAACTTCCACTGTGGACTGTGCACGACAGTATCACATCGACCGTCTACAGTGGAAGGATGACATCGGATCGCGCCCTGGGGCTGAACGCCACGGCCGCTGCCTTGCTCGGCCTTCTGCGCGACGGTGTCGCCACCGGATACGAGCTTGCACGCCGGGCACAGGAGGAGCTTGGGGAGTTCTGGACCGTTACCCGTAGCCAGGTCTATCGAGAGCTGACTGCCATGTCGGCCAGCGGCCTGGTGGCACCGAAAGAGCTCGGGCCACGTGATCGACGCCCGTACGAGCTGACCGACGCGGGCCGCGACGCCTTCTCGATCTGGCTGCACCAAGAGCCTGGCGGCGATGTCGTCCGCATTGCCCTGCTGCTGCGGCTGGCCTTCGTCGACTCGCTTGCCCCGAGCCGGCTGGCGACCTTCGCGCAGTCCCAGCGAGAGCAGCACGCGCAGCGGCTCGAGCGGTACCGCCGGCAGGAGCGGGCGGCGGTCGAGGAAGGTGCGAGCGACCGCGACCTGGTGACCCTGCGCTTCGGCCTGCGCTACGAGCAGGCCGCGCTGGAGTGGTTCGACCACGACGTGAGCCGGATCCTCGAGTAGCAGTCGGATGCTGGCCCGGAGTCCCATCACCCCCTCCGATCCGTCTTGCCGACCGGGTCCCTACTGTGTATTCGTTGAGACAACGGCGCGATCGTCGCCGTTCTGCATCGGCCTGTGGGCCAAAGACAAGGGAGTACTGAGATGAGCGACAGCACGGTTGATCCCGACGCGATCCCGAACGAGGGCCTCGCAGATGGTGGTGCCAGCGGCATCCCCGGCGTCCATGACGGCGGCGCGGATGGCGGTGCCGA
>DASTIW010000010.1:0-68632 GCA_035717205.1 Propionibacteriaceae bacterium | reverse complement strand
GCAGCGTGACGGCACATCTGGCGCTCGCGTGTGCCGAGGACGTCGACGTGGTCGTCGCGGCCGCCACCGCCGCGTTCCCCGGCTGGCGCGACACGTCACTGGCCAGGCGCACACAGATCATGTTCGGCTTCCGCGAACTGCTCAATGCGCGCAAACAGGAGCTCGCGGCGATCATCACCGCGGAACACGGCAAGGTCCTGTCGGATGCGCTCGGCGAGGTCAGCCGCGGCCAGGAGGTCGTGGAGTTCGCCTGCGGTATCCCGCACCTGGTCAGGGGCGGCTTCACCGAGAACGCGTCGACCGGCGTCGATGTGCACTCGATCCGCCAGCCGCTCGGGGTGGCCGGCATCATCTCCCCGTTCAACTTCCCGGCGATGGTGCCGATGTGGTTCTTCCCGATCGCGATCGCCGCCGGCAACACCGTGGTCTTGAAACCGAGCGAGAAGGTGCCCACCGCGGCGCTCTGGATCGCTGAGCTGTGGCGTGAGGCGGGCCTGCCCGACGGTGTCTTCAACGTACTGAACGGCGACAAGGTGGCCGTCGACGGGCTGCTTACGCACGACCTGGTGCGGTCGGTTTCTTTCGTGGGATCCACCCCGATCGCCCGGTACGTCTACGAGACCGGCACCACCCACGGCAAGCGTGTGCAGGCCCTCGGCGGAGCGAAGAACCACATGCTGGTACTTCCTGATGCCGACCTCGACCTCGCTGCCGATCAGGCAATCAACGCTGGCTTCGGCTCCGCGGGGGAGCGGTGCATGGCCATCTCAGCCGTTCTGGCGGTCGGTGACATCGCCGACGAGCTGGTGGCGAAGATCAAGGAGCGGGCGCTGACGCTGCGGACCGGCGACGGCCGCCGCGGCTGCGACATGGGTCCACTGGTGACGTCGGCATCTCGTGACCGAGTCGCCGGCTACGTGGACGCCGGCGAGGCAGCAGGTGCCACCTTGGTAGTGGATGGTCGCGGCGTGCAGCCGGACGCGGATGGTGAGGGCTTCTTCGTCGGGCCGACGCTGTTCGACAACGTGACACCGGACATGTCGATCTACACCGACGAGATCTTCGGGCCCGTACTCTCGGTTTTGCGCGTCAGCAGCTACGACGAGGGGGTGGAGTTGATCAACTCCAACCCGTACGGCAACGGCACGGCGATCTTCACCAACGACGGCGGGGCGGCTCGCCGGTTCTCCAACGAGGTACAGGTGGGCATGATCGGCGTCAACGTGCCGGTGCCGGTGCCGATGGCGTACTACTCCTTCGGTGGCTGGAAGAACTCCCTGTTCGGCGACACCCACGCTCACGGTGTCGAAGGTGTGCACTTCTTCACCCGCGGCAAGGTCGTGACGTCGCGCTGGCTCGACCCGAGCCACGGCGGCCTCAACCTCGGGTTCCCACAGAACACCTGAGTCGTGCCGTCCGCCTCCGGGTCGCTGCTTCTGGGCCCGGGGCGGCAGGCGTCGGTTCTCGCTGCTGGCGCGATCAGGGGACTCAGCCGCGGGCGGGGTCGACTCGCTCGCTGGCGATGATGCGGTCGAGCCGGTTCGGGTCCTCGCCCGCCACCACCACCGCGGAGCCATCGCGCAGCAGCGGTGTCAGCAAGCCGTCTCGGACACTCGACCAGGGGTCGGATGGGATGACCAGCGACCTTTGCCGGGGCGCGCCGGCATCGATGCGGGCGAGATCGGCCTGACTGAGCTGCTGCTGGTTGTCGCGCCAGGCGATGGCGTGGTGATCGACCGGGATGGAGGGGAAGCTGTCGGGCTGGCTGCGTACCTCCAGCGAGTAGTCCACCAACGGTCGTGGCAGCGGCGTCGGGAAGCCCAGGCCCAGTGGGTGCAGCGAGCAGCACACCAGCTCCACATCGTCAGCGGACAAGGGATCCGCGGTGATCAGCGTCGCCGTCTGATCCGGCCCCAGCACGCGCAGCTTCGCCGTGGGATCGGCCGCTGACCGTACGTCTGCAGTCGCGCCGACCTGCCAGCACGCCATGGCCCAGACGAACGTGACCCAGTGGCCGGGGGCCTCGGTCGCCAGCGGTAGCTCGACGGAGTCGCCGGCCTCGAGCGCGTACTCGTCCACCAGCAGGTTCGCTGTCTTGTCCACCCAGTTGCGGAACGAGATCGCCGACAGCTCGGTACGCTCACCGGAGCCGATGTCGTAGAACGTGATAAGCGGCTGGGCGCCGTTGACCGCGGCGCGACGGCGCAGCGCCGCAGAGATCTGGATGACCATTCCAGCGATCATGCCATCCTGGTCCGGTCGGGCCGCGGGCTCGTCCCGCTACGCTGACCCCATGCGCTACGTGGTGATCATGGCTGGTGGTTCCGGCAAGCGTCTGTGGCCACTGTCTCGCCAGGGCATGCCGAAGCAGCTGCTCAACGTAGTCGACGGCAAGAGCCTGCTCCGCATCGCGTTCGAGCGGCTGGGTGGGGTCGTACCGCATGAGCATGTGCTGGTCTGCACCGGCGCCGACTACGCCGATCTCGTCGCCGCGGAGCTCCCGGAGGTGAGCAGCCACAACATCCTCGGCGAGCCGGTCGGTCGTGACTCGATGAACGCCATCGCCTGGACCTCCGCGGTGCTGGCCGAGCGGGACCCCGAGGCCGTCGTCGCGGTGGTCGCATCAGATCACGTGATTCATCCGGTCGATAGCTTCCAGCACTCGCTGGAGGAGGGCTTCGCCGTCGCCGAAGCCGACCCGACGGCACTGGTCACATTCGGAGTTGTGCCAACCGCGCCGCACACGGGTTACGGCTATCTCCAGCGCGGCGAGCCGTTGCCGCGCTTCGCGAACGCCTGCTCGGTGATCGCTTTCAAGGAGAAGCCGGATCAGGCCACGGCGCGGCAGTACCTGGACTCCGGTGGCTACTGGTGGAACTCCGGCATGTTCGTCTGGCGTGCGCAAACGCTGCTGGACCAGCTCGAGATCCTGTTGCCAGACACCCACCGCGACGTGGTCCAGCTCGCCCGGGAGCCGAGGCGACTGGCTGAGATCTATCCGCGGCTGGAGAAGATCAGCGTCGACTATGCCGTCATGGAGCCGGTCTCCCAGGGCAAGGGGACCGCCCATGTGGTCGCCGTCCGGCTGCCGATCAGCTGGCATGACGTCGGCGGGTTCGCCGCCCTGGGCGAGCACCTGCCCCAGGACGAACACGGCAACGCGACCTCAGGCGTCAGCGTCTTGGTGGATGCCCACGACAACCTGGTGATCAACCGGTCCGAAGACGGCAGGGTGGTGGCCGTGGTCGGGTTGAGCGACACCGTGATCGTCCAGACCGCGCAGATCACCTTGGTGTGCCCGCTGGCGCAGGCGGAGCGGATCAAGGAGCTGGTCGAGACGGTGACCGCGCAGCTCGGTCCCTCGTACGCCTAACCGCTTGTTGCGGGCGGGCGTCCCTCGGGCTGCAATCTCCGCCGCACTTCACCTACGAAACTGTTGCTTCCCACACGTTATAACGCGCGGGGAGTGACAACATCCCACGTTGACGTGGGAAACCGACGCCCACCGCCACACACGAAAACCGGCTGGGAGGAGGGTTAGCTGCCGTTGGGCTCGGGGGAGCTGCTGGCGGGGTACTTGGCCATGAACTCCTTGACGGCGGGGCCGCTGACCTGGACGCAGGCCTGCCGGACACCCTTCTGCAGGGCGGTGTTGGTGGGGTCGGACGGGTCGGCGTACCAGTGGGTCAGCACGACGTTCTTGCCGGCCGGGAAGGCGCCGTCCGCATCGCTCCAGGCGGCCGCGATGAACTTGTCGGCGGGGTCGTTGTCCGCGAACGTCTTCGAGATCGCCTCCAAGTCGTCCTTCGCATCGCTGGGCATGGTGTCGCGGTACCAGGCCACGGTGTAGCCGTGCTCCAGGTTGTGGACCAGCGTCTCGACGGCCGGGCGGTCTTCGAGGCTGTAGAACCGCTTCGTGAAGGGAGCCGGGGCGTCGTAGTGGGCCCCGCTGTCTGGCGGGGACTGGCTGTACTTCACCTCGGTGCCCTCCGCGACGTGCTCCTGGTTGCCGGTCGCGGGGTCCTCGGCCACTGGGTCGCACCCGGCCGTGGCCAGGCTGGCGCCGACCTCCTCCAGGGTCGCGGAGCGCTGCCGGAAGTCGTCGACGAACAAGAAGACCGGGTACGCGAGCAGTGCCAGCGCCAAGACGGTGCAGATGGCCAGCAGCCCGACTGTCCGCCTGCGTTGCTCCTTCTTCCGGGTCGCCTCGATCGACGCCAGCTTATCCCGGCGGCTTGTCCCGGCGGACGAGGCTGTTTTCGGTTTAGGCTTTGCCACCGGATAGCTCCTACATCTGGGGTCTGCTGGCGTGGCCGCACGCCGAACACGGGTCTGGTGTCCCAACGAACACGAAGGCGGAGTCTATCCCGTACCGGCACGGCAGTCTGGTCTTCGAGCGGTCAGGTGGCGGCACGGCGTCGATCCACCAGGTCGCAGTGTGTCAGCTCACCGCGTCGATGCGGGATGAGTAGCGCCGCTGACGGCAGCACCGATGACGGCGCGGATCAGCTCCGCCCGGTCGCCGACGGCGCCGACGGCGTCCACTACGGCGGTGGCAAGGGCGGCGTCGGGCCGGTCGATCACCTGCTCGAACCGATCGGCCTGACCGTACGCCGCCAGTGTCGCCTCCAAGACGGCCTCGCGAGCTCCCCGGCCGAACAGGTCCTCCTGCGCGGGCCGGACCAGGTCGCTCGCCGCGGTGTCGACCGATGAGTCCGACAGGTGCGTGCTGAGGCCCCGGATCACAGCCACCGGCCGGCCGGCGAGCTTCGACTTCGCCAGGTCCGCGGCGGCGGCTAGCTCGTCCGCCACGGCGATGGCAGTGACCTGGAGGTCGTTGCCGTACGGGTCTATGCGCCCCTCGTAACGGTCGATGACCCGAACCCCGGAGGCCCCGATCGCGTGGTCGGTCTGCCCGATGCGCCAGGCCCGACCAGCGGTGTCGGAGATGATCACGCCGACGCGCAGGCCGTACCGACTTCGGAGCGCGCGGCGCAGCTCGGCTGCGCTGGCGTCCGGGTCGGCCGGGAGCAACAGGATGGACTCGGGCTCCACATTGGAGTTGTCCACGCCGGCCGCGGCGATGGTCAGCCCCTGCCGCGTCCGGACGATCCGCATGGCCCCGCGCCGCGCAACAGTGCCGGTGGACTCCGCGGCGATCGCCGCTTCCCGCTGCTGGGCCGGCAGCCGCCGCCCCTCCGCCTTGCTGATGATCTTGGACGTGACGACCACGATGTCCCCGTCCCGGAGCGGGCCCGAGGGATCGCCGGCGACAGCCTCGGCAATCATCGCCGGCAGATCCGACCCATCGCCCACCTCGCCGATCCCGTCCGGGGCGAAGATCGAGATCATCTGGACGTGGCCTCGGCCTTGAGCCAGGCCAGGCCGTGCCGAATGAAGTCAGCGGTGGCATCGGGGTCCGGCATCATCAGATCCGTGGCGACGCTCGGCAGACCGGCCTCACGAAGTGTGTCGACGGATGCGGCGTCGGCGGAGTCCATCACCCAGCCGTCGAGCACGCCACCGGCCGTCCGAGCGCCATAGTGCAATCCCACCGCTGCCGCATCGACCTCGACGCCGATGACCGGCAGCAGCCGGTGCGCCATGCCGAGAACCGGCGCGCCACCCACGATGCCGGCGAAGCCGAGCACCGGTGCCCGGGCGGAAGCGACGGCTTGTTGCACCCCGGGCACGGCAAGGATAGGACCGATGGACACCACCGGGTTGCTCGGCGCCAACAGGATGAGGTCAGCGGTGCGGATGCTGTCGAGCACACCTGGTGCCGGATGAGACTTCTCGATCCCGACCCGCAGCATCCCTCTCGCCTCCGGGACCGCGTGCAGGCGTACCCAGTACTCCTGGAAATGGATGGTACGGCGACCCGATGCTGCTTCGTCCTCATCGATAACGATGTGGGTCTCCACGCGGTCGTCCGACATCGGGAGCAACTGCAAGCCACGGTCGGACGCCAGCCACCGTGTGCTGAGCGCCCGGGTGACCTCAGAGAGCGGAGTGCCGGCGCCGAGCAACTGGGTGCGGATCACGTGGGTCGCGATGTCGAGATCTCCGAGCCCGAACCAGGACGGTTCGACACCGTACGCGGCGAGCTCGTCCTTGACCCGCCACGTCTCACCGGCGCGACCCCAGCCGCGGAACTGGTCGATGCCGTCGCCGAGGGTGTACATCATCGTGTCCAGATCAGGGCAGATGCGCAGGCCATGCAAGGTCACATCGTCGGCGGTGTTGACCACCACCGTGATCTGCGCCTCCGGGAACGCCCGACGCACCCCTGCCACAAACTTGGAACCACCGACACCGCCGGCCAGGATGACGATCTGCACCGGGTCAGTCTCCCACCTCCGCCGGCGCAGCCGCCCGGCCCACCGGCGGCTCGACCGGCACGGCGCAGGCAGGGCCGCAGACCACGCCGTGGATAGGCTGGTCCTGACCGATCCGGCGTGAGGAGTGAACCGTGGTGGAGAGCCTGAAGAGCCTGCGGGAGCCGGCCGCCTTCGTCGTCCTCGGTGCGCTGATGCTGCGGCTGGCCATGGCGCTGGTTGGCTGGATGCTGGCGGTCCAGGGCGGATCCCCGCTGGAGATCGCCGCGCGCGACGCGCTCGGCGCAGCCGCAGAGCCGTGGACCGTTGTGGTGCTGTTAGTTTTCGTGGTCGCTTGCATGCTGCCCGATCGCACCCTACGGGTCCGACCCCTTCTCGGGTTGGGCTTGGCCGTAGTCGCCGTACAGATCGTGCTGACGGTCGTGCTCGCAGTCGCGATAGCGGTCGTCCACGGAGCGGAGGCGCTGCCAGTTCTGGGTGCCCTCGCCGCGGACCTGGCCATTCTCCTGGTCGTCACCGGCGGCCTGGTCCGGTTACGTCGGTCGCTGGGCAGCGAACTCGCCGCAGTGCCGTACGGGTCGGTGGAGTCTCGGGCGTCGGCATCGGGCGAGCTGGAGTCCGCACCGGCCGAGCGTGCTGAGGCCGACAAACCGGACACATCAGATGCCGAATCCCGGGCCCAGCAACCGACCTGGCAGCCCGACCATGCAGCGGGCGCGGCGTGGACCACGGCCGGCGAAGCAGCCTCAGGGGCTGCCGCGTCAGGGTGGGGAACGGCTGGAGAGGGCACCGGCTGGGCTCCAATTCCCGGTCGCTCGCAGCCCGATCCGCAGCACCGCGAGGCCCAGCCGGATCCCGCCGATCAACACCCGACCACCGAAGGCCAGCCCCGGAGTTCCCGGCACGCCTGATCGAGGGAGGCGATCTGCTCAGGATCGGCCCCAATATCAGTTCTGCACTTGACTTTCCGGTATTGACGGGCATGTAATTTCATCTATGTAGTTCGGAGGTGAGCGGTCATCGGGGACTGGCCGTTTGCTCGTAACGCAAGTTGTCACCGGCGAGACCCGCGAAGTCTTGACTGGCAGCGCAAGCAAACGCACATTCGGGTCGAGGAGGCGCAGCACATGCAGGAACTGATCACTGTTGACGATGAGGGCACGCTCAGCTGGCAGGAGCGGGCACTGTGCGCGCAGACCGATCCAGAGGCGTTCTTCCCCGAGAAGGGGGGCTCCACGCGCGAAGCCAAGAAGGTCTGCCTGTCCTGCGACGTGCGGGGCGAATGCCTGGAGTATGCGCTGGCCAACGATGAGCGTTTCGGCATCTGGGGCGGCCTGAGCGAACGGGAACGCCGGAAGCTGAAGAAGCGGGCCGTCTGAGCTGACGGGGCGGACCTCCGGGTGCATCGGCGATCCGCCCCCAGGACAGGAATGGAGTCTTGCTGCAACCTCGCGTACTGTAGGGGCGCCCAACCGGGCGCCCTTGTCGTTTGTCGGCATGGATCGCCGTGCCGCCACCCCGCCCCGACGCAGGTCTGGGCACGCGCCGGCGGGCGCGTCAGGGGCCCGGCTCCTTGCGGCACACTACATATGTCCGAGCTTGCCTCGCCTCCCGCGAGACGGGCCTGAATCGCAGAGGTAATTGCAGCCCCGATGGCCAGAGATATCGCCCGCGACGATGCTCTCGACGAGGGACACCTCCGACCAGACGGCCGTGAGGCGCCCAGCCATCTCCGCCTGGGTCCGGGCGTCGTTGATCACGACTCTGAGGTGAATCCGTGGGCCTGGGTGGAGGCCGAGCAGGATGAGGACACCGATGTCGACATCTCGGGCTGCCAGGTCACTGCAGTCCTGGTCACCCTCGATGCTGAGCGCTGGCTGCCGGCCACGTTAGCCGGATTGGCGGCACTGACCCACCGGCCGGACCGGCTGATCGCCATCGACAACCAGAGTTCCGACGGCACCCGGCGCCTGCTCAACCAAGCTGCGGCCGTGGGTCTGCTGGATGCTGTCTACACCGGGGACCGGTCCAAGGGTTTCGGTGCATCGGTGGCAGCTGCTCTCAGCCAGGACCGGAAGGGTCGGCGCGAATCCGATCCTGACCCGGAGCACCGCTGGCTGTGGCTGCTGCATGACGACGCCGTACCCGCGCCGAACGCCCTCAGCCAGCTGCTCAGCCATGTGGTGACCAATCCTGAGATCGACATTACGGGGCCCAAGTTGCTGCTGCCCAGGCGCCGCAGCGCCGCTCCGCAGCTCAGCGAGGTAGGTGTGTCGATCTCGGGTACCGGCCGGCGCGAGCTGATGCTGGACGGCGGCGAGATTGACCAGGGCCAGCGCGACGAGCCCGAACGCAAGCTGGGCGTGTCCACCTGCGGGATGTTGGTCAGGCAGGTCGTGTGGCACAAGCTCGGTGGCCTGGACCCTGCCGTGCCGGTATTCCGAGACGGTGTGGAGTTCGGTTGGAGAGCCCAGCTCAGCGGCTACCACGTGCTGACGACCCCTGCCGCGACGATGATCCACCGCCAGGTCGGCCGAGCAGGTCTTCGGCCACACGGGGTGATCGGTCGGCGACCAGCGCAGCTGGACCGCGAGCTGGGCATGCTGGTCATCGCCGGGCACGCCCGAGGGCTGCAGTTCCCCTTCGTCTGGCTGCGGCTGGTGTGGAGCTGTCTGGTCCACGCCGTCGGCTACCTGCTCGGAAAGGTGCCGGGGCGCTCATGGGATGAGTTGCTGGCCATGGGCAGCTTCGTTCGACACCCCCGACTGATTCGCTCCTTCCGACGCCGGCTGCACCGGCTGAGCGTGGTGCCCGAGGGGCCTGACGTCGTCGAGGCGCTGCGGCCTCCGTGGTGGTCAAGTCTGCGGGTGGCGTCCGAGATCGTCTCGGGTGCGGTGTCTGACCGCTACCGCTCGGTCGCCGGCGAAGCCGACGCCGCCTCGTTGGACGAGCTGACCGGGGACGACTTCAGCGCGCCGGTGGAGGAGCCGGTCAACAACCCCTGGCTGTCGCCGGTGGTGATCGCCGGCGTGCTGACCGCGGTCGGCAGCCTGGTGGCGGCCCGCTCGCTGGTCGGGGTCGGCGCGCTCACCGGGCCAGCTCTGCTGCCGGCGCCCGACCGTCTCCAGTCGCTGTGGAGCAGCGTCGCGTCGCCCATCTTCGGGGCGCCGTACCAGCTGACTCCGCCGTGGCTCGCGCTGGTCGCGATCGGGTCAACCGTGTTCGCGGGCCGGCCCGAGTGGTTCGTCACCGTGCTGCTCTGCGCAGTGGTGCCCCTCTCGTTGGTCAGCGTCTATCCGGTCGTCCGGAAGGTCATCCACGACCGCCGGGTCCGGCTGTGGGTAGCGCTGACGTACGCGTTGCTGCCGGTGCTCCTCGGTGGCACCAACCAGGGCCGGCTCAGCCTGAGCGTCTTCGGGATCGCGCTGCCGCTGCTGGTACTGGCCGCGCGGGCACTGGTGCTTCGGCGCCCGCGGGCACCGGAGGCCTGGCGCGGCGGCTGGGGTGCAGGTGTGGTGCTCGTCGTGCTGACGGCTTTCGAGCCGTCGATGTTGATCGTCGCTGTGGTGGGCGGCGCCATCGGAGCTGTGGCGCTGCGCCGATCGCCGCGCAAGGTCGGCAGGATCGGTATCGCCCTTGCCATGCCGCTGGTCGTGCTGGCGCCGTGGTGGCCCGGGGCTGTCGCCTCGTGGGGTCGATTGTTCGCGGGACCCGATGCCGTCCTCGGCGGGGCGCCGAACGCGCCGGAGGTCTGGCGCCTGCTGTTCGGCCGAGTTCTCGGGGAGGGCTTGCCACCGCTGTGGCTCGGCATTGCCGTGTTCGGAACGATCTGGCTGGTGGCGCTGGTTGGTCTGGCTCGCCGGCCCCGAAGCCGAGCGGTCGTCGCCGCCTGGGTGACCGGACTGCTCGCGCTTGCTGCCGCCATCCTGTGCTCCCGGATGGTGGTGCCGGTGCCGCCGGTCGGTGCAGAGATCCGCCCGGAAATCGGCAGCTATCTGCTGCTGGCCTTCGGTGCTCTGGTGATGGCCGCCGGCGTAGGCGTCGACGGGCTGTCCAGCCAGCTCGCGGCACGGAGCTTCTCGATGGTCCAGCCGGCGGCGGTGATCGCCGGGGCGCTGGTGGCCCTGGTGACGCTCGGCGCGGGCGCGTGGTGGGTCTGGGCAGGAGCGCAGCACCCCATCCAGCGAATCCAGCTCGACGCCCTGCCGCCGTACGTCGTGAATGCCATGCAGGGTGAGAGCAAGGTACGCGTGCTCGCCGTCGACCTCACCGGGCCGGAAGTCGGGTTCGCCGTCTTGGCCGACGACCAGCTCCGGCTCGGTGACGCCGATCGCGGCTACCCTTTCGGCGGCTCCACTCAGGCGCGTGACCAGGCCGAGGACCTGGTGATCCGGCTGACGGCCGGCACAGCGGACGCCGACATCAGCTCCCAGTTGCGTGATCTTGCTATCGGCTACGTCTGGGTCAGCGGCGCCGACGACGAAGAGGCGGCCCGCATCGACAACACCCCGGGGCTAGGCGCGGCCAGCGGTAATGCCCGCGGCACGGTCTGGCAGCTGCAGCCGGCGGTCGCGCGCACCGTCGTCGCCACCGGGAGGGAGCTGACCCCGGTGACCTCGGGTACCGTGCTGCCGCCCGGTGCGGCTGGGCGGCAGCTTCGGCTGGGTGAGCCGGCCGACGGGCGCTGGCGTGCGACGGTGGATGATCAACCCCTCCCGGCCGTGGCCGGAAGCTGGCAGCAGGTCTTCGAGATCCCGCCCGCAGGTGGTCGGCTCGAGTACCGGTACTCCTCCGCCACCTTGTGGTGGCTGATCGGCTCGGGCATCCTGCTGGTGATTGCGGCGGTGTTCGCAGCGCCCGCGATCCGCCGGCCAGAGGTACGCGATCCGGCCCGGTTGGCGCGGCGGACCGCCACAATGAGCGGACTGGAGCTGTGAGCCAGCGGATCTCCGCGCCGGGACGCGGTCGGCGGCAGTCCCCGCTGACCGGGTTGCTGGCGGTGGTGGCAGCACTGCTGGGGCTCCTGTTGGTGGCCGGCGGCGGCACCCTGCTGACTCCGGACACCGCCACGTTCATCCCAGACCGGATCCCGGTCGTGGGTCGTACCGACACCGTGTGCACCGTCGGTGAGCCGCAGGGCGACGCCAGCCGGAGCCTGTCGACGGTCGTGATGCGGAGGGCTCCGGGTCGGGAGGGCACGTTGACCGTCACACCGATCGATGACCCCGCACCCGAGCTGACGATGAGCGACCAGGGGAAGGGCGAGGTCTTGACCGACCCGGCCACGTCCGTCTTGCTGCAAGGGGAAGGCGTGATGGCCACGGCAAGCGCCGCGACGGTGCTCACCGCTGCCACCTCGGGCGAGCAGCAGGGGCTGATGGCGGCGGCCTGTCGGACACCGGCGACAAGCCACTGGTTGGTCGGCGTGGGCGCTGCCACGTCCTACCGCAGCGAGCTGGTGCTGACCAACCCCGATGACTCCCAGGCCGAGGTCGACCTGCGCTATTACGGCCGGAACGGGCTGGTCGTGGTTCCCGGCAGCCCGGGCGTGATCGTGGAGCCGCACCGCTCGACGGTGATCTCGCTGGGACCGCTGGTTGCAGTCGAAGGGCCACTGACTGTTGCCGTCCGGGTCGACGAGGGACGGGTGTCCGCCGTCGCGCGGGACCTCGCCAGCGACGAGCTGGAGCCCAACGGCGCCGACTGGCATCTGCCGTCTACCGCGCCCAGCACCCGATCGGTGATTCCAGGCGTGCCCGAGGGCGACGGTCCCCGGGAGCTGTTCGTGGTGAACCCGGGCACCACCCGCGCCGAGGTGACGGTGGAGGTTCTCGGCCAGCAGGGACCCTTCGAGCCCGCGGATGCGGAGAAGATTGAGGTCTTGCCCGAAAGCACCGGTTCAGTGCAGCTCACCGACGGCCTGGCGGGGGCTCCGGGCGCCATCCGGCTGGTGAGCGATGTCCCGGTCACCGGCTCGGTGGTAGCGCGCAGCAGCCGGGAGGGTGCAGCCCCCGACCTTGCCGTACAGCCGGCGGCGCCGCCCATGCTGGGTACGGGACTAGCGGCCGTGGCCACCACCGATCTGGGCGACAGCGAGCTGATCTTGAGCAACGACAGCGACACCGAGCTGACCGCATCCATCGAGGTGCTCAGCTATGACGGCGTCACGCTGCGTCGCGATGACGTTCTGCTGGCTCCGGGAAGCACCTCGACCCGCCGGCTCAACTCACCGGCGCCGTCGTACCTGGTCGTCAATGCGCCGATCGGCAGTCAGGTGTACGGGGGAGTAGTCCTGAGCCAGCCCGAAGGCGCCATCGCCGGCCTGACCACCATCGGGGTGACGTCCCCCGATGTGGCCAGCCGGGCGCCGAAGGTCCGCCTCGATCCGTCCGTCGGTCGGTAACGCCGTCACGAGTCGACATCGGCCAGTCGACATCGGTCAGCCGACATCGGTCAGCCGACATCGTCAGTCGTCGTCGGCGGCGAGCCCTTCGGGGTCAATGTCCTCCACGCTACGACCGGTGAGTGCCGACAACTGCTCGACGATGGTGCGGTACACCAAGATGCTCAGCCCGCGGCGGCTCGCCGCCCGGTGCTCCAGCGGCCGGCGATAGACCACCACCTGCGCGAGACGCTCGGGATCTGCTTCCAGGGCGACGGCGAGCGGCACCCGGTCCCCGGACCAATCGGTGTCCACCACCGGTACGTCCTCCACCCCGAACGTCACACCGACCAGCACGTCAGGACACTGCCGGGCGATGCGCTCCACGGCCCGATGCACCGCGTCGGCGAAGAAGTCGGATTTGTTGGCCGGACGTGGTGGGCTCGCCGCCCGGCCGGTCAATGGGTTGGGCAATGCCAGCGGTCCGCGGAGTCCCCGGGAGTGGCGGTCACGGCGGCGGACGGACATGCGGTGCAGCCTAGTGCCTGGCCGGACGCAAAACCCGGGTCCCAGGCGAGGTCGCGCACACGCGCGGCCGCCCGGATCGTACTTTCTCGCACACCGTGCAGCTTCTCGCACACCGTGCAGCTTCTCGCACACCTTGCAGCTTCTCGCACACCGTGCAGGGTGTGCTGGGACGTGGGCGGTGTGCGGACGCGCTCCCATCGGGCGGGAACCGCCACCCGGGGGGTGGTGCGCTCGTGTTCGTGATCGGGAAGTGACACGCCGCCTCCTCCCACCACCAGACGGCGGCGGGCGGTAGCGTCACCCGCGTGAGGTCAAGACGCTGCTCTCGTGCTGGCTGCTCGCGGCCTGCCGTGGCGACGCTCACCTACGTGTACGTCGAGTCCACCGCGGTGCTGGGTCCGCTCGCCACGCAGGCCGAGCCCCACTGCTATGACCTGTGCAAGCAGCATGCCCAGGCGCTGTCGGCGCCACTGGGTTGGGAGGTGATCCGGCTGGCTGCCGAACCCGATCCCCAACCGACGACCGATGACCTGCTGGCCCTCGCCGATGCCGTACGGGAGGTCGGGCTCACATACGACCAACCGGCCGAGCCTTGCCAGGACCGAACAGTGCAGCGCCGCTCCGGGATCGTCGAGCTGGGCCGGCGAGGCCATCTCACCGTACTGGCCGATCCCGACGCCTGAGGGCCCAAAGGCGGTCAGCGGTCGCGGCCGGTCGGCTCGATAGGATGTTCCACGATGATGAAACCGGAGATCTTCAAGGCCAACGACATCCGTGGTGTCGCCACCGGGCCGGACGCTGAGTGGGACGCTGACGGCGCCTACGCCATCGGGGTGGCGTTCGTGGACGCCCTCGATGTGATCGCGGCCGAAGGGGCGATCGTGGTTGCGCGCGACATGCGGCTGACCAGCCCAGCGTTTTCGGCAGCATTCACCCGCGGCGTGCTCAGCCGCGGCATTGACGTCATCGACATCGGGCTTGCCAGTACGGACGGGCTCTGGTTCGCTTCCGGCCGGCTGAACCTGCCGGGTGCCATGTTCACGGCCAGCCACAACCCCGGCACGTACAACGGCATCAAGTTCTGCCTCGCCGCTGCCCGGCCGGTGTCATCGCAGCTCCTCCGCGATGTGGCCGACCGGGCGCAGCACACCGATCCGGTGCCGGCGGCCGCCCCGGGTGAGCGAACGGAGATGGACCTGCTGCCGGCGTACGCCGATCATCTCCGCTCGCTCGTCGACCTCTCCGCTATCCGTCGGCTGACGGTGGTCGCCGACGCCGGCAACGGGATGGCCGGACATACGCTCCCGGCCGTTCTGGGCGACCTGAACCTCGACCTGATCGGTATGTACACCGACCCGGACGGGTCCTTCCCCAACCACGCTCCGAACCCGCTGGAGCCGGAGAACCTGGTGGATGCCCAGGCGGCCGTCTTGGAGCATGACGCAGACTTGGCGCTGGTCTTCGACGGCGACGCCGACCGCTGCTTCATCATCGACGAGCTGGGCCAGGTGGTCAGCCCGTCGGCGATCACCGCGATGATCGCCAGCCAGGAGCTCGCTCGCGAGCCGGGGGCGACCATCGTCTGCAACACGATCACGTCCCGGTCGGTGCCTGAGCTGGTGACCGAGCTTGGTGGCACGATCGTGCAGACCAAGGTTGGGCACACCTTCGTCAAGGCGGCGATGGCCGAGCACAACGCCATCTTCGGTGGGGAGCACTCCGCCCACTACTACTTCCGCGACTTCTGGGGTGCCGACACCGGCATGCTGGCTGCGCTGCACGTACTCGCGCTGGCCGGCAAGACGACGACGCCGCTGTCGCAGGTCGTCAGGGAGTTCGCGCGCTACGCCGAGTCCGGCGAGATCAACTCCCGGGTCGAGGACCCGAAGGCGGTCACCGAGACGGTGGCGGAGGCGTTCGTGGACCGTGCCACCTTCGACTACACCGACGGACTGACCGCTCGCGGCGATCAGTGGTGGTTCAACCTGCGCTCCAGCAACACCGAGCCGTTGATCCGGCTCAACGTCGAGGCCCGCGATCCGATTCAGACAGCGATGTTGCGCGACGAGGTGCTCGCGCTCGTCCGCGCCTGACCCCGTTCTCCCGGTGGGTCACGCCCGCCGCGCGGACGTTCCGCCGCCGCGCGGACGCAATAGCTGACGCGGGGCGGTGGAAGTGTCGCGCCGCGTCGGCTGCAGCGGGCGTACGCAGGCTGCGGTCTACGGGCCCGAGGCGGTACGTCGCGAGACTGCCGCGACGGTGTAGAAATAGGGGACGCGCAACGACCTGGAGGTACCGCATGGCTGTCGAACTGGCCCCGGAGCTGCTGGAGATTCTGGCCTGTCCCAACTGCCACGGTTCCCTGGCGGTGGACCACGACCGCGATGAGCTGGTGTGCGTGGCCGCCGACTGCGGCCTGGCCTACCCGGTTCGCCAGGGCATCCCGGTGCTGCTGATCGACGAAGCCCGGCGGCCCGACAAGCCCTGAGTCAGGAGCGGCACCTATGTCGGTATTCGATGACTCGTTGCTGGAGGACCACAGCGCCCTGGGTGGGGCCGACCCGGTGCTGCGCCGACTGGCCGAGGCGGGCGCGCGGCTCCGGCGAGAGACCAGCGAGTCGCTGGGGCCGATCTCCGGGCTCGCAGACCTCTCCCGCCCACGGGCGGTGATCGCGGCCGGCCCGGAAGCGCGTTTCATCCGCGCGATGCTGGAGCCGGTGTGCCCGGTGCCGTTCGTCGCGTGGCCCTCCCACGGCCTGCCGGGCTGGGTAGGCGCCTTGGACCTGGTCGTCGTGATGGCCAGCGACGGCGCGCCGCCTGGGACGGTGGCCACGGTGCACGAGACGGTGCGTCGGGGCGCTCAGCTGATCATCGCCTGCCCACCGATCTCGACCGTCGCCGAGCATGCCGGCTCCCGCTCCACCACGCTGCTCCCGACCAGCACCGCGGACCCGCTCGCGGCCGCCATCGTGGTGCTGGCCGCGCTGCACGAGATGCAGCTTGGTCCGGCGGTCAACCCGGAGTCGGTTGCCGATGCCATGGATCAGGTCGCCGAGGACTGTTCGCCGTACGTCGACATCTCCGAGAACCCGGCCAAGGACATCGCCATGGGCCTGGCCGACGCCCAGCCGCTGGTCTGGGGCGGATCTGTCCTTGCTGGTCGCGCCAGTCGCCGCCTCGCCGAGGCGCTGCGCGCCGCCAGCGGGCGGCCTGCGCTGGCCGCCGATGCCGACGAGTTGCTGCCGATCCTGGAGACCGCGGCTCCGCGCGACCCGTTCGCGGACCCGTTCGAGGATCTTGCCCCGTCCGACCGGCGACCGACCCTGGTAGCGCTCGACGACGGCAACAGCGACGACCTGGTGCGAGCGGCCCAGAGCCGGTTGTTCGCCGCCGCTGAGCGCAACGACATCCGGGTCTGCCCGATCGCTCACCGAAGCGGCTCCGACGTCGAGCGGTACGCGACGCTGCTCCAGACCGGGATGTTCACCTCGGTCTATCTGGCCCTCGGCCTCGGCCGGTACCGCGAGGCCTGAAGCGAGGCTCCCGACCACCTGCTCAACACGTTGTGTGGAGATCCGGTCCCCATCTGGCAGGATGACCGACGTGAGTGCTGAAGGTGGGACCAAGGCCGTCGTCGCTGCGCTGTTGGCCAACACGTTTATCGCAGTGACGAAGTTCGGCGCCTGGCTGCTGACCGGGGCGTCCTCGCTGCTTGCCGAGGCGATCCACTCCGTCGCCGACGCCGGCAACCAGGCGCTGCTGCTGCTGGGTGGCAAGCGGGCGCAGCGCGAGGCGACCGCCGAGCACCCCTTCGGCTACGGCCGCGAGCGCTACATCTTCGCGTTCATCGTCTCGATCGTGCTGTTCTCGGTCGGCGGTCTGTTTGCGCTCTACGAGGCGTACCACAAGTACCACGAGATCCGTGAGGGCCACCCGAACGAGCTGCTGGAGAGCATATGGTGGTGGGTGCCGATCGCCGTTTTGGTGGCAGCCATCATCGCGGAGGCGTTCTCCTTTCGAACCGCGATCATTGAGTCGAACCGGAGTCGGGGAAAGCAGAGCTGGAGCAAGTTCATCAAGTCGGCGAAGGCGCCGGAGCTTCCGGTTATCTTGCTGGAGGACTTCGCGGCTCTCCTCGGCCTGGTTTTCGCGCTGTTCGGAGTGGGCATGTCCCTGCTGACCCACAACGGCTACTTCGACGTCATCGGCACGGCGATGATCGGCCTGTTGCTGGTGGCGGTCGCGGTCACCCTGGCCATCGAGACCAAGAGCCTGCTGCTGGGTGAGTCGGCTGGGGCCGATGTGAGCGCCAAGATCTCGGAGGCGCTGACGGCCACTCCAGGCGTGGACCGGGTGATCCATATGAAGACGATGCATATGGGGCCGGAGGAGATCCTGGTTGCGGCCAAGATCGCTGTGAATCCGATGGAGACCGCCGCGGAGGTGGCCCGCCTGATCGACGCCGCGGAGGAACAGATCCGCAAAGCTGAGCCCATGGTCACGTCGCTCTACCTTGAGCCAGACATCTACAGGTCCGACTACACCCCCGCGTCCCGTCCCGAGCGACCGTCCGCTCCGAGCCACTGAGCACCGTGCTGGTCTGGGTCCTCAACGGTGTCAACCTGGGCCGGCTGGGCACCCGCCAGCCCGAGGTCTACGGCTCCAGCACGTACGCCGATCTGGTGCAGCGCTGCACGCGCCGCGGCGCTGATCTTGGCCTTGAGGTGGAGTGCCGGCAGACCGACTCCGAGGCAGAACTGGTCGGCTGGCTCCATCAGGCGGCCGACCGGTCCATCCCGGTCGTACTCAACCCGGCCGCTTGGAGCCACTACTCGATCGCGGTGGCTGATGCGGTCGCGCTGCGCACCGCCGACCTGGTGGAGGTGCACATCTCCAACATTCACACCCGTGAGGACTTCCGTCACCACTCGGTGGTGAGCGGCTACGCCACCGGGGTGATCGCCGGCCTCGGCCTGGCCGGATATGACGCCGCGCTGGCCTACCTGGCTGGTTGAGCCCTGCCCCTGAAGGTCGTGGCTGGTGGCGCTGATCACAGTGAGCCGGTTGGATGCTGTCGGTGGCAGCCCCTACGCTTCGTGCATGGACTTCCGCGTCGCAGACCTGAGCCTGGCCGAGTTCGGCCGCAAAGAAATCACCCTAGCTGAGCACGAGATGCCCGGCCTGATGGCCATGCGAGCCCAGTTCGGGGCCTCCAAGCCGCTGAGCGGCGCGAAGATCGCCGGTTCGCTGCACATGACCATCCAGACCGCTGTGCTGATCGAGACCCTGGTCGATCTGGGTGCGGAGGTTCGTTGGGCGAGCTGCAACATCTTCTCCACCCAGGACCACGCCGCCGCTGCTGTGGTCGTCGGCAGGGACGGCACACAGGATGAGCCGGCCGGGGTACCGGTCTTCGCCTGGAAGGGAGAGTCGCTGGAGGAGTACTGGGACTGCACCGAGCAGATCCTCACCTGGGACGACGGCGACTTCGCCAACATGATCTTGGACGACGGCGGCGACGCCACGCTGCTGGTGCACAAGGGCGTCGAGTACGAGAAGGCGGGCCGGGTCCCCGAGGCCGGCGAGGATGATCCCGAAGAGCTTGCGGTGATCTTGTCGCTGCTGCGCCGGTCGCTGTCGCAGGGTCGAAGCTGGACCGATGTCGCCAACGCCATTCGGGGTGTCACGGAGGAGACCACAACCGGTGTCCACCGGCTGTACGAGATGTTCCGGTCCGGTCAGCTGCTGTTCCCGGCGATCAACGTCAACGACTCCGTCACCAAGTCCAAGTTCGACAACAAGTATGGCTGTCGACATTCACTGATCGACGGGCTGAACCGCGCCACCGACGTGCTGATCGGTGGCAAGGTCGCCGTCGTCTGCGGGTACGGGGACGTCGGCAAGGGCTGCGCGGAGTCGCTTCGCGGCCAAGGTGCCCGGGTGATCGTCACCGAGGTCGATCCGATCTGCGCGCTGCAGGCGGCAATGGACGGATATCAGGTCACCACCTTGGAGGAGGCTCTGCCGATCGCTGACATCTACATCACCGCGACCGGCTGCTATCACGTGATCAGCGCCGACCAGATGAGCCGGATGCGGCACCAGGCGATCGTGGCGAACATCGGCCACTTCGACAACGAGATCGACATGGCGGGCCTGGAGAAGACCCCCGGCGTCCGCCGCAACCACATCAAGCCGCAGGTTGACGAGTGGATCTTCGAGGCCGACAGCGACGCCTCGCACTCGATCATCGTGCTCAGCGAGGGTCGGCTGATGAACCTTGGCAACGCGACCGGCCATCCCAGCTTCGTGATGAGCAACTCCTTCACCAACCAGGTGCTGGCGCAGATCGAGATCTTCACCTGCCCGCAGGATTACCCGGTCGGGGTCTACACCCTTCCGAAGCACCTTGACGAGGCAGTGGCGCGGCTGCACCTCGGTGCGCTGGGCGTGAAGCTGACCGAGCTCACCCCCAGGCAGGCGGGCTACCTTGGCGTTCCGGTCGAGGGGCCGTACAAGTCCGATCACTACCGCTACTGACCCCAGACCCGCGCTGGCAGCCTCATCCATGACGCCGCCAGCGCGCTGCTGGTCGGATACGTCGTGCCCGGGAAGGAGGACGGCCGCCTGATGAGCATCAAGGTCGCGCTTGAGCATCGCACGACGTACAGCTTCGACCGGTCAGTCGCCATCGGCCCACATGTCGTCCGGCTGCGTCCGGCACCTCACTCCCGGACCCCGATCGAGTCCTACGCGCTGCAGATCACCCCGTCTGACCACTTCATCAACTGGCAGCAGGACCCGTTCGGCAACTACCTCGCCCGCGTTGTGTTCCCGAACAAGGCGACAAAGCTGGAGATTGCGGTCGGGCTGGTCGCCGACATGGGCGTGATCAACCCGTTCGACTTCTTCGTCGAGGGCTACGCCGAGCGGTTCCCGTTCTCGTACGCGCCCGACCTGGCGGCGGAACTGGAGCCGTACCTGGCCGTCACTGACCGTGCATCGGCACCGGTGTTCTCCGGCTGGCTGGATCGGCTGGCCGGAGCCCAGCCCGGCGGTCGCCCGATCATCGAGTTCCTGGTCGACCTCAACAACGCCGTCTATAGCGACGTGGCGTACTCCGTCCGGATGGAACCCGGCGTGCAGAGCCCGGATCAGACCCTCACCCGACAGGTCGGATCCTGCCGCGACTCCGCCTGGCTGCTGGTAGCGGCGCTTCGGCACTTCGGCCTGGCTGCGCGGTTCGTCTCCGGCTACTTGGTCCAGTTAGCGGCCGACCAGCGAAGTGTGAACGGCGCCAGCGGACCGACGCAGGACTTCACCGACCTGCATGCCTGGGCCGAGGTGTACATCCCCGGTGCCGGCTGGATAGGCCTGGACGCCACGTCCGCGCTGTTCGCGGGGGAGGGCCACATCCCGCTGGCTGCCACCCCGAGCCCGTCATCGGCGGCGGCGATCACCGGGGTCACCGATCCCTGCGAGGTGAGGTTCGACTACTCCAACACGGTTCGGCGGGTGCACGAGGACGCCCGGGTCACCAAGCCGTACACCGCCACGCAGATCGAGCGGCTGCAGATTCTCGGCGAAGCGGTGGACGAGCGGCTTGCTCGCTCCAAGATCGAGCTGACGATGGGTGGAGAGCCGACGTTCGTCTCGGTCGACGACCTGACGTCACGAGAATGGACCGTTGCTGCCGACGGGCCGCACAAGCGGGAGCGTGCCCATGCGCTCGCCGCGCGGCTGCGATCGCGGTATGCCAGTTCCGGTCTGGTTCAGCACAGCGAGGGCAAGTGGTACCCGGGCGAGCCACTGCCGCGCTGGCAGATCGGGCTGGTCTGGCGAACCGACGGGGAGCTGCTGTGGTCAAACCAGGCCCTGCTCGCCGACCCAGCTGACCAGACGCAGGCGGTCGACGGGGCCGATGCCCGGGCGGAGGCGTTCGCGCGGGCGGTGACGACAGCGTTCTCGCTGCCACAGACCCAATGCCGGCCCTGCTTCGAAGATCCGCTCGAAGCCCTCGCCGCCGACCTCCGACGGCCCGAGGGCCCCCGGCCGGACAGACCTGAGCTCAAACCGGACGAGCTCGCCGACCTGGACGCCAACGAGGAACCGGTGGCCTGGGCGCTCCCGCTGACGCCGGCGTGGTGGGCCGACGGCTGGGCCAGCGCCGACTGGAAGCTGCGGCGAGGCCGGATCGTGCTGGTTCCGGGCGAGTCGCCGGCGGGCCAGCGGCTGCCGCTGCGTTCGGTGTCGTGGCAGGACCCTGACTATGCAGGCGAAGAAAGCGTCTACGCCAAGCTTGACGAGGGACTGCCCGGCTTCGACTCCGCACATCCGGTCGCGCTGGTGACTGACCCGGCCCACACCGCGTCCCGGACGGCGGTGGTGGTCCAGCCCCGAGCCGGTTTCGTGTACGTCTTCGTGCCGCCACTGGAGAAGCTGGAGCAGTTCCTCCAGCTCGTCGGCGTGCTCGACGAGGTGGCGGGCCAGACGCGCACTCCGGTGGTGCTGGAGGGCTACGGGCCACCGCCCGATCCGCGAGTCAAGACCCTGATGGTGACGCCCGATCCGGGTGTGATCGAAGTGAACCTCCATCCCACCTCCAGTTGGCGGGAGCTGAGCGAGGTCACCTCCATGCTGTACGCGATCGCCCGGGAGGAGCGGCTGGGCACGGAGACCTTCGGCCTGGACGGGAGGCACAGCGGCACCGGTGGCGGCAACCATCTCACCCTGGGCGGCGCCGAGGCGGCGCGATCGCCGATGCTGCAGCGCCCCGACCTGCTGGTGAGCCTCCTGACCTACTGGCAGCACCACCCGTCGCTGTCGTACCTGTTCTCCGGCCGCTTCGTCGGGCCGACGAGCCAGGCACCCCGAGTCGACGAGGGCCGCCCCGAGGTGCTGTACGAGCTGGAGATCTCCTTCGCCGAGATCGAGCGGTTGGATGACACCGACCGGCGCCCGTGGGCGGTGGACCGGGCGCTACGGCACCTGCTGACCGACATCACCGGCAACACTCACCGATCCGAGTTCTGCATCGACAAGCTCTACAGTCCCGACACGCTCCGCGGACGGCTCGGCCTGCTGGAGCTTCGAGGTTTCGAGATGCCGCCGCACCCCGAGATGGCACTCGTACAGGCGCTACTGGTCCGTGCGCTGGTCGCCCGGTTCGCCGAGAACCCGTACTCGGCACCGCTGATCCGGTGGGGAACCACGCTGCATGAGCGCTTCCTGCTGCCGCACTATGCCGCCGCAGACATCGCCGAGGTGGTGGCGGACCTGCGCGCGCACGGCATCGACTTCGAGCTGGCCTGGCTGGATCCGTATCTGGAGTTCCGGTTCCCGCGGATCGGCAGCACTCAGATCGGGGACGTCGAGCTGGAGCTGCGGACCGCCATCGAGCCGTGGCACGTCCTTGGTGAGGAGGCATCCTCGGGTGGCACTGCGCGCTATGTCGACTCCTCGACCGAGCGGCTGCAGATCAAGGTCTCCGGGATCGCCGCCGACCGGCACCTGGTGGTCTGCAACGGGGTAGCCGTGCCGCTGGTGTCCACCGGGACGCCCGGAACCTACGTGGCCGGGGTTCGGTACCGGGCCTGGAAGGCCTGGTCGTCGCTGCACCCGACGCTGGAGGTCGACTCCCCGCTGACCTTCGAGATCGTCGACCGAGCCAACCGGATCGTCCTAGGCGGCGCCACCTACCACGTCGTCCACCCCGGGGGTCGGACCTACGACTCACCACCGGTGAACGCCAAGGAGGCGGAGGCGCGTCGGGCCCGGCGCTTCGAGAAGGTCGGACGAACCACGGGTCAGCCGGACGTCGACGCCCTGGAGCAGCAGCTGAGCTGGCGGGCGGCGACGGACACCGAGTATCCGCTCACCCTGGACCTGCGGCGACGCGTGCCGAGCCGCTGGGGCCGGCCATGACGGTGCTGACCCGCTACCTGACTGCGGCGGGGCAGCCCAACATGTTCGACCCCGCCCCGGGATTCGACGAGTTCGCCAACCCTGACGGGACCGTGCGGCACGGCTGGGAACGGCTGCTCGACGGGCTGGAGGAGTTCGTCGACTCCGACCTGACGCGCGCCCAGCGTGAGGTGGCCAGGCTGCTCGAGGATGATGGCGTCACCTACACGACCGGGCCGGCCGCGGGAGTCTCGATCATCGACTCCGAGCACCTGGTCGATGGCACCGGAGACCTCGCCGGTGCGCTGCCGTGGAAGCTTGACCCACTGCCGCTGGTGCTGGATGACCAGCAGTGGGGGAGCCTCGAGGTCGGCATGGTGCAGCGCGCGGAGTTGCTGAACGAGCTTCTGGCCGACATCTACGGTGCACAGAAGCTGCTCCGCCAGCGGCGGGTGCCGCTGGCCGCAGTCCTAGACCACACCGAGTACCTGCGGGCTCTGGTCGGCGTCGCGCCGGTTCATACCCCGCTGTTCATGCTTGCCGCAGACCTGGGCCGCGACATGGACGGCACCTGGAAGGTGATGTCGGATCGCAGCCAGGCCCCCTCCGGTGCCGGCTTCGCGATGCAGAACCGACGCGTCGTCTCCCGAGTGATGCCCGAGGTGTACCGCGAAGCCCACCTTCACCGGCTGACGCCGTTCTTCTCCGCCATGCGGATGGCGCTCGTCGATGCGGCGCCCAGCCAGGTGGAGAACCCGCGCGTCGTGGTGCTCAGCCCCGGCACCCATTCCGAGACCGCCTTCGACCAGGCGTTTCTGGCTTCCCTGCTCGGGTTCCCGCTGCTGGAGGGCAGTGACCTGACGGTCCGCGACGGTCGGGTGTGGATGCGGGTGCTTGGCAAGCTGGAGCAGGTCGACGTCATCCTGCGACGGGTTGACTCCACCTGGTCGGACCCGCTGGAGCTCCGGCCAGGGTCTCGGCTGGGGGTCTCCGGCCTGACGGAGGCGGTGCGGCAGCGTACCGTCAGCGTGCTGAACCCGCTCGGCTCCGGCATCCTGGAGAACCCGGCGTTGATGCCGTACCTGCCCGAGCTGTGCCAGCACCTGCTCGGGGAACCGCTCCGGGTGCCGTCGGTGCAGACCTGGTGGTGCGGCGACGACACGTCTCGAAGCCACGTGCTGACGCAGATGGAGTCACTGGTGATCCGGCCGATCAGCCGCTCGGCCGGCCGCAGCGTCAGAGGGTCCGCGCTCACCAACGCGCAGCGGCAGGAACTGAAGGCTCGGATCTCCGCGGCGCCGCACCGCTACGTCGGGCAGGAGGTTCTCCGGTTGTCCTCTGCCCCGACTGCGGCCGGCGACCGCCTGGTCCGCCGCAACGTCGTTCTTCGCAGCTTCACCGTCAGGCAGGGGCAGTCGTACCGGGCGATGGTCGGAGGTCTGGCTCGCGTCACCGACGACAACGACGGCCAGCGGGGCGCGCTGGTCACCACACCAGGCAGCGGGGTCGCCAAGGATGTCTGGGTGGTCGGCAGCGCCCCGGTGACGACTGCGCCGCTCCCCAGCTTCGCCGCCCGCCTGGAGCCGGTGGAGCCGACCTCCATCACGTCCGCTGCGTACTCGGCGGCAATGGTGCCGCGTGTCCTCAGCGACCTTTTCTGGTTCGGTCGGTACGCCGAGCGCGCGGAGGACCTGCTGCGGCTGGTGCTGGCGACCCGGCAGGTGGCGGTGGAGACCGATATGGATGTCAGCACGGGCCACTCGCTCCGGATCCTCCTGCAGGCCGTCACTCATGTCAGCGCGTGCTACCCCGGCTTCACTGACGAGACCGTGGAGATGATGCCGGAGCTGCGCTCCATTCTGTTGGACCGGCACCGTCGCGGCACCGCCGCGCATGCACTCGGTGGGCTGTCCAACGCCGCCCAAGGCGTCCGCGACCAGCTGTCCGACGACGTCTGGATGGTGCTCGCCGACGTCGACCGCGCGCTCGGCACGCTGCGGTCGCGTCCTCACGACCTCGGCTCCCAGCTGGCCGACACCAGCGAGCGGGTGCTCTCAGGGTTGCTGGCCCTGAGCGGGATCACCAGCGAGAACATGGTCCGCGATCCCGGCTGGCACCTGCTGGACTCCGGTCGCGGGCTGGAGCGGGCCGTGCAGCTGGTGACGTTGCTGCGGGTGACGCAGCATCGGGCGAGGACACCTGCGGTCGACCAGATGGTGATGGAGGCCGTGCTGGCGGCGTCGGAGTCGATCGTCACGTTCCGCCGTCGCTACCGCGGCAGGTCCGGGCTGCAGGCACTGCTGGAGCTGCTGGTGACAGACGGCTCCAACCCGCGGTCCGTGGCCTACCAGCTGCAGCGCATCGGCACCGACCTCAACAACGTCCCGACCACCCAACAGACGTCGCGCCCGCTGCGGGTACTGGACAACCTGGTCGACAGCATCCGCTCGGCCGAGCTGCGGTCGCTGGTCGAGCTCAATGAGGGCCGCCGGCCGCAGCTGGGCGCTTTCCTCGGCGGGCTCAAGGACCAGCTGCATGCGCTGTCGGATGCCATCAGGGACCTGTACCTCAAGCAGGAGCCTGGGCCACAGCCGCTCACCCGTTCGGGTGTCTACAGCGGGGCCGGTGAATGAGCACCTACCGGATCGAGCACACCACCCGCTACGACTACGAGGGTGAGGTGACCGGCTCCTACGGGGTCTTCCATCTCCGCCCACGAGATCTCGACTGGCAGAGCTGCCTGACCCATGAGGTGCTGGTGGAGCCGCAGCCCGCTGACCTGTCTGGGCATCTTGACCTGTACGGCAACACGAAGTCGTACTTCCACGTCACCCGGCCGCACACCCAGCTGCGGATCACCGCGATCAGCACGGTCGAGGTTCGCGCCAACCAGCTCGATCCTTCGGTGCTGGCAACCCCGTGGGAGCTTGCCCGGCCGGCGGTACGCGAGGATCAATCCGACGCCTGGCAGGCCCTGGACTTCACCTTCGCCTCGCCGATGGTCGACATGCCCGACGGTGTGCGTGACTATGCCCTGGAGTCCTTCCCACCCGGGCGACCGATCGGGGAGGCGGCGGTGGAGCTGATGCATCGGGTGCACGGCGACTTCACCTACAAGTCGGGCTCGACGAAGGTGTCCACCCGGGTCGGTGACCTGCTGCAGTCTCGGACGGGTGTCTGCCAGGACTTCAGCCATTTCATGGTCGCCGGGCTGCGCAGCCTGGGCTTGGCCGGTCGGTATGTCAGCGGCTACCTGGCTACCCGGCCGCCGCCCGGCAAGCCTCGGCTGGTCGGCGCGGACGCCAGCCACGCGTGGGTGGGCTGCTGGGTGCCCGGCGGCGGGTGGCTGTACCTGGACCCGACCAACAACCGGCCGACCAGCGAAACGCACGCCACCGTCGCCTGGGGCCGGGACTACGGCGACGTGCCGCCCGTCAAGGGCGTGATCTTCACCGAGTCGAAGAAGTCGACCATGAAGGTGAGCGTCGACATGGCTCCGGCGCTCTAGCGTCCGCTTTCCCACGCGGTCGGATCCCGACGACAGTCCGGCTCACGCGGTGGCCTCGCTGCCGCCCGGCAATGGTGTGCCGGAACTGACACATGCGTAACCAGGCCGAAACATCTGGTGCAGCCGGTGAAACACGACACCAATAGCGTCAGCCCCGCGCCGTCGAGCGCACCGCATCTGGTTGATCACGGAAGGGGCCCATCAACCATGAAGATCTCTCACCACACTGCTCGTACCCGATTGCTGTCATGGACCGGACTCGCGCTCGCCTCCGCGCTGGCGCTGACGGGCTGCGGTGGCAGTAAGGTCGGCGCCGAGACGACCGGCGCCGCCGCAAACACCTCGTCGTGTGTGAAAACCGACGGGGACACGATCAAGATCGGCTTTCTCAACTCGCGGTCCGGAACGATGGCGATCAGCGAGAACACCGTCTACGCCTCCCTGGTGATGGCGAAGGACGAGATCAACGCTGCTGGCGGCGTCAACGGCAAGCAGCTGGAGGTGGTCGCCGAGGACGGGGCCTCAGAGCCGACAGTCTTCGCGGAGAAGGCTCAGAAGCTGATCAGCAGCGACTGCGTGGCGGCCGTGTTCGGCGGCTGGACGTCAGCCAGCCGGAAGGCGATGCTGCCGGTCTTCGAGTCCGCCAACGCACTGCTCTACTACCCGGTCCAGTACGAGGGACTGGAGGCGTCCAAGAACATCTTCTACACAGGCGCCACCACCAACCAGCAGATCATTCCGGCGCTGGACTACCTCAAGGAGAAGGGCGCCAGGTCCTTGTTCCTGGTGGGCTCGGACTACGTGTTCCCGCGCACTGCCAACAAGGAGATCAAGGCGTACGCCGCCGCGAACGGCATCGAGATCAAGGGTGAGGAGTACACCCCGCTCGGTTCCACCGACTTCGCCACCATCGTCAACAAGGTGAAGGGCGCCAAGGCCGATGCCGTGTTCAACACCCTCAACGGTGACTCCAATGTCGCGTTCTTCAAGGAGTACCGCAACGCCGGGCTGTCAGCCAGCGCGATGCCGGTGGTCAGCGTCTCCATCGCGGAGGAAGAGGTGAAGGGCGTCGGCGTTGCCAACCTGAAGGGCCAGCTGACCGCCTGGAACTACTATCAGACGCTGGACACGCCGGTGAACAAGAAGTTCGTCGCCGCCTTCAAGTCCAAGTACGGCCAGGACCGGGTGACCTCAGATCCGATGGAGGCCGCGTACACCTCCTTGTACCTGTGGAAGGCGACAGCCGAGAAAGCCAAGTCCTTCGCTGTGACCGACATCCAGGCGGCAGCCGACGGCGTCTCCTTCGACGCACCCGAGGGCACCGTCACCATCAACGGAGACAACCACCACGTCGCCAAGACCGCGCTGATCGGGGAGGTCCAGGCTGACGGCTTGATCAAGACGGTCTGGTCGTCGGAGAAGGCCATCGACCCGGACCCGTTCCTCAAGACCTACGACTGGGCAAAGGGTCTGGGCGGCTGAGGCTCGGGCCGGACCGAACGGAGGGGGAGGGATATGGACGTCGTCCTCGGACAGCTCTTCGCGGGGCTGTCCCAAGGCTCCATCCTGATCTTGATCGCGCTGGGCCTGGCGCTGACCTTCGGTCAGATGGGCGTGATCAATATGGCTCATGGGGAGTTCATCATGGCCGGCGCCTACACCGCCTACGTCATGCAGCAGGTGATGGGCAGTGCCGGCATGTCGCTGATGGTGTCCATCCCGGTCGGCTTTGTCGTCGGTGGCCTGCTGGGAATGATCTTGGAAGCAACGCTGATCCGGCGGATGTACGGCCGTCCGCTGGACACGTTGCTGGTCACCTGGGGCGTCTCGTTGATCTTGCAGCAGTTGGCCCGGGACATCTTCGGCGCACCTAACGTCGACGTCGGATCGCCGACCTGGCTGCAAGGGAGCGTGTCGGTGGCAGGTGTCCAGCTGGCGTCTGCCCGGCTGTTCATCGTCGCGCTGTCGATCGTCAGTGTCGCCGCGCTGTCCGCGATCATCCGCTTCACCTCACTGGGTCGCCGGATCCGCGCTGTGGTCCAGAACCGCGACCTTGCCGAGACCGTCGGCGTATCCACCCGCGCAACGGACCGGCTGACCTTCTTCGTCGGATCGGGCCTCGCCGGAGTCGCCGGTGTCGCGTTGACCCTGCTCGGCTCGACCGGGCCGACGCTCGGCACCAGCTACATCGTGGATGCCTTTCTGGTGGTCGTCGTCGGTGGCATCGGCCAGATCCGCGGCGCGGTGATCGCAGCGTTCGTGCTCGGACTGCTGCAGTCGATCTTCCAGTACCAGACCACAGCCAGCATGGCAAAGGTGCTGCTTTTCGTCGCCATCGTGATCTTCCTGCAGGCCCGTCCGCAGGGAATCGTCAGCGTCCGTACCAGGAGCCTGGCATGATCGACTACCTCAAGGGCCGCGGCCGCATCTGGTTAGGGCTCGCGCTCGGCGCGATTGTGCTGTACGGCCTGGCGCCCAGCATTCTCAGCGACTTCCGCCTGATGCTGCTCGGCAAGTATCTGTGCTTTGCGATGGCGGCTGTCGGCATCGGACTTGCCTGGGGCAAGGGCGGCATGCTGGTGCTTGGCCAAGGCGTGTTCTTCGGCTTGGGCGGCTACCTGATGGCGATGCACCTCAAGCTGTCCGATGCCGGGCCGGGGAAGGCGCCTGACTTCATGATGCTGTACGGCTCGGGGCAGGTCCCGGTCTGGTGGGAGCCGTTCCGGAGCCCGGTCGTCACGCTGATCGCGATCGCGCTGCTACCCGCGTCGGTCGCCATAGTGCTGGGCCTGGCGATCTTTCGCCGTCGGGTGAAAGGCGCCTACTTCGCGATCTTGTCGCAGGCGCTCGCGGCTGCGTTCGCAATCTTGTTGATCGGTCAGCAAACCACCACCGGCGGCACCAACGGATTGAACGGGTTCCGCGGCTTCTTCGGCTACAACCTGTTCGACCCAGTGAACAGGCGGCTGATCTTCTCCATCGCCGCCACCGTGCTGCTGCTGATGGTGCTGGTCACCTGGCATCTGTACCGCAGCCGGTACGGCGAGCTGCTCGTCGCTGTGCGGGACCAGGAGGAGCGGGTCCGGTTCCTCGGATACAACCCGGCGAACATCAAGCTGGTCGCCTACGCCGTCGCGGCCGCCATGGCGGGCATCGCCGGAGCGCTGTTCGTGCCCATCGCCGGGATCATCTCGCCCGCCGACGTCGGGGTGGTGCCGTCGATCGCCTTCCTCATCGGCGTTGCCATCGGCGGCCGGAACACCCTGGTGGGCCCAGTCCTCGGTGCGATCGTGGTGGCCTACGCCCAGACCATGCTGTCGGAGCAGTTCCCTGGGTTCTGGACATATTTTCAGGGCGCCATGTTCATGCTGGTGATCGCCTTCCTGCCCGGTGGTCTGGCCTCGGTGAAGGCAGGCCTACGGCGGCGCCGTCGTGATCCCGCCGGGACACCGACCGCGACCGCGGCCGTATCGACGGCGCCCTCCTCGCAGGAAGCGACCATTCGATGACCAGACGGCCCGACTATCTGCAGGTCAGGGAGCTGACAGTCTCCTTCGACGGCTTCACAGCCGTCGATCGAGTCAACCTCACGGTGTTCCAGTCCGATCTGCGCTTCCTGATCGGGCCGAACGGCGCCGGCAAGACGACCATCATCGACGCCCTCACCGGACTCGTGCCAGCCACCGGCTCGGCTCAGTACGGTGCCACCGAGCTGATCGGCCGCAAGTCACACCAGATAGCTCGGCTCGGCGTCGGACGGACGTTCCAGACCGCCAGCGTGTTCACCGAGCTGACAGTCCTGCAGAACTTGGACATCGCCGCCGGCGCCAAGCGCTCAGCGCTCTCGCTGCTCGGCGTCCGCCGGGGCGTGCCGGAGGTGGTCGCGGAAGCGGTGGAGACTGTCGCCTTGACGGCCCAGGTCGACAAGCGGGCCGGCGAGCTCTCGCACGGCCAGAAGCAGTGGTTGGAGATCGGTATGCTGCTGGTCCAGGACGCCCGAGTGCTGCTCCTGGATGAGCCCGTCGCCGGGATGAGCGCCGACGAGCGTTCGGAGACCGGACGGCTGCTGCAGCGGATCGGGGCGGACCGTACCGTCATCATCGTCGAGCACGACATGGAGTTCATGCGGCGGTTCGCCAACTCGGTCACCGTGCTGCATGCCGGCGCCGTGTTGAGTGAAGGATCCGTCAGCCAGGTGCAGCGCGACCCGCAGGTCCAAGAGGTCTACCTCGGCCGGGCCAACGCAACCCCGGCGCTGGCGGAGGCTGCCGGTGTGGCCGAGTCGCCCGCGGCGTCGGCGGAACCTGCCGCGCACGCCGGGCCGGTGCAGCGCCCGGCGCCCGACGGGCTGGCGACCGCCCCTCAGTCCAGCATCGAGACGAAGGTCTGACCATGCTCGAGATTGTCGATGTGCACGCCGGCTACGGGCTCACCAACGTTCTCCACGGCGTGTCGATCGCCGTCCCGGACGGCTCGGTCTATGCGGTGATGGGGCACAACGGTGCCGGGAAGACCACGCTGCTGAAGACCGTGATGGGACTGATCTCTCCGCGCCGAGGAAAGATCATCCTGGACGGGGACGACATCACCCGGACCAAGCCGCACCAGCGGGTTGCCCGCGGGATGGCGTACGTCCCTCAAGGGCAGCTGTCGTTCGGACAGCTCAGCACCTTGGAGAACCTCCAGGTGGCCGCCGACAACCGTCGTAACGGCAAGGCCAAGATCGATGAGATGTTGGACCTGTTCCCGGCGTTGCGCACGTACGCAGCGCGCAAGGCCGGGCTGCTGTCCGGCGGCCAGCGCCAGCAGCTCTCCATCGCCCGGGCGCTGATCACCGAGCCCAGGCTGATCATCTTGGATGAGCCGACCGAGGGAATTCAGCCATCTGTGGTGGCCGAGATCGAGGATCTGATCGTCACCCTGGCCCGGACCGGCCTGTCGGTGCTGCTGGTTGAGCAGCATGTCGGGTTCGCGCTGACGGCGTCTGCCGAGTACGCGGTGATGGCGTCCGGCCACGTCACATCTCGCGGGTCCGGCGGTCGTGCCGCGGTTGACTCGGTGGTCGCCGCGATGTCGATCTAGGCTTTCTTCGCCCCTCGGGGTACGGCGAAGTCGACCAGTTCGGCGCGGTGCCGACCGACGTCTGACCAGTCGCCGCCAAACCGCAGGACGGCCACGCCACTGGTCGGGTACTTGACGTCGAGACGCTGCCACGCGGGGTTGGTCGGGGTCCGAACCGCCAGGTAGTCCACGAGCTCAGGGATGCCCGGGGCGTGGCCGACGATCAGCAGCGACCAGGCCCGGGTGTCGGTTCGGCGGATCACGCTCGTCAGATCTTGGGCCGACGCCTCGTAGATCTGCGCCTCGTACGCCACCGGCCCGGCCTCGGCGCCACCCTTCTCAGCGCGCTGCCAGGTTTGCCGAGCCCGAGTTGCGGTGGAGCACACGACGAGATCCGGTCGGATGCCGGACGTGTGCAGGAACTGACCGACGGCCAGGGCATCTCGCCGACCCCGGGAGGCGAGCGGCCGATCGTGGTCCGGCAGGTCGAGTCCCCACACCGACTTGGCGTGCCGCAGCAGCACGATCGTCCGGACGTCCTGGGCTGGGGATGCAGCATCCATGTGAGGAGCGTAGGGCGTCCAGGGCGAGCCGACCGCACCTAAGCAGAAATCCGCCGACTGGCCGACCAGGCCGTCGTCAGCGGGCTACTCCTCCTCGTTGTTGTCGTCGCCCTTCTTGAGACTCTCCCAGATCTCCTTGCACTCAGGACAGACCGGAAATCGCTGCGGGTCACGGCTCGGCACCCACACCTTTCCGCACAGCGCGACCACCGGCGTGCCCATCACCATGGCCTCGGTCAGCTTCTCCTTCGGCACGTAGTGCGAGAAGCGCTCATGATCGCCCTCGTCGAGGCGGTACTCGGTGCGCTCATCGACAATCGTCTCGGCGCCGGGACTGAGTTGCTGCTGGCTCACAGGGGTCAGTCTAGGCCGACTCGCCGGGGACGGAAGAACACCTCACCCAAACCCGGTGCAGGCCGCCAGGAACCTCAATGATCCACTTGTGCGTTGTGTCGACCGCTGGCGATCCCGTCTCGCGCCGCGCACTGACCATCGGTCTCTGCACGGCGGTAGTCGGGATCGCCTTCGAGGCGATCGCCGTAGCCACCGCCATGCCGGCCGCCGCCCGGGATCTCCACGGGCTCAACCTCTACGCTTGGGCCTTCTCCCTCTTCTCCATCGGGATGCTGTTCGCCACCGTGGCCTCCGGTCGGCTGGCGGATACGATCGGCCCCGCCCGCCCGATGCTGGGCGGTCTGACCATCTTCGCGATCGGCCTGGCCGTATCCGCGACCGCTCAGGACATGTATCAGCTGATCGCCGGCCGGCTTGTCCAGGGACTTGGCAGCGGCACCATGGCTGTCGCGATCTACGTCTGTATCGCCCAGGTCTTCGAGCCCTGGCAGCGACCGAGGATGTTCTCCTACATCTCCACCGCCTGGGTGCTGCCCTCCTTCGTCGGCCCCCCGGTCGCCGCCTTCCTGACGCACCGGTTCGGCTGGCCGTGGGTCTTCTGGGCGGTGCTGCCGCTGTTGGCCATCGCGGCCGTCATGGTCGTGCCCTCGCTGCTGGCGATGATCCGAACGCCGCCAACCAGCGTCAGTCAACCGGCCGCCCGCAAGCCCGCCGCGCTGTGGGCAGCCGGCCTGGCCGCGGGTGGCGCCGCGCTGATCCAGCTCGCTGGGCAGCGGCTGGACGGGGTCGGCGCGGTTTGCGCGGTGGCCGGCCTCAGCCTGCTGGCGGTCAGTCTGCCCAACCTGATGCCGCGGCGCTTCTTCCACTTCTCCCGGGGCCTGCCCTCGGTGATCGTGGTACGTGGCCTGATCGCCGGCTCGTTCTTCGGCGCCGAGGCCTTCGTGCCGCTGATGCTGGTGGAGCAGCGCGGGCTGCCGCTGCTGCTCGCCGGTGGCGTACTGACTCTGGGTGCGCTGGGATGGACCAGCGGATCGTGGCTGCAGTCCCGTCCGGCGCTGGCGCTTCGCCGTGACCGGATCATCACCCTCGGAGCGGCGTGTCTGGTCATCGGCCTGGCCCTGGCGGCCGTGACCGCGCACCAGCCTGACCTCTGGGTAGGTCTGGTCGGGGTCGCCTGGGTCATCGGCGGGCTGGGCATGGGGCTCTCGATGGCAAGCACGTCGCTGGCCGTGATGACGGTGTCGACGGTCGCCGAGCAGGGCCGGAACGCATCCTCGCTGCAGCTCGGGGAGGCGCTTGGCGCCAGCATCTTCGTCGGGCTGGCCGGATCCATCTTCCACACGCTGCAGACCCAAGGGCGGTCGCCGGCAGCCTTCAGCGCAGCGATCGCAGCGATGACCCTGGTAGCCCTGGCGAGCTTCGGCGTGTCGATGCGGATCGGCCGGATCGACAATGAGCTCGCTGCTCGCTGACCGCCCGGTACAGCGCCACCTGACGCCGCGTGTGCTGGCTCTAGCCTCCGCCTCGTCTAAACTCTGGCCAGTGACGGCCCCCCGACCCGAGATCGCCAGCACCGGCCTGCCGCCGGCGTTCCCCGATCGGGCAGCCTGGGGGACAGCGAAGCAGTTGCGAGCCTGGCAGGCGGCCGCACTCGAACAGTACTTCGCCCAGCTGCCCCGGGACTTCCTCGCCGTGGCGACGCCGGGGGCGGGCAAGACGTCCTTCGCGCTGACGCTGGCCGCGAACCTGCTGTCCCGCCGACAGATCGACCGCATCATCATCGTTGCTCCCACCGAGCACCTGAAGACCCAGTGGGCCGAGGCGGCGCACAAGATCAATCTCGCCATCGACCCCGCTTTCGGGAGCAAGCAGGGAAGGCACAGTCGCTCCTTCGTCGGGATCGCGCTCACCTACGCCGCGGTTGCGATGAACCCACTAGCCCTGCGAATCCGTACCGAGGGGTTCAAGACCCTGGTCATCCTGGACGAGATCCACCACGCCGGTGACGCCAGGAGCTGGGGCGAGGCGGTGCGCGAGGCCTTCGAGCCGGCCGCCCGCCGGCTCATGCTGACCGGCACTCCATTCCGCTCCGACGCCAGCCCGATCCCGTTCGTGCGCTACGAACCCGATGGCAGCAGCGGTGCGCTGCGATCTCGTGCGGACTATGCCTACGGGTACGGCGAGGCTCTCGCCGACGGCATCGTCCGCCCGGTCATGTTCTTGGCGTACTCAGGCGAGATGCATTGGCGCACCAGCGCCGGCGGTGAGGTCTCGGCTCGGCTCGGCGAGCCGCTGACCAAAGATTTGGCCAGCCAGGCGCTGCGGACCGCGCTGGACCCGAACGGCTCCTGGATCCCCGCCGTGCTGCAGGCGGCTGACACCCGGCTGACCGAGATCCGCAGCCACGTCCCAGACGCCGGCGGGCTGGTGATCGCCACCGACCAGACCTCCGCACGAGCCTATGCCGCGACGCTGGCCTCGATCACAGGCAGGAAGCCCGTCGTGGTGCTCAGCGACGAGCCGCAGTCCAGCAAGAAGATCGCGCGGTTCACCGAGAGCGACGACCGCTGGATGGTCGCGGTCCGGATGGTGTCGGAGGGAGTCGACGTTCCCCGGCTGGCGGTCGGGGTGTACGCCACCTCCACCGCCACCCCGCTCTTCTTCGCTCAGGCAGTGGGGCGGTTCGTCCGCGCCCGTACCCGCGGAGAGACCGCATCGGTGTTCGTGCCGAGCGTTACCAGCCTGCTGCAGTACGCCTCCGAGCTGGAGATCGAGCGTGACCACGCCCTGCGGCCTCCGAGCGCGCAGCCGGAGGCGGATCTGCTGATAGCGGCAGAGCGAGCCGAGGACGCGTCCGACGACCTGCAGAAGGGCGAGTTCGCGGCCCTGGCCAGCGAGGCCGACTTCGATCGGGTCGTCTTCGACGGCGGCGAGTTCGGGCTCGCGGCCCAGTCGGGTAGCGCAGACGAGATGGACTACCTCGGCATTCCGGGGCTACTGGAGGCAGACCAGGTCAAGGACCTGCTCCGCCGGCGACAGGCCGAGCAGGTGGCCCGCGGGCCACAGCAGGCCGGGGTCGAGCGCAGCACCCACATGCGGCTGCGGGAGCTGCGAAAGGAGCTCAACGGGCTCGTAGGGGCATGGCATCACCGCACCGACACTCCCCATGGTGTCATTCATGCCGCCCTGCGGGCCGAGTGCGGCGGACCGCCCTCGGCGGCGGCCACCGCCGACGAGCTTCAGGACCGCATCGACCTCATCCGGCGCTGGGCCGTCACCGGCAGGTCCTGATCCGCTTGGGATAGATTCGGGCACGCGGATACGTGTCGGCACTCGGGAGGGGGGACCGGAATGATTACCTGGCTCGCGGCTGGCGTCGGTTCGTCGATGTGTGCTGCCGGCGGCCAACGGCGATGAACCTCTCACCGGCGGAGGTCGAGAAGCTGCTGCTGGCGGTCGCCGGAATGGTGGCCCGAGATCGGCTGGCGCGCGGCGTGAAGCTCAATTACCCCGAGTCCGTGGCGCTGCTCAGCACCTGGGTGATCGAGAGAGCGCGGGACGGCAACGACAGTGTGGCCGACCTGATGGCCAGTGGTCGGGAGGTGCTCACTCGCAACGATGTGATGGAGGGCGTCGCCGAGATGATTCCCGACATCCAGGTAGAGGCCACCTTCCCGGACGGACGCAAGCTGGTCACCCTCCACCACCCGATCGGGGAGGCCTGATGACCGGCGCCAACGAGTCGGGGCCCGGAGCGGTACGCGTCCGGCCCGGGTGGGTGGAGATCAATGGCGACCGCTCCGAGGACGAGCGCCGGGAGCTGACGATCACCAACACGGCTGACCGTCCGATCCAGGTCGGCTCGCACATCCATCTGGCCGACGTGAACCCGGCCCTCCAACTCGATCGTGAGCAGGCCCGCGGATGCCGCCTGGACATCCCCGCCGGTACGTCGGTCCGGTTCGAGCCAGGAGTCTCCAAACGCACAGCCATCGTGACGCTCCGGGGCTCCCGGCAGGTACCCGGCATCCAACGCAAGCCGGGCACCATCGATGCTCCCGACCCAACTCAGGACCGTTGAGATGGCACGGCTTCCCCGTTCCCAGTACGCCGCCCTCTACGGTCCGACCGTCGGTGACCAGGTCCGGCTGGCCGACACGGACCTGTGGATCGAGGTCGAGCAGGACCTGACATTCGGGGGTGAGGAGTCGGTGTTCGGCGGTGGCAAGTCGGTCCGGGAGTCGATGAACCAGGGCCTGGTGTCGTCGGCCGACGGTGCGCCGGACACGGTCATCACCAACGTCGTGATCTTGGACCACTGGGGCGTCGTCCGCGCCGATGTCGGGATCAAGGACGGCCGGATCGCGGGAATCGGACGCAGCGGCAACCCCGACATCGCCGACGGCGTCGACCCGGCGCTGCGGATCGGCCCGAGCACCGACATCATCTCGGGCGAGGGCAAGATCCTCACCGCTGGCGGTTTCGACTCCCATGTGCACTTCTTGTCTCCATCTCAGGTCGCCGAAGCCCTCGCCGCCGGGCTTACCACCCTCTCTGGTGGCGGGACCGGACCGTCGGAGGGTTCCAAGGCCACCACCGTGACTCCAGGCCCCTGGCACCTCACCCAGACGCACCAGGCGCTTGATGAGCTTCCGATGAACTTTCTCCTGCTGGGCAAGGGAAACACCGTCTCCGACGCTGCATTCTCAGAGCAGGCGCTCGCCGGTGCCGGTGGCTACAAGGTGCACGAGGACTGGGGGTCCACACCGGCGGCCATCGACGCCGCGCTTCGGGGCGCCGAGGCCTGGGGCCTGCAGGTGGCCTTGCATGCGGACTCGCTGAACGAGGCCGGGTTCGTCGCCGACACGCTCGATGCCATCGCCGGCCGCAGCATCCATGCCTTCCACTCCGAGGGTGCCGGGGGAGGGCATGCCCCGGACATCCTCACCGTTGTCAGTCATCCCAACGTGCTGCCGGCGTCGACCAACCCGACGCTGCCGCATACGGTGAACACCGTCGACGAGCACCTCGACATGCTGATGGTGTGCCATCACCTCAACCCGCAGGTCCCAGAGGATCTGGCGTTCGCCGAGTCACGGATCCGGGCGACCACCATCGCCGCCGAAGATCATCTGCATGACATGGGTGCGATCTCGATCACCTCATCCGACGCCCAGGCGATGGGTCGGATCGGGGAGGTGATCATGCGGACCTGGCAGGTGGCGCACGTGATGAAGGCGGTCCGCGGAGAGCTGCTCGGCGGGATGCCAGCGGACAACTTCCGCGCCCGGCGCTATGTCGCCAAGTACACCATCAACCCGGCGGTGGCTCACGGCGTGGACCACGAGATCGGGTCGGTCGAGGTCGGCAAGCTGGCTGATCTTGTGCTGTGGGAGCCCAAGTTCTTCGCAGTACGTCCGGCGCTGGTGATCAAGGGCGGCGGCATCGTGGTCGGTGCCCTGGGCGATCCGAACGCATCGATTCCGACGCCGCAGCCGGTGCTGATGCGACCGGCACTGCACTACGCAAGCGGGTCCACCCGATCCCAGTCGTACGTCTCCCCGGCGGCGCTGGAGGACGGGTTGCAGGGCCGGCTGAGGCTTCGGCGGCAGCTCGTCGCGGTCAAGCCGACCCGCGCTGTCGGCAAGGCGGAGATGATCAACAACGCCACGCTGCCCCGCGTGGTGATCGACCCAGAAACCTTCCGGATCGAGGTGGACGGAGACGAGATCATCCCCAGCCCGGTCTCGGAGGTTCCGCTCGGGCAGCTCTATGCCCTGTTCTGAGACCTCGGCCGACACCGCTGGCTACCTGCAGCTGTTGCTCGCTGACGGCCGACTCCCCACCGGCGCGCACACCCAGTCCGCCGGGGCTGAGCCGGCCTTCCTTGCGGGCATGCCGCTTGCTCGGGTGCCCGAGCTCATCACCACCCGGCTTCGGACGGTGACCGAGGTGGAAGCGGCTACCGCGGTGGTGGCTCGGGCCTGCTGGCTGCGCAACGACCTCGGTTCCCGACTCGAGTCGATGGCACGGGTCGACGCCGCCTGGCGGGCGCGGACGCTGCCGGACGCGGCCAGGGCGGCCTCGGACTCGCTTGGGCGAGGATATGCGCGGCTGGCTCGGGCAGTGTGGGGTGTCGACCTGGGCCCGATGCTGCTGTGCCGGGCCGTTGTCGTCGGCGCCACCTGCGGGGCCGCCGGTCTTGGACCGGAGCAGACCGCCACGCTGGTTGGGTTCGACGACGTGCAGACGGTGATCGCGGCGGCGCTCAAGCTGGAACCGTTCGATCCGCTGGTCGGCGTCCGGTGGGCCGTGGACGCGGCGGACGAGGTCAAGGCGCTGGTGGGTCGGGTCGCCGACGCGGAGTCCACCGCCGACATCCCCGCGCGCAGTGCCCCTCTGCTGGAGGAGTGGGCCCAGCGGCATGCCACCGAGGAAAGGCGGCTCTATCGTGCATGATCCATCCGTCGGATTGCCCAGTCGGCGCCCGGCCACCCGGGCGTTGCGACTGGGGGTCGCAGGCCCGGTCGGCACGGGGAAGAGCAGCCTGATCGCGCTGATCTGCGCCGAGTTCGCCGGCACCCTCAGCATCGGCGTGATCACCAATGACATCTACACCGACGAGGACGCCCGGTTCCTCCGCTCGGCCGGAGTGCTGGCGCCGGAGCGGATCCGGGCTGTCGAAACGGGCGCGTGCCCGCACACCGCGATCCGTGACGACGTGTCGCAGAACCTGCTCGCCGTGGAGGATCTCGAACGGGACTTCGATCCTGTGGATCTGGTGTTGGTGGAGTCGGGCGGAGACAACCTGACTGCCACGTTCTCACCAGCGCTGGTCGACGCGCAGTTCTTTGTGCTGGACGTCGCCGGCGGCGGCGATGTGGCCCGCAAGGGCGGTCCCGGGATTGCCCGCGCTGATCTGTTGGTTGTCAACAAGACCGACCTGGCGCCGTACGTGGGTGTCGACGTCGAGCAGATGGTGCGGGATGCACAGTCCGCCCGCGGTGGCCGGCCCGTCCTGGCCCTGTCACGTAACGATCGCCACTGCGTCGATCAGCTGCGACGCTGGGTGATGTCCACGATCGACAGCTTCCGCTCGGGGACGCTGCGACCAGCAGACCCCGGACCCATGCCGCCACACCGCCATGACGACGGTACGGTGCACACTCACTGACCGATGTCACCGCCGACTCGTTGGAGCCCATGACCACCGTCATCCAGATCGGCCTGGTCAACGGCCGGCACCGATGCGTGGTCCGCGCGGGCCTGATCCGACCCCAGATCTGCTACAGCGGACCGGACCGGTGCAGGGTCGGCCTGGTCGCCACCCGCGCTCTCCTTCTCGGCGGTGACGAGGTGGAGCTGCAGGTCGACGTGGGCCCCGGGTCGGCTCTGGAGCTCTTCGACGTGGCGGCCACCGTCGCGTACGACGGTCGCGGGCGACAGGCATCCTGGGTCGTCGGGCTATCGGTGGGCGATGGTGCCTCGGTGCTGTGGCGGGGCGAGCCGCTGGTCATCAGCGACGGCGCGACGGTTCAGCGACGGCTTCGAGCGGAGCTCGGGAATGCGGCTACGGCCGTCATTCGCGACACAGTCGTCTTCGGTCGCTTCCGACAAGACGGTGGAGACCTGCATGCCATCAGCGAGATTGCGGTCTCGAGCCGAGACGTCCTGCTGGAGGATCAGCTGCTGACGCGCTCGGAGCGGATCCGAACGGGTGTCCTCGGCGACAACCGGGTGATGGACACGGTGACCTGCGTGGGCAGCCCCGCCCCCGCACCGGGCGACCCGGGAACCAGTGGGTCTGCTGTCGCATTCCAGCTGATCGCCGGAGCGGGATCGGTGACTCGATTCCTCGGCAGCGACTCGACCGCGTCACCGCTGCACGACGTGTGGGAACAGCTGCAGCAAGGCTTCAGGCAACCGCAGGCGTCGTAGGGCCGAAGCAGCGCTTGTCCTAATAGGCTGGAGTGGTGAGTGACATCCCAGTTGGTTCGCCCCCGGTGCCGCCGGGCCGTCATGCCGCCCCCGGGGGCTGGTATCCCGACCCCACGAACGTGGCCCAAGAGCGCTACTGGGACGGGTGGCAGTGGTCTCGCAACACTCGCTCCGTCGAGCAGTCGCCACGATCTGGACCGGCGTGGCCCTCACCACCACCGGCCGGCGCCTCCCCTTCGCAGCCGTACAGCTCGCAGCCGCCGTCCACGCAGCAGCCGAATGCGGAGGGCCCCCCGACCGGGCAGCCGGGGTGGGAGGGCTCACCCGGGCAGCTGCCGTATGGGCAACAGCCGTATCCGCACCAGTACGGACAGCAGCCGTACCCTTCTCAGCAGTACGGGCCTCCGCAGTACGGGGGGCCCGGGTTTGTATCAGCCGGCGCCCGGCCCGGCCCGGTCACGGCGGATGGGGTTCCACTTGCGGGCTGGTGGTGGCGCGTGCTGGCTTCCATCATCGACTCCGTGATCTTGTCGCTGATCGTCGCGCTACCTAGCATCGGGGTGTACAGCCGGCTTGTCGAGGCCATGTCGGTGCTTATCGTTGACACCGTTCGAGCCGCGCAAGAGGGCCGGCCCGCCCCCCCGGTGCCGGACGTGAACCAGATCCTGTCGCCGAGCGACCAGCTCCTTCTGGTGGTGATCCCGCTGGTCGCCGGCATGCTCTACCACTCCGCATTTGTCCGCCTCAAAGGTGCGACGCCCGGGAAGTCGGTGTGTGGACTCCGGGTTGTCCCAGTCGATCGTGGCCGTTATGCCGGCAAGCTTGCCTGGGCGACCGCATTCGTGCGTGCCACCGTTTGGGTTGTCCCCGCCGCCGTTGGCTACCTCGGCTTGATCCGACTTCTCGACGCCCTCTTCCCGCTTTGGCATCCACGCAGGCAGGCACTGCACGATCTGGCCGCGAAGACCCAGGTGGTCAAGATCCGCTGATTCTGCTCTCACGAGGGCGGTCTCGAACTGGCTGCAGAGATACGGTGGCCGTCGATCCACACGGGGAACGCCGATGGAAGAGGTGGGGTGCCGGAGAGGAAGCTCGGGGGTTCTACCCCTCCGGCATCACCGGTGTCGAGGGAATGCTAGGGGGTCATCTCCTCGGCACGTCGCCTACTTTATGCGAGCGGAAGTTGCGACACGCCCAGTGCCGTAGCCGGTTTAGGACATGTCCAGTTTAGGCCATAGACACGCTTTGCTCTGGCAGGCACTGCCCTTGGTGCGTATGTTGACGTCGAGAGTAGTCCCGCGGTGAGGTGCGACGATCGGGGGATCGGGCCTATTCGCCGCAACAAGGAATCGGGGTCCTTGCAACCGAGGGCCCCGACCTCACCTCCTGGCACTCCACTTCTCGTGAGCGCTCCACATCCTCAGACGCCTCCAGGATTTCAGGGCTCCCTCCCGCTTGACCGGAGCCAGGGCGGCCGACACCCGGCGATTCGCCCGGGTGATGGAGTTGATGCCGCGTTACGCTGGAGGGACAGCCTGAGACGCTCCTTCACTCGGGGAGACGGCTGCCAGCCAGGAGCTTTCGAGACGCAGGAACCGGTGAGCACCGGGTTCCCTTTCGCTCGCGAACGGCTCGTGGGGCTGGCACCGGGTACACATCTCAGGCGAGGATCGCGCCGGCGCCCAGTCGCCCGGTATGACACAGAAGGAGTCACGCTTATGAGCACTGCAGCCGGCGGTTCCACCGACAACCCAGCGGGTCGCCCCACCCATTCGAGCCGGGATGTCGACCGTCGCCATGATGGCGAGGGGGCTGTCTCCGAGCATCACGGCGACCGGTCCTTCCGGGACCTGGTGGCACGGCAGCGGGCGGAGTTCGGCGGCATCAAGTTCGGCTCCGCGTTCTTCGGCTGGCTGACCGCCACCGGTACAAGCGTCATCCTGCTCGCTCTCGTGGCTGCCATCGCGGCTGCGGCCGGCGCGGACAGCGGGCTCACCCCGCAGACGGCGACGGACAATGCCCAGCAGGTGGGCCTGGTCGGCGGCATCATCGTGGCGGTCGTGCTGTTCATCGCCTACTACTGCGGTGGATACGTGGCGGGGCGGATGGCTCGATTCAACGGGCTCAAGCAGGGCCTCGCCGTCTGGCTCTGGGCCGTGTTGATCATCGTCGTGCTGGCCCTGGTCGGCGCCGTGGTGGGCAGCTCCTCCGACGTGCTCCGGCAGGTCAGCTTCCCACAGATCCCGGCGACAGCCAACGAGCTCACGGCCAGCGGGATCATCGCCCTGGCTGTCTTGCTGGCTGCTGCGTTGGTGGGCGCTCTCCTCGGCGGGTTGGCCGGGATGCGCTTCCACCGCAAGGTCGATAAGGCCACCTTCGACCCCCGACTCTGAGCTGAGAGGTCGGCCGGCCGGTTGACGGCGTCGCGGCAGTGACCGAGCGGGGCTGGTGAGGTCCGGTCAGTGCGCCTGGGGAACCTCACCTTCCAGGTGCACTCCGGCATCGTGCAAGGCCTGGGACACCGCTTCGACGTCTGCCGGGTTCACAGCAGCGGTCAGATCCAGCAGCACTCGGGTGGAGAAGCCGTGTTCGGCGGCGTCCAACGCGGTGGCTTGGACGCAGTAGTCGGTCGCGATGCCACACACGTCGACGCGGTCAACGCCGTGCTCGGCCAGCCACGCCGCCAGCCCGGCGCCGGTGCCGCAACGGCCTTCGAAGCCCGAGTACGCCGCCGCGTACTCACCCTTGTCGAAGACGGCGTCGAAGTCGCGGAAGGTGAGTTGATCATGGAACTCTGACCCGGCGGTGCCGACCACACAATGCGCCGGCCAGGAGTGCACGAAGTCTGGGTCATCGGAGAAGTGTGTTCCCGGCGCAATGTGATGGTCCCGGGTGGCGACGACGTGGTCGTACCCGTGGCCACCGACCAACAAGGCGCTGATCTTGCCTGCCACGGCGGCGCCGCCGGCAACTGCCAGCGACCCACCTTCACAGAAGTCCTGCTGCACGTCCACCACAATCAAGGCGTTACTCATCGGTCCGGCCGCCTGACGGGCTGGCTGATGCGTAGGGATTGCTGACCTGTTCACGGCGGTCCATCCAGACGGTGTCGATTACCGGCTCACCGCGGGACATCTTCAGCGCCTCCATCGGTAGCTCGGCGCGGGAACGAGCGTGCCGTGACCGCGCCGCGTCCAGTTGCTCATCGCCCACGATATCGCCGTCGACGACCAGCGGCACCAGCAGCTCGCGGTCGTCATGGTCGGAGTCCGGACGATCACCCACGCCGATGACCTCCGCCTCGGCGACACCGTTCGAGCGACGCCGAAGGGCATACTTGCGGCCGCCGACAGAGATCTTGTCCGTGCTCTTCTTCGCCACCGCGATCATCGGTGCCTCGGGCCCGTCCGATGCGGCGCGCGCCACGAGCTTGTAGACGAAGCCACAGGTGGGATGCCCGCTGCCGGTGACCAGCGCGGTGCCGATGCCGTAGCCGTCAACCGGTGCACCGGACAGCGCAGCGATGTTCCACTCGTCCAGGTCGCTGGTCACGATGATCCGAGTTGCGGCAGCGCCTAGCGAGTCGAGCAGCTCGCGTACCTCCTTGGCGATCAGCGCCAGGTCGCCGGAGTCAAGCCGGACCGCGCCGAGTCGGCCCTGCGTCAGCTCCACCCCGACCTTGACCGCCTCCACCACGTCGTAGGTGTCGACCAGCAGGGTGGTGTCCTCGCCGAGCGCGGCGATCTGGGCCGCGAAGGCCTCCCGTTCGGAGTCGTGCAGCAGGGTGAACGAGTGCGCCGAGGTGCCCCGGGTCGGCACGCCGTACCGTCTGCCCGCCTCCAGGTTGGAGGTCGCCTCGAAGCCGGCGATATACGCTGCTCGTGCCGCGGCGACAGCAGACAGCTCCTGAGTCCGCCGAGACCCCATCTCGATGCACGGTCGACTACCGGCCATGGCTGTCATTCGTGATGCCGCGGACGCGATCGCCGAGTCATGGTTGTAGATGCTCAGCAGGACCGTCTCCAGCAGGACCCCCTCGGCAAACGAGCTCTCCACCACGACCAGTGGCGAGCCCGGGAAGAAGACCTCCCCCTCGGGGTAGCCCCAGATGCTGCCGCGGAACCGGAAGTCGGCCAGCCAGTCTGCAGTGAGGCTGTCCACCACTGACCGCTCGATCAGAAAGCGCAGGGACTCCTCGTCGAACCGGAAGGCGCGCAGAGCTCGCAGTGCCCGCCCCACACCCGCAACCACGCCGTACCGACGACCGGGCGGCAGTCGGCGGGGGAACAGCTCGAACACACTTCGCCGGTCCGCGGTGCCGGCCAGCAGCGCAGCGCGGAGCATGGTCAGCTCGTAGTGGTCCGTCAGCAGCGCGGTGGTGGGAATCTCACTCGGGCCCCAGACAGGAGTAGCCGCCTGCTCGGATGCGCTCTCGGTCACGAGCAGAAGACTAGTTCTCACGCCATTCGGGCCACGACCGACCGTGCGCCGAAACCCCGGAGTTGCCACAATGGTAGGTATGTCCGAACCCGAGGCCCCGACCGTCACGCCTGCCGGGGGCACTGCCGTCGCTGAACGGCCGGCGGAGGATCTGCTTGCCCAGACGCCTTGGGTGACGATGGTCTGGGACGACCCGGTCAACCTGATGTCGTACGTGGCGCACGTGTTCGTGACGTATTTCCACTATCCGAAGTCCAAGGCCGAGCGGCTGATGCTGCAGGTCCACAACGAGGGCAAGGCGGTCGTCTCCAGCGGCTCGCGAGAAGAGATGGAGCGAGACGTCAAGGCGATGCACGAGTACGGCTTGTGGGCGACTTTGGACAAGGCGGACAAATGAACGGCCCGTACCCGAGCCGTCTTCCGGCGTAGGGTCGCGCGGTGAAGAAGTTCAAGCGCAAGGGCCCAGCGATCGTCAGTCACCTGAGCACCTATGAGGTGGACCTGTTGTCCACTCTGGTGAGCCAGCTGATCGAGATGGTGGCCGACGGCGATCCGCAGAGCTTCCCGGCCGAACCCAGCTCCGACGACCCGTTCGAGCAGTGGGCGAAGGAGTTCGAGACCGACACGACCAACCCGGAGCCCTTGGAGGACCCGGTCCTGAAGCGCCTCTTTCCCAACCCGTATCCGCACGATGCCGATGCGGCGTTGGACTTCCGCCGCTACACCGAGCACGACCTGCGGACCAAGAAGATCTCGGATGCGCAGGTGGTGCTGAACCGCTTGCAGGGCACCGAGCAGGGAGCGTACCCGGTGCGAATTCCTCGGGAGGAAGCCGACGAGTGGCTGCGGACGCTGACCAGTGTCCGGCTGGCGGTCGCCACCCGCCTGGGCATCACCGACGCCGTCGCAGCCGAGGAGCTCTCCCAGCTGCCCGACGACGACCCGCGTGCGTTCATGATGAGCGTCTACGACTGGCTCGGGTTCGCTCAGGAGACGCTGGTCTCAGCCCTCTGACCGGCGCCTGACGGCGACGAGTCTGCAGGTCTCAGCCTGCGAGAGCGACGACCGCCTGCACTGGGACAACCCTAGGGTGTGCCGCGTGTTGAAGATCGCCCGCAGTCACGTCGACGCGATGGTCGCGCACGCCCGGGCCGATCACCCGGACGAGGCCTGCGGGGTCATCGCCGGGCCTGTCGGTTCCGACGACCCGGTGCGGCTGATCGAGATGACCAACGCCGATCGGTCCCCGACGTTCTTCCGGTTCGACCCGACCGAGCAGCTCAAGCTGTATCAGCAGATGGACGAGGCCGACGAGGAGATCGTCGTCGTCTACCACTCCCACACCGCCACCGAGGCGTATCCGTCGCGCACCGACATCGCCTACGCAGCCGAGCCGCAGGCCCACTACCTTCTGGTGTCCACCGCGCAGAGTGGGTCGAATGAGGGTCCGGTCGAGATCAGGTCGTACCGGATTCTGGACGGTGTCGTGACCGAAGAGGAGATCGACATCCGGGAATAGCGGCCGAATCGACCGCGTTGGACCGGTGGTAGCTGACTGGGCGCTTTTCGTGTGCCCTCGAACAAGGAGAACCGATGACCGTCGAAGTACGGATCCCCACGATCCTTCGTACCTTCACCGGTGGCGCGAAAGCCGTTGAGGGCGATGGCAGCACCCTGTTGGAGGTCATCGATGACGTCGAGGCACGCCACCCGGGCCTGAAGGACAGGCTGGTTGAAGCCAACGGCCTCCGCCGGTTCGTCAACGTCTACGTCAACGACGAAGACGTCCGGTTCACCGGTGGCCTGGGTGCTCCGACCGCTGACGGTGACGTCGTTGTCGTGCTGCCCGCCGTCGCCGGCGGCTGACCCTCATTCCATGGCGCGGTACGCATCCCTGGCCGACTCGGTCGGTCACACCCCGCTCGTCGGCCTGCCGGCGCTGAGCCTCAGCGACTCCGTGCGGCTGTGGGCAAAGCTGGAGGACCGCAACCCCACGGGCTCCATCAAGGACCGTGCCGCGCTCAGCATGATCGCGGCCGCCGAGGCTGACGGATCGCTTCGTCCTGGCTGCACCATCTTGGAGCCGACCAGCGGCAACACCGGCATCTCGCTGGCGATGGCGGCCAAGCTGCGCGGATATCGGCTGATCTGCGTGATGCCGGAGAACACCTCGGTCGAACGGCGGCAGATCCTGTCCATGTGGGGTGCCGAGATCGTCTCCTCACCTGCTGCGGGCGGATCCAACGAGGCGGTGGCCGTCGCCAAGAAGCTCGCCGCCGAGCATCCCGACTGGGTGATGCTCTACCAGTACGGCAACCCGGCTAACGCCGATGCACATTACGTCGGGACCGGCCCGGAGATCCTGGCCGACCTTCCCGAGGTCACCCATGTGGTGGCGGGCCTGGGGACGACCGGCACGTTGATGGGCATCGGCCGGTTCTTCGCCGAGACCAAGCCCGAGGTCAAGATCGTCGCTGCCGAGCCCCGCTACGGCGAGCTGGTCTACGGCCTTCGAAACATCGACGAGGGCTTCGTTCCCGAGCTGTACGACTCCAGGCTGGTCACCTCCCGCTTCTCGGTCGGCTCCCGCGACGCCATCCGGCGGGTACGCGAGCTGCTCGAGCGCGAAGGAATCTTCGCCGGCCTGTCCACCGGCGCCATCCTGCATGCCGCGCTGGCACAGGCGGTCAGAGCACAGAAGGCCGGCGACAGCGCCGACATCGTCGTGATCATCTGCGACGGCGGCTGGAAGTACCTGTCCACCGGTGCCTACGACAGCGACATCGACAGGGCCGAGGAGCTCCTCGAAGGTCAGGTCTGGGCCTGAGCTCGAACCAGCACATCGCGTACGCTGATCCACCGTGGCACAAGACACCGAGTCGCCGATCGGCATCTTCGACTCCGGCTTCGGGGGGCTGTCGGTTGCCCGGGCGGTGATCGACCAGCTGCCCAACGAGGACATCATCTATCTCGGCGACACGGCTCGCGCCCCCTACGGAGACCAGCCGATCGCCAGCGTGCGGGAGTTCGCACTCGAATGCCTTGATCACCTGGTGTCGTTGGGCGTCAAGATGCTGGTGATCGCCTGCAACTCCGGCAGCGCGGCGGTCCTTCGGGACGCCCGTGAGCGCTACGACGCGCCGGTCGTGGAGGTGATCCTGCCGGCCGCCCGTCGAGCCGTCGCCGCCACCCGAAGCGGACGGGTCGGCGTCATCTGCACCCAGGCCACCGCCACCTCGTTGGCCTACGACGACGCGTTCGCCGCCGCACCCCAGATCGACCTACACACGGTGGCCTGCCCGCGCTTCGTCTCCTTCGTCGAGGCCGGCATCACCGGTGGACCGGAGCTGTTGGCCTGCGCCGAGGAGTACCTCGGGCCGCTCCGCGCCGCGGGCATCGACACTCTCGTCCTCGGCTGCACGCATTACCCGCTGCTGACCGGCGTCATCTCCTACGTGCTCGGTGAGCAGGTCAGCTTGGTCTCCAGTGCCGACGAGTGTGCTCGCGAGGTGTACGCCACCCTGACCCGGCTCGGCCTCACCCATGACCAGCCGCGGGAGGCGCGGCACCGGTTCTTGACCACGGGCAGCCCCGACCACTTCGAAGGCGTCGGCCACCGGCTGATGGGCGGCCTGGTGGCAGGCGTGGAGCAGTTCGCCTGATGGATCTGATCGTCGTCGGGTGCAGTGGGTCGGTTCCGGGTCCGGACTCGGTCGCCTCCAGCTATCTGATCCAGGCGCCGCACCAGGGCCGGACGTTCTCGTTGCTGCTCGACATCGGACCCGGTGCGCTGGGCGCTCTGTACCGCTACCTCGACCCGCGCGAGCTGGACGCCATCGGCATCAGCCATCTGCACCCCGACCACTGCCTCGACGCCTGCGCCTTCTATGTGGCTGCGCGTTACTCGCCCGGGCGCCCGTGGAACCACACCGAGATCTACGGTCCTACCGGCACGGCGGAGCGGCTGCAGCGTGCGTACGAGGTGCCGACGATCGTCGGCGGGCTGACCGAATCCGGCCCGGGGATCGGCAACCATTTTCGCTACACCGACTGGGCGGCGGAGCAGCAGATCGGTCCGTTCCTCGTCCGTACGGTTCGGGTGGACCACCCGGTGGAGGCGTACGCGATCCGGGTGCAGCACAGCGTTCCCGACGGCGGGTCGCTGGTCTTCTCCGGCGACACCGGACCGTGTCAGGCGTTGGTGGACCTGGCTCGGGGCGCCGACCTGCTGCTCTCCGAGGCCGCGTTCCTGGAGGGCACGGCCAACCCGCCCGGCTTGCACCTGACCGGGGCGCAGGCTGCCGCTGCCGGTGCTGCGGCGGAGGTCGGAGCCGTGATGTTGACCCACATCCCACCTTGGCACGACGCCGAACAGGTGTTGTCGGAGGCGGTCCCGCACTTCGACGGACCCGTCGTGCTGGCGCAGGCGGGCGGGCGCTGGACCATCGGCTGAGCATGCGTAGGCCAGGGTGGCGGCACTGCATAAGGTGGCACCCATGACCAACAGAGCCGACGGACGCCGAGTCGACCAGCTTCGCGACGTACGGTTCACCCGCGGGTGGCTGGAGCAGGCGGAGGGATCCGTGCTGGTCGAGTTCGGTGCCACCCGGGTGCTGGTCGCCGCAAGTGTCACCCCCGGTGTGCCGCGCTGGCGGAAGGGCTCGGGCCTGGGGTGGGTGACCAGTGAGTACGCGATGCTGCCCCGCGCCACCAACACGCGGACCGACCGCGAGTCGGTCAAGGGCCGGATCGGGGGCAGAACCCATGAGATCAGCCGGCTGATCGGGCGCAGCCTACGGGCCGTCATCGACTACAAGGCGCTTGGCGAGAACACCATCGTGCTCGACTGCGATGTGCTGCAGGCCGACGGGGGCACCCGGACAGCGGCGATCACCGGTGCCTACCTGGCGCTGCACGACGCGGTCGACTGGCTGGGGGAGCGCAACCTTCTCGTCGGTGACCCGCTGGTCGGGTCGGTCAGCGCGGTCTCGGTCGGGGTGGTCGGCGGTACACCCATGCTGGATCTGTGCTACACCGAGGACAGCGCCGCCGACACCGACATGAACGTGGTCATGAGCGGCACCGGTGACTTCATCGAGGTACAGGGCACCGCGGAGGGAGCGCCCTTCGACCGTCGGGCGCTGGACCAGATGCTTGACCTGGCCGCGGAGGGCTGTGCCGCTTTGACCAGGTTGCAGGCGGAAGCGCTCGCGCCGGCGTGAGCACCCAGGTCGTCCTGGCCACCACGAACGCCAAGAAGCTTGCCGAGCTGCGTCGGCTGGTGGCCGATCTCGGTGGCGGTTCCCAGCCGGCTGTGCAGGTGCTGGGACTGGCAGATGTGCCGTCCTATCCCGAGCCCGAGGAGACTGAGCGGTCCTTTGCCGGGAACGCGCTGCTGAAGGCACGTGCCTGCGCGGCGGCAACTGGCCTCCCTGCGCTCGCCGACGACTCCGGACTGGCGGTCGACGTGCTCAACGGGATGCCCGGCGTCCGGTCAGCCCGCTGGTCGGGTCCGGGCGCCGACGATCGCGCGAACAACGAGCTGTTGCTGCGTCAGCTCAGTGACGTACCCGACGCTGACCGGACCGCCCAGTTTGTCTGCGCCATCGCACTGGTGCTGCCCGACGGCACCGAGCACGTCCGTACCGGGATCATGGCCGGCCGGCTGATCTGTGGCTGTCGCGGGGACAATGGATTCGGCTACGACCCGATCTTCGTGGCTTCAGGACAGGCCCGAACCAACGGTGAGCTGTCGGCTGCCGAGAAGGATCAGATCAGCCACCGTGGGCAGGCTGTTCGGGCAATCGTCCCCGTACTCCTTGCTGAGCTAGAACGACAAAGGGGCGCCGCATGAGGACCTATCTCAACCTGCTCGACCATGTCCTGACCACCGGGGTGGTGAAGCAAGACCGGACCGGCACGGGCACCTTGAGCACCTTCGGCTACCAGATGCGCTTCGACCTCGCCGAAGGCTTCCCGCTGCTGACCACCAAGAAGCTGCACACGCGCTCGATCGTCGCCGAGCTGCTGTGGTTCCTGCGGGGCGCCACCAACGTCGGCTGGCTGCAGGAGCAGGGCGTCACCATCTGGGATGAGTGGGCCGATGAGGACGGCGAGCTGGGGCCCATCTATGGGTACCAGTGGCGCTCCTGGCCGACTCCAGACGACTCCCACATCGACCAGATCGCCGCGGTCATCCACTCCATCCGGACCAACCCCGACTCGCGACGCCACATCGTCAGCGCGTGGAACGTCGCAGATCTGGAGTCGATGGCGCTGCCGCCCTGCCACACCATGTTCCAGTTCTACGTCTCTGAGGGCCGGCTGTCCTGCCAGCTCTACCAGCGGTCGGCCGACATCTTTCTCGGAGTGCCGTTCAACATCGCCTCCTATGCGCTGCTGACGCACATGATCGCCCAGGTGTGCGGCCTGGAGGTCGGAGACTTCGTGCACACCCTGGGAGACGCCCACCTTTATTCCAATCATGTCGCCCAGGCGAAGCGCCAGCTTGACCGGGAGCCTCGACCACTGCCGAGGCTGGCCCTGAACCCGAGCGTCGCCTCGATCGACGACTTCACGATGGGCGACATCGCATTCGAGGCGTACGAACCCCATCCCGGGATCAAAGCGCCGATCGCGGTCTGAGCAGGCGAGATGGCTGAACTGGTGGCGATCGCCGCGGTAGCCCGTAACGGGGTCATCGGGGCGGGAAACGACATCCCGTGGCGGATTCCGCAGGACCTCGCCCGGTTCAAGTCCGTCACCATGGGGCAGTTGTTGATCATGGGTCGCCGTACCTTCGACTCCATCGGGCGCCCGCTGCCCGGCCGGCAGACGATCGTGGTGACTCGAGATCCGGCGTGGAGCCGGGACGGAGTCAGCGTGGCCCATTCGGTGGTGGAGGCCATCTCCGCGGCGGGGCGGATGGCACCGGGCAGGCCCGTCTTCGTTGTCGGGGGCGGCGAGATCTACCGCGCTGCCTGGGAGCTGACCGACCGACTGGACGTCACCGAGGTCGACGTCGATGCCGCAGGGGATGTGAGCTTTCCGCGGATAGACCCGGCGGTGTGGGCGCGGACGGGTTACGAGCCGCACGACGGCTTCGCGTTCTCCAGCTATCAGCGGCGTTCCACCCTCCGGTGAGTTCGGCGCTCGCAGCGGAGACCGATCAGGCCGCTGCTGCTCTCACACGGTGCCGGAGAAGGGACTCGAACCCTCACACCCGAAGGCACAGGAACCTAAATCCTGCGTGTCTACCAATTCCACCACTCCGGCGCGCGCGGCGACGCGGGGCTTATCGTACGGCTCACACACCAAGATCGCGACGTAGCTTGTCGACATGTCCGGACGCCTTGACGTTGTACTGCGCCACGGTCACCGTCCCCACTCCGGCGTCGTCGACGTCCACAACAAATGTCGAACGGATCACTCCGTCCACCAGCTTTCCGTAGAGCATCTTCGATCCGTAGGCCCCGTAGGCGAGCAGGGTGCTTTTCTCGGGATCGGAGAGCAGCGGGAAGGCCACCGACTCGAGGGCGCGAAACTCGGCAAGTTTGGGCACCGGGTCCGGTGAAATGCCCAGCACGCGGAGATCCGCGGCCGCGAGCTCATCCATCGCCGCAGTGAAGTCGATCGCTTGAGTGGTGCATCCGGGGGTCATCGCGGCTGGGTAGAAGTAGACGATCACCCGCTGGCCCGCGAAGTCCGACAGCGACACCAGCGACCCGTCGGCGTCCGGCAGGCTGAATGCGGGTGCGGTGTCGCCCGCAGCGAGTCGCGATGTCATGCCCGCAAGACTAATCCGGTGTGCTGACACTCCCGCGGCCAGTCCCGGCTGAGGGAGGGCAGGTGATGGCGGAAGCCGCTGCAATACGCTGTCGGCATCGCCAGCCTCGTACACGCCCCAAGGAGTCCATGTGGCCACCAAGTCTTCCACCTCTGCGCGCAGCACGAGGCAGATCGAGTCGGACCTGGCTGCGACTCGCTCGCGGCTGACGTCCAACATCGAGACCTTCATCGACCGGGTGCACCCTCGCAGGGTCAAGCAGCGGCAGACGGAGCGGCTGAAGCAGTTCGTCGCGCTCAAGGTCGACTACGCCAAGAGCCGGATCAACGATGTCAGGCGCAAGCTGACCGGCGCGAGCGGAAAGCTGACCGACGCCGGGGGAAGACTTCGCTCCCAGGCGAGCGGCACCCTGCAGGGCGCCAGTGGAAAGCTTCAGACCGGCGGCGGAAAGCTTCACGGCGTGACAGCGCAGCTCAAGGATTCCCAAGGCCGCTGGCGGACCGACCGTCTGCTGCCGGTCGGCGGCGCGGTGGGCGTGGTGCTGCTGGTGTTCGCCCTGATCCGGCTGATCGCGGCGCGCGGCAAGAACAAGTAGCCCGATGGCAGCGTCGAAGACTGAGCCGTTGCCGATCAGGATGTTGCACGATCGGGTGCTCGTCTCCACCGAGGGCGAGAGCGGCGAGCGCCGCAGCGGCGGCGGCATCGTGATCCCGGCAACCGTGGCCATCGGCCGACGGCTTGCCTGGGCGCATGTCGTCGCGGCCGGTGCCAATGTGCGTACCGTCGAGATCGGGGATCGGGTTCTGTTCGACCCGGAGGACCGCGCCGAGGTCGAGGTACGGGGCAAGGACTACATCCTGCTTCGTGAACGGGATCTGCACGCGGTCGCCGCCGAGCGACTCTCCGATGGTCAAACAGGGCTGTATCTCTGAGTACGAACCGGGGACGCACGTCCACAGCTACCCCGATCGCACTCTCCTGCCCCGGTGAGGGCTGCGGAAGGAACTTGAGTACTCTGCAGTCGGCGTTGGAGTCCGCTAGATCAGTCCGCCACTTCGTAACGAAGTTCTGCATCTGCGGTCTATAACGAATCTGACCGAGCAGCCACAAAATGTGGCAGGTTGTGCTTAGTGGCATCTAGTGTGACGTGGTGGCCCCCAGAAACGGCGGCCCCGGACCAAGAAGTGAGGAATGTATGACTTTCGTTCGTCCAGTTCGCCGCGTGGTATTCACTGCGGCAACCTTGACAGCGCTACTTGCGGCTGCGGCCTGCGGGGGCGGCGGCAGCGACAGCGGCGGCAACGCCGGGGCGGGTGCGTCTGAGGGCGCCACCGCGGACTTCAGCAAGAAGGGGCCCATCGAGTACTGGGGCGGTAAGGACACGTCGGGGAACCTCAAGAACCTGATTGCCCAGTTCAACAAGGAGCACCCTGACGGCAAGGTCACGTTCCACGAGCTGCCTGACAACGCCGACGCTCAGCGTCAGCAGATGATCCAGAACACCCAGATCAAGAACCCGGCGATGGCCGTCCTCAGCGTGGATGTGGTGTGGACCGGTGAGTTCGCGGCCAACGGCTACGTCGAAGCCCTGCCTGAGGATCAGTTCCCCACCAAGGACTTCCTTCCCGCGACCGTGGACAGCGCCACCTACTTCGGCAAGCTGTACGCGTACCCGAACTCCTCCGACGGTGGTTTGCTCTACTACCGCAAGGACCTGCTGAGCAAGTACAACCTGCAGCCGCCGAAGACGTGGGATGAGATGAAGGCTGCCTGCGACAAGATTCAGGCAGGCGAGAAGGACTCCAAGCTGGAGTGCTTCGCCGGTCAGTACCAGAAGTACGAGGGCCTGACGGTGAACGTGGCCGAGGCCATCAACGGTGCTGGTGGCGTGATCACCGACGACGAGGGCAAGCCCAACGTCAACACCCCAGAGGCCGCCAAGGGTCTGGCCTTCCTGGCGGACGGCTTCAAGAACGGGATGATCCCGAAGGGTGCCATCACCTGGCAGGAGGAGCAGGGCCGGACAGCGTTCCAGAACGGCACGCTGATCTTCCACCGCAACTGGTCGTACGTGTACAACCTCGCGGCGAAGACTGACGGTTCCTCCAAGATCGTCGGTAAGTACGACGTCACGCCCCTTCCAGGCTTGAGCGGTCCTGGCGTCTCCAGCCTGGGCGGTCACAACTTCGCCATCGCCAAGAACGCGGAGAACAAGGGCTCGGCTGCGGACTTCCTGAAGTTCATGTCGTCGCCGGAGATCCAGAAGTCGAACACCCTGGCGACCTCCAACGCGCCGGCGAACACTGAGCTGTACAGCGACCCGGACATCTTGAAGAAGTTCCCGTTCTACCCGACCCTCAAGAAGACCATCGAGTCGGCTAAGCCTCGCCCGAAGGTCGTCAAGTACGGTGACGTCACCCTGGCCATCCAGGATGCTGCCTACGGCGCCCTGCAGGGTCAGACCGCCCCTGACGCTGCACTGGCAGACCTCCAGACCAAGCTGGAGTCCTTGACCAAGTAAGAAGCGAAGGACCATTGTGGGATTCCAGCGCAGCGCTCCTGCGCTGGAATCTCCAAGGAGAGGAGGTACGGCGCATGGCCACAGCAACAGCTGTGAAGAAATCGTCGGCCGTCGCGGATGACGGGCACAAGCACAAGAAGAACGCCCTCAGCGACGGACAGGGCCGGCTGGCATGGATACTGCTTGCGCCGACGCTGTTCGTCATCATCGTGGTCGCTGGCATCCCGGTGCTGCTGTCGATCAGGGAGTCCTTCTTCACGACCAACTCCGGCGTGGACCCCACAACGGGTCTGGTTGCCGGCGGCGAGTCATTCTCGGGGCTGAAGAACTTCTCAGACATTTTCGCCTCGCAGGACAAGGTGACGGGCTCCTACGGCAACATTGGCCGCTTCTGGAACGCGTTCCTGAACACCACGTTCATCACGATTGTCTGTGTGCTGCTCGAGACCATTCTCGGTGTCGCAATGGCATTGATCATGGCCAAGGCGTTCCGCGGTCGTGGTCTGGTACGGGCAGGAATTCTCGTACCTTGGGCAATCCCGACCATCGTGTCGGCCCTCATGTGGAAGCTCATCTTTGACGAGGCCGGCGTGATGAACCGAATCATCGGTACGCAGATCCTCTGGCTTGCCGACAAGGGATCCTCGTTCTGGGCAATCGTCATAGCTGATGTCTGGAAGACTGCGCCGTTTATCGCCTTGCTTACCTTGGCGGGTTTGCAGACCATCCCGGCTGAGGTTTACGAGGCCGCCAAGGTGGACGGTGCCACAGCGTGGCAGCAGTTCGTCCGAATAACTCTGCCGATGGTCAAGCCGACACTGGTGGTTGCGGTTCTGTTCCGCACGCTTGACACCTTGCGCATGTTCGATTTGCCGTACGGCATGATCGGCCCTGGTAAGTATCGGGTGGAGACGCTCTCCATCTTTGCCTACCAGGAGGCAACACAGAACCGATATGGCCCAGCCGCGGCTTACGCCATCATTCTGTTTGCCTACGTGCTGCTGGTGGCGTTCGTCTTCGTCAAGGTCCTCGGCGCCGACGTCATCGGTGACGCTGCACCGAAGCGTAAGAAGAAGAAGCGTGGAAAGAGGAACACCGACGAAGTGCAGCAGGACGCGTCGGCCCTGATCGGGATGGGAGGCAACCACTGATGGCGACCACAGCTCCGGCGCCTACTGAGTCGCATTTGACTCAGGAGGAGGTTGCGCGGCTGGCGAAGCCCAAGCGCAGCGCCAAGACCCAAATCGGCATGATCGCGTCGTACGTGGGCATGGGCCTGATCGTGCTCTACTGCATCATTCCCTTCTACTGGATGATCGTCTCTTCTCTGCGGCTGCCGACTGAAGGCCGCAGCACGGAGTTCATCCCGAGCCCGGCATCGATCGAGAACTTCAAGGGCGTGTTCTCGGGCCAGAACAACTTCGGCCGCTCACTGGTCAACTCGCTGATCATCTCCGGCGTGACCACGCTTTTGACATTGCTGTTCGGAATCGTCGCCGCGTACGCACTGGCCCGCCTGCAGTTCCGCGGCAAGGGATTCGTGCTCTGGCTGATCATGGCCTGTTCCATGTTCCCGTTGATTATCTTGATCCCACCGCTGTTGAAGATGTTCTCGTCCTCAGCGCCGTTTGAATGGTTCCCGTACTGGATCAACAGCTATCAAGCGGTGATCGTGCCAGGGTTGAGCTTCGGCCTCCCGCTGGCCGTCTGGAACCTGACCGCGTTCTTCCGACAGTTGCCGGTTGAGCTTGAGCAGGCAGCCATGGTTGATGGCTGCACGCCTGGAGTTGCCTTCCGAAAAATCATTCTGCCGCTGGCTGCTCCGGGTGTGTTCACGACGGCGATCATTGTGTTCATCGGTGCATGGAACGAGTATCTGGTCGCATTGACATTCCTGCAGTCGCCGGAACGTCAGACGGCGACTGTGGCTATCAGCAAGTTCACGGGTACGACCGGTTTCGACACTCCGTACGGTTCGATTATGGCCGCAGGTGTGGTGGTGACGGTGCCGTTGCTGATCGCGGTGCTGATATTCCAGCGGCGTATCGTCGCCGGTTTGACAGCAGGCGGCGTGAAGTAGCAGCCCCAAGTCTGGCTTTTCTGGGAGCTGGCGCAGTCGCTATGGCGGCTGCGCCAGTTTTCTTTTGCCTGTCCCGGGGTGCTGGCGCGGCCCCCAATTGTGGGGGGTTGAGAATGCCCTTGTTGGGGATCGCGGTAGCGCGTGGTATCCGGGATCGTTGATCCTGATACCGAGCATAGGGGCTTCACCGTGATTAAAGTTCTGATAGTCGATGACCACTCCTTCGTCCGCGCCACCCTGGCCAGCGTCTTGGCGCAGGCTGAAGGCGTCGAGGTGGTGGGGGAGTGCGCCGACGGTTCCGAGGTGTCGGCCATGGTCGCTGCGGTGAGTCCCGACGTCGTCCTGATGGACGTTCACATGCCCGTGCTGGATGGCATCAGCAGCACGTCGTCTTTGAGGCTCCAGCGCCCGTCGGTCCGCGTGCTCATCCTCACCGCGGCGATCAAGCGCACCACCATCGAAGACGCCGCCGACGCCGGGGCCGTCGGATGCATGCTCAAGGGCCGTGATCCGCACCTGCTGGTGAAGGCGATTCGAACCGTCGCGGCCGGTGGCACCGTGTGGCCGGACCAAAAGCTTGTCTCGGTCGGCGCTGGTTGAGCAGCGACGCCGCCCGGCTGCTGGACCGGCTCTCGGTCGGGATTGAAAAGATATCCCCACTATAGATAGTCTTCGTGTTACGTGCGCTGGCGTGGACGTTAACCCGCCGAGCTGAGCATCGAGTCGCGGGGAGCGGACAATCCCCAACCTTGGGGGCCCCTGCCCCCCCATAATGGGGTTTCAGCGGACCTCCATATCCCTCCACGATGGAACTGGTCGTGAAGCCGTTCACGACGACATGAGGTCCCCGGCCGATGGGGACCCGTTTCTTTAGGGGGGACATAGATGTCTGTTTCACCGCGCCCGCGTGGCGCCGACCGAGGCCAAGTGCCAGATCAATCGCACCCGAGCCTGGAGTCCCGTGCCCGATGGGGCAGGCCGTTCCGGGCTGTCGCGTCAGCAACCACGGGCACGCTGGTCGCAGCCAGCGTTGCACTTCCGATACTGACGCTGGCGCAGCCGGCGACGGCGGCGGTGACTGTCGGGTCCAACATCACCACCTTCCCGAACCGCGACATGGTCGGCGTGTCGGGATACAACCTTGGCGAGCAGCTGACGATTGAGGTGCTGCGCAATGGCGTCATTGTTGGAACCACCTCCGGTCCTGCCGTGGATACTCCGGACGGCCCCGGACTGGAAGTCAACCACGGCCCGGCGGGAGCGGTTCAGCCGGGTGATTGCTGGACCGGTGTAACGCCCGACATCGTGGGTGGCGATCTGATTCGGGTTACCACGGGTCGTGGGGTCGATACGGCGACTGTTGCCGATGTCGACTTCAGTGGCGGGCCCGCTTTGGACGCCAACAACAATGTGGTGGTGCAAGGCACCGGAACAACCGACGCGGCCGTTGAGTTCCGGCGAGACAAGCCGGAGCCGAGATTCCGACGCGGCCCGTTGCCTGTGGTGTCGACGGGGGTCGGTACGTGGAAGGCGACCTACGTCGTGCCCGCCGGTACGTCTGCTGAGGGTCTGACAGCTGACGAGCAGCGAGATATTGCGGTCAACGAGGCGGCCTGGAGAGCAGTGGTCGACAACATTACTGAGACCACGATCGCCGAGCTTGGCGAACCGGGCGGTGTTGGTCCGGGCTGTGAGCCGGTCTCCTCCGCTGAGCCGAATGCCGTCGTCTCCGGATACCTGAACCCGGTGAACGTTACAAGCGGCAACATCACGTTGTCGGGCACCGCCCGCGAGGGCGTGACGGGGGTGAGCGTCACTGTCGGCGCGCTGGCCGCGAAGGCTGCGACGCTCTCGACCAACGCGACCGGCACGAAGACCTGGACACTTCCGGTGACCAAGGCCGAGCTGGCCACACTGCCCGACGGCACCATCAACATCGACTCGAGTTTCGCGAGTGGTGCCGGCACGGTTGCCGGTACGCGCAGGACCATGCTGAAGGACACCGTGGCTCCGGCTGCCCCAACGGCTACTCCGGCGGCTGGGGTCTACTCCACGACCCAGTTCGTCACTTTGGTTAAGCCGGCCGCCGAGACCCAGAGCAGGATTCGCTACACGATTGGCAGCGCCACGGTTGCCGCACCCACGGCGACAAGCACTCTGGCGACCGGCCAGATTGCAGTCAGCTCGACTCAAACGATCAAGGCGCGTGTCATCGACCCGGCGGGCAACCTGGGCGCCGTCGCCACCTTCAACTACACCATCGGTCCGGTCGTCACCGCCACCTTCCCCTTGAGCAATGCGACCGGTGTCAGCGTTGCGGCCAACGTCACCGGTACGTTCAGCGTAGGAGTGACTGGGGTCAGTACAAACACGTTCAGGCTGGTGGACACCGCTGCTGGAACCAGGGTCGGAGGCGCGGTCAGCTACAGCTCCACTGCTCGCCAGGCAACGTTCAACCCGACGGCGAACCTAGTGGCAAACCGCAAGTACACCGCTACTCTGATCGGTGGCACGACGGCCATTCGGGATGGATCCAACCGCCCGCTGGCGACGAAGACCTGGACCTTCATGGCCGGTGTAGCGCCGCGGGTAACGGCAAGGACACCTGCGATCAATGCAACCGCCGTCAGCCGCACAACCAATGTGAGCGCGACCTTCAGCGAAGCCGTGACGGGCGTCAGCTCATCAACCTTCACCCTGAAGAACGCCACGACGGGCGTCGCTGTGACCGGTGTCGTCAGCTACAACGGGACTACCCGTGTTGCCACCCTCAACCCGGGCGTGACGCTGGCAGCTCGGACGAAGTACACGGCAACGCTGACCGGTGGCGCAACGAAGATCCGCGACATCGCCGGCAACGTTCTCGGCACCAACAGCTGGAGCTTCACCACCGGGGCATAACGGTGCGCACCCGATCAGCCGAGAGGTGACGGTGCGATGAATCGAAAAGGGGCTCACCGCCAGCGCGGTGGGCCCCTCCTTCTTTGAGTCCAGCCTGCGCCGGCCGGGTGGGAACTTCCTGTAGTGGCGGATGCGACTCAAGCGCGTCGCCGGCTGGAGGCACGGACCACCAGCTCGGGTTGGAAGACCACCTCGCGCGGAGCGCCGTTCCCTGTCCCGGCATCGATCTGTTCCAGCAGAAGATCGACTCCCGTCTGGCCGATGAGCATCGACGGCTGCCTGACCGAGGTCAGCGGCACCACCGTTGCGCTGGCGAAGTCGATATCGTCGTAGCCCACCAGCGCGATGTCGCCTGGGACGTCGAGCCGAGCCAGCATCGTCAGGGACTGCAGCATCCCGACCGCCATCAGGTCGTTGGCACAGAACACACCGTCGGGCCGCTGCGCTTTCGATCGCCTCAGAATTGTTGCGCCCGCCGAACGTCCGTGCTCGACGGCCAGGCCCTCTTGAAGAAGGACCTCCAACTGCACCTCGGCGTGCTCTGCGGATGCTTTGTTGGCACCGTGCAGCCGGTCGGCGATCTGCTTAATGCTGAGCGGTCCGCCAACGAATGCAATCCGACGGCAGCCCTGCTCAATAAGGTGCGACACGGCCAGATAGCCACCAGCGACATCGTCCACCGACACCGACGAAAAGGGGCGTCCTTCGGCCACCCGATCGACTAGGACGGTGACAATGCCGTGGCCTCGTAGCCGTTCCAGGCGCTCGAAGACATTCCCGATAGGGGATACCAGGAGGCCTTGGACCCGCTGCTGCTCAAACAGGTCGAGATACTTCGCCTCTCGTTCGGCGGTGTCGTCACTATTGGCAAGCAACACTGACAGCCCGTGCTTGGCTGCCTGCTGTTCGGCGCCACGGGCAACGTCGGTGAAGAACGGGTTCCGGACATCGAGCAGGATGAAACCGATGGAACGGCTCTTTCCCGCCTTGAGTTGACGGGCCGCATCATTGCGGACGAAACCGAGTTCCTCGATTGCCGCCAGCACGCGGGCGCGGGTCGCTTCTGCCACCTTCTCCGGGCGGTTGAGCACGTTCGAGACCGTGCCAAGCGCAACCTCGGCCCGTTCGGCCACGTCTCTGATGCTGGCCTGTGTCGGTCCCACCACGTTCAGCATTCTCCCATGCCGGCAAGAGACGCGTGACAGCGTAGATCCATCAGTCGTCGACGACGGATCCGCTGATATATCCGCCCGACCTGCACGGCGAACTGCTCCAGGGCGTTCAAAGGCACCGGTCGGGCGGAAATATCAACGCACTGCCGAGGGCAACCAGACTCTGCGGTCGAGACCAAGGTCTTCCCATTGGCGAGTTGCTGCGGTACGTTCCGTACGCGGCGCAGCTTGAAAGTTGTTGCGACCGGGTCATATTTCTTCGCATATGGGGGGATCCATGAAGAATCGCAGGAAACGGCGCCTGCCTGTTATCGCGGCTGCGACATTGATGGCGCTCAGCCAGTCGTCGGCGGCTCAGGCCGACAACGGCTCCGATACTGGTGCGTTGCGCACTGCAGTCACCGCCAAGAGCATTCAGAGCCATCTCAAAGCACTGCAATCAGCTGCTGACCTCAACGGCGGTAACCGTGCCGCCGGGACGCCCGGATATGAGGCCTCGGCAACCTACATCGAACAGCAGTTGACCGCAGCGGGATATGCGCCGGTCCGGCAGCGTTTCAGCTACGACCAGTTCCTGGTGAGCAGCGCGACCCTCACCGAAACCGCGCCTGAAGCCGTGAGCTTCGTCAACGAGACCGACTTCTTCACTATGTCCTATTCAGGGTCGGGAGACACGACGGCGCCGGTTCGCGCGGTGGACATCAACCTCGCCGGAGACCGCGCCTCCACCAGCGGTTGTGAAGCAGCAGACTTCGCCGGCTTCGCGGCCGGCAGCATCGCCTTGATCCAGCGCGGGACGTGCACCTTCCGGCTCAAGGTGGACAACGCTGCCGCGGCCGGAGCAGTCGGCGTGATCGTGTTCAACCAAGGCAACGACGTGCCGGGCGATGACCGCTTCGGACTCTTCGCTGGAACCCTCGACCCCCCGCAGGCAGCAGTCCCGGCGGTCAGCACCACTTTTGCGATCGGCTCCCGACTGGCCGGTGTTACGGGTCTGAGGATGAGGCTCGCGGTCGATGCCACCCTCAAGACGATCGACACCTTCAACATCCTTGCCGATACCGCTGGCCGCGCGGACCGTACTGTCATCGTCGGTTCGCACCTGGACTCGGTGTCGGAAGGTCCGGGTATCAATGACAACGGCAGCGGCAGCGGCACCGTCTTGGAGACCGCCATTCAGCTCGCCAGGAAGGGCATCGCCCCAGTCAACCGCGTGCGATTCGCCTTTTGGGGAGGCGAGGAAGACGGCCTGATCGGATCGGACTTCTACGTATCCCAGCTGACGTCGGCACAGATCAAGCAGCATGCGGTCAACCTCAACTTCGACATGGTGGCCTCACCGAACCCGGTCCGTTTCGTCTACGACGGCGACGGCTCATCGTTCGGCGCAGCCGGGCCCAACGGCTCCGCACGAGCCGAGCAGATCTTCCTCGACTACTTCGCCTCGCAGGGCCTGCGCACCGCGCCGACGGAGTTCGACGGCCGGTCGGACTACTTCGGCTTCATCGAGAACGGCATTCCTGCCGGGGGTCTGTTCACCGGGGCCGAGGGGATCAAGACTGCGAGCGAGGCCGCCATCTTCGGCGGGACAGCGGGGCAGCCGTACGACCCCTGCTACCACGCCGCCTGTGACACCGTCAGCAACATCAACAAGGTAGTCCTCGAGCAGATGGCCGATGCCGTGGCTCACGCGACCCTGACCTTCGCGCAGACAACCTCCGCGGTTAACGGGACGGCTCAGGCGGCAGACTCGTCAACCACCAACCTTGCATTTCGCGGTAGCCGCGCCTTGAGGTGAGAAACGGGGAGACCCCACTCGCTACCACGGTCCAGCGGAACGCTGCTGACTGATGAGCGACAATAGCCACCATGTCGTATCCCCAGCCGCACTCCCGCCAGTCTTCGACGGCCGACCGCACCAGGCCTGCCGGCCGGTGGCTGGGACGCGCCCGGCTGACGGCGGCCACCATCGCCGGCAGCTTGGCCGCCACAGCTTCCCGGATGGCGGGCCGGGGCAGCGGGGCCTCCATCAAGGGCAGGGTGATGATGACCGTGGACCCGGGCGCGCTGAGCAAGCTGTTGGCGGGCAAGCGGGTCGCGATGGTGTCGGGGACCAACGGCAAGACCACCACGACCCATTTTCTGGCGGCCGCCGTTCGGGGCTCGCTTGGTGAGGAGGCGGACCGACTGGTTCACAACGCTGACGGGGCGAACCTGCACCATGGCATCGCCTCAGCACTCTCAGAGAAGCCGAACGCCGACATCGCGATCCTGGAGACCGATGAACGTGTGGTGGCGGACGTGATCCGGCTCGGCCGGCCCGAAGTGCTGGCGCTGCTGAACTTCAGCCGGGACCAACTGGACCGGCACCACGAGATCAAGGCCCTCGGACGGAGCTGGCGCAACGCGCTAGCGGCGGCTGGGCCCGACGGTCCCATCGTCGTCGCAAACGCCGACGAGCCGCTGATCGTTTGGGCGGCTGAGACCGCCAAAGAGGTCGTCTGGGTCAACACGGCAACCACCTGGACCCAGGATGCGTCGCTGTGCCCGAGCTGCGGGTCGAGCCTGGTCCATGAGCAGCCCACTGCGACCGGCGGCCACGGCGGCCACTGGTACTGCACGGGGTGCCCGCTGGCGCAGCCGACCGGCGACTACGAGGTCCGGGACGGCAGCATTATCGACTCCCAGCAGCGGGTCTGGGATCCCCAGCTGAACGTCCCCGGCGCCTTCAATGTCAGCAACGCAGCGTGCGCGCTAGCGGCTGCCGTCTTGCTGGGAGTTGATCCCGCCACCGCGCTCACCGGCATGCGTACGGTGAGCGCACCAGCGGGTCGTTTCGCCACTGCGCACTTTGGGCAGACAACCGCGCGGCTGCTGCTTGCGAAGAACCCGGCCGGCTGGGCCGAGGCGCTGCCACTGGCGCAGACGTCGACCGTCGTGCTCGCGATCGACTCGGCAGCGGCGGACGGCAGGGACGTCTCCTGGCTGTGGGACGTCGAGTACGAGCAGTTGGCCGGTCGAACCGTGGTGGCCACCGGTCCGAGGGCGCAGGATCTCGCCGTCCGGTTGTCCCACGCCGACGTGGACTACCGCTGCATTCCTGATTTGGCGGCTGCGCTGGCCGGGCATCGCGAACCCGTTGACGTGATCGCCACGTACACACCGTTCCAGCGGCTGCGAAAGATGGGGGGCGTCTGACCATGTCGAGCCTTGACCGATCCGGGGCGCCCGGTCCAGGGGCAGCGGGTGAGCGGGTGGAAATCGTGCTCGTCTACCAGTCCCTGCTGGGAATCTACGGCGACCGCGGCAACGCCACCGTGCTGATGAAGCGTCTGGCGTGGCGGGGGTACGACCCGGTACTGACCGTGGTTGAGCCTGGCGACCCGCTGCCCGACACGGGGACGGTCTACCTCCTCGGCGGTGGTGAGGATGCTGCCCAGATCTCGGCTGTGCGCGCGCTTCAGATCGACGGGGGGCTGCGTCGGGCCGTTGACCGAGGCGCTGCGGTTTTCGCCGTCTGCGCCGGTTACCAGATAGTCGGCAAGAGCTTCACCGTTGGTGACAAGGAAGAGGTGATCGAGGGCCTCGGCCTGCTGGACGTCACCACCACCCGCGGGCCGGTGCGTGCTGTCGGCGAAATCCTCAGCCGGTGGGACGGTGTGAACGACGACGACCAGTGGATCAGCGGCTTCGAGAACCACGGGGGGTACACCACGCTGGGCCCTGACGCTGTGCCGTTGGCTCGCGTGGAGATCGGCGTCGGTAACTGCAACGACGGAACGGAAGGAGCGGTCGCCGGTACGGTGATCGGTACCTATCCCCACGGCCCGGTGTTGGCACGCAATCCGGCATTGGCTGATCATGTGCTCGAGCTCGCGCTCGGTCGGGCCCTGCCACCGTTGATCAGGCCGGAGGTTGAGGAACTGCGTCGCCAGCGATTGGCAGCCGTCCGTAAGTCGGCCCGCTGACCCGGCATGGGGATGCCTGATGATCATGCCGATGTGATCATCGTCGGCGGTGGTCACAACGGTTTGGTGGCTGCGGCGCTGCTGGCCCGGACCGGCCTGCGCGTACTCGTGCTGGAGACCAACCGCGTCTTCGGCGGTGCAGTGGCAAGTGCACGACTGTTTGACGGGGTGCAGGCGCGGCTATCCAGGTACGCGTATCTGGTGTCGCTGATGCCGCACCAGCTCATTGATGATCTTGGTCTTCAGTTGGAGCTGCGGTCCAGGGCGGTCGCGTCGTATACGCCAGTTGACGACGGCGGTCTCTTGATCGGATGCCGCGAGGGCGAGGCAACTCGCAGGTCGTTCGCCGCGATGACCGGCAGTGGCGTCGCGTACGAGTCGTGGCGTGGATTCCATGCGCAGCTCGAAAAGCTTGCGAGAGCAGTCGCACCCACGTTGCTGCGTCCGCTGCCTCGTGCTGCCGAAATCCGTGCCGGTGTTGGCGACGAGCTTTGGCGTGCGCTCACCCAACGGCCGCTCGGGGAGTGGGTGGAGGCCAGCCTGCCCGACGACACGCTTCGGGGAGTCGTGCTGACCGACGCGCTGATCGGGACCTTTGCCGAGGCCCGGGATCCCGGCCTGCGGCAGAATCGGTGCTTCCTGTACCACGTGATCGGGAATGGCACCGGCGAGTGGAAGGTGCCGGTTGGGGGCATGGGAGTCGTCGCCGCTGCGCTGGAGCGCGCGGCATGCAAGGCTGGGGCCAGACTGCGAGCCGGCACCGAGGTGACCGCCATCATGGCCGACGGCGGCGGGGTCACCGTGAGTGTGGCCGATGGTACGCAGTTTCGGGCGCCGTACGTCCTGGTGAACTGCGCGCCCGCTGTGCTGGCCGACCTCACTGGCGCAGCGGCTCCCCGGCCGGAGGGAAGCCAGACCAAGATCAACCTGGTGGTCCGACGGCTGCCGAAGCTGCGGTCAGGCATCGATCCGGAGGTCGCCTTCGCCGGCACGCTGCATCTCGGCGAGGGCTACCGACGGCTGCGGCAGGCGTACGCCGAGGCGCAGTCCGGCCGCATCCCCGACCCACTCCCATGTGAGGTCTACTGCCATACCTTGACCGACCCGACCATTCTCAGCCCCGCCCTGCGGCAGCAGGGCTGTCATACGCTGACGGTGTTTGGCCTCCATACGCCAGCACGGCTGTTCACCGCCGAGCCTGCGACTGCGCGCCGGGAAGTGTGGCGCGCTGCGGTTCACAGCTTCGAGCAGGTGCTGTCCGAGCCGCTCGAGAGCTGTCTGTTGGCCGACGGCGCTGGCAACCCCTGCGTTGAGGTGATGACGCCGCTCGACCTCGAAGCTGCCGTCAACATGCCTGGCGGGCATATCTTCCACGGTGACTTGGAATGGCCGTGGCTATCCGATGATGCGGCAGTGTCTACCCCGGCCGAGCGTTGGGGGGTCGCCACGGCGCATCCACGGATCCTGCTCTGCGGCTCAGGGTCAACCCGCGGCGGGGCCGTGAGCGGCCTCGGTGGCCACAGCGCGGCGATGGCGCTGCTGGAGACCGCGCGATGACTCGCGCCAATTTCCCCGGGCGCCGTTGCGTTTGCTAGTGTTTCTCCTCGCGCGCCGCTAGCTCAATAGGCAGAGCAGCTGACTCTTAATCAGCGGGTTGGGGGTTCGATTCCCTCGCGGCGCACCAACGCTCCTAGTGAGCGCACAGTATCCGATCCGTCTGCCCCCACGATGCGGCGCCCCACGGTTACAACGCGGTTAGCATCCGCTCCGTCCCAGGTCGCCAGGCCCTCCAGCGTCGAGGCCGCCGCGGGATGTACGACCTGCCGTCCCATGTAGACATCCTGGGTCATGGAGATCCGAGCGTGGCCCAGCTGGTCAGCCACCACCCGCGCGCTCAAGCCACCGTGATCAAGGAATGTCGCAACGGTCTTGCGGTAGGTGTGCGGCACCACCCACTCAAACGGAGTCCCCTTCCGCACTTCTCGGAAGTCCCGTTCGACGTTGTTCCGGTCCCGGTAACCGCCGGCGGCGTCGGGGAACACCGGCACGGGACCACCACTCGTCGGCCGCCGCCGCGCCAGAACCTCGACCAGCCACTCAGGCAGACGCAACACCCGCAGACCGGCTCGACTCTTCGTCGGCTTCGCCACCAGGCCCACACCCTTGACCCGGACAATGGTGCGCCGGACGTGCACCAACCGCCGATCCAGATCAACGTCGTCCCAGGTGACCCCGATGGCCTCGCCAATCCGCACGCCAGTCCCCAGCAGAAACCGCACCAGGTCCGGCAGATCCTTCCGCACTGCGTACGGGTCAGCGTCGAGCACCGCCAGCCAGTGCCGACACTCCTCCGATGTGAGAGCTCTAGCGCCGTCACGATCACCGCGCTCCAAGTCTCCGACATCGCGCACCGGGTTGGAACGCAGCCCGTCCCGGCGCACCGCCAGCCCGCACACCCCTGACACCACCGACCGGCTGACCTTCGCCGTCCCATGGCCCTTCTCGCGCAACAAGCCGTGCAAGAACGCATCAATCCTGGCCGGCGTCAACTCCGACAGCCGAAGCCCGCCGATAGCCGGCAACACATGCCGGTCGAGCGTCGCCCGGTACAAAGCGGCAGAGCCTGGTGAGCGCCGTCCGGCAGCAACCAGCTGCTGGAACCGCGCAAACCACTCGACCGACACATCTCGGAAGGTGGTCCGAGCCGAGTACGCCACTCCCCCAGACGCCGCCATCGCCCGCTCCAGGGCCTTCTTCGCCTCACGGTGCGCCGCGGTCTTGGAGTCAGCAGTGGCCTCGATACGACGCCGCTGGCCCTGGCCGTTCCGGTAGTACATCGAAGCCGTCACCCGACCACCCCGCGCCTGATACGTGACCGAGCCGTGCTCACCAACCTCCAGCCGCCGCGCCGGCATCAGGCCACGTCCTTCGCCGTCTGAGCAACGAACCAAGCCCGCACATCCTCGGGTCGGTAACGCAGGTGCCGGCCCGCCCGGCCAGACTTCGGCCCCCGCCCCGCGCACCGCCACTGATAGAGCGTCCCCACCGGGACCCCTAGGTAGCGTGCAACCTCGTGCACCGACCACAAGCGATCGTCAGCCGTCATGATCAACTCTCCTTTCTGAACTCGGTGGGGGTCTCGGCCTCCCCGATGGTTGATGGTGTGGTCTCCGTCCTGGTCCTCAAGGG